>JAEWKT010000057.1 GCA_023393635.1 Pseudomonadota bacterium
GAATAAGCATGCTCATACTTATCAATAGAACTAGAATATAAAAAATGTTGCGAGTAATTTTAAAATAACGAGATATTGAGGAAATAATAGGAAGTGTGATTTTCATTATTTTTTATTATTTTTAAAACTGGTGGCAACCCTACCAGCAAGCCTTCGGCACATCATATTTCCACTACCGTTGCTACCTTCCGGTCCTGGCGGGGTTCGTGGAGTACAATTGCGAAGTAACCGGCAGGGCTACCATTGCAAGAACAGAGTATAGAGATTTTTATTTAACTTGCAAGCGTTCAAATCGCTTTTCTAGCCACAGCGCTTTCATTTGATTATTTAAAAAACAATATGCAGTGTAAACGCCATTTTTACATGCTTTTTATCAGCACAATCAATTACTTTAAAACTACGACAAGATTGTAAATGCATATTGCATTTCATGGGCTGGACGTTTTTAATGTCGTCATGTCTTTTAAATGGTCACACTCTAAAATCTTGGGTTTAGAAAGTACCGAAAAATACAAAATGGATGTTTTTTTATGATGCTCAAACAGCATGCTTTATGTGTACTCACCTTACTGGGTTCCGCTTCACTTTATGCCAATGTCCCGATTGAATCACGTGATTTAAGTCAAAATAGCAGTATTGAATCCAGTGCTAACAATGCCGCCATTAATTCAGGTGCAGCTGTTGCCAATGTGCCCACCAATCTGAATTGGCAGATCATGCAGAAAAACCAGCAATTAGAAAATGACATTCGTGCCTTGCGTGGGAAAATTGAAGAACAGGACAACGAAATTGAACAGCTTAAACACGAACTGACCAATCGCTATACCGACTTGGACCAGCGTCTCGAGTTATTGCAACAAAAGGTTGATCCTGAAAGCGCAACTTCAGAGGAGGATAACCAACAGGATACTTCACCCAGCACCAACACCACCAGCACAGCCCCAGTAGCAACCACTACCCAACCAGCAGCCAAAACTACAAATACGCAAACACCAACTGCCAAGGCAACAGCTGCCAATTCGCAAGCAACGGCCGTTAACGCTCAGTCTTCAGCTGAACTGGATAAAGCAGCCTATACTGTCGCTTTAGATGCCTATAAACAAGGTGGTGCAAAAAAAGCCATTGCACCCATGCAAAACTTTATTAAGAACAATCCCAATAGTGTCTATATTAGTAATGCCTATTTTTGGCTCGCTGAATTTAATCTGGCGATTGAACCAACCAACTATAACGAAGCTAAAAAGAACTATAATATTGTGGTCAATCAATACCCCAATTCTGCAAAGGCCTCACGCTCTCTATATCAGCTCTACAATATAGCCAAAGATGTCGATCATAACACTACCTTGGCCACGCAGCTTAAAACCAAACTGCAAAAAAATTATCCTAAATCTGAAGAAGTGGGATATTTAAAGAAATAAAAAAAAGACACCCGTTTGGGTGTCTTTTTTTTAGCTATATTCGCTTAACGAACAATACCACGCTTAGATTGCTCTAAAGAATCAATCAATAACTGTGCCTCAGGCGCTTCAGGTAACAAATCCGTGCGAATCTGCTGTATGGCCTGTTCGGTTGTTAAACCTTCTTTATAAATCAATTTAAAGGCTTGACGTAAGGCCTGGATCACATTCTTAGACCATCCCTTACGACGCATACCTTCAACATTCATTGCAAAGGCATGTGCTGGATTACCAGAAACCATCACATAAGCAGGTACATCTTTTAAAATCAGCGATGCGCCACCAATCATGCTGTAAGAATCGATTTTGCAGAATTGGTGAATACCAGAGTTACCACCCACAACCACATGATCGCCTACATGCACATGTCCAGCAACACCAACATTATTGGCAAAAATATTATGATCGCCTACCATACAGTCATGTGCAATATGAGTATTGACCATCAATAAATTATGGCTACCAATTTTGGTGAGTCCTTGATCTTGAACCGTACCACGATGCAAGCTGCAATGCTCGCGAATTGAATTGTGATCGCCAATTTCAAGCCAGGTCTCTTCGCCTGCATATTTTAAATCCTGACAAACTTCACCCACACTCGCAAACTGGAAGATTTCATTATTTTTTCCAATTCGAGTATAGCCACCCACAACCACATGTGAATGTAGTTTGGTGCCCTCACCAATAGTCACTTGTGGTCCAATAATACAATAAGGACCGATTTGTACATCTGCAGCAATCACTGCAGATGAGTCAATAATGGCGGTTGGGTGAATTAAATCGTTATTACTCATGCCTGCTCTATTTTTTGATGCGAAACCATAATTTCCGCGGTTGTTGCTACAACGCCATCCACTGTGGCTATACAATTATATTTGTAAATGCCACGCTTGTGCATAACCAATTCTGCTTTTAATACCAATTGGTCACCAGCAACGACTTGTTTTTTAAAACGAACCTTTTCAGCGCCCGCAAAAAGAAACAGTGAACCTGGGCCAGGTTTTTCATTATTCATGATAAAACCAAGTATACCAGAGACTTGAGCTAATGCTTCAACAATCAATACACCCGGCATAATTGGATAGCCCGGGAAATGTCCCTGTAAAAACTCTTCGTTGATTGAAACATTCTTATAACCCACAATACCATTATCAGTCACATCCACAATACGGTCGACCAATAAGAAGGGATAGCGGTGAGGTAAATATTCACGAATTTGTTGAATGTGCATTGGCAATTCAGGCTTCGTAAATGCAGGAGTATTCGACTCAGTCATCATAATCTATTTACGCTTAAAAGTTGATTCAAGGGACTCGATTTGAGCCTGTATATGATCAAGCCGTTTCAGTAATTGGGTCAATGGCACATCTGCTAATTGTTTAAAGCGTACAGCAGCGCGTTTCCAGTGCAAACTTTCCAGCATAGGCGTGCCAGAAGAGTAGCTTCCCGCCTCAGAAATATTTTTTGTGACCATTGACATCCCGGTAATCGTCACGTTATCGGCAATATTAATATGACCTACAACTCCAACTGCTCCAGCCAACACACAGTTTTTGCCAATTGTCGTACTGCCTGCAATACCACATTTTGCAGCAAGTGCTGTATTTGCACCAATTTTTACGTTATGCGCAATTTGCACAAGGTTATCAATAATGACACCATCTTCCAAAATGGTGTCATCGAGTGCACCACGGTCAATACTGCAATTTGATCCAATTCGGACATCATTACCGATTTTCACTGAACCTAATTGTGCAATACGATGCCATTTACCCTGATAAGGAGCAAAACCAAAGCCTTCTCCCCCAATCACCGTATTGGCATGAATACGGACGCGATCACCGATTTTTGTTTCACCGGTTAAAGTAACATGTGAATCAATAAAACACTGTTGACCAATTTCTACATCATCATCAATTTTAACGTGTGATTGAATGATGGTGTTATCACCTACTACGCAATGCTCACCAATAACCACATAATGCCCAATATAGGCACTATCGGAAATGATGGCAGAAGGATGGATTTGTGCTGTACTTTCTATCCCCTGATGCTGATTTTTCTTTTCAAAAACATGCGTCAGGATAGCAAAAGCAAGATAAGGATTATCGACCACAATAAAGTTATTGTGCGTATCTAACTGATTTTTTAGAACTGAAGTAACAATCAGCGCACCTGCTTTTGAAGCACGTGCATGATCTAGATATTTATCAGCGTTTACAAATGCAATATGTTTCGCTTGAGCCGCATCTAAGCTGGCCAATCCTTCTAAAATTAAATCAGATTGACCCACGTACTTGCCTTGTACCAGGCGAGCAAGATCTTCTAAGCGAAATTGTCTAGGATTCATGGATTACTTAATAACATTAACCTTTTGAATCATTTTATCAGTTAAATCATACTTAGAGTCATAAGCAAGCGCAGAATTTTTATTCAAAACAACATCTAAGTTATTTTCTTTACGTAATTGTTCTGCCACCTGCTTGATTCGACCATCCATAGTCTTGTTCATCGACTGAATAGTTGACTGTACAGTTGTCTGTACACTTTGCTGAAGCGTATTAAACTCTTGTAGCTGAGTCTGAAATTGCGTAGACATTTTCTGCTTTTCAGCATCTGATAAATTAGGGGTTTGTTGAGCACGTTGTTGCAGAGCTTCCAGTTGTTTAGCCAACTGTTCAAGCTTGGTGGTTTGCGGCTTTACTTTTTGTTGTAAAGAAAGATTTTGTTGTTTTAAATAAGTGCTGTTTTCTACCACTTTTTCCAAATCAACCACACCATAACCCGCAGCATGTACCATCGATGTACCTGCCAAACCTGCAAAAGCCAGACTCATTAATATTTTTTTCATGTAAATATCCTTTATTCAACCCGTTCAGAGTCGTACTTAGAAAGTACGACCGATTTCAAACTGGATATTTTTAGTATTATCACCGGATTTTTCATTTAACGGATAAGCATAGCTGAGAGATAATGGCCCAATCATGGTAATCCAGGTAAAACCTGCACCTACGCTATAACGCATATTGCCTGCATCAAAACCGAAGTTATCTTCACAATACTGTTTCGCATTGACTTGAGTATTACTCGAATTCAGGTATAAGTTTCCTTTTGGAATATCACACTGGGTATCAAATACTTGTGCACCTTCAGCAAACAGTACCGGACGAACCTGACGTGTCCAATCGCCTTTAAACGGTAATG
>JAEWKT010000042.1 GCA_023393635.1 Pseudomonadota bacterium
CGGAATGGGAGGCATTTTATAACTATGCCAGACCTCATGCTGCTATGGATGGAAAAACACCCTATGAGCGATTGAAAGAAAAACTATGCTAAAGTTATGATGTCAGCGGAAGTGCTAGTATTCACAACTATTTTCTATGTAATAGGAATATTCAAAATTGCATTTCGTGTCAAATACTTAGCACACTTTCCTTGAGCATGTAACTCTCTCCATTTTTTTCCAACTTCGTTAGAGATACTACTCCATATCAACTGATTATCTTTAGACTTCGTTTTTAATCTAAAAACTGATTCAGTGAAAATATTTCCACCTTCTTTGACTAAAGACTCTCTAGCTAAAGATCGACGTCCTACTCTTGAAATAAGAATGTCATTTTCCTCAACGTGGTTATATAAACTATCTACCTTATAATTACGATCTAAATATAAATATTGATCTTTCAAGTCTGTTGTATGAATAAAATTTTTTCCAAGATCATTAAAATATTTTCTAGTCTGACTTCCTCTAATCAAACTGACATCAAAATCCTTTAAAGTCTTATAGCCCTTTCCTAATGAGCTATTAATAGCTTGAACTTGTTTATGATAGAAGTAACTAAGACTCTCTTTTGCTTGAGACTGATCAACCACCATTTCATCAACAATATTACCAAGTAAGTTCATATTTTTTAATGTAATTTTTTTATTAGGTCTATTGCTAAAATGATGTGCAATTAACACATAAGACTGAACTTCTGCCTGTTCAAATGTTTTTATATCTAGCCCAATAACATCAATAGACTTAAATTCTCTAACAAAAGCATCTCGTTGTTCAAGATATCTTTCCGACTCTACAAATGGAGCTGATACAATAAAAACAACTGATGATTTAGAGTTTTTAGATGCTAAAACTCTATCTAAGAATGCAATATCCAGTTGATGGAAAGAATTACCAAAATTTAGTGAATCAAAGTACTCAAAATTATAACCTGTGTTTTTTCTATGAAATGGCGGATTACTTATATACAAAATTGATTGACAGTTCGTAGCACTTTTTAAGGATATTTTTTTATCTAAAGCATCAGCATTAATTATCGTTAAATTTTCACCTAGCTTAAACCGTAAATTATCGCATCTAGTCTCATCTAGTTCAATCAATAACCCACTTTGATCATGAAATGGACTTGATAAGCTCCCTAACCCCGCCCCCAAGTCAATAAAAAAATCATAATCGTAAGAAATCATAGACATAATTGATGATGCAATATGCTGGGGAGTATCAAATTGACCAAATTCACTTTTTCTAATCAAAGAACTCATATTTTTTGACTTCTTAACTAATTTTGTTTTATTATATATGCAAGTTTGCATATATACAAGTTAACTTCATGACAGAAATTTTACCTATAGAGTTAGCACAACTTAAAAAAGATGTTAGAAATAACATCATAACTGTTGATTTTATTGTTAAAAATACAGGCATAGACCAATCACAGATCAGTAGAATATTAAGTGGGAAAAGTAAAACAAAGTCTGAAAATTACAATAAATTATGCAAATTTGCATTAATCAACTGTAATTTTACGGAACTATCTCTTAAAGATGCAATTAATGATAAGATCCAAGCTATATTTAGAAGTAATGACCACATTGCTTTAAACAGCATCTATAGAATTTTAAAAAATTTAGAGTAATATGTTAAAAATTTAGAGTTTTTTGCTAAAAATAGGAAAGTATATGGATATTGAAGATGAAATGGAATTAGAGGAGTTCACTAGAGACAAAGAAAAAGAGATTTTAAATAAATTTAAATTTATGTTTGATCAGAACCTTTTTGTTATTAGGAATAGTCGTATATCTCAAATTAAAGTGTGGCTGAACAACTTTATTGATACTCGTGAAAAAGTAGTCGCTCTTTTTATTTTAGAGAATATTATTCATAGAAATTCTGAAATGCTGGAAAAAGCAATAACTCGAGTTTTAATCAAAGAAATCAAAAACGTTTATGAGGAAATTTATAATCAATCATATGATGTCTTTGAGTGGCTAAATATTATAAAAAATTCTAAAAATACTCTGAACATAAAATTTATTGGCGTTGATAAAGGCACCATATCTCAATCAAGTGCAATAATTACCCGAAGATTATCTAATATCGTAAATCAAAGTTACATAGCGGAACACGAAAAACATTGCGAAGCTGCTTTAAATAAAAATTATCTAATTATTTTCATTGATGATTTTCTTGGGTCTGGTCTACAATTTGAAACATTTATCCATCAAAAAATTTGTACGCTAAACAGCTACTCGAACTCCTCAAGTCATTTCATATATACACCATTGATAGCTATGCATAAAGGAATACAACATATTAATCAGATTTATCAAAATATTGAAATCATTCCAACTGAAATAATTTCATTAGATTATGAGCTTTTTAATAAAGATGCATTGGATAGTTTTTTTAATAGAATTCAAATTCCTAGTAATGAGATGCGAGAGATATTAATAAATATTTGTTCTAGATTTGGTATAAATAGCAATAGCTGGTTAGGTAGAGATGATGCGATGCTTTCAATTATCTTTGAATGGGGCTGTCCGAACCAAACTATTAGGTTAATTCACCATGAACAAAATATAACAGCTATAGCAGCTAATAATGGGGCATTAGCTTATTATCCTTTAGCACCACGGAGAGCTTAAAGTGATTACTATTCAAGATTTATTAAAAAACGTTTCAGTTGCAAGAGCCGAGTTCAAAGCACAAAATGAAAGCGTATTCTCATCATTTGTTATTCCACCATTCTATGATCAAGTAAATATACTTAACTCTCAACACTCTATCGCTTTAATTGGGGGTCGTGGCTCAGGCAAGACTATGTATCTAAAATACTTTTCTCACTGGTCACAACTAGACCCTCAGGCGAATCCTAAAATTGAAAATTTAAGCAATACGATTCTATATTGGAAACCTAATACTATTTTTTTTCGCTCTTTAGAAAGAGGATGGATAGATGAAAAAATCTCAACTCATGCATTCCAATCTTTCGTGTCTATTGAAATTACAAAAGAAATTGTTTCATTCTTAATAAATGCAAAATTCCATTTTGAAAATGAAATTTCAGGCGTACTTGATGAATCAAAATTCATTGATAAAATAAATAAAATTTTTGAATTATCAATTAGAGAATTAAATGAAATAAATTTGAATCTTGATCTTTTAATGGGAGATATTAGCTCCAAGGCTTTGAATGAAGAAAAATTTACAATATTTTCACCTGAAAATATTATTAAAATTCTTGCTCACTCACTTACACAGACTAGACTTTTCCAAAATCTTTCCATCAAAATATATATTGATGAATTTGAAAACTTAAGTATAAATCAACAAAGTTTTATCAATGGTTTGAGAAAGCATTCAAATAGCTTAATCAGCTGGAATGTTGCTTATAAAGCTTTTGCTACAGTTTCGAATTATGTTTATGTTAATCATCCTGAAAGTGAACAACTACAAAGACGCAATGACTATAGAGCGATTGATATTGATACCATCATTGCAGAAAGTAAAAATATAGAAGGATTTTTTTCAAAAATACTATTAGTATCCGTAAATAAAGACCAATTTAAAAATTACGAACTAGATGAATGTTTAACATTAGTATCTAATTTATTAAAAAAACATAGTTTAAAAAATTTAGTTAACAATTATTGCGATCAAAATAAGAACTTTATTCCACGAGTTTTAAAGCAATTATCTGACTTAAAAAATCCACTTGGCGAAAAATACTTTGACATTCTTAGTAAAAATCCATATTTGTCTATTGCTCTTACAGTTATCAGAAAACATAATAATTTTGATATAAATATTTTAAAATCATATCTTGATAACAGCCTTGATAATGTTTCAAAGAGAAAATTTGAAGAAAAACAAAATCATTATATTCAAGCTGCTATTTATAAACTAAATATGTCTTCTTATAACAATATACCCATTTATAGTGGGTTCGATACATTCATGAAACTGTGTTCAGGTAATGTAAGACACTTCTTAGAGTTATGCTATCAGTCTTTCCAACTATACTTTGCTGAATATGATGAGGCTAAAGAAATTGACATCTTAAACATGAATAGTATTCCTTCTCAACTAATGCATAAAGGAGCTATTCAAACAAGCGAAGAGCTTAGGAAAGAGGTAATATCTTTTGCTCCAATGGGACAAAAATTAGATACATTAGTTACTCGCTTAGGTGAGTTGTTTAGAATATCACATCAGGCTGAGATTATTACAGAACCTGAAAATAACCATTTTGGCTTAACTACTGGCACAATTGATGAGAAGACCCATAATCTTCTTTCACAAGCCCTATGTTGGAATGTACTTCTCCAATTTAATATCACTAAAGAGCGTGACATTGACCGCTCACTAAATGACTACCAATTAAATCCAATATATGCACCAGCATTTGGAATAAGCTATAGAAAAATGCATAAAGTTAACTTTACTATTGCAAATTTCCAAATTATATGCGGTACCGACAACTTAAAATGGGAGAAATTTAGAGGGATGTTTGAAAGCACACATAGTTCGGAATCACCACAGGGTGGGTTACTCTAGATGAAGTGCATAAATTGGTTTGATTATAAAAATACAGCTGAATTTGATCAGTCAGTAAATTCTTTCGATACTTTAATCGTGGGTAATTCAATCAGCTTAGACGATAGATCAAGATATTCTCAGGAACTTTTTACAAAAGAGAAAAAATCAATTTGTCACTTTCAAGTTTTTTATGATGAACATACTACCCAGAATCTACAAATCACTCTTGATCAAGAAAAAATATCCATAAAAGATACATCCATTATTAAAAATAAATTTTTAGATCAAAAAATATTGATTGATATGACCTGCTTTGATGTTCACGATTTAACATATTTGCTCTACACTTTATGTAAAGAACGTATAAATTTCTCAATATGCTACGTAGAGCCAAAAAGATACAAAAAGAAAGAAAAAAGTAATTCTTTTACACCATCCTATAGTGGAGAACATTCACTATCTGATGAGGGAAATGGTATCAATTATTTACCACCTTTTTTACCATCCTTAGTAGCAAAACAATCAGCTTATATTCTCAGTCTTGGCTTTGAATCCTATCGTTTAGCAGGCTTTATGCAATCCGATGAAATTGCTATTGATAGTGAAAAAGCTTTTTTACTAGGTGTACCTGCATTTGATATAGGCTGGGAACACAAGGCAATTAATGCTAATTACAAACATATTAAAATTGAAAATTCTAATGTCCATATTGTCCCTGCGGATGACCCCATTCAAACTTTTCTTAAAGTTGATGAAATCCATCGAAGTCTACTATCCTCCAATCAACAGCTAAATTTGCTACCCCTTGGAACTAAACCACAGTCACTAGGAATGATTTGGTTTGCAATAGTAAAAAAGCTCTCTTTTCCTAACGAAAATATTGGGTTAATGTACGATTTCGTAAAGAAAATACATAACCGTACCGAAGAGATTAGAAATATCCATCTTTGGAATTTTGACACTGCTCAATCATTAGAGACATATTCACAATGAAATTTAAAAATGAATTTAGATGAGTAGATCTTTAATTTTAATAGCATAGTAATTAGGATTTTTAGTATGAGACTTTATTGTCTAATTAAACCACTTGTAAGTAGGCAATAACGTCTTACGCTAAGTAATATAATTTCATCCTGAATAATGTAACTGTACGTGATCTATCATCACTTGATCGCTCTCATCAAGTTTATGACCATAAAACGAAGCGTACACATCATCTACTCTCAAACTTAGAGCTCGCTATTTTCTTAATTTTAGAATGGAATCTACTGATTCAAGATATGCGAGAACAATCCCTTCTCCGAACAACTGAATCTGATGATGAGTTTAATCGGTGGTTAAAACAGATAGAAAAGATACTCTATTTGTAAAATTAAATTTACAAAAGGGTGAAAATCAATATATCCGCAAAGCAATTGGCTACTTTCAAAATAAAAATTCGCTCCCTTACTAAAAGACGATAAATAATGATAGCTTAAGTTCTTTATTTGCTAAAATATTCCCAAAGATTAATCACATATTACTTAAAGCCTATGAATGCCGTTGAAATTGAAGCAGCCGTCTCCGAACTTGCTGAAAAACCGTTCGATGCTCAAGAGTTTGCTTATGACTTTTTAAGAGCTTTTGGTAATAAAGAAACAACAATAAAAAAACTACGTGTTGGTCAAAGTAATTCTTCAGACATTGAGAACGGTGTACTGCAAAGAAACTATATTCACATAGCTGTATGTGATCAGGACTCAGTCTCTCAAACTTTGAACGCACTAAGAGAAAGTAAGGCAACAGAGAAAGCAAAGGCCAAGTTCATTCTCGCTACAGATGGTGTGGATTTACAAGCTGAAGATCTGATTTCTGGTGAGACTATAAGCTCTGCTTTTTCAAATTTTGCGGAACATTTTGGATTTTTCTTACCATTAGCTGGTATATCAACCATTCGGGAAATTAAAGACAACCCGATTGATGTACGTGCAACTGGACGTTTAAATAAACTCTACATCGAATTACTAAAAGAAAATCCAGATTGGGCGACTGAGGAACGTCGCCAAGACATGAACCACTTCATGGCACGTTTAATCTTCTGTTTCTTCGCAGAAGATACTGAAATTTTCCAGCCAAGTGGAATTTTTACTCATACAATAGAACAAATGTCCGAACGTGATTCAAGCAACACACATGAAGTCATTAGTACATTATTCCATGCGATGAATGTGGATCATCCTCAACGTGAAGATATAAAGCTTCCTGTTTGGTCGAGAAAATTCCCTTATGTAAATGGTGGTCTATTCTCTGGTAGTACAGAAGTACCAAAATTTTCAAAGATTGCTCGTACCTACTTGTTGCATGCTGGCGAATTGAACTGGCAAAAAATTAATCCAGATATTTTTGGATCAATGATTCAAGCAGTCACCAATGATGATGAGCGTGGTTCATTGGGGATGCACTATACTAGTGTGCCAAACATCTTAAAGGTACTAAATCCTCTATTCTTGGATGATTTAAACGAGCAATTAGAAGCATCAAAGGAAAGTCCTTTAAAGTTGCTTAATTTACGCAAACGTATTGCACGGATTCGTGTATTTGACCCTGCATGTGGATCGGGGAATTTCCTTGTTATTGCGTATAAGGAATTACGTAAGATTGAGGCTCAAATTAATAAGCTTCGTAATGAAGAAGGACGTGCAACTGATATTCCATTAACGAATTTCCGTGGTATTGAGATTAATAGCTTTCCCGCTGAAATTGCACGTTTAGCACTGGTGATTGCTGAGTATCAATCGAATGTTCAGTACTGTGGTCAGATTGAGGCACTACAAACAGTATTGCCTCTCTCTAAAGAGAACTGGATTATCTGTGGTAATGCTTTGCGTTTGGATTGGTTAAGTATTTGTCCACCGACAGGTAATGCAGTAAAAGTTGTTGCAGATGACTTATTTGAAACACCATTAGAGCAAACGGAAATTGATTTTGAAAATGAAGGCGGTGAAATTTATATTTGTGGTAACCCACCTTTTGCAGGTCAGAAAAAGAAGAATGATGCTCAAAGAGAAGACATGAAGTTTTATATGTCAAAATACATGAGTAGTTTTGGTGAGCTTGATTATGTAACAGCTTTTTATTTAAAAGCTGCTGAATATTGTAAATTTACACAAGCTTCGGCAGCTCTAGTCTCGACCAATTCGGTAGTACAAGGTAGACATGTACCAAGTTTTTGGCCTATTGTTTTTAACTTAGGGTGTGAAATTAGTTTTGCCTATACCTCTTTCCCATGGTCGAATAATGCTGCCAATAATGCTTCGGTATATTGTGTTATTATTGGATTGCGACAAATTAACAATAAGAAAAAATATTTATTTAATTTAAATGAAAAGATTGAAGTAAATAAAATTAACGGGTACTTAATTGATTTTGACAATATAGTGGTCGAAAAGAGTAAAAAACCACTTTCAGCAGATTTGCAAGTAATGCGTTCAGGAAATATGCCTCTTGACGGAGGGAATTTATTTCTTTCGCGTGAAGAAGTGGAATATTTGAAAGAGAATTCACCTGAAGCAATGAAGTTTGTTAGACAGGTGGTTGGTGCTAAGGAAATAAATCAGGGTTTAATTCGTTACTGTTTATGGATTAAAGATAACGATCTAAATGAAGCCATTAATATTAGTTTAATAAAAGATAAAATTGAACTTTGTAAAGAATTTCGAAAGTCCTCAAGTGCACCAAAACTTGCAGAAATTCCACACGCTTTCCGAGATAGACATAGTCAGAATTATTCAGCAATAATTTTACCGAATTTATCCTCTGAAAAACGACAGCGTCGTATTCCCATATTAGTTAAAGACAATGTAATTCCAACAAATTTAGCCTTAGCTATTTATGATGGAGAAATTTTTCAGGTGGCGATTTTAGCAAGTCGATTGCACCATCTATGGGTTGAAGCGGTATGTGGTAAATTAAAACAAGATTATAGATATTCAAATGATCTTGGTTGGCATACATTTCCATTACCTAAATTGACATCAAATCAGAAGGCGGAGTTAACTACTTTATCTGAGGATTTACTCCTTGCCATTGAGTCAGAGTACCCATCTACACTAAATGATATTTATAACAATGGCATGACTTTAGAAAGCCTGCCAACACGTATATTTAATGCACATAGTCAAATTGATGCATATTTAGAACGTATTTATATAGGTCGTTGCTTTAAAAATGATACTGAGCGACTAGAGAAACTATTTTCAATGTATACAGACATGACTTCAAAACAAGCTGGGAAGAAAAAAGCATGACAACTTTAGAGAATCCAACAAATAAACGAACTGTTCCTGCTGTTTCAATAAAAACTGCTTGTACTGGAGCTTCAAATAAGGCGAATGAGTTAGGTATGCGCCCAATGCAGGAACGAGCCTTTGAAAAGCGGGGGGAACAATACTTATTAATTAAATCTCCACCTGCTTCTGGTAAGTCACGAGCATTGATGTTTATTGCACTTGATAAGTTAGCAAACCAAGGAATACAACAGGCTTTAATTGTTGTTCCTGAACGCTCGATTGGTAGTAGTTTCGCAGATGAGGAACTCACTAAGTATGGATTCTGGGCAGATTGGAAGGTTCAACCACATTGGAATTTATGTAATGCTCCAAATGCCGATGATGAAAAAGTGGCAAAATCTAAAGTTAAGGCAGTTGGTGAGTTCTTAGCAGGGGATGACAAAGTCTTAGTGTGTACCCATGCGACATTCCGCTTCGCTGTTGAAGAATTAGGTATAGAATCTTTTGATAATCGGCTCATTGCGATTGATGAATTTCATCATGTGAGCAGTAATCCAGACAATAAGTTAGGTGCTCAATTGAGCCAATTTATTGAACGTGATAAAGCTCATATTGTTGCGATGACAGGTTCTTACTTCCGTGGTGATTCAGAAGCAGTTTTATCTCCGATAGATGAAAATAAGTTTGAAACAGTTACCTATACTTATTATGAGCAGCTGAATGGCTACACCTATTTAAAGGCACTTGATATTGGTTATTTTTTCTATACAGGAAAATACACTGATGCTGTAATGAAAGTATTAGACCCCCACCTAAAAACAATCATTCATATTCCGAATGTTAACTCAAAAGAAAGTACTAAAATTGGTAAACATCTTGAAGTTGAACACATTATGGATGAACTAGGTACTTGGAAAGGTGTAGATGATCAAACAGGATTTCATTTAATTGAAAACACAACTGAATTTGGTAACAAACGTATTTTAAAAGTTGCAGATCTTGTAGATGATAGCGATGCCGCAAAACGTTCAAAGGTATTAACAGCCCTAAAAGATCCCAAACAACGTTATAATCGAGACCATGTTGACATCATCATTGCACTGGGGATGGCAAAAGAAGGCTTTGACTGGATCTGGTGTGAGCATGCTCTCACAATTGGTTATCGCAGCAGTCTGACTGAAATTGTACAAATTATTGGTCGTGCGACACGCGATGCCGAAGGCAAGCATCGTGCAAAGTTTACTAATCTTATTGCTGAACCAGATGCTTCAGAAAAGCTTGTGGTGGAAGCTGTCAATGATATGTTAAAAGCGATTGCAGCCAGTCTCTTAATGGAACAAGTGCTTGCCCCACGCTTTGAATTTACTCCTAAAGATCAAGGTGCTTTAGATGGCTTTGATTATGGTGAAGATGGTTACCAGAAAGGTAAAAATAATATAGGTATTAATGATAAAACAGGACAAGTCCATGTTGAAATTAATGGCCTTAAAAAACCCGAATCTGAAGAAGCTAATCGAATCTGTAAGGAAGATTTGAATGAGATCATCACAGCCTTTGTACAGAATAAATCAGCAATTGAACGAGGCTTATTCGACCAAGAGAATATTGTTCCAGAAGAGCTAACACAATTAGCATTGGGGAAAATTGTTCAGGAAAAATACCCAGAGCTAGAAGCTGAAGATCAAGAAGCAGTTCGTCAACATGCAATTGCAGCTTTTAACTTAATTCAACAAGCAAAGAAAGAACTTGAACAGGCGCAGGAAACGCTTGGGGGAACTACTCCCCAATTTACAGATTCTGATAACAAACCTGAATCAAATTTAGCCTTTATTCAAGGCGTAAAGAGGTTTATAAATGTCAGAGATCTTGATATTGACTTAATTGATCATATCAATCCATTTGAATCAGCTTATGCTGTACTTTCAAAAGCAATGGATGAGGCTACACTGCGTCAAGTCCAAGCTCATATTTCAGCTAAACGTATCAATCTAAGCCCTGAAGAGGCAAAAGACTTAGCAATTCGTGCAGTACAATTTAAAAAAGAACGTGGTCGTTTACCAGATATAAATTCTCAAGATGCTTGGGAAAAAAGGATGGCAGAAGGTGTTGCAGCTTTTGCAAGATTCAAAGCACAAGAAAAAGCGAAATCTGATATTTGATATTGGACAATAAGTAATGAAACGTCTTTCAGATGAACAGATTCTAGATGAACTAGAAATCAAACTTGAGTTAAAATCTACTAAGGTTTTAACCCCGTTAGAAGAGCGTCTAATTTCTGGGTTTGAGGAGATTAATGTCTTCTATGAAACTCATCAACGAGTTCCATGCCTTAATGATGATGCAGATATCTTTGAAAAATTATGTGCGTCTCGTCTTGACAAAATTAAACAGAACTCTGCAATGAGTTCTGTTGTAGTCCATCTCGATAAATTCGAACTATTAGGTTAAACAAGGTAAATTTTATGGCTGATATTTCTGATGATGATTTGCTATCAGAATTAGGTATAGATTTAGCACCAGTAAAACAGGTGACCTATACAGCCAAAGAAGAGCGTTTGATCTCTGGATTTGAAGAAATTGTTCAATTCTACGAAAAAAACCATAGAGTTCCATCCAACTCAAATGATACTGATATTTTTGAACGCCTTTATGCTGTTAGGCTTAATCAGCTTAGAAAATTGCCTGAAGCTATATCTCTTCTAAAAGACTTTGATCAACACAATCTATTAAATAGTATTACTTCTGAACCATCTGACATATCTGAATTAGAGGATGATGATTTACTTTCTGAATTAGGGATTGAATTGGAAGATGAAGAAAATATTCTTGTCTTACAGAATGTGAGAACCCAAAAAGAGCGTGATGCAAATGAGCTAACGGCAACTCGCAAAGTTTGCTCAGATTTCGATGTATTTAAAACTTTATTTGATCAGATTAATTCAGATATTGAAAATGGGCAACGTATAACAAAAGCTTTCGGTAAAGATGCAAGTATTGAACTTAATGATTGGTTCATTGTAGATGGTCAAATCGTCTATGTTGCTGAAGTCGGAGAGTATTTTAAAGCTCCTAATGGTGAAACAGATGCTCGATTGCGAGCTATTTATTCTAATGGTACAGAGAGTAATTTATTAATGCGCTCTTTGAAGAAAGCCTTAAATAGTGATAAGACAAGTCGACGAATTTTAGTTAAAAACAATGCAGGGCCATTATTTCATTCATCTGAGTCTCAAGACGAGGAGAATCACATCGAAATTAAAAGTGGCACTATTTATGTCTTGCGAAGTAAGTCAGATAACTCATTCATTAAAGAGCATAAAGATGTCATTCACAAAATTGGTGTGACCACAAGTAAGGTCAACCAGCGGATTACTGATGCAAAGAATGATCCTACTTATCTACTCGCAGATGTTGAGCTTGTTGCTAGCTATGGGTTACCAGAAAATATTGTGCCGCATAAATTAGAAAAGCTTATTCATAAAGTCCTACAATCAGCTCAGTTGGATATTAATATCGAAGATAGATTTGGGAAACCTGTGAAACCAAAAGAATGGTTCTTGGTTTCTCTTAACATCATTAATGACATTATTGAGCACATTAAAAATGGCTCTATTGAGACTGTTTACTACGATGCAGAAAAAGCTCAGCTGATTTCCACATCTTAGTTAGTATGAAACTTTATTGTCTTCTTTCCCATCCTGAATATCCTAAAACAAAAAGCAGTATGAAACTCTATTGTTTTAGGGTGAACTAAATATCAATAACTTACGGACAGGCTGAGTATGAGACTTTATTGTCTCATTACATTTTTCTGACAAGCCATAAACCATTACTCACTATGGTTCATTTTATAACCCCTGTTATGCGCATATTAAACGACCATAACAGGGGTTTTATATTTTTAGTCCAGCAATGAAAACGGATTGTTAAACAAATCCCTTAACAATAAAAAAGCAGCCAACAATCAATAACATGACTGCAAAACATTTTTTAAGTACGCTGGGCGATAATGCATGTGCTGCTTTTGCACCGAGCTTGGCTGTAAAGAAACTCATGATACTAATGCCTAAAAAAGCATAAATATGCACAAATCCAATGGCATTGGGAACATTAACTTGCTCTTGCATCCCAAAAAACATAAATCCCACAGCACCCGCAATGGCAATTGGTAAACCGCATGCAGCTGATGTACCAACTGCTTTTTGCATGATGATGCCATAATGATTGAGATACGGTACGGTTAAGCTCCCGCCGCCAATCCCAAAAATTGCTGATGCAACGCCAATCCCAGTCCCTGCAAATACCTGTTTGGTCGTTGAAGGCAGTAATTTATTCTGATCGACCACTTTTTTTGCACCAGCAAACATGGTGTAAGCCACCCAAATCACAAAAACGCCGATCAGTAATTGCAAATGTGCGCCAGAAAGTAAGCCTGCAATCCCTGCGCCTAAAAAAGAACCGATAACCAGCCCAGGCGCCAGATTTTTAAATACTGGCCAGATGACTGCACCATTTTTATTGTGTGCCATTAATGAGCTAATAGAGGTCACCATAATGGTCGCTAACGAAGTTCCTAGCGCCATATGCATGATTACGTCAGGATCGTAGCCCATTTGGGTAAATACCACATACAAAATAGGGACGATGATGGTGCCACCACCTACACCAAAAAGTCCTGCGGCAAAACCCGCCAGTGCGCCGATGACTAAAAAAATAATTAATTCCACGATAATAATTGGTTCCGAGATCGACGTGTTAAAGCAAAGAGGGCTTAAGCAATTTCTGCCTGATTTGTATGCTGGCCAGCTTGCTGCTCTATGTTTTGGTGACCAGTGTTTTGATCACCAGTATCGTGATGCCCAATAGAATGATAAGCACGATTAAAATAGGCCAGCCCTTGCTGCTGTTGACCATGATCTTGTTGGTCTTGGTCTTGCTGATCTTGCTCTTGTTGACTATGTTGAATTGCGACAATAGGGCAGATAAAAATACTATGTGTTCCCACTTCCTGAATTTGCTCAATTTGGCAATCAAAACTTACCAAGGCATCTGTTAAAACAGGGGCACCAGTGTGTAATGCTGTCCAGTTGCCATATTCAAAGCGCTGTTCTGGACTCATCTGGGACGAAAATGCGTTGGAAATCTGCTGATGCTGCGCCCCTAAAACATTAACGGTTAAAATTTTATTTTCTACAAAATGACCATGTGATCGAGATGCTTTATTCATACAGACCAATAATGTCGGCGGTGTATCCGTGACACCACATACGGCAGATGCAGTAAATCCATAACGACCAGACACCCCTGCCGTAGTAATCACATTGACCGCACTGGTTAGCATGGACATTGCATTTCTAAAGTCAGTTACTTTTATCATCACCTTGTTCCAAATTGTTGCAAAATTGAACCTTAGCTTTTTGCTTTAGATTGACTCATACCGCGCGATTGCATCACGCTGGTACTTCATCGAACAGCTAACCCTTTACACCTCACCAAACAGTTTGCCATTGGGTCAAGAGCTGTTGGGCTAAAAATTATTTGGTTAAAAGTTCTTTCCGCACGATATCAGCACCTGCACTTAAGGCGTGGAGCTTGCCTCTTGCGACCTGACGGGACAATGGCGTCATGCCACAGTTGGTAGATGGATAGAGCTTATCGGCATCGACAAACTGCAACGCTTTGCGTAGCGTGTCGGCAACTTCCTCTGGGGTTTCAATGCTATTGCTTGCCACATCAATCGCCCCAACCATTACTTTTTTACCGCGAATCAGTTCAATCAGGTCGATTGGCACACGAGAATTGTGGCATTCCAGTGAGATGATATCGATCTTGGATTGTTGCAGTTTGGGAAACGCTTCTTCATATTGCCGCCACTCTGAACCCAGCGTTTTTTTCCAGTCTGTGTTGGCTTTAATGCCGTAGCCATAGCAAATATGCACGGCAGTTTCACATTTCAGTCCTTCAATGGCTCGTTCCAGGGTGGCAACGCCCCAGTCATTTACTTCATCAAAAAACACATTAAATGCAGGCTCATCAAACTGGATAATATCAACACCCGCAGCTTCTAATTCAAGGGCTTCCTGATTAAGAATTTTGGCAAATTCCCAGGCAAGTTTTTCACGGCTCTTATAATGCGCATCATACAGTGTATCAATCATGGTCATGGGCCCTGGTAGCGCCCATTTAATCGGTTGATCCGTGAGCGAACGTAAAAACTGGGCATCTTCAACAAAAACTGGCTTTTGGCGAGACACCGCGCCCACTACTGTCGGCACACTGGCATCGTAGCGATTACGGATTTTAACGGTTTCACGTTTCTCAAAATCAACACCGCTTAAGTGCTCAATAAACGTGGTAACAAAATGCTGGCGGGTTTGTTCGCCATCACTGACAATATCGATGCCTGCTTGCAGTTGTTCATGCAAGGACACGCGTAAAGCATCCTGTTTGCCTTCAAGGAGTTGCTCACCTTCTAATTTCCAGGGTGACCAGAGTTTCTCAGGTTCTGCAAGCCAGGAAGGTTTAGGCAGGCTGCCAGCTGTTGAGGTCGGTAATATTTTTTTCATCAATAAACTATTCATTATCAATCATCTTCTTTATTTTGGTGAGTTAAAGGATGTCGCACGTTAAACAGAGCTGCTCGCCGCCCATTGCTCAAGAATATTCTGGTATGGCTTGATAAAGTGTTCTTCAGTAAATTTGCCCTGCTTAATGGCCAGTTGACTGCGTTCTTCGCGATCATAAACAATGCGAGTGAGGGAATAATCCTGATGCTTTAAACTGGGTTGATAGCATTGCCCTGCCGCAGAATTGGCATTGTAAATCTCAGGTCGGTAAATCTTTTGGAAGGTTTCCATAGTGCTAATGGTACCAATCAGCTCAAGATCGGTGTAATCACTCAGCAAATCACCACGATGATAAAATGCCAACGGGG
This sequence comes from Pseudomonadota bacterium, assembly GCA_023393635.1. Lineage (GTDB taxonomy): Bacteria > Pseudomonadota > Gammaproteobacteria > Pseudomonadales > Moraxellaceae > Alkanindiges. Next base: position 15,778 of record JAEWKT010000042.1, read on the forward strand.
CAACACTATTTGGGGGCATAAAATAGCGCACCTGTAAGCCCATTTTGGCAAAGTATTCATCGGTTAACGAATATTCATCTTGCAGGTATTCAATACCCAGTACAGGATGCTGATTAGCAGTCTGATGATAAGTCTTACTACTTGAAACACTTAAGCAAATCACAGGTGGTTTACTAAAGTTATCATTGTAGGTTTTTGATTTTAAAAATGACTTGAATATTTTGCCGTGCAGCTCGCCATAGTTTTCTGGCAGACTAAATTGAGTTTGATCCTTATTATGTTGCAGCAGCAACACACTAAAATCATAATCGCGCACATACGAGGAAAAATTATTGCCGACAATGCCTTCAATGCGCTGATTGGTTTGGTGATCAACAATATGGGTTTGCAATATTTCAATGGTAGGGAAGGTCTCACCATTGCCTTTAACATCAATATCTACAGAAATGATGTCAAGTTCAACAGAATAACGATCTGCCTTGGGGTTATCCCAGTGTGCCAAGGCATTGAAACGATTGTTCATCATCTTTAAGGTATTGCGCAGGTTGTCCTCGCGACTTTCACCTCGGGCCAAATTGGCAAAGTTGGTGGTGATGCGCGTATTGTCTGAGGGACGGTAGTTTTCATCGAAACGAATGCGCTTAATGGCAAATATAAATTCTTGATTCATGATGATCTGATACCCTGATTTCTATAAGCTCAGTTATACCCGAACCTCAACATGAATAAAAATGATCTTTTTTGATAATTACGTGAGAAAAATTCATGTTGGTAAATTCTGCCCAATTCATGAAGATTGCGGGGTCTATTTTGATTTCAGTATCGGCATATTCTTCAAAGACAATTACTCTCCGATAATCTCGGGACAGTGCAATTCAATTTGCACTATGAAAATGAATGTCATACTTTCTTTAAGCCTTGTTTTTAGGGATTAACTGATGCAGTTACACTGGTTTCGCAGCGATTTACGTATTCATGACAACACCGCCTTACATGCTGCTGCTAGTCAGGGTGCGGTGATTGCCGTGTATTTGCTCACACCTCAGCAATGGCAACAGCACGATGATGCTGCCTGCAAAATAGATTTTTGGCGACGGCAGTTGATTGAACTGGCTACCGATTTGAGTCACTTAAATATTCCGCTGTTGATTCGTCGTTGTGATACTTGGCAGGATGTGCCCAACCAGTTATTAAAAATTTGCCAGCAATACAACCTCGAACACGTCCATTGCAATGCCGAATATGGCTTTAATGAACGCCAGCGTGATGCTGCCACAGGTGATTTACTCCAGCAAAAACATATTGGATTTACTTGTTATTTGGATCAGTTGCTGTTTAAGCCTGGCAGTATCCGTACCAAAAGTGATGGTTATTTTAAGGTGTTTGGCCAGTTTAAAAAAGTTTGCCAGCAACGTTTGTATGAACAGTTACCAGAAGTATTGCCTGCACCAAACTCACAAGCCAAATTATCGATTTGCTCAGATGACATTGCCGCAAATCTGGCTGATTTTATGCAGCTTAAAACCAGTGATGATGCTGTGGATCAGTCAAATATTGATGCTATTGCTGCGCAGTGGCCAGCGGGGGAAACCCATGCTATACAACGCCTGACGGATTTTTGTGCTGATGCTATTTTAGATTATGACCAGCAGCGTGATTTACCAGCGTATGCAGGCGTGAGCCAGCTATCACCCTATATTAATGCAGGGATTTTATCGATTCGGCAATGTTTGCATGCGGCACTAAATGCGGCCAATGGTGAGTTGTTTGGGAGCAATAACGGCATAAATACCTGGATTACCCAGTTATTGTGGCGTGAGTTTTATCAGCATATTCTGGTGGGCTTTCCACAAGTAAGCCAGCACCAGCCATTTAAGCCGCAAACCAATAAACTAACGTGGCGACATGCCCCAGATGAGCTGGCACGCTGGCAACAGGGGCAAACAGGTTTTCCAATTATTGATGCCGCCATGCGTCAGTTAAAACACACAGGCTGGATGCATAACCGCCTGCGCATGATTGTGGCCATGTTTTTAAGCAAAAATCTTTTGATTGACTGGCGGCTGGGTGAACAGTGGTTTATGCAGCATTTAATTGATGGTGAACTGGCAGCCAATAATGGTGGCTGGCAATGGAGCGCATCAACAGGCACTGACAGCGTGCCATATTTTCGTATTTTTAACCCGATCAGCCAGTCACAAAAAATTGATCCAGATGGTGAGTTTATTCGCCAATGGTTGCCAGAGCTGGCGCATTTGGACAATAAATCCATTCACGCCCCACATTTATTTTCTAAAGCGCAAGCCAGGCCGTTAAATTATCCTGCGCCAATGGTGGATTTGGCAAGCAGCCGTACACGGGCGCTGGCGGCATTTGCTGTATTGCGTGATGAGGCGGCAAAAATTGCCTAGTTAACAAAAAAATTGCCCAAAACTGCGGCAAAAGCTTGGCAAACACTGTAAAACCGCTAATCTATGGGCACGTCATCGTAGGCAATGACCCGCGTTAGGCCATGTATTGAACTACCGCGCTATGCAAGCTCTAATAGCGCGTTTTTGGGTATGGAATTTTTATGAATAAAGCGCTTCCCTATATTATTGCCGTTATTGTTGCTGGTGGTGCATTGACACCAGTGATCATGGCAAAACAGGCTAACCCTGCAGATCGTGCGGCCAATGGTCAAACTGCTGCTGACAAGATGAGTAATGTACAAAAAATCAGCTATGCCATGGGCTATCAGCTAAGCAGCCAAATGCCACCAGAAGTGGATGTCAATACCTTCTCTGAAGGCGTGCGTGATGGCAAAGCTAAAAAAGAGCCACGGGTGAGCGAAGAGCAAATCAGCCAGGCATTTATGGCATTTCAGCAAGAGCAACAAGCCGAAGCACAGCAAGCGCAACAAAAAAATAATGCCAAGCAAGATTCTACCAGTAACGCCAATCAGCAGTTTTTGGTAGACAATGCGAAAAAACCAGGGGTAGTGACAACCGCCAGTGGCTTGCAATATCAGGTGCTACAAGAAGGTAGCGGTGTTAAGCCAAAAGCATCTTCTGAAGTAAAAGTGCACTATGAAGGCAAGTTGATTGATGGTACCGTGTTTGACAGCTCTGTTGAGCGTGGTGAACCGTTGGCATTTGCCTTGAATCAGGTCATACCTGGTTGGACCGAAGGCCTCCAGTTAATGCAGGAAGGCGCAAAATATCGTTTGTTTATTCCTGCAAAACTGGGTTATGGCAGTCAGGACATGGGCACTATCCCACCAAACAGTACCTTAATTTTTGATGTGACTTTAATTAAGGTCAATCCTTAACATGTTTAAAAAGGCAGCACGCATTGAGCTGCCTTTTTTATTCTATAATTGGCTAAACACTGAACATGAACTCAGTGCACTAATCTGATCATTTTTAATCTAGACAGATTAGCAATAATATTTGGACGTTAATGATGAAAAAAACCGTTGTATTGATCAGTTGTGGTGTATTGGGTGCATTAAGCGTTGGCTGTGCAAATACTGCTGTTAAGCCGACTGTTGCCGCTACAACACCTAACAGTAGTAGCAATGTGAGTGTGAGCGTTAATGAAGATAGTAGTACGCTACAAAAAGTAGGCTATAGCTTTGGTTATTTAATGGGCAAAAGTAATACCGAAGCGGTGAAAGACCTTGATGTAAATACCTTTTTGCAAGGTTTTAAAGATGGCTACGATGGTAAAGATGCAGCACTAACCGAAGAACAAATGAAAACCACCTTGTTGCAGTATAAACAAGGGCAGGATGCCGCAGAAATGAAAGCCTTTGAGCAGCAAGCTAGGGAAAATACCGCAGCAGGCGAGAAATTCCTGGCAGAAAATGCCAAAAAGGCAGGCGTTAAAACCACGGCCAGTGGTTTACAATATGAAGTGATCAAGCAGGGCACAGGCAAGCACCCCAGTGCTACTTCTAAAGTAACGGTACATTATGAAGGTCGCCTCATTGATGGCACCGTGTTTGATAGTTCGATTGATCGCGGTGAGCCAATTACCTTTGGTTTAAATCAGGTGATTGCAGGGTGGACTGAAGGCGTTCAGTTGATGGAGGAAGGGGCAAAATATCGCTTTGCAATTCCAGCAAACTTGGGCTACGGGGAGACGGGCGCGGGTGAGAATATTGGCCCTAATAGCACGCTAATTTTTGATGTTGAATTATTAAAAATTGAAAAATAACAAATCTTATCATACCAATATGTGTTGATGGATAAGTAACAAAAAGCTGAATATGGCCAATCCCAGATTCAGCTTTTTTGTCTTTTTCCTACAGGCTAAGCGTTATCATCGTTGCTACTGGATTAAGCCTAAAGTTAACCGTTAACCATCTCACCACCATTGACGTGAATCACCTGACCCGTAATGTAACTGGCATCATCTGAGGCCAAAAACAGGTATGCAGGAGCAACTTCACTGGGTTGACCCATGCGTCCCATTGGGGTGTCTTGACCAAACTTGGCTACCTGATCGGCGTCAAAGCTACTGGGAATCAGCGGAGTCCAGATAGGGCCAGGTGCGACGCCATTCACCCGAATGCCGCGTTTTTGCTTCATTAGATTTTGCGACAAACTGCGGGTAAAAGTGGTAATAGCCCCTTTGGTGGCAGAGTAATCAATCAGTTGTTCGCTGCCCTGATAACTGGTAATACTGGTGGTGTTGATAATACTGTCGCCTGCTTGCAGGTGTGGTAATACAGCACGGGTCAGCCGAAATATGCCAAAAATATTGGTTTGAAAGGTTTTTTCTAGTTGGTCGTCACTAATATCGGTTAAATCTTCTTGTGGGTATTGCACCCCAGCATTATTGATCAGAATATTAATTTTGCCATATTGCTGAATGACTTGTTCTACTGCTTGCTGAATGCCTTCGGTATTGCAAATATTTTGCTGAATGTTCAGACAACGACGTCCTTCGTCTTCAACCAGTTTTTTAGTTAAGGCGGCATCTTCATTTTCTTCTAAATAAATAATGGCAACATCAGCCCCTTCACGGGCAAATAATACTGCCACCGAGCGACCAATACCGCTATCACCACCACTAATGAGTGCTACTTTGTCTTGTAATTTGCCACTGCCTTGATGGGTATTTTTGATAATTTCTGGCGTAGGATACATGGCATCCTGATCACCAGGTTGATGTGATTGTTCCTGTGCGGGCGCACCTTCGGGATAATGATCAACATTATTGCTCATGTTTGAACTCCACAGTTTAAGGCTAAATTGCCACCTTAGCAGTGGTGGATGTTGCAGTCATTAAAGGCTAGGTGCAGTTTTAGTAAGATAGGTAACTTCTGTGTTTATTCAATCCTTTAGTAGCAACCTTTAATAGTAACAAGGATCTCGATAGTTTTAGCCCTAAAGCCAGCTTAGGGCGGCAAAGCAAGCAGCCAATCACCTACTGGCTGCTATGGTTTGTTTGTGTTTTAAGTAAACAGTAGAAACTAAGCCTTTAATTGATGTAGGTATCTTTTAGTTTCTTGGTCACTTCATCAAAACGGCCGCTCAGCAGGGCTTTGGCCGCATACATGGAAAAGCCTTTGACCTGCTCGGCTTCCGCTTCTGGCGGCATGACCAGTTCCATCGAGGTATGCACATCAAGGAGTGCAGGGCCATCATGCTGCAAAAACTCTTGCACGGTTTGTTCCAGGCCATCGCCAGTTTTTTGGGTAAATCCTTTAAAGCCAATGACTTCAGCCAACTTGCCAAAGTCTGGATTTTTAAGTTCGGTGTAATGATCCAGTAGGCCTTCCGCTTCTTGTTCAATTTCTACATAGTTTAAAGAGCGGTTGTTAATTACCACAATCTTAATGGTAATGTTTTCCTGCACAATGGTGAGTAAATCTCCCATGAGCATGGCAAGACCGCCATCACCGCAAATAGCGATCACCTGACGCTCAGGATAAGCTTTTTTAATGCCCAAGGCCTGTGGCATGGCATTGGCCATACTGGCATGCAGCAAGCTGGGCAGTGTACGACGTTTGCCGTTCACATCAATATGGCGTAATACCCAAACCATGGGTGAGCCCGTATCAGCAGTAAAAAAGGCATCATCATCAGCGTACTGGCTCATTAAAGCCATTAAATACTGCGGATGAATCACGCCATCTTTACCAATTCGTTCTTCCTGAGCACGGTCTTGCAGGGTTTGATCACGCTGCTTTAAACAGTCCTGCAAAAACATCTGGTCGGGGTTGTTGCTGACTAAGGGCAGCAAGGCTTGCAGGGTGGGCAACATATGGCCAACAATGCCCAAATCAATTGGATAGCGACGGCCTAAGTGCATGACCTTTGCATCAATCTGGATTTTTTTTGCTGTGTCGGGATAGTACTGCGCCCAAGCAAAGTCCACACCCAGCAATAACAGTAAGTCACAGTTTTCAATAGCATATCGGGCTGACTTGTGGCCAAACAAGCCATTCATGCCCATAGCATAAGGATTGTCGTAATCGATAAAATCTTTGGCACGTGATGTAAACACAATGGGTGCCTGAAGTTTTTCTGCCAGTGCCAGCATCTGCTCACGTGCCTGCTGACAGCCAATGCCAGCAAAAATAGTAATTTTACGCTGTTCGGCCAGTAAGTCGCGTGCTTGCTCCAGTTCTTGCGGATTTGCCATCAATAATGGTTTGGAAAAATGCGGGCGGAACATGAGCTCGTCATCCAGCTGCATTTCACTAATATTAGCAGGCATAATCACCACGGCAACCCCGCGCTGGTTAATAGCTGCCTGACACGCCAGGGTCATGACCAACCGAACCTGACTGGCATTATGCACTTCTTCACAAAATACTGAGCAATCCTGATAAATTTTTTTAAAGTCCACATATTGCGGTAAATTAACCACATGGGGCTGACTGTTTTCTAGCTGGCTGGCAATCAGTACTACGGGCGCGCCATTGCGGTGTGCTTCAAATAAGCCATTAATAAAATGCAAACTGCCTGGGCCGCAAGAGCCTGCACATACGGTTAAATGGCCACTCATCAAGGCTTCAGCACCTGCGGCAAAAGCACCTGCTTCTTCATGCCGTACATGCACCCATTCAATGCTGCTGTTGGCAATGGAGTCGGTAAAATGATTTAAGGTATCGCCCACAATGCCATAGCAGTGTTTGGCACCTGCTTTTTCCAGTATTTCCACCATCACATCGGATGCTTTTTTACTCATTACTCACCTCTGCAAACCCATATTATTGATGCACCACTTGACGCTTTGGCACGCTGGCTTACTTACCATGCGTGATCGTGGTTAAATTTTCTGCAAGGTTTGTGTAAAGAAGAATATAGAACCCGTATCAAGCAGTCAGTGATCAGCAGGCGCGTCACAGCAGTAAAATATCAGGAGATTTGCTATAACTGGGCATTAAGCCGAACCAGTGCAGTGCGTAAGCCTTCTTCCAGCACGGGATGATAAAACGGCATTGCCAATAATTGCGGCACCGTGAGTTGTTGCTGAATTGCCCATGCCAACAAATGTGCTAGATGTTCTGCTTCTGTCACCAGCAACTCTGCACCCAATAGTTGTTTACTCTCAGGGCAGGCATACAGTTGAATGGCACCGTGATTTTTATCTAAAACGGTAGCACGGCCTTGATTGTTATAAGACACGTCGGCCATTACAAACGCGGTATTGGATGACGTTAACTGCCGATGAGACTGCCCCGCCATGGCCATTTGCGGGGCGCTAAATACAATACTCAAGCCTGCATATCGTTTAAATGATTTAATGTCTGGGTAGCGTGCAGCATTTTTACCAGCAATACGGCCATCGTTAGTGGCTTCATGTTGCAGGGCATGCGGAGTGAGGACATCACCTGCAATAAAAATAGGTAGCTCATCAAGTTGCATGGTAGTTAGGTTATGAATTGGCTTTTTAATGTCCTGATACTGAGGATCAATGTTTTCTAAACCTAAATCGTTAATACTACTGTTACGGCCAATGGCGACCAGCAAATAATCGGCTTTTATGTGTCCGCTGTGCTGATGGGCGCTAGTTGAGGAAGTAGTGTGATCAGGCATGTTGTGATCAGACGCACTGTGATAATGCACTACCACTTGATTATCTTCTAAATAAACCTGTTCTACGCTGCTGTGATCAAGCTGAGTCAGCTTACTGCAGATAAGGGAAGTGGCCAGTTGGCGTAATTCAGGATGCGTCAGACCACCCACCACATTACCCTGATTAATTAAGGTAATTTCAACGCCAAGCCTTGCCAAAGCTTGCGCGAGTTCAATACCAATTGCGCCTGCACCCACCACAATCATACTCTTGGGTAACTGTTCAAGGTTGAAAATGGTATCGCTAGTCAGCAGCTTATCTTTTAATTTTTCTTGCCATCCATCCGCAATGCGTGGGGTAGAGCCAGTGGCAATAATGGTGGTTTTGGTGCGAATAATATCGTCACCTACTTGCAGGGTAGTGGCATCAATAAACTGGGCTTTACCTTGTTTTTTGTGTTCAGCAGGCCATGCATCAATCTCACCTTGCACATGACTCGTAAAATGCTCACGTAAGCGCTGCACACGTTGCATCACTGCTTTAGAATCAATCTGGGTTTGATTATGAATACCAAATTCAGCCGCATGTTGGCTAGCCTCAGCATATTTGCTGGCTTCAATCAGTAGTTTGCTTGGCATACAACCCACACGGGCACAGGTCGTATCCCAAGCCCCTAGATTAATCACCAGCACGTTACTGGTGTTTTTAATCACCTGACTATAAGCAGATTGTCCTGCCGAGCCTGCACCCAAAATAACCACGTCATAGTTGTGTTGGTGGCTGTCGATTGATTGGGTTTTAGTGGTTGATTGGCTGTCGTTCGTGCTATTGCTGTTCAGGTCAGTCTGACTCATGGATAAGGCATTCCTAATGCATGGTGGTGCTGTAGTTAAAATTACAATCACTCACCATACCTTGTTATTTAACTCAATGAGGTAAATAAATTTAGCCAAGTTATTTAGCAAAGTCATTTAGTAAAGCAGTTTATTCGACAATCAATAAGCAGCTACTAGTCAACAGATGGACAAGCGCGTGAAATGCTGAAAAGTAGCCGAATCAATGCAGGTAAGTGTGTACCTACAATAGACTTACCTGTATTTAAAATAGACACGCTGATATCGCGTTGGGGGTCTGCCCAGCAAAAAATATTGGATAAGCCTAAGTGGCCAAATGCTTGACCTGTTTGTGGGCCATACATGCCAATCGGATTAGCCCCTAACATAAATCCACTGCTATAACGCATGGGTGCCCAAAGCGTGTGGTCAAAGGACATGCCTGTTTGCGGCAAGATCGCATGACGAATGGTTTCTGCTTTAATAATTTGTTTACCTTGGTACATACCCTGATGCAGCAGCATGTCAAAAAAGCGATTAATTTGCTCAGCACTGGTAAACATATTGGCTGCAGGGCAAATGACCTGCATAAAATTGGCATGATTAGTTATCTCAATAATTTGATCCAAGCTGCCGCCTAATGCTCTGCTAAAAAACTGATTGGTACCCAAATGTGCATGTATGCCCGTAGCGCTATTGCTGGCCACTAAATGATGATATTGCGGTGCAAGGCCATAATCGAAATAGGGCATATCCATGGGTTTGGCGATATTTTCTTGTAAAAACTCACTGGCGGTTTGGCCAGTTACCCGCTCAATGATCTCACCCAAAATATAACCTGCCGATACCGCATGATAGGCTTGACGCGTGCCTGTGGGATAAATCGGTTTGGCAGCACATAACAGTTGAATAATGGCTTTGGTGTCAAACATCAACTCAGGCGAGATGTTGCCATTTAAGCGTGGAATCCCGCCACGATGGGTAAGCAGGTGCAAAATAGTGGTGCCTTGTTTTCCTTCTGCGGCGTACTCAGGAATGTATTTGCTCACTGCATCATTGAGGTGAATTAAGCCGCGTTCATGTAGCAAATGTATTAATACAGCCGTCACGACTTTTGAGGCAGAAAATAAACATACGGGTGTGTCTGGTGTTGCAATGACTTTGGCGTTGTCCAATGCATCATGTAAACCATTGCCTTGTGCATGACCAATACTGCGGTTAAGCACAATCTGGCCCTGCCGCCTGATGCATATTGACAGCATCGGATGATTGCCATTTTGATATAGGCGCTGAGCTGCTTGCCAAATCTGCTCAACTTGGGTTTGGATCATGCCCGCTTGCTCTGCGGGTAATTCATTGTTGGCAATTCGGATTACTTGTTCAATGGAACGCGGCGTTTTAATAGTATTGAGTGAAAAGTATTTCATAAATGGCGCTGTGACTCAAAAGTAGTAAGAGATAGAAGTAATTTAAAAATTAAACGCAGCGTTAGTTTAAATATGGTTTAAAATTTAAAAAATAAGACACTGATAAACAATGTCTTAGTTGATGATAAAAAGCGTGATAAATAAAAGCCATGTAAAAACTATAGACCAACCCCTTTGAGTCGGTTGGCTTGTTGGCGATACAGTTGCACTGGATCTGGTGTAAAAACGCTTACCAGTCCCATAACTTGATTTACTTCATCCAAATGATTTTGGTAATAGTCATCACGGATCACTTGACCCAAGTGACTAGAACAACTGGGTACTAAGCCATCACTCGGCTCTTTGATTAGTAAGCCAGTTGCTGCCAATAGGGGTGATGCAGGGTTAAACGGATTGGTCAGCTTGCCAGCACCGCTCCATGAATAATAACGCACGCCATTGACCTCACTGGCTCCCTGACCACAATACTGAGCGGGGATACCTTGTGGAAAACGTGCATTAAATTCAAGCGCACTGGCGCGAGTGAGTGAATTTAGGCTACCCATCGCGTCCTGCTCATAACCTTTGCCGGATGAAATGCCCACCAGATTTAAAAATGCATTCAATGGTGCGACCAGTAGTGAGGAAATAGTACTATTTTTCTCTAATACTGGTAGTAATTGATCAGCCACTGGCGAACCCATATTTGGTCCACCGACGCTGGTAACAGATGCCACATGTTGTGGCACTAAACCAGCGACATAACGAATAGCCTGACTACCATGACTATGGCCAATTAAATTAACTTTTTGTGCACCTGTAATGGCAACAATATCTTCTACTTGTTGTAGCAATTGCTCACCACGAATATCTGAATTATTCAATGCCGCCATTTGAGCCACATAGACATTGGCACCTGCACGGCTTAAATCTTGTGGAATACCGTAGAAGTAATCATAAATTCCGCCTATGGCAGAGAAACCACTGGCGCCGTGGGCAAGAACGATAGGGTATTTGGTTTTGGCGTAGGTTGATAGCTGTAGCTGCTTACCACCTTCGCGGCAACCATCGGTACTGCAATACTGATAGCTATTCATGGCCGCCGAGCTCACGCCTGAAATACAAAACATTCCGCCTAATATGAGCGCTTGGAGGACTCTGTTTGGATTACAGCAAGCATCTGCTAGGCGGTTTTTGGCTAATGGGACTTCCATATTGTTGTTGGCTGTACGTGTCTTGTTCATGATGATCCTTTCACTCACGTCTATTAAAATTATGGTAAAACTAGTATTTGCCAAAAGCACAACAACAGTGAGATGCTGACTGGCCAATTTAACAATCATTCGTGGCCAAATTGTATGAAGCTTGAGCACAATTCCCAGTTTGAAAAACTTTATCAGCCGCTAATTCCTATTATTTATGTGCAAGTGGCCTTACACATTGCGCAAGAGCGCGGTTTAAATGCTCAGCAGCTGATTCAGACGATTGGCTTAAGTGAATGTCAATTAAATGATGTGCAAACCTTGGTCACACCTTTTGTGCATGCGTGGCTATTGACTTTAATTATTGAGCAATCGGGCAATCATGGATTAGGCTTTGAAATTGGCTTGCGCTTGAGTCCGACGGTGCATGGACAATTGGGGCAGGCGATATTGTGCTGCGCCACGTTGAACGATGCACTTGATATTGCCAGTCAATTTTGGCATTTGCGTGAGCGCTTAATTCAATTTCACTTTACTCAGCATGGTGATATTGGGGTGGTACATTTACACACCGAGCTTGTTTATCCTGAGCCGCTACGTCAATTGCACTTTGATTGTATGCTGGCCATGTTTTATCGTATGACACAAATCTTGACCTGTAGTCTGACACCCATTGGTGAGATTTGGTTAGATTACCCTGATCCTGATTATGTTGAATCGAGCAGTGCGCAGCAGTTACCTGTGCTGCGTTACAATATGCCCAGTTGCCAGTATCGTGTGCCTTTGGAGGTGATGAATTTACCCTTAGTCATGGCAAACCCCCAAGCCCTTAAGCATGCGATAGCGCACTGTGAGCGTGAACAAAGCTTGCAACAACAGGGTCAATTTTTAAAAAGTGTAATGGCGCGCTTGCAACGACAAGAAAATGGTTATGCTAGCCCTGAACAAATTGCCAATGATTTGCACTTATCATTGCGAACGTTTAGACGACGTTTGCAGCAAGAAAACAGCAGCTATCAAATGTTATTGGAAGGTATTAAAAAACGAGATGCACTGCAATTATTAGAAGATAATCGTTTAGCGATTCAACACATTTCAAGCCTATTAGGTTATAGCAACCCAGCTAATTTTTCGCGAGTATTTAAAACATGGACAGGCAAAACGCCCAGTGAATATCGGGCGTTGCTTGCTGGATGATTACTTGTGTAATCATGGTTGAATCATTGCAGATTTATTTGGCTAATCTGCCGTTAATCCAATGATTAATTCGATCTGGCGTTAGGCTGGATAGTGAATACAATACTTGAGAGGGCAAACCAATCGGCGTGTGAACGGGCATAAATCTAGCGCGACGATTAGATAGTTTTACAATGGCTTGTGCAACATCGTCTGCACTTAAATGCACGCCCAATTTATCAATGGCACCACTTTGCATATCCTTGACCATGGCAGTTTGTACAAATAACGGCATCACATCCACCACGCGAATGCCAAACTTGCGCCACTCATTGTCCAAGGCTTCGGTTAAGCCACGCACCGCACACTTGCTGGCCGAATAGCTGGATAAATTGGGCTGGCCATAAATAGCAGATGCAGACGACAGGTTAATCACCCTTGATTGCGCAGTTTGCTTAAGGTACGGCAGCGCGCTATAGCAGCCATTGACCACGCCATTTAAATTAATATTGATCAGGTTTAAATGCTGCTGTAAGCCAATGTCTTCAAAGCAACCAGAATATAAAATACCCGCATTATTCACCAATACATCCAAGCGACCCGTGTGCTTAAAAAAGGCGTCAAGCGCCTGTTGCCATTGTTCGGCATTGGTGACATCAAGCTGGCCTGCCAGTGCATGTTGACCACCCGACTGTGCATTTAATTCTTCTGCGAGTGCTTGTACAGCCGCATGATCACGGTCATAAGCGCCGACAAACCAGCCTGCTGCAGCAAAACATTGTGCGGTCGCGCGGCCAATGCCTGCGCCTGCGCCCGTAATGAATACGGTTTTTTTATTCATGACGCTGTGATTGGTGTTTTTACTATTCATGATGATTTCCTATTATCGTTTTGGGTTGAGTCTTGCCGTCAAAAATGACAGTGAAGAGGTCATTTTTCTGCGCATTTGACAACAAAGATTGTCAAAATACAAGACTTTGGTTTAAATCCGACTACAATCTCTGCACAGCCAATGGGTTGTAGCATTGCAAAAAAGTATTATGCTTTTATTATTAATTCCATTATTCACTCCAGCATTTTTATCGTTAAGGACAGCCCATGAGCCAGCCATTTCAACTAAAAGCACAGTATCCCTTATATGTGGCCAACCAGCCGATTGAAACAGGTAGCTGGCTTGAGGTCACCGATAAATATAGCAATAAAGTCGTCAGTCGGGTGGCACAAGCCGATGCCAATATATTAGATCAAGCCATTGCTGCTGCTGTTCAGGCTGAAAAAGCCATGGCTGCACTAAAGCCATTTGAAAAACAAAAAATCCTGCTGCATTGTGTGAACCGTTTTAAAGAGCGAAGCGATGAGTTAACGCAAATTTTGGTGATTGAAGGCGGTAAGCCGCTGGGTTCTGCCAAAGCGGAAGTCTTGCGCTTAATCAGTACCTTTCAATTGGCTGCCGATGCGGTCACGCAATTGGATCAAGGCGTGGTGATGCCGTTAGCCGTGACTGAGACGGCTGCGAGTTATCGCGGTATGACCCAGCGTGTGCCTGTGGGTGCGGTATCACTTATTAGCCCGTTTAATTTTCCCTTAAATTTAACCGCACATAAAATCGCACCAGCCATTGTGGCAGGCTGTCCGTTTGTTTTAAAACCAGCCAGCTTAACGCCGATTAGTGCCATTATTATTGCTGAAGTGCTGGCCGAAACAAACTTGCCTAAAGGTGCATTTTCCATTGTGCCGTGTCACCGTGATGCAGCAGATATTATGGTAACTGACGACCGTTTTAAACTGCTTAGCTTTACGGGTTCTGACCAGGTGGGCTGGGACATGAAAGCACGCTGTGGGCGCAAAAAAGTAGTGCTCGAGCTAGGTGGTAATGCCGCCGTGATGTTAGAAGATGATGCCAATGTGGATGCCGCACTGGATCGCTTGGTCGCAGGAGGTTACTCGCAAGCAGGGCAGGTGTGTATCAGTGTGCAGCGTATTTTGGCGCATGAAAAAATATATGATGAACTCAAAGACAAGTTCGTGGCACGGGTGAAACAATTAAAAGCTGCTGATCCTGCCTTGGCTGACACGATCGTAGGCCCGATGATTAAAGAAAAAGAAGCGGTGCGACTTAAAGGCTGGATTGATGATGCCGTGGCGCAAGGTGCCAGTTTGCTGGCAGGCGGTGATCTCAATGGCGTGATGCTGGAGGCGACCGTGCTGGAAAATGTTGGCCTAGATGCCGACGTTTATAAAAACGAAGCCTTTGGTCCTGTGGTGATTTTGGAAAAATACAGCAACTTTGAAGAAGGCATGCAACTGATTAATCACAGTCGCTTTGGTTTGCAGGCAGGTGTGTATACCAATGATTTAAATAAAATGTTTAAAGCGTGGGATACCTTGCATGTGGGCGGCGTGATTATTAACGATGTGCCGACTTTCCGCGTGGATAACATGCCCTATGGTGGTGTGAAAGACAGTGGTCTTGGCCGTGAAGGAATTAAGGCTGCGGTGCTTGATATGACGGAAGAGCGTGTATTAGTGATTAAGCAGTAGTTTTGTCTAATTTAATTAGAAAATTTTAGCACGTCGGAGTCTTATCGTTTTAGGTATGATGAGAGGATTTGCCTGCGGCTGGTCTTACCTTGCGCAGCAGTGCTGCTCATTCGACAAATTAAGCAAAACCATCTTGCGAAGTAGGACTTCTCATCGTAAACCTCGGTTAATATGAGCGCGATAGTTTTTACTCGTATTCTTGACATGCATGTATAGTTTAAATGTAGCCCTGTCTCGAATAATTACGAACGACTTTAAAGGCACAAGCATCAATAAATGAGGTGCTACATAAACGGTGTTTTTAGTCAGGCTGCACAAGGAGTCAGTGCAGTTTTATGTATAATAATTAGATTGGATAAGGACAATAGCGATGTCAGCACCTGAGTCAAATATACGTGAAAACTGGTCAGCCCGATCTGGTTTTATTTTTGCAGCGGTTGGATCGGCCGTTGGATTGGGCAATATTTGGCGTTTTCCGTATGTGGCTTATGAAAACGGTGGTGGTGCCTTTTTGCTGCCCTATCTGATTGCCTTGGTGACTGCGGGTTTGCCGCTATTATTTTTAGATTATATTGTGGGGCATAAGTACCGTCGTTCTGCGCCTTTATCGTACAAGCAAATTACCCCAAAAGCAGAAAGCCTGGGCTGGTGGCAGGTCATGGTATGCCTGTTTATTGGTGCCTATTACGCCAGTGTATTGGCATGGGCAGCCAGCTATGTGTATTTTTCCTTTGGGCAAAAATGGCAAGCTGACCCTGAACAATTTTTTATGCAGCAGTATCTACAGAGTAGTTCTTTACAAGGGAGCAGTGGCGCTGGTTTAAGCTTTGATATTATTCCACATTTATTTTTTCCTATTGCAGCCATGTGGCTGATTGTATTAACCATTTTATTGCTGGGGATTAAGCGTGGGATAGAATGGTCGAACAAGATTTTTATTCCTCTATTAATTATTTTATTTTTAATTTTAGTGGTTCAGGCCATACGCTTACCTGGTGCCATGACTGGCTTGGATGCATTTTTTACACCCAACTGGCACGCCATGACTGACTATAAAGTATGGCTTGCAGCGTATGGACATATCTTTTTTTCCTTGTCGGTTGGCTTTGGCATTATGGTGACCTATGCATCTTACTTGGGTAAAAAAGCCAATTTAACCGCGTCTGGCCTGGTGGTGGGATTGGCCAATTCTTCATTTGAGTTGCTGGCAGGTATTGGGGTATTTGCGGCATTAGGATTTATGGCGCAAGTGCAGGGCGTTCCCGTTGCCGAGGTAGTGAAAGGCGGTATTGGACTGGCGTTTATTGTGTTTCCCAAGCTTATTAGTAGCTTAGGTGCTGGCGGTGACTGGTTTGGCTTTTTGTTTTTTAGTTGTTTGGTGTTTGCTGGTATTACCTCTTTGGTGAGCGTGATGGAAGTACCGATTAGTGCCATTGTGGATAAAACAGGCTGTAAGCGCAAAACGGCAGTGTTGAGTGTGGGTGGTGGTACGGCAGTGGTGTCTACTGCTTTGTTTTCAACCGCCAGTGCCATGACGCTGGTGGATATTATGGATCACTTTGTTAATAATATTGGCGTGGTGGTTGGTGCGCTGTTGTCCATTGTGTTGGTAAGCTGGGTGATTAAAAACAAGCTGGCTGAATTTACCCAGCATGTGAATCAGGTATCAAGCATTAAACTGGGCAAAGTATGGCAAATCCTGCTAATGGTGGTCACCCCACTTAGCCTGATTATTGCTTTGGGCTTTACCATGTCCGAGCTGTTTAGTGAGGGTTATGGCAATTATTCCCGTGGCATGATTTTGACATTTGGCTGGGGCAGTATTTTGTGTTGTTTGCTGGGTGCCGTGTTGCTAAATTATTTGCCGCATCGAAAAAATCCGTTGACAGCAGATGCGATAAATACCACCCACAAGGAGAATAATCATGAATAACACGGCTATGGTGATGATGGTGTTGTCCATGATTTTACTCTGGGGTGGCTTGCTGGCGGCCATCGTGCATTTGGCGCGCCATCCTGATGAGAAACAAAACTAAGCTCACGGTTTAAAGCAGCTTGGGCAGACACGCCTGTTTCAATGTGGCTGTTCAAATCAATTGCAGCACAACAAGGCCAGCATGCGTATAATGCAATTTCTGATTGATTAAAAGACCATTGCCTGCCGTGAAGATTATTTTTGCTGGAACGCCCGAATTTGCTGCTACTGCTTTACAGGCACTGCTTGATGCAGGCCACGATATTGTTGCTGTTTACACACAGCCTGATCGGCCAGCAGGGCGTGGTCAAAAGCTAAATCCATCGGCAGTCAAAGCATTGGCATTACAATATCATCTCCCTGTTCATCAGCCGTTGAGCCTCAAAAGTAGCAGTGAAGAAGGCCTGGCGGCACAGCAGCAATTAAGGGATTATGCGGCGGATGTGATGGTAGTAGCAGCCTATGGCCTTATTTTGCCCCAAGTGGTTTTGAAAATACCGCGTTTTGGCTGCTTGAATATCCATGCCTCGTTATTGCCCAAATGGCGTGGCGCAGCACCTATTCAGCGTGCGCTACTGGCAGGCGATGCACAAACAGGCATTACCATTATGCAAATGGATGTGGGGCTTGATACAGGTGCCATGTTGCTTAAAACCCACTGCCCTATTGAAACCCATGACACTAGCAGCAGCCTGCATGATAAACTGGCAATGCAAGGCGGTGAAGCAATTGTTCAGGCGTTACATAGCGTCGCGGCCTTGCAGGATTACCAGCGCAATCAGCAAGTACAATATGAAGACCAAGCCAGCTATGCACAAAAACTGGTCAAGGCGGAAGCCAAAATTAACTGGCACTTGTCGGCTGGTGAACTTGATCGTCAGATTCGAGCATATCAACCGTGGCCAGTGTCGTTTTGCACGCTTTATGATGCCAATGGGAATGCGCAAACCTTGCGGGTTTGGTCAGCCCAGGTTATGGATCAGCAAAGCACACAGCCCGCAGGCACAGTGCTTCATATGGATAAACATGGCGTGCAAGTAGTGTGTGGTGACAATACCGTATTGCAACTGACGAGCCTACAATGGCCAGGCGGTAAAGCACTCAATAGCGTACAAATCTTGCAGGCGCAAAAAATTAGCACAGGTCAGGTACTGCAATGAACGACAATCGCAATAACAATCATCAGCCGCGCCAGTCTAAATCAGCTACTCAACATAGATCATCAAGCCAGGATGCGCGCCGAAAAATAGACAATAAACACTTCGCGCATTTAAACCTGCGTGCGCGTGCCATTGATGTGCTGCAACACGTGTATGATGGGCAATCACTGAATCAAATATTGCCAGCTGCCATAGAGCATACCCCAGCAAAAGATAAAGGCCTGCTCAATGAACTGGTCATGGGAACGCTGCGGCACTGGTTTGCATTAGATGCGCAAATTAAACCCATGCTGACCAAACCGTTAGTCGATAGCCGTGTGCATATTGCCTTGTTGCTGGGTTTATACCAATTGCTGCAAACCCGCATACCTGCGCATGCAGCCATTAGTGAAACTGTTGAAGCCATTAAACAATTAAAACTGGATAAAGCCAGTGGCTTGGTGAATGCCTTATTGCGCCGTGCCAGCCGTGAAATGGAAAGCATGGATGCCCAGTTTGTGGCGCATCATGCCTTGCCTGCGTGGCTGTATAAACAACTTAAAAAAGACTGGCCACAACAGGCTGGTCACATTGCACAAAACTTGCGTAACGTTGCACCACTAACGCTACGCATTAATAGCCGTCAAGGCACGCGTGATGATTATCTGGCTGAATTAGAGCAGTGGGATATTGAAGCCACCGCCTGTAAATTATCGGATGATGGAATTGTGTTGCAGCAAGCCGCGCCTATTGTTGAGTTACCTGGATACCAGCAAGGCTGGTTTTCGGTGCAGGATGAACATGCGCAGTTGTGTGCCCAGTTTTTGGGTGACTTAAATAACAAGCGCGTGCTGGATGCCTGTGCTGCGCCAGGGGGTAAGACTGCACATTTATTAGAAAAAAATAGTCCTGCGCTGCTTGTGGCGATTGATCATGATGAAAAACGCTTAAGCCGCGTGCATGAAAACTTAAATCGCTTGCAACTGACAAGCCCCCAAGTACAAGTAGTAACGGCAGATGCAGCCACGTGGCAAGCAGACGCATTATTTGACCATATTTTACTGGATGCACCGTGTACTGCCACGGGTGTGATCCGCCGCCATCCTGATATCCGCTTACTGCGCCAACCTGCTGACGTGCAACAAACCGCGCAGCTACAAGCCCAGCTGCTCGATCACTTATGGCAACAATTAAAAGTTGGCGGCACCTTGCTGTATGTGACCTGTTCTATTTTAAAGCAGGAAAATCAGCAGCAAATTGCCACCTTTTTAAAACGTACTGTCAACGCCTGCCTGATACCGCTTGAGTTAGAAGCCTTGCAGCAAAGTCCTGACTTGCTAGAACTACAGCCCAATTTAATGGAAGGGCAAGCAATGATTGGCCTGCAATTATTACCGCAAAGAAGAGGCGGTGATGGCTTTTACTTTGCCAAGTTACAAAAGTTGACTTAAGGTTACCTATCCTAGATATTGGTTACTTTATCGTAAACTTGCGTATCTCGATTGCTAAAGTACAAAAAATGACATAAAGTTTATAATGACACAATTGTTGTTTATTTGTTTAACTGGTTCACACTTTCGTAAGTCAGACGTGACGTCTATAGCATTCATATGGGGTAAGGCATGCGCAGGCCTTTGCAACTAAGTATAAGTACACGAGTTTTAATAATCATAAAAACAATCAGCCTTGCTGGATTAACCACAGTGGGTATGAATGCTGCCCATGCGTGGGTTGCAGGCAGTCAGATTACCAATATTGCGTCGGGAGATTATGTTGATGCGCTGGGCAATACTCAGATTATCAATTCTAATCCCGTGGCGCTAACCGTCCAAAAAGTCTATGCGCTCACGTTGCAACAAAATCAGGCTCAGGTCGCAACACTGGGCTCATCAGTTACTTTCCCCCATTTACTAACCAATACAGGCAATAGTCCTGATCAATATCTGCTTAATTTAAGCCAGTTGCCCTCTAGTTTTGATTTAAATGGTTTGACGGTATATGCCGACCGTAATCAGGACGGCGTAGCAGATGATAATGTTAATTTAAACAATACCAGAGTTAGTCTGGGTGCAGGCGAATCACTGGCACTGGTGGTAGTGGGTAGCGTTCCTGCGGCCATCACGCTTGGCAGCAACTCAAATATTGGCCTGACTGCCACCAGCCAGCAAAACCCTGCGCTAAGTCAGCAGGTAACCGATATCATCACCGTGGTGGATCAGGCAGTTATTAATGTCACCAAGGCTCAAAGTGTGAGTACGGGCACCAATGGAACGCTGATTACCTATACATTTAGCTATACCAATACAGGAACTGCAGCAGGTCGCTTAACCGTATCTGATACGCTTGCTGGTTCATTAAACTATCAGGCAGGTACTGGCAAATGGTCAAATGGTGGTAGCCTGACCGATGCTGCGGATAATGAAGCAGCCGTCAATCCTGCCAATACAGGCATTAATTATCAATTAGTAGGCAACAACCAGATAGAGTTTGCCATTGCCAGTATTGCGCCACTGAGCAGTGGTTCGGTGAGCTTTAGCGTACAGGTAGCCCCGACTTCAGATAAGAAAATTGTCAACACTGGCGCGTATCAGCAATATAACGGCACCGACCCTGTGGCGGTTAAAACCACCACGACTAACAGCGTGGTATTTAACCTGCAAGACCGACTGGCAGTCGTCCTCAATAATAATGCATCATCTAGTGCCAACAATGGCAATCCCAATGCGGCACCTGATAATTTAATCAGCAAAAGCGGTGTGATTGCAGGGCAGCGGGTTGTTTTTGACAATTACGTCTGGAACACAGGCAACACCAGCGATAGCTATAATTTAAGCTATAGCAGTAGCAATTTGCCTGCCTGTGCGCAGGTGCAATTTATGGCAGCGGATGGTCAAACACCACTCACCGATAGCAATGGTGATGGCAAGGTAGACACTGGCACATTGGCAGCAGGTCAGGCAAAACTGGTCAAGCTGATTGTATCGACTACCCCAGCCTGTAGCAGCAGCGCCACAATAGATATTGATGTATTGGCACGCTCAGTTACTAATACCAATATCTCTGACCCTATTCGCAATCGTATTCAAGGCTTTGCCAGTCAGGGAACCACTGACTTGTATAACAGTAATGGTAGTGGTACAGGCGTTGGCGTTGTCGATAATAATGGCGCTGCGCTGTTAAGCAAACCGATTGTGGCAGGTCAAAGTACTGTATTTCCACTGGTCATTCAAAATACAGGCACGAGCAATAATAACTACACCTTGTATGCCTCTGGCACGGCCATTAATTTAATGAACCTTAATACTGTTACTGCCTTACCCGCAGGCTGGACCTTAAGTTTTTTTGATGGTGATGCTAGTTGTATTACCTTGGGTCAGCCAATCACCAACTCAGGCAATATTGCAGCAGGTTCTAGCAAAACCTATTGTGCGCAAGTGACTGCGCCTGCCAGTGCCACCCAAAACAGCGTGCCAGTCTGGTTTGGCATTTTGTCACCCATCAATGCTCAGGGTGATGTGATCAAAAACCAGGTTAATTTGGCTCAAACCCGTCAATTTGAATTAAATAATGATCAGCAGGGTCAAGTTCCTGCAGGCGGTACCACGGTTTATTTGCATAGCCTAAAAAATATTGGGGCAGTGCTTGAGGGTGCCAATCAGGGTGAGGTACTGCTGGGTGTACAGCCAGTCAGCGCTACTGATGGTTTTAGCTATACTTTATATGTCGATGGCAATAACAACGGCAGTCTGGACAGCACTGATTTTATTGTGTCTGATCTAAATAGCATTGTGGGCAGTGCAGGTTTAAGCCCTAATCAAACCGTGCAGTTGCTGGTTAAAGTACAGGCGCCAAGCAATGCAACCGATGGAATGGCCAGTCAGGTAAAACTGGTGATTAGTCCTACGGGTCAGGTCAGTGGCTTGTCTGCCATCAGTGTACAAAATACAGATACCACCACGGTTAACCCCAACCAGTTGCGCCTGATTAAAACCCAGGCCAAAGATATTGCCTGCAATAACAACAGCAAATTTAATGAACTGACTTTTGCCACAACAGCAGTCAATGTCAAGCCCAACCAGTGCGTGGTGTATCGTTTGAAAGTGCGCAACGACGGCGCTGTTAAAATAGATGATGTCAAAATTCAGGATGTTGTCCCTGCGTATACGTCCTTATTAAGTCCCAATGGCGTCAGCATTACCCAAGGCACCTTGTCCACCAGTAATGGTCAGATTTCCAACAATGTGGGCACGTTGCAACCGCAGCAGGAAGCCACCTTGTATTTTTCTATTCGAGTGAACTCCAATCCTTAAGGCGCGATAGTCAGGTAGATAACAATGATGAATAAAAATCAGGCGACTTTTGGATCAAAATGGTTTTTGGCTCTGCAACTGGTCTTGTTGTTCCTTGGCATTAGCAGCTTATGTTATGCCAACGCTGCGCCACTGGCAGGCAGTGTGATCAGTAATATGGCTATTGGTGAATATAAAGAAGAAGGCTCAAGCGTGGTACAAGTGAGCCGTTCCAATCTGGTAAAAACCACTATTATTCCTGTCTATGCACATACCCTTACTGCCAACCGTAACGTACAAAGCAGTGCTGGCCAGCGGGTATTTTTTTCACATGAGCTCACCAACACGGGCAATATTACCGATCGCTACAACTTGCTTGCGATCAACCTGAGTGGCGATGGCTTTGACTACGACAATGTTGTGGTGTATCTCGACGCAAACCGTGATGGCATGCCTGATGGCAATGCCATTAGCAGCTATAGTCTGGCAGCAGGTGAGTCGGTTGGGTTAATTGTAGGCGCTACCGTTCCAGTAGGAACCGCGAATGCGCTAAATGGTGATGCGCGTCTAACAGCAACCTCTCAGGCCAATGCGCAGGCCTTACAAAATACAGACCGTAGCATAGTAAGTAATCAGGCAGTGATTTTGGTGCGTAAAGCATTTTCAGTCACACAAGCGGGTTTCAACGATATTGTGACTGTACGGCTGGACTATGAAAACCGCGGTGCAACAGCCAGTGGAACAGTCAGCATTAGCGATGTTTTATTGCCTGCGCAACTAAGCTATGTCAATGATAATACCGAAAACTGGAATGGTCAGATTGTTAACCCAGCCACTGGTAGCAATGATCCAGCAGGCATTGACTATAGTGTCAGTGGCAATACTATTAATGCAGTTATTAGCAGCGTACCTGCCAATAGTAGTGGCTTTATTCAGTTTAAAATCAGGGTTAATCAAGCCAATGCTGGTCAAATACCAAATATCGTGTCGGTTAGCTATGATAATGACAATAATAACAGCACGCCAAATTTGAGTACTACCAGTAACAAAGCTATTTTAACCATTAAACCCCGCTATGGCGTTGAAATTAACGGTGTGGCCAGTAGTCCTAGCAATGCCACATCAGATAATCTGGTGGTGGCGCTTCCCGCAAGCTCAGGCGGTGATATTGTATTTAGAAACTATGTGTGGAATACAGGCAATAGCGAAGACCGATTTAATTTAACCTTTACTAATGACACTTTTCCAACGCCACATCAGGTTGAGTTTTATCGGGCGGATGGAGTGACGCCGCTACTGGACAGTAATGGTGATGGTATTCCTGACACAGGATTATTGGCAGTAGGTGAGAAGCTTGAAATTGTTGTGCGCTTGCGCTTGCCAACTACTGTTACGGCTATTGCGGCAAACAGCTACAGCATTTTCCCACGTGCGCAATCCATAGGCGACAGCACTAAGATAGACACCGTTGAAGACCGCGGTAGCATTATTACTAGCAATGCTAATCGTCTGGTGGATTTAATTAATAGCCCTGAAACCAGTAACAATGGCGCGGGTAATGGCGCAGTGAGCAATAATGGCAATCCCTGGAAAACCCTGAGCACCAATACTTTGGGAACAGTAGTTTTCCCGTTATCTGTTAGACATATTGGTACGCCAACAGCCTATGATTTAAGTATTGATAGCGATGGTAATTTTAGCCAGATTGAACTGCCAGCAGGTATCAATGCTGTACGTTTTTATGAGTCCACTTCCAATAGTTGCACGAGCTTGGGCAAGCAAATTGAACAAACGCGCTTGCTGGCAGATGGCGAAAGCCAAGTGTATTGTGCCGTATTAAGCATTGCCGCTGATGCCTCTAGCGCCAGCAATATCCCTGTCTATTTTAAAGTGGCTTCTGCTACCTATGTCAGTTCCAATAACTCAAGTAACCCAGGTTTTGATACCTTGCTTAATGCCATCAATATTAGCAATTTAAATAGCGTAGGCACTGTAGTACTCACCCCAGACTTGCGTGGTCAAATTGCGCCTAATGGTACGATTGTCTATAGCCATAGCTTGAGCAATAACAGCGCGTCTGCTTTAACTGGTGGCTATACTTTAAGTACCATCAACGATAAAGCAGGATTTAGCACCACGCTTTATCTCGATAGTAATAATAATGGTGAACTGGATAGTACTGATACCCTGATTACTGAAACCACCAATATCAACACCACCCCACTGGCTGCAGGTGGGCAATTGCGTATTTTTGCCAAAGTCCAGCACAATGGTGACGGTGCAACAGGCGTCATCAATGCTGGGCAGATTAACCTGCGAAGTAATGGCAGTATTGTAAGTAGTGTCACTGACATTACGACCATCAGTGTCACTCAAATCCGCTTAAGAAAATTGCAGGCTAAAGATGATAACTGTGATGGCGTGGCTGAAGGCAATTATACCGCTGCAACATTAACCATTGGTCGTAATCCAGACGGGACGGGTCAATGTGTATTGTACCGCGTAACCGTACAAAATCAGGGCTCATCTAATATTGGTGCCTTTAACTTCCGCGATAGCACACCCGCCAGCACGGTGATGGCCACTGCGCCCGTGTGCGCTGGCTGTAGCGCAGGCACCATCAGTGCCCCAGCCATAGGCCAGACGGGTAGCCTAAGTGGCACTGTGCCAGCAGTAGCCAGTGGTGCAAGTCATACTTTTGAATTTGGGGTGCGCTATGTCGGGCAGTAAGCTTATGTATAAAAATTTAGCAGGGAATAACAACATGCCAGCCCAGCCTGTAACCGTCAGTCAAACTGGACAGACCATGAACCTGTCAGGCACTTCCCACAGAATAATGTCAATATGGCTAAAAACTGCCATACTTGTCTTGCTAGGTGCAAGCTCAGCTATATATGCAGCACCACCGACTATGGAGTTGTTTAGTGGTGGTGGTATCACAACTGCTCTAGGGCCAAGTATTTCTGAGCAAACAAATACTTACGCTTTTAATATTGATAATCCCACATCAAATATTGGCTCAGATATTTACTATCCTAAAACACAGGTTAAGTATAACTTTGATAATCAACAGTTTGGTAGTACAACAACTAATGCTGGGATGGTTTTTGGTGGGGATAACCAGGTAATTTATATTCCTTTAAGCGACCAAGGTGGGCCTGTAGATACAGATTTTGCTTCTAGCCGATTGAATGGTGCTAACCCACAGGGAATTAATACAAATACTAATTACGGTACTCGAATTTTATTAAGAACAGGCCAGCTTGGTACTGCCTATAGTCGTGTAACTACAAGTGTAAATGGTGGGCTTGGACATTACATTGGAGATATCGTTGTTACTTGGCCTAGACCTGTATTTAATCCAGTAATTAATGTATCGGGGCTTGGCGGAACGGTTGGAACTTCAACCAGTATCGGTATATCTGCACAATTTGAGCTTACAAATGCTCCATCAGGAACAACTATTTCATTATTAGCAGGTAGAAGTCTAGATGTATCGGGCTTCACAATTAGAAATAATGCAACAAAATTAGGTGCTACTACTGGTTTAGGAGGAGCTAGCGGTAGTATTCAAATTTCAAACTCTAATCCCATTAGTTCTCTTCGTTTTAAGGTATATATAAAAAGTGATGCCACTACTAATAGTGGCAATAATTGGGGAAGTGCTACAGCAGGTGATGCATTTTTATTTAGTGCTGCCAGCGTGGATTCTACCGTTGGTGACCTTTATATAAGCAAAACCAACAATACCAACTCTGTCGTGCAAGGTGCCTCCACCACTTATACCGTGCGCGTTACCAATGCGGGGCCAAGTACTATTGCGACCCCCGTTTTAAAAGATAGCAATGGTACAGGATTAACAGCAACAGCCGTAGCCTGTAGTAGTGCCAGCGGTAATAAGTGTACCAGTGCGCCCACTTTAGCCAGTTTAAGTAATGGCATTATCATTGCCTCACTAGCTAGTGGGGAGTTCTATGAAATTCTGGTGACGTCCAATGTCACGGCCAGTAGTGGTAATGTGACCAATACGGCCACAGTTGAATTACCTAATTTTGCTTCCTCAACAGGTGCGAGCTGCGTTACATCGGGTGGCATTAGCCGCAGTTATAACCAAACAACAGGGACTTGTACCACTACCGATACCGACAGCGTAACATCTGGCACTAATCTGGCTATTAGTAAAACTGGTACTGCTTCTGTTAAAGCAGGCCAACCAGTCAGCTATACAATAAAAGTATGGAACAAAGGCTCTGCTGCAGTTACTGATGCGGTCATGACTGATAACGTGCCTACCAATATTTCTGGTGTTTATTTACAGTGTACAGCCACTGGGACAGCAACTTGTGGCACTTATAATAGCTATGTGGCCAATAGCAACACCAGAACCGCCACTGGTATTAACTTACCAGTTGATGCAACAGGCAATACCAATTATGTGACGTATAGCGTGTCTGGTCTGGCCTATCAGACAGGTTCGTTTACCAATACTGCTACAGTCAGCTCAGCAGCTTTCACTGAAATTGATGAGGTCGATAATACTGCATCCCAACCCACCACCATTACGGTAGATGCACCGATCACAGCAGGAAGTGCGGCCAATCAATGTCTGGCTTCACAGGCGGCCAATGTGATTACGCCTTTGGCATTTACAGGCTATTCAAACAATAACACGACCCAAACCCAAAACATGACGATCAATAGCGCAGGTACAAGCTATGGCACAGGTACCAATGGTGCAATTGTCGTCAATGGAAAAATTAACTGGTCATACGGTAATCCGCGGATTACTGGTGCCACCATGACGATTTATATCAATGGCACAGCCTATGCGGTAATGACCACGGTCGGAGCAAGTTCCAACCCAAGTCAGGCAACCTGGACGGCCTTAAATGGTGCTTCCATTACGCCAAGCACTGCAGCCCTAGGTTCTTATAATGATGGAAACAACCCAATTGCGTTTAGCCTGACATTGCCCACAAATGTCAGCAATGTAACCTCAGGCTATGTAGAGTTTAAAAATATCAGTCCGACCAATTCCAATAATATGGCAGGGGATGATATTGGCATCGCGGTTGATTCCATTTTGCAATGCCAAAAACCCGTTGTTAAAATCGCCAAGGTTTCCAATGGCGGTACAGGAACATTTGGTTTTACTGGATTGACCAACCTGAGTAATAGCTCTGGCACTGCTGTCACTACAGATAGTGTTACCACGGCCACAGCAGGTACAGCGGCAACCTCTAGCCAGATCAACTATGCTACGGCTAATAATACTGCGGTTGGAATTACCGAAGCTGTAGCTTCCAATTATAGTCTTACTGCGGCTACCTGTACCGATGCCAATAGCGTAGTCACAGGTAATAGGGGTAGCTTTGGTAGTTTGTCTGGCAATACCTTAACCATTCCCGCTGCCAATGTGAAATATGGTGCCAACCTCACTTGTACTTTCAGCAATACAAAACAGCGCACGTTAACTTTAAGAAAAACTTGGGTCAATGCGCGGATTAATGATGCGGCCACCATCACTGCAACGGGTTTAAATAGTTTTGCTTCTGTAGCCAATAGTGCGAATGAAACTGATGCAGCTGCGGCACAGGCAGTGGCAGTAGGTAGTACTGTAACTCTTGGTGAAAATATCTCAACGGGTGTGGGCTTATATAATGCCGCACTGGCCTGTAATCAAACCAATGGCGGTGCTGCTGTACCATTAACTGGCAACAATCTGACCATGCCAGATGCTGACGTGACATGCACCTATACCAATAGTCGCAAGTCGGCTACTTTGATCCTATCTAAAATCTGGTCAGCGGGCAGCATTGCAGGTAACACTGCCACCGTTACTAGTAGTGGTTTTACCAATACTGCAAGCTCAGGCACCTCAACCGCAACTGCGGCAGGTAACACCACGACAGGAACCAGCGTCACAGTGTATGCTGGCGAAACTGGAACCATCAGCGAAGCTTTTGGTGTAGGTAATGCCAGCAATTACAACGCTACCCTTGCCTGTAGTGGTAACAGCACGGCACTAACGGGCAATAGTCTGACTATTAATCCAGCTGATACGGCCATTAACTGTAGCTACACCAATACAGTGACTGGCGCAGACCTTAGCATTGACAAGACTGGAATTAGCAGCGTGACGCAAGGCAGTAATGTCAGCTATACCATCAAAGTATGGAATAGGGGGCCAAACGTTGCCAATAACAGCACTTTTACTGATAACGTCCCTGCTGCTTTAACTAATGTAAGCTGGACTTGCGCAGCCAGTGGTAGCGCAGTATGTGGTACAGCCAGTGGTACCAGCAACACTATCAGTGTCACGACTGGTAATTTGCCAGTGAATACCAGCAGTACCGCGCCCACTAGTGGTAGTTATTTAACCTTTACCGTGACTGGTACAGCCAGCACAGTGGGCAATATTACCAATACGGCAACTATTGCCGTGACCACTGGCATTGATCCAGTAACTAATAACAACAGCAGTAGTACCAGTACGACAGTTAATCCACCTGCCGCGATTACGCCCGACACGCCACAAAAAGAAGCACGTTTTACCATCACGCCTGATCTACCAACGATTTATCGTGGGCAAGCTGGCACACAACTGGTGAATATAAAAAATGAAGGCCCTGATAATGCCAGTGGCACGGTTGCAACGTTTAAACCCCGTACCCAAACTGGGGTGACTGTCACCAGTGTAAAAGTAGCTAATGGTGCTAACTGTACCCTGATAGGCGGTGAGTGGTCATGTTCAGTAGGCAATGTAGCTAATGGGGTTACTTTTCAGCTAGAAGTGAGCTATGACACCACTGTTTCTGCAAACTTGGGTACGGCTATTCAAGCGGATATTCGGGTGAATAGTAATGAATTTAACCCAGGTAGTGGTGTGGGTGAAACTCTTTACAAAGTATGGGGTAGTAATCAGCAAAATGAGACGCGTCCCAATGGGGCGTTCTGGGCAGGTTTTAAAGGCCCAGAGGGTTCAACCCCAACTAGTGGTTATGACGATGAAACCACGCCTATTGTTAATGCATGGCCTATTGGTCAAGCCAGCCCAACTGGATCATATCTGGTCACAGCCGTACCAGGCATCAATAACAATATTTATGCAGCTTCCAGCATCACCGCCAGCCCGATGATCAACCGCATTATTAGCAATATGAGCACTGATCCTGCACGTAGTGTGACATTACCTTCTTTAATTAGTACAAGTGCAGGTGATAACCGCCGTGCTTGGGAATTTAGAACTGGTGTGTATGTACCGCAAGCCACCAATGTGACCTTATGTATTGGCAATACGTCGGTGGGTATTGATGATGGGGCTTATATCGTACTGGATGGCCAAATCATTGGCACACAGGACAGCTATGCACCAGGCGGTTATGTGTCTGCTACCGTGGCCTTTACCGAAGGTTATCACAGCTTGAGCTATCGGATTCTTAACCAGAACACCTACAAGGATGAGCAGTCTCAGGGTTTATACGGTGCCATTGGCATTTTGTACAACGGCAGCTGTAATGTGGCGGGCTATGATGCATGGGTTAATACCCAAATCCCAGCCAGCATTAATATTATCGAAAAACCTCAAGTGACTATCACTGGTCAGGTATTTGAAGATAACAGTGGTTCTACAGGTATTAATAGCAATGCCTATAACGGTATTAAAGATGCAGGTGAACTGGGCATTGCAGACAGCGTAGTCAGCATTAACAACTGTAACAACACCACCGCCATTGCCACTACCAAAACCGACGCCAACGGTGACTATCGCTTTAGCCTATTGCCTACTGATCTGCCCGCAGGTAATTTTTGCAT
Organism: Pseudomonadota bacterium; assembly: GCA_023393635.1. Classification (GTDB taxonomy): domain Bacteria; phylum Pseudomonadota; class Gammaproteobacteria; order Pseudomonadales; family Moraxellaceae; genus Alkanindiges. Next base: position 46,170 of record JAEWKT010000042.1, read on the forward strand.
TGCCCAGACCAATCTGACAGGTTATTCCTCGGTTAGTGGCAGCACGGGTTATAACCGTGCTGTGGATCGTATTCAGGTAGCGAATACTGGCGCAGCGACTTATAGCAACCATAATTTTGGTGATGCGCGCTTAAATGCGGTGCTAACAGAAGACGGGCAAAAGACCATTCAAGCGGGCGGCGTGGTTGATTATCCACATACCTTGACTAGCCAAAGTGTGTTAACCATCAATAGCTTGAATCAATTCAGCTCACAGCAACCCAATACAGCCACTGATGCACCCTGGCAGGCATTGTTGTACCGCGACACCAACTGTAATGGTCAGGTTGACAGTGGCGAAGTATTAATCACGTCCCAATTGCCGCTTAGCTTAAAAAACAATGAAAAAATTTGTCTGGTACAGCGGGTATATTCGCCTGTAACAGCCAGTATGGGTGCGCAGCATATCGGTCAGCTTCAAGCCAGTTTTAACGTCATATTGGCAGATACTACCCAAATTTCAGGTGTAAGCGACAAGCGTCAGGACACCACCTTGCTGGGTAGTGCAGGCTTAAACATGCAAAAAATGGTACGCAATGTAGCAAGCTGCGTATCGACACCTGCAAATGATACGGGGTTCAGCTTGCAAAATGAGGTACAAAATGGGGGTTATTTAGAGTATGAAATTACCTATCGCAATAACAGCCTTAAAAATCTGGTTGATATCAGTGTCAAAGACAGTGTGCCATCAGGGACAATATTCCAGAACAACATGTGCTATATCAGCCCAACAGGAATTTGCACGCCCAGTAAAACTGGAGACGCCTTGTTATGGCAAATCGGGGGCACTTTATTGCCCAATCAGCAAGGCAAAGTCAGATTTTGTGTACAAACACAGCCTCTGTCTGTACCTTAATTGAGCCTAATAAGATACGCTTGCTGTACTTCAGGCATTTAATTTAGTAATAACTATTAGGTTGTTATAGAAAAAGCGGTAGAGTAATAACCAGTGATTCGGTTAAAAATACCGCTTATCTACATTTACTTTGTAGTTTTAAGTAACAGTGGATGTTCTTTTGTAAAAAAGCTATATTAGTTAAATAGTGTGACGGACTAAGCGGTTTTTCACCTATTTGTAAAAATTTTTATCAATAAAAGCGCTAAGTTCGCATGATAAGGCCTTAATCGCTAATGCACATACTTAGTTCTTGGAGTTATTATGCGTCCATTAAGTTCTCTAGTAGCCACATTTGCCGCCATTGGTATTTTGTCAGCAAGCAGTGTGGTATTAGCCGATGTCAATGCAGCTAAACCTGCCGTATCGGTTAATTTATCGGCTTATGAAATTAGTATGAATAAAAAAGGCGAGTCCATCGTCAAGCCAGTAGATCAAGTCAAACCTAATGACATTATTGAATATCGTGCGACTTATACTAACAACACCAGTAAAACCATCAATGGTCTGGTGGCCACATTGCCGATTCCTGCTGATACCAAGTTTCTAGCCAAATCATCTCCAGCCAAAGCACAGGCAAGTACCGATGGCATCAATTTTGCCGCCATGCCACTAAAACGCAAAGTGGGTACGCAAATGGTCAATGTACCGCTGCAAGAATACCGTGCACTGCGCTGGACAGTGGCTGAATTACCTGCTGGGAAATCTATTACTGTAACTGCTCAAACCCGGGTCAATGGCACTACCAGTGCTGCTGACCAATAAACTTCTTTAATTTAATAAGCACTTAGGGGCATTAAGATGTCAAAGCACATCGCACTACCACGTTTAACCCAGCTGGCTGCATCGATTGCAGTGGCAGTTGGCGGTCTGGCCTTTGTACCAGCAGCAAATGCTGCAGCACCTTTAGCTGGCACCAACATTAGTAACATTGCAACCGCAAGCTATACTGACGCCAATAATACCAAACGGACAGTAACTTCTAATGAAGTAAAAACCACGGTATTGCAAGTTGCTAGCTTCACGCTAACAGCCTCTCAAAGCACGACCGCCAATCCAAATGGTCAGATAAGCTTAAGCCATACTTTAACCAACACGGGTAATGGGGCAGATACATTTACCGTTGATTTGGCGAACGTCACCAACGGTACCAATGGTGATACCTACGACTTTAGCAATATCCGTATTTATCTGGATGCTGATAAAAATGGTATTCCTGATAATAATACGAATATCGCAGGTCAAACCATTAGTGTAGCTGCTGGTCAGTCTGTTGGTCTGATTGTGGTGGGTACTACGCCAAACGCAGTTACGGCTGATGCTGTTGGTAAATTAACAGTGACTGCAACCAACGTTTACACCGCAACCATTAATGGCAATACGGCAACCACAGCCACCAATACCGACACAGTAACGATTGTGACTGGTGCTGTGATTCAGGTAACCAAATCTGCCAACGTAACCAGTGTAAATCCAGTGGGTACTGATGCTGAGCGTACGGTTGAATATACCTTAAGCTATAAAAACACGGGTAATACCGCAGCCACCAACGTTACTTTAAGAGATATTTTGCCTGCTAACGTAACCTATGTGCCAGGTTCTGGTGTGTGGAGTGGTTCTGCAACTGCACGTACTGATGCAGCAAATGATGAAACCAATGGTAAATATGATTTTGATGCAGCAACTAAAACATTAAACTTTGTCATTGCCAGTGTTGCCCCAAATACTACAGGTACTTTAAAGTTTAGAGTAGTGGTCAATGCCAATACGCCTGCAGGTAATATCCTTAATAAAGCAAGCTTTGATCCAGATGGTCCAGGTACTGAGCCTTCCCAAGATACCAACACTGCCATTGTCACTGTTAATTCAATTTACGCAGGTACCATTAACGACTCAGCCACTGATAAGTATGCCGATGGCCAAGTGCCAACAGCACCTGTTGGTACAAAAGACGACACTATTACGGCAGCGGCTTCGCAAGGCGTGGCAGTTAATTTTGGCAACAACGGTGGAGAGCAAATCTGGATTCACAACACGGGTAACGTGGCTGAAACCTACAATATTTCTGTCGATAAAACAGGTTTGCCAGCAGGCAGCGTGGTTGAACTATTAAAGGCAGATGGCTTAACACCACTCACCGATACCAATGGTGATCCAATTGTGGACACAGGTTCAATTGCAGTGGGTGCAAGCCAGCGCATTGTGGCACGTGTGACCCTGCCAAGCACTTATAAAGGGCCAGCACCTGTGAGTGCTGTATTAGCCATTCAGCCAGTTAACAATAATCTGATTACAGCACGTGATACGATCACTCTAACAATTAGCAATATCACCGCTAATACGGTTGATTTAAGCAACGGTGCAGGTAACAAAGACGGTGTTGATGATGCTGGTGAGAATGCAGGTGAAGGCCCGTATAATGCCAATAATATTATCGATACCCGATTGGTTAACCCTGGGGCATCAGTCACATTCCCATTAGCAGTTAATAATCGCGGTACCAATTCTGATAACTTTAATATCAGCTCAGATTTACCTGCTGGCTGGACAGTAAAATACTACACCTCTAATGCGGCTGGTGTTTGTACCACTAACCAAGTCACCAATACAGGCAATATTGTTGCTAACGGTACTGCTTATTTATGTGCCACAGTCACTGCACCAGCGGGCGCAACACCTGGCAATACTGATGTAGTCTTCACAGTGACTTCGGTGGCGACCAACCTGAGCGATTCGATCAAAGATCGTGTGACTGTCAATGCAGTGCGCAATGTATCATTTACGCCAGATCGTACAGGTCAGGTTGCTCCTGGTGGCAGCGTGACCTATACCCATATTTTAACCAACAATGGTAACGTCACTGAAGGTGTGGCTGGCGGTAACTTATTACCATTTATTGTTAATACTGTAGGTAATCTGGGTTCAACCACTTCTGTCTATGTTGATTTAAACAACAATGGTATTGCTGATACAGGTGAGCTTGTTACTGGTGGTGACTTAACAGCATTGCTTACTAGTACCCCAGGTGGTGCAGGTTTACAACCAGGTGAATCAGCCACTATTTTGGTTAAAGTAGAAGCGCCGACCAATGCAAATGCGGGTCAGGCAGATACAGCGACGCTCACCATTACACCAACTGGTTCAACGGCTGTTAGCATTAACGACACCACCACTGTTAACATCGGTCAGGTTCGTTTAACCAAGCAGCAAGCACTAGATGCCAACTGTGACGGTATTCCAGATGCTGGTGCAGCGGCTTATAGCTTAAATACTATTCAAGCCAAGCCAGGTGCCTGTATTACCTATCAAATTACTGCAGCCAATGACGGGAATCAACCAGTTACTGACGTGGTCATTAATGATACGGTGCCGACTTACACTACATTAGCAGCAAGTCCTGCTACAGCACCTGCACCTGCGTTAGATCCTGTTGCTAAAGGAACTGTAACAATCTTAAATGGTGGGATCGCAAGTTCACCTTTTGGCTTAGTTCCTGCTGAATCTGTCAATCTTAAGTTTACCGTTAAAATCAACGACTAATCAGTCGTTGATGGTTTAGTTTATTGTCCAAAAATTATAGAAGCCAATCTGGCATTGGCTTCTATCCTTTTTTAATTTTATCCAAGGTATCAGCTGTGTTGCGACATACGAAAAATAACGCATGCCACCAAGCGACATTTATCCTTTCCACACTTGCAGCATCCATGATGCTGGCGCAGCAAGGTTATGCAGCCACGTCTGCAACACCAGTTGCTGGAAGTGCTATTAAAAATACAGCGTATGCCACTTATATTTCCCTTGATGGAAGCACCAGACAAGCACAATCAAATACTGTTCAGGTTGAAGTAGCGGCACTTTATGCTATTTCCCTCACCACACCACCAACCCAATCCATTGAGGTGGGCGCTCGTGTGGTATGGTTAAACACACTCACCAATAATAGTAATACTCAGGCCAGCATTAATATTGAAAAGTTAGCAGCAACTGGCTTAAACAATATTAAGGTCTATATAGACAGCAATAAAGATGGCGAATTTGATGCCGATGATGAGATTTTAACGGGTTCAATTGTTTTAAATGCGCAGCAGTCGGTTAATTTATGGGTAGTTGCCACTGTCGCCACCAACTTGCAAGACAAACAAAAACTAGATTTACCCATTAAAGCCGTAGTGGTAGAAGACATAACGGTTAGCGCCAGTGCCACAGACAGCCTAATTACTTATTTGCCGCAATTATATGCCAGCAAAACGGTGGATCAGGAAAGTTTTGATCCAGCCACTAACAAAAACTTCGATTTAAATTACACCCTAACGCTTGAAAACAAAGGCACGCAGGCAATCCGCCCAACGCGTGTTTTTATTGATGGCCAAGCGCAAGACATGGTGGTGATGATTGATCCATTACCTGCCAACACGACCTATAAAAGTGCACAAACTAATAGCCCCAATGCGCTTATTTTATTTAAAACCAGTGAAAACAATTATACGCGTCAGCAGCCAGCCAATTTAAGTAGCATTGATGAAGTCATTGTTGCCTATCCCACGATTGCTGCACAAAGCATAGAACGTGTGCAATTAGTGGTTGGCATGAATCAAAATGTTGCCAATATCAACCTCAATAACCAATTCTCGGTCAAGTATCAGCTGGTAGCTGGCGAGAAAACCACGCTGTCCAATATTGCGCAAACCGTGGTTTCGGGCAAGTCCGACATTACCAATAATAGCGGTAACTATAACCGTATTCTGGCCACAGGCAGTTTAAATAAGCCACTTTATATTGCAGCAGATAGTGCCGTTTGTAATGCCAGTCGCAGTATTAATGATCAGGTTAGAATTCGTGTTCAATCAACCTTAACAGGTGATTTGGTTGAAGTGGTTGGTGTAGAAACTGCACCCAACAGCGGTGTGTTTCATTATCAGCTTGCCACCACAGAAAGCAAAACCGCCAATCCCAATGACCAGATTTTACAAACAGTAAAGCGTGACAAGGTGTTGGTCAGTTTGGTCAGTTGCCTAGATGGCGCTGGCAACCCCACCACCGCCATTAATAACGTCAATACCGAAGTATTAATTGATCCCTATGGTATTGTATTTGATGCAAAAACTGGCAAGCCGCTGGCAGGTGCAACCGTTACCTTATTAGATGCCAATGGCCAGCCTATTGACAGTAATGTTGCTTTTACCGTAGATCCAGTCACAGGGCAATTAATGTCCATGCCTGCCACACAAGTCACCAATGCAGCAGGCGAATTTATTTATCCTCTGGTAATTGCAGGCACTTACAGCTTTAGCGTTGATACGTCTACTATTCCAGGCAGTACCAAATACACCTTTATTAGTGATAAAAGTATTTATCCAGCCTTTTCAGGCAACACCGCGGTACATCCAGAATGGTCATATGCAGGCAAATTTAGCCTGCAACAAGGTGATCCAGCGCTTAATATTGATATACCCGTTGATCCTGTTTTATCCAGCCCAACATCGCCATTATTTGTTAAAAAAACGGCCACGCATACCACCGCTGAGCTAGGTGATTTTGAAGAATATACCGTCACGGTGGCTAACCGCGGCAACACTGTTGCGCAAGACGTGGCTATGCACGACACCCTGCCACGTGGCTTTATTTATGTGCCTGGTACCATGCGGGTTAATGGCGTTAAAGTAGCCGATCCCGTGGGTGGAAAAGGCCCCTACCTGACTCTGGGGCTGGGTAGCCTGGATGGCAACAAAGAAGCCAAAGTCCAGTATCGGGTACAAATTGGCCCCAATGCCCTCAATGGTGATGGTATTAATCGGGTACGTGCCCATGATGCCAGCGGCACCCAATCCAACGAAGCCTCCGCTAAAATTGAAGTCACGCCAGGCGCGTTAATGGCCGATGCTTTTATTGTCGGTAAAGTCTTTATGGACTGCAATCGCAATGGCGTGCAGGACGTTGGCGAACGCGGTGTGCCAGGCATTCGCTTGTTTATGGAAGACGGCAGTTATGTGGTCACTGACCGTGAAGGAAAGTATGATTTTTATGGCGTGAGTGCCAAAACGCACGTCTTAAAACTGGATCGCACTACACTACCAAATAATGCCGAAATGGTATTGCTGGGCAACCGTCAGGCAGGCGACCCAGGCAGCCTTTTTGTTGATTTAAAGCGCGGTGAATTGCATCGTGCTGACTTTGCGATTGCTGATGGGGCAGGTAGTTGCACTCAACCGCTAATTGATCAAATTGAACAGCGTATTCAAAAAGTTGAACAACAGAATATTGATTTAGAACAAGTGTTGCGTGCTGATTTGTCACTTGATCCATTGCGCTATAACGTGGGCGATGTGCGTGGTCAGCCAGCAAGTGGCTGCATTAGCTCACTGGGAATCACTGCCAACTGCAATATTGAACTGACAAAAAATCAGCTTAAGGAATTACGTGCTGTTCAGATTGAACCTGTTAAAGCCATTGGTGTGGTTGATTTAGAGCAGGCGCTGGCAGAAGCAGACAGCAATCAATTGAGTTTTTTAAACTTAAAAGATGGCCAAACCCTGCCGTTTGCGCAAACCACCATTCAAGCCAAAGGCATGGCAGGCGCGAGCATTGAGTTATGGGTCAATGGCGAGCAGATTTCTGATAAACGCATTGGTAAAAAAGCGGTGCTGCCAGATTTTCAGGTGGCGGGCTTTGACTTTATTGGTGTGGATTTAAAACCAGGCAAAAATAGTCTGGAGCTACGTCAGCTAGATGCCATGGGCAACCTGCGCGAACAGCAAAAAATTCAGATAGTTGCCCCTGATCAAATGAGCAAGCTGGATTTATCCATGCCCAAGCAGGACGTACAGGCCAATGGTAGCGATGTATTCAATGCAGTGCTTAAAATTGTCGATCAAAACGGCACATTGGTTGCCAGCCGCACGCCCATTACTTTAGACAGTAGCATTGGCCAAATTGGCTTAAAAGATTTAGACGCTAGCAAAGCGGGCATTCAGGTATTTGTAGAGGGCGGTACGCTGGTCGTGCCTATTACTGCACCCAGTGAGCCAGGCGAAGGCACATTGTCTGTCAGTAGCGGTATTTATACCGCCAGCCAGCCCTTACGCTTTTTGCCTGCGCTGCGTCCCATGATTGCCGTAGGTATTGTTGAGGGGGCGGTTTCGTTCCAGAAATTTGATCCAAAGCAGCTTAGTCAAGTCAGCCGTAATGATGGCTTTGAAGATGAGCTAAACGAGATTGCTTCCAGCAACAATGGCAAAAATAATGTCACTGGTCGTGCTGCCTTATTTTTAAAAGGTAAGGTAAAAGGGGAATACCTGCTTACCCTGGCCTACGATTCAGACAAAGACAAAAATCAGCGTTTATTCCGTGATATTCGTCCTGATGAATACTATCCAGTCTATGGCGATGCTGCTGCCAAGGGCTTTGATGCGCAATCAACCAGCAAACTGTATGTACGCGTTGATAAAGGGCGCTCGTATGCCTTATATGGCGACTATGTGACCCGTACTGAAAACGACGAAGGCTTGTCCTTAGGTCAATATAACCGCTCATTAACGGGTGCACGTACCTCACTGGAAAATGACCGTACCAAACTCACTGGCTTTTTGGCACGTACTAATGCCACGCAAATTGTCAATGAACAGCGTGGCTTAGGCATTACTGGCCCCTATTCACTGGGTCAGGTCAGCAGCGATGATGTATTGCGCAACAGTGAAAAAATTGAAGTGCTGGTACGTGATCGCAATAACCCAGGCTTAATTATTTCGCAGCGTACGCTGGCACGTTTTACTGATTATGAAGTCGATACGTTTAGCAATAGTATTTATTTAAAAGAAGCGATCTCAAGCGTCGATAGCGAGCTGAACCCTGTTTATCTGCGCATTACGGTTGAGGCTGATCAGGGCGGCGAAGAATACACCGTGGGTGGTGTTTCGGGGTCGTTTAAAGTAAGCAATAAGGTACAAGTTGGCGGCTCGTATGTAAAAAGCGAAGACCCACTTAATGATGAGCAGCTGGCCAGTGCCAATACGGTCATTAAACTTAGTAACAATACCAAGCTCATTGCTGAAATTGCCCGCAGTGAAAATACCATTGATCCTGCCAATAGCTTAATCAATATCAATGCCAGCCCATCTGCCACAGATGAGCAATCAGGTAATGCAGGCCGTATTGAGCTGAACTATAGTTTAAATAATGTGGAATTACGTGCGTATCATAATCAGGCGGATCGCGGTTTTTATAATACCGCATCGCCCATTACTTCTGGCCGTAAAGAAAGCGGTGTTAAAGCGCAATCACGGATTGAAAAACTCGGCTTGGTGCGCATGGAAGCGATTCGTACCGAAGATGACGCAAATGATGGCGTGCGTCAGGGTGTTTCTGCCAGCGTAGAGCGTGCGTTAAATCGCATCATGTCGCTAGAATTAGGCGTGCGTTATTATGAGGAAACCATTAAGGCAGCCAGTGCCACCAGTCAACAAGTGACCCCATACGATGGCACCACGTTACGCGCCAAGCTAAACACCTTATTGCCATGGGAAGGTTCTAATGCCTTCCTGGAATATGAGCAAGATATTGCTGATGCTGAACGCCGTATTTTTGCTGTGGGTGGTAATTATCAGATTACGCCAAAAGCACGTTTGTATGCCCGTCAGGAAGTACTATCGAGTATCAATGGCTTATATGAGCTAAACGATACCCAGCGCCGTAACACTACAGTGGTAGGGATTGATAGCAATTACAGTCAGGATGGCTCGGTATTTAGTGAATACCGTGTACGCGATGGCATTAGCGCGCGTGAAGCAGAAGCAGCACTGGGCATGCGCAATCGCTTCCAGGTGGCCAAGGGCATTTACGCCAGTACCAGCTTTGAAAAAACCAAAGCATTAAGTGGTGACAATGACAACCAGTCACTAGACAGTACGGCAGCTTCAGTTGGGGTGGAATACCTGACTGATCCAGACTGGAAGGGCGTTGCACGCTTGGAGATCCGCTGGGCCGATCAATCCAATACCTTGTTAAATACCTTGGGTCTAGCCTACAAGCTCAGTGATGATGTGACGCTACTCACCAAAAACGCGTTTAGTCAGATTGATAACAAAAGTGCCACTTCAGGTGACCGTGTGATTGATCGTTTTCAAATTGGCGCCGCTTACCGTGATTTCGATCAAAACCGTTTTGATGCGCTGTCAAAACTTGAATACCGCTATGAAAATGATGAAACGAACCTAGCTAGTCCGTATTTACGCAATGTGTATATTTTATCCAATCATGCTAATTATCATCCAACGCGCCAGACCACCTTGTCAGGTCAGTATGCGGTGAAGTATGTCAAAGCAGATTTTGAAGGGATTAAATCGACAGGTACCACACAATTGCTCAGCGGTCGTGCCATGTACGATATCAACGAGCGTTGGGATGCAGGGCTAAATGCAGGCCTGTTGTGGAGTGATGCTAGTGCAGGACGCCGCTTGTTGCTGGGTGGCGAAGTGGGTTATTTGCTGGCCGCCAATTTATGGTTATCAGCTGGCTATAACTTCTCAGGTTATAAAGACAAAGACTTAATTGACAGCAATACCACCATCAAAGGTGGCTATTTACGCTTCCGCTTTAAGTTTGATGAAGATTTGCTCAGTGGCAATCATAGTCAGGTCAATAGTGCGCAGGAGCCAGACGATGCAGGCCACTAAGTTTAAGTTACTGACAAGCAGTGTGTTGGCCAGTGCACTTTTTGTCTGGTCGCTCACGGTACAGGCTGAATCCAGTGCAGTGATGGTGCAAGACAATGATTCAGTTGCCCTGTCGGCATTGGCGCAGCGTGTGCAGCCTTTTTTGCTCAGTGACAACGCACTCACACAATATCACGCACAAAAAGCTCAAATGTGGCTGACCTATGCCAATAATGAACGCAGTGAACGTAGCTTAAGTCAGGCCGCCCAACAGGCAAAAGCACAGGCAGTTCAGCTTATTGAGCAGTTAGAGCAAGACAAGGCTCATCCGCAACCACAGCAAGCCATGGCTACAACCACAGCAATTATTCAATCATCTCAGGTCATGCGGCGTGATTTATGGGTTAATGCTGAACTATTAAAGCAAAATGCAGGATTTGATTGTGCAGCCACCGAGATTGCACAGGCCGAGGTGATGCTCGTGTGGGCAGCGGCTGAACATTGTGAATTAGGCTGGCGTCATTCACGCGAGTTGTTTAGTGCCGCCGAGCGCTTAATTGATAAAGCCAATTATCAGGTATCAAGCTGTCATGGTGGCACTGCACTGGTATTACCTAAGTGGAATAAAGCCAACTATCCAAGTCTTCAGCAGTTAAATGGGGCGGGTTGTGCTGGGGTGGTAGGAGCGTGGCCTATGGTGGTGAATACATCTGGGCAAAATGCGCCAACTGATACGACTGCCCCGCATTCATTGGCAGCACAGCCCTTAAAAGCATTACCCAATGTGGTGCATTTTGCCCTTGATCAAGCGATTTTATCGCCCACGTCACAGCAGATACTGGTGGATATTGCCCAGCAATTGCTACAAAACCCTGATTACGCTTTAACGCTCTATGGCCATACTGATGCACGCGGTAGTGCCGCTTATAACCTGGCATTGGCTAAGCGTCGTGCGCAGGTGGTTGAGCAGTTTTTGATAGCTCAAGGCATTACAGCAGATCGAATTGCCATGGTTGCTGTGGGTGAAAAACAAACCATAGCCAATGCGATTGCCATTTACGCACATGCTTTAAGCCGCCGTGTTGAACTGGTTTATGCCAGTCCCGATGGACAGGAAGTACCCACGGTATCTCAAACCGATGATCTACAGCTTGAGCCTTAATCGCATGGCTAGAGTGGTGTTATTTTAATCATGGATAAAGCGTAACGGATAAACACTAGCGCATGAACAGCAGCGAATAAAGATCAACAAATAAACATTAAAGAATTAAGTACAGCATCAAGCCAAAGCACCTTTTATTGTTGTGATAAGGTGCTTTGGCTATTGGGTTATTATTTAACTTTTATTATCAAGTTTATATTTTGACAACTAAACTACTGACACGCTTTGGCTTGTTTAATTAATTGCAGGATTGCCAATTGCGTTAAATCAGCTGTATTTTGTGGGGCAGCTGTGGCGCTATTTACAGCCAGGGTATTAGCTTGTTGTGACAGTTGAATTGCCTGTTATACAGCATTGACATCAACGCTAGCCATGGTACCCACAGATGCAAATAAACCACTTGCTTTGCCAAGCAAGCCTGCTGTTTTACTCACCTGATTTTCTTGTGGCGCAGCTTGCAATTGCTGTTGGGTCACCAGTGCCAATCCATTTAAGCTGGCACAATCCAGAAAGCACTGATTACCAAAATTGCCAGTTGAGAGTTGATTTTGACAAGCACAATCGTGTTGAACAACTAAGCTGGAAAGAGCAATCCTGTGCTGATGCTGTGAATGCTAACGCGCCAGAAAGTAATTTATAGTTATTAGCTAAATTCTACAGTTAAACTGAACTGCGACACCTTAAAAAGCTCTCAAACTATTGGGAGCTTTTTTGTTTAGACGTCTTGTCCTGTCTATAGGCTAAACTGCTTTTTTTAAGGTTTATTCATAAATTTTTTAAACTTAGCCAGAAAGCCTTTCGTAAAAATACAGACAACTATAGAATGAACCCTTTAATTTATTTAGCTAAGGCCTTTTGCCCAGCCGACGGAGTATTTCATCATGAGCAATGACAATCTACGCAAACATTCATCTCAGGTAGTAGATGGCGTGGAGTGCGCCCCTGCGCGTGCCATGTTACGCGCTGTTGGTTTTAGTGATGAAGATTTTAAAAAACCTCAAGTTGGTATTGCATCCACATGGGCCAATGTGACCCCATGTAATATGCATATTGATGGCTTGGCGCGCGATGCTGAAAATGGCGTGAATGCAGCAGGTGGTAAAGGCGTTATTTTTAACACCATTACGATTTCTGATGGCATTGCCAATGGTACCGAAGGCATGAAGTATTCCATGGTATCGCGTGAAATTATTGCCGATTCCATTGAAGCCGTAGCAGGCTGTGAAGGCTTTGATGCGCTGGTTGCCATTGGTGGTTGTGATAAAAACATGCCAGGTTGTGTGATGGGTCTGGCGCGCTTAAACCGTCCTGCTATTTTTGTTTATGGCGGTTCCATTCAGCCAGGTAAAGGCCATACCGATGTGATTTCGGTGTTTGAAGCGGTGGGCCAGCATGCCAAAGGTTCATTGAGCGAAATTGAAGTCAAGCAAATTGAAGAAGTGGCCATTCCTGGACCAGGTGCCTGTGGTGGTATGTATACCGCCAATACCATGGCCTCTGCCATTGAAGCTCTGGGCATGAGCCTGCCAGGTTCCAGTGCGCAGGATGCTGTATCCAGCGACAAGAAAAATGACTGTGAACAGGCTGGCGAAGCCGTATTAAACCTGTTGCGTCTGGATATTAAGCCACGTGACATTATGACCAAGGCAGCGTTTGAAAATGCCATTAAAGTAGTGATTGCACTGGGTGGTTCTACCAATGCGGTGCTGCATTTAATTGCCATGGCGCGTACCGTGGATGTGGACTTAAGCCTTGATGATTTTGTGCGCATTGGTAAAGATACTCCCATGCTGGCTGATGTCCGCCCTTCAGGTAAATACATGATGTCTGAGCTGGTGGCGATTGGTGGCATTCAGCCACTCATGAAGCGTATGTTAGATGCTGGTATGCTGGACGGTACTTGCCTGACGGTTACTGGTAAAACGCTGGCAGAAAATCTGGCGGACGTAGCTGATTATCCAGCCGACCAACAAATTATTATGCCGTTTGATGCACCGATTAAAAAAGATTCACATCTGGTGATTTTAAAGGGTAATCTGGCCGCAGAAGGTTCTGTTGCTAAAATTACTGGTAAGGAAGGCTTACGCTTTGAAGGGCCAGCACGGGTGTTTGAAGGTGAAGAAGGCGCCATGGCGGGTATTTTAAATGGCGAAGTTCAAGCAGGCGAAGTAGTCGTTATTCGCGGTGAAGGCCCTAAAGGTGGCCCTGGCATGCGCGAAATGTTAAAGCCCACTTCTGCCATTATGGGTAAAGGCCTGGGTCAGTCCGTTGCATTAATTACGGATGGCCGTTTTAGTGGTGGCAGTCATGGCTTTGTGGTAGGACATGTCACACCAGAAGCATTTGAAGGTGGTCTGATTGGTTTGGTCAATACGGGTGACCGTATTAGTATTGATGCGGAAAGCCGTGAAATTACACTGCATGTAGATGACGCTGAAATTGCCCAGCGTCGTGCCAACTGGACACGTCCAGCACCGAAATACACCCGTGGCGTGCTGGCCAAATATGCTCGTCTAGTATCCAGTGCCTCTACTGGCGCACTGACCGATCAATTTGATGATTAATCATTGTAAGCCTGTGCTGTGTTAACCCGCAGCCACAGGCCTGCTGCATTGAGGTTTTAGCATGTCGTTTACGCGAAGATGGTTTGACCCAATCCGTTCCAGATGGTTTTTTGGCCGTCCGTTTCGGCAACGTCGCTTATCTTCGCGTGAGGGTATCACCGTTTATTTGCGTTTTGATGATGCTTATAGCTACTTGCTAGTGCAGTTGTTGCCCCAGTTAGTAGAGCTGTTAAAACCTCAGCTAAAGCCTCTTAATATTGTATTGTGTATTCAAGCCAGTTCATCACCTAATGGTTTAAGTGTGCAAGCGTGGCAGGATTATATGTTAAATGATGCCAGTGCTTTAGCTATACAGCATCGTTTTGTTTTTGATAAGAAAAATATCCAAATCCCGAATCATACCCGCATTCAGCAAGCCATTGATATTTTAAAAGCCTCACCGTTGCGCGGTACAGATTATCTGCGCTTATTACAAGATATCTTTCATATGCTGTGGCAAAACCAGCAAGGCAAGCTCAGTACCTTGCATTATATGGCCACACGGCGGCAACACATGCCCGCAAATCTAAACAATCATGGTAGTGTCGCCATTCGCTTTGTTGATGAACCTATTCAAAGTGCATTTTTATTGTTTGGTAGTCGGCATTACCGTGCAATTGATGATTTTTTAAGCCTAACCCGTCGCTTAAAGCAACAAAAACTGCTCAATAATGAACCTATTTTTTTAATTAATCAGGTGGAATGGGGCGAGCATCTGGTCAATGATCCAGAATCATTAAGTGAAATCCAAGCCTTACATGCCACCCTGGATATTTATGTGGCATTAGAAGACCCCATCAGTTGGCTGATTTTGGCTTATATCAAGCGCGAGCTGGTCGATTATTATAATTTGTGTTTACAGGTGCATCCGCTGCCGCATCAAGGCCGTGATGAGTTCGACTGGGGCAGGATTGCACGTTTGGCCTATCGTACCGAAGTGGATATTGCCCCGTTTTGTAGGCCAACCCAAACAGGCGTGCTTCATTTGGCCAGTATTTTATATGGCATAGATGTCGAGGCGCGCAGTGATGCCTTGCTAGATATGTTGCAGGGTATTTGGTGTAAAGGCTTGGATGCTGATTTTGTTCCGCATCTTCAGCAATTAAAGCCTGATCCCAACAAGTGCTTGACGCTTGATTTGACCCAGGCGCAGGCATGGCTACAAGCCAATCAAGCCGCTTGTCAACGCTATCAGCAGCCTGATTTGCCTGTCATGGTGCTACAAATTGGCCAGCAGCAGCATGTGTTTAACAGCTTATATCGGGTATGGCGCATTGAAAGTTTGCTGGCTGAAGTGCTCAGTGCGCAGGTCGTTTAATTGCAAATACCAATATGCTAATAAAGCAGTTAAATTTTCCTTATCCATTGGTTTTAATGTATTTTTTAGTAAAACGTGAACGCCGCAGTCACGCATTCAGCAGGGTTTAGGCTTGCTGTACGTGGACTTTGTGCGTTAATTTATTTCGCATGTGAAGTAAATTAAATTTAAAAACGATGACAAAAATGCCGTTTCTGGTTTTTTTATTAAATAGCTGTCAACGCCGTGTCCAACACTGGATTGAGGCACAGACACCCGAACCTGAGCGTCTAACTGCTGCACAGGCTGGGGTATTATTTGTCCTGGAAAAACAAGATGGATTATTGCTGGGTGAACTGGCAAGTCAGCTGGACATCGTTCCCTCGGCCATTTCTGGCTTAATTGACCGCATGCAAAAACAGCAATGGGTTCAACGGCAAAAATGCCCACTTGATGGCCGTGCGGTGCGTGTATGGTTAACCGAGCGAGGTAGCGCACAGCTTAAGCCGTTAAAAAGCCAGTTAGCCGCATTAAATAGCAAACTTAGTCAGGGATTTAGTGCGCAGGAGTTGGCCATTGTTGAAAAATGGCTACGTCATATTCAAACCGAATTTTCTCTTTAAACTATTTAGTAAGGTATGTTTTATGCAGCCGCAACCCGTTGTTATTGTTTGTCATGATGGTTATTCATTAAGTGGTCATTTTTTTAAATCTGAGCAAGCAAGTCGCAAATTGCCAGTATTATTGTGCCCAGCCACTGGCATTGTGCAGCAATTTTACTTTAAGTTTTGCACGTGGTTAAGTCAGCAAGGTCATGATGTGCTGGTATTTGATTATCGCGGCATTGGCCAATCCCTACAGGGCAAGGTCAAGCACAGTGACGCGCGGATTCAGGACTGGGGCCAACTAGATATTCCCGCGGCACTGGATTGGCTAACCTTACATGCCAATCAGCCGCAAGCCATTTTACTTGGCCACAGTGCAGGCGGGCAGCTTACTGGTTTATTGCCTAATTATCAAAAAGTAGCCAAAGTGGTGGCCATTGCAGGCTCGACGGGTCACGTTAAAGGGCTAAAAGGCAAAACCAAATGGCTGGCACCCATTTTATTTAAGGGCTACATGCCACTTAACATTAAAGTGTACGGGCATGCCAACAATAAAAAAATTGGCTGGGGCGAAGATTTACCTAAAGGTGTCGCCATGCAGTGGGCACAGTGGTGTAGCAAACCAGGTTATGTGGCCAACAGTTTGGGCAAGTCTATTACCCAGCATTATCATGATGATATTTGCTGCCCAATTACTGTGATTCATGCCAGTGATGACGAAATTGCTACGCTAGCCAATGTGGCCGACTTGCTGCGCTTATATCCTAATGCCAAAACAAATAGCATTTATCTGCAACCCAAAGCCCAAGGTTTTAAACATATTGGTCATATGGATATGTTTAGAAGTTCACATCAGAAGCTTTGGCCGCTGTTGCTTCAGGAAATAGCAGCTTAGGCGCAAAACATTGCTTATGGTCAAAAGCCAGGTGAAAAATCTGGCTTTTTTATCGACCTTCTAGCCGGTCAATCATTGCTTCTAGATTTCCCAGCCAGTCTGGATAATCCATTTCATTCACCGACCATAGGTCTTTGAGTTCGGACTGACCTGCAAGCAATAGCTTTAAACCGCGCAAAATGATGGGTTTAAATTCCTCCAGGCTTTGCTGATTTTGCGCTTCGAGCCAGTGATCAAAAGTTTCATCATCGGTTTGGTAGGAGGTCTCATTAAGCAAGGCGTCCAGAATCACGCCTGCAATCATGACCTGATTGGCTTCACTAAACTCCAGATAATCCTGTTCGCAAAGCGGCACTACCTGTGTCATATAATCAGGCGTTGTGGTTTCAACCGCTTGCTGCATGGCATCCAGTGCAGCATCGTTTTCAAAAATTCCCGTGCCCCAGGTTTGCATGATTTAGTCCTCAATACTCGAATACCAGTTCATTTAACCTTAGCAGCTACGTTTTACCGCTCAACCTGTATTTCGTAAACCTGCGGCAATGCCAGCAATGGTCACCATTAAGGCATGGTCATAAGTGCTGCTGCCTTGCTCATTGCTTTGTTCATTGCTGGGGTGTTCTTTAGGGCAATCACGGCGCCGTTGCATGAGTTCAGCCTGCAACAAATGCAGTGGCAAAATATAAGGCGTGCGCACGTTAATAGAACGCTTGAGGGTTGGTGCATGTTGCAGCAATTCGGTTTGGTTAATCACATTGAGCAGGGTAGCAGTGGCACTATTTAATCGCTCACGCAGCACTTGACCTAATTCTTTAAGCTGCGGATCATCAGTTAAACGAAATTCATAATAAGCGGCAATGGCAGAGTCGGCTTTTGATAACACCATTTCCAGCATATTCAATAAGGTTTGAAAATAAGGCCAGTGCTTTTGCATGTCGTTAATCAAATCACGTTGCCCTTCTGATAGGGCAGCATTGAGTGCCCAACCTGTACCGAGCCATGCAGGTAGCATTAAGCGCACTTGTGTCCATGCAAATACCCACGGAATCGCCCGTAAAGATTCTATCCCGCCACTGGTATTGCGCCGCGCTGGCCGTGAGCCTAAAGGCAGCATTTGCAGCTCTAACTCTGGCGTAACCGTACGCAGGTATTGAATAAACAAAGGATTTTCATGCACGGTTTCGCGGTAGGCAGCCACGGCTATTTGGGTCATGTATTGCATGAGCTCACGCCATTCAGGTTTTGGTGCAGGCGGAGGCAACAACGTGGCTTCCAGAGTGGCGCTGATATATAGCTCCAAATTACGCAGCGCAATGCCTTGCATGCCAAATTTAAAGCGGATCATTTCGCCTTGTTCAGTGACCCGAATTTTGCCTTTCACTGAACCTGGCGGCTGCGATAACAACGCTTGATGGGTTGGCGCACCACCACGACTAATAGAACCACCACGGCCATGAAACAAGGTCAATTGCACACCATGCTTTTCGGCCACCTGGGTCAGTTGTTCCTGCGCCCGATATTGCGCCCAGTTGGCTGCCAAAAACCCTGCATCCTTGGCAGAGTCTGAATAACCAATCATGATCTCTTGTTTAGCTTGCCCGTTCACATCGGTAATGGCGTGTTTATACCAGTCAATATTTAACAGTTGCTCTAGGCTATTGGCGGCATTGTCCAAATCGTTTAAGGTTTCAAACAATGGCACCACACGCAGTGGCTGGCGAATTTCAGCTTCTTTTTGCAACAGCATCACTGCCAGTATGTCGCTGGGTTGATGTGCCATGGAAATCACATACGCGCCTAATGATTGCTGTGGTTGCCGTGCCAGCATGTTAAAGGTGGCCAGCACTTCGCGCACTGCTTCAGAAAATGGTGAATCTACTTGATTATCCTGCACATGACGCGGCAATAAAGGCCGTGGGTTATTGAGTTCCTGCAATAAAAACTGCTGACGTTGTGCTTCATCCCAGTCTAAATAGCGGCCTAGTTTTAAATATTCGGTAATGGCATTTAAGGCCTCACGGTGGCGACCAGATTCTTGCCGAATATCCAGTTTTAATAACTCAATACCAAAACAGGCCACGCGACGGATTAAATCCAGCAATTCACCATTGGCAATGTCCTGCATGTTGCAATCTACCAGGGATTGATAACACAGCAATAACGGCTGCATTAATTCCTCGGTATGGTGATACACCGTCCTATGCTCTTGTTCAGGCTGCTCTTGATTAAGATGGTCTTGCTTAAGATTACCTTGTTCGGACGCATTATTTTGCCCATCAATCATGGCTTCTAGCCAGTGGCGAGTATGTTCTAGCCGCGTGCGTACGTTACGTAAAATATCCCGATAAGGTTCTTCTGATTGTGCCCCCACCACCTCACGCAGTGCTGCATTGCAATCCTGCATGGACAAATCCCAGCGCAAGGCATCGACATCACGCCAATATAAATCGGCTGCTTGCCAGCGTGATAACAGGAGCACTTCTTGCGTCACTTGATGGGTGACATTGGGGTTGCCATCGCGGTCACCACCCATCCATGAGGCAAAACGAATAGGTGCATGGCTTAGCGGTAAATGCTTGCCTGTATGTTCAAAGACTGTGGCATCCAGTTGGCGCATAAACTGCGGAATGCTGTACCACAAGGTCTGCTCAATTGCCGTAAAGCCCCATTTGGCTTCATCCACTGGGGTTGGCTTGTGGCTGCGAATTTCATCGGTGTGCCATGCTGCAATAATTTGTTGTTTTAAGCGTGCTAATACCGCTTGTTTTTCTGCTGGACTCAGTTGTTGTTGATCCAGTATTTGCAGGCAATCAGCAATATCATCATATTTTTGAATTAACGTGCGGCGGCTAATTTCGGTAGGGTGTGCGGTAAGTACCAGTTCAATATCAAGTTCCAGCACGCTTTGCCATAGTTGTTCTGGACTACAATTGGCTTGCAATAAACGTGGAATCAGCTCTTGCAGTGAGCCTGATTGTGGTGGCGTATCAGGGGTGTTTTGCCAGGTGCGCCGACGACGTACGCGATGGTATTGCTCGGCAATATTGGCAAAGTTTAAAAACTGCGTAAATGCACGCGCAACGGGCAATAATTCTTGCTCACTCAGGTTAGACAGCATGTCATCTAATTGCGTGCGCGCTACATTGTCGCCATCACGTGCTTGTTTGGCCAAATACCGAATGGTTTCAATTTGCTCGAAAAATTCTTGACCCACCTGTTGTTGCAGCGTTTCCCCCAATAAATTCCCCAGCAAACGCACATCATCACGTAAGGCAGCATGCGGATCGGTTGATAGCACAGTAGGGGACATGGAAACTCCAAAACATCTATAAGAAAATGCATATAAGGCAAGCAAAACACACACTTAACTATAGGATAGTTTGGCAGGCGTATTTGTTTTTAATTGAAAATTAATTTATCACTACTCTTAATCATTCTCGGTAAATGTTTAAGAACAGAGAAAAGCCAAATGCATTAAAAATTAGAGCAATTACTCTATATTTTTAGAAGAAAGTAATCTATTATTTTTAGAGTAATTGCTCTAATCAGCTTTTTAGCTTAACAGCAACAGGACAATCACGATGAACAATAAGCCGTCAATAGGCAGTTATGCGTGGGCAAGCCAAAGCCAAGGGCATTTAAGTTTTAAAGAAAAAGTTTTACTGATGAATAAAATCATGGCACCGAGTATGTCTCAGTTTTTAAGGACAGCCATGCATCTGGATAAACCTAAAAAAGTACTCAATATTCAAGATATTGTGATTCCAGATACTTCTTATGTTAAAGAAGCCGTTGCCGAATTAGAGCGTTGTGCCCAGCCTGCATTGATCGCCCACTCATGGCGAACGTATTACTGGGGCGCAGCTTTTGGCCTGATAGACCGCACAGATTTTGATCCCGAAATGCTATTAATTGCTTGCCTGCTCCATGATCTTGGTTTGACGGATAGTCATGTCCAGTCACCTGCTGGGCAGCATTGTGGCTGCTTTACCCTGACGGGCGCTGAAGCAGCAAAAGCATGGGCTAATTCAGTAAATTATCCCGCACAAAAAGCCGAAGTGGTGGCAGATATGATTTGCCTGCATATGAATGGCTATCTGGATAAAAATGAGCGTACCGAAAGTCGTTTACTGCAACAGGGTGCCTCTTGTGACGTGATCGGTGCAGGTTTTTACCAGCTTAACGGGAAATATAGCCATCAGGTTCTACAACAATATCCACGGCAGAATTTTAATCAGGTGATGACGGGGCTAATGGCCCAGGAAGCCGCGCGCAATCCACACTCCAGAACGGCTTTGCTGAGGCAATTGGGTTTACCGCTGATGATCCGATTAAATCCGTTTAAGGAATAAATTATGCACGCTCAAAATAAGCCAGTAGCTAACCAAATAAGCTCTTTTTTATTTAAAAATATGTTTAGCGTTAAGGTGCATCATTATGTACCAGCACAGGGCAATCGGCAAAGAAGCATCATTATATTGCCTGCTATAGGGGTAGATATTAAAAAATATGCCAGGCTGATCGATTATTTAAGCCGTACAGGCTTTACCGTCATTGCAGCGGATTATCCTGGCTGTGGTGAAAATTTGCCAAAAGTGGGTAGGGGCCTGGATTATAATTATGCTGATTTGATTGAATTATTTATTCCTGAACTTATCAGACAGGTCAGCACAGCAGATCAACAAAATTCTATTCTGTTGGGGCATAGCCTTGGCGGTCATCTGGCTAGCCTGTATGCATTAAGCCATCCTGTAAGTGTGATTACGATTGCCTCGGGCAATATTGGCTACAAAAATTGGGACACCAAAGGCAAGATTAATATTCTCAGAGCTGTGGTGCTGTTTAGGACATTAATTGCAATCTATGGATACCTGCCAGGCAAGAAAATTGGCTTTGGCAAACGGGAAGCTGCCAGCCTGATGAAAGACTGGTGCACCACGGTATTAACAGGCAACTATCAACATATTACTCCAGATGATCGGCCATCAAGGAATAATAACCTGCTGATCAATATTCACAGAGATGATTGGGCACCCTCAAATCCACCACGCAGTTGTCAGCATTGTTTACCCAGCCACAGGTGATTGAGTTAATACCACCAGACAGCCTCACTGGTAATCAGCACAGTAGCTGGATTAAAAAGCCTGAATTTATAGTAGATGAAATCATTGCACGTATCGATGCTGGCCAGTTATAGCGCGAGCATTCATCAATGGCTAAATGCATAAGCCCTGACAAAAAATTCAATATGCTGATGCGCCAGTTGCCGTTGCTGAGCATCAGTAGGTGCTGCTTCCATGTCAAACAGAACCCGCATATGCTGATGCCCACAAAACAAGCTTAAAAATTGCTCGGCGGCCAATTTGCTATTAGCGGTGGCCAGCTTTTGTTGTTGATATGCTTGTTCGAGTAAACGGGTCATGTGGTTTAGTACGCGCGCAGGGCCAGCATGGAAAAAATTATGCACCAGTCGTGGATTTTGCTGGGTCATGCTGCACATCAGCCGATGCAGCTCTAAACCTTCTTTGCTGTAAATAATATTTTGAAAACGAATGGCTATATTATACAGCGCGGTTTCTATGGTCATGTTAGCTTTAAGGTCAAAATCAAGCGGCGGTAATTGATTGTCACAGTGATTTTCAACTGCCGCAATAAACAGGTTTTCTTTATCCTGAAAATGATTATACACCGTGAGTTTAGATACGCCTGCTTCTTGCGCAATGGCATCCATACTGCTGCCTTCATAGCCCAGTTTTAAAAATAAATCTTTGGCAGCACTTAAAATAGCCTGCCGTTTTGCCAGATCCTTTGGCCGACCCAGTGTGGTGGTATGACCCAAATTGCTCATAGAACACATGATCTCCTGTTGTAGAGCGTTAATTATACCTGATTTAATGAACTGATTGGTTTACTTTAATTTGTAAACTTATTAGTATAAAAAATAGAAAATTTTACCAAATGAAAGTCAAATCATGCGTAGTTGTAACAATCTCAAAGAAAATGAACGATTTATGAGTGGCTTTTGGCAGCAAAGCCTATTTATTTTAATCATTGCCTGGTTTGGCCTCGTTCTAGCAGGCTGCCAGCAAAAAGAAACGCCTCCTGCCCCGTTACGTGTGGTGATGGTAGCGCAACCCACTACCGCCGCACTTGGTAAAAGCAGTTATTCAGGTGAAGTACGTGCGCGTCAGGAAGCGGATTTATCCTTTCGCGTGGGTGGTAAAGTAACCCAGCGTTTGGTGGAAGTAGGCACTCGAGTTAAAAAAGGGCAAATACTTGCCGTGCTTGATCCAAGTGATGCCAATTTACAGTTAAATGCAGCGCAAGCCCAATTGGAAAGTAGCCAGTCGGTAGAGCGTACGGCCAAAACCGAGCTAGAGCGTTACCGTCAATTGTTGCCCGATAATGCCATTAGCCGTTCACAATTTGACCAGATTGAAAACCAATATAAAACCGCGCGTAGTAATGCCCAGCAAGCGCGGGCGAATTATGACGTGGTGAGCAATCAGGCGGCTTACTCAACTTTACGCGCGTATAAAAACGGCGTGGTGGTGGCGCGGCATATTGAGGTTGGGCAAGTAGTGAGTGCTGGCCAACCCATTTATACCTTAGCCATGGATGGTGAGCGTGAGGTGGTGATTGGTGTGCCAGAGCAGCTGGTTAATCAACTTCAGGTACGTCAGCCAGTGCAAGTGGCATTGTGGTCAAATGCCGATCAGCTACTGCCTGCCTATATTCGTGAAATTTCGCCTGCGGCTGATGCATCACGTACCTTTGCCGTGCGCGTTGCCTTTAGCAATGCCAGTGCGCCTGTGAATATTGGCCAAAGTGCGCGGGTGTTGATTACTGCTGCCAATAGTAGCCAACAATTAAGTGTACCACTGGCTGCAATCACTGCCGAGCAGCAAAATAGTTATGTGTTGGTATTTAATCCCACCAATGCCACCTTAATGAAAAAACCAGTACAGATTGGTGCCTATGGTCGTGACAGCGTGCCCGTGCTGGACGGTTTAAACAGCCAGGATTGGGTCGTAATAGGCGGCGTGCATTTACTGCAAGCAGGCCAAAAAGTGCAGGCAGTGGATCGTGACAATCAACCTGTTACCAGCAATGCTGCAACTAACCATCTTGCAATTAATCATGCTGCAACTACGCCACCTGCTACCGCCAAAAAGGACTAGATCATGCGTTTTAATCTGTCTGAATGGGCATTAAACAATCGCGCCTTAGTGCTGTTTTTTATGGTACTGCTGGCACTGATTGGGTTTGTATCCTATAGCAAGCTGGGGCAAAGTGAAGATCCGCCTTTTACTTTTAAAGTCATGGTGGTGCAAACCTATTGGCCAGGTGCCACGGCAAAAGAGGTGTCGCTTCAGGTCACCGATCGTATTGAAAAAAAGCTCATGGAAACGGGCGAATACGACAAAATTGTTGCTTATTCACGGCCTGGTGAATCCATGATTACCTTTATGGCGCGTGATTCCATGCGCTCAAAGGATATTCCAGACCTGTGGTATAACGTGCGTAAAAAGGTGAATGATCTTAAACCTTCCTTACCTGTTGGGGTGCAGGGGCCTTATTTTAATGATGAATTTGGCGATACCTTTGGCAATATTTATGTCTTAACGGGCAAAGGTTTTGACTACGCGGTATTAAAAGAATATGCCGATCGTCTGCAACTACAACTACAACGCGTAAAAGACGTGGGCAAGGTAGAGCTGGTTGGTCTGCAAGATGAAAAAATCTGGATTGAGCTGTCTAATACCAAGGCAGTGAGTTTGGGCTTGCCTTTAACAGCAGTGCAACAAGCTTTAGAAGCGCAAAATGCCATTGTACCCACAGGTTATTTTGAAACGCCAAGCGATCGAATTCAGCTACGTGTAAGCGGCCAGTTTAAGTCGGTTGATGACATTAAAAACATGCCCATTTTTGTGGCGGGTCGCACCATTCGCCTGATTGACGTGGCCGAGGTGTATCGCGGTTTTAGTGAGCCTGCCCAGCCGCGCATGCGTTTTATGGGTGAAAATGGCATTGGCATTAGCGTGGCCATGAAAAAAGGCGGTGATATTTTGGTGCTTGGTAAAAATCTACAAGCCGAATTTGCCCGCCTACAACAAACCCTGCCAGTCGGCATGCAATTAAGCAAGGTATCTGACCAGCCCGCTGCTGTAAAAGAAAGTGTGGGTGAGTTTGTCAAAGTATTGGCCGAAGCAGTGATTATTGTTTTGATCGTCAGCTTTTTCTCACTCGGCTTTCGTCCTGGCTTAGTCGTGGCATGTTCTATTCCACTGGTACTGGCCATGACCTTTGCCGTGATGAATTACTTTGATGTCGGGTTGCATAAAATATCCCTGGGCGCACTGGTGCTGGCACTTGGCCTCATGGTGGATGACGCCATTATTGCGGTTGAAATGATGGCCATTAAAATGGAGCAGGGCTTTAGCCGCATCAAGGCCGCTGGTTTTATGTGGAAATCCACTGCCTTTCCCATGCTCACAGGCACACTCATTACCGCTGCTGGCTTTTTGCCCATTGCCACGGCGCAATCTGGCACAGGCGAATATACCCGTTCTATTTTTGAAGTGGTCACCATTGCCTTATTGGTATCATGGGTGGCCGCGGTGATCTTTGTGCCTTATTTGGGTGATAAATTACTGCCTGATTTAAGCCAAATCTCGCATAAAGCCCCGTGGTATCAAAAGTTGTGGCGCAGGCTGCGTGCTGCTAAAGCTCAGTCTGTAGACAATCAATATGTCCAACCAGTAAATGAAGCACATGCCACGCATGACCCTTATGCCACTGCCTTTTATCAGCGTTTTCGCCGTTTAGTGCAATGGTGTGTGCGTTATCGTAAAACTGTAATTGGCATTACTGTGGCGGCATTTATTGGTTCTATTTTACTGTTTGGCCTGGTGCAACAGCAGTTTTTCCCACCGTCTAACCGTTTAGAGATTATGGTGGATTTAAAACTGGCTGAAGGGGCATCCTTAAAAGCCACGGAAGCTCAAGCGGCCAAACTGGAAAAAATGCTTAAAACCCGTGAAGGTGTGGAAAATTACGTGGTGTATGTAGGCACAGGGTCACCACGTTTTTATTTGCCGCTTGATCAACAATTGCCGCAAGCCAGTTTTGCCCAGTTTGTGGTGCTGGCTAAAAATATGCAGGCACGTGATGACCTACGCCAATGGCTGACCACCACCTTAAATGAGCAATTTTCCGATGTGCGCACACGGGTGTCTTTATTGGAAAATGGCCCCCCTGTTGGCTATCCCGTACAGTTTAGGGTGTCAGGTGAAGACATTGGTCAGGTGCGTCAAATTGCACAAAAAGTAGCCGCCAAAATTGCTGAAAATGGCAATGTTACCAATGTGCATCTGGATTGGCAAGAACCCAGCAAAGTGATTTATCTGGATATTGACCAGGACCGTGCCCGTGTATTGGGTGTGGACAGCAGTACTTTGGCGCAGTTTTTACAAAGTGCTATTAGCGGCTTGCGGGTGAGCCAGTATCGTGAAAAACGTGAGCTGATTGAAATTCAGTTGCGTGGTTCACCAGCTGAGCGTGCGCAGGTGGAGTCACTGTCTAGCTTATCTGTACCCAGCAACAATGGTGGCAGTGTGTCGTTGTCACAAATTGCCACGCTGCGTTATGGGTTTGAAGAAGGCATTATTTGGCATCGTAACCGCCTGCCTACCATCACGGTGCGGGCTGATATTCGTGGTAAAGAGCAACCCGTCACTTTAGTGAATCAAATCTCACCGACGTTAGATGGCATTCGTCAAAATCTGCCTAGTGGTTATCTGCTTGACGTTGGCGGTACGGTAGAAGATTCAAGCCGTGGTCAGGCGTCGGTCAATGCAGGAATGCCTTTGTTTTTGGTAGTGGTGATGACTTTGCTGATGCTGCAATTGCGTAGTTTTTCACGCACGGTGATTGTCATGTTAACGGCACCATTGGGTTTAATCGGCGTGGTATTGTTTTTATTGTTACTGGGTAAGCCTTTTGGTTTTGTGGCCATGCTGGGCACTATTGCGTTGTCTGGCATGATTATGCGTAATTCCTTAATTCTCATTGATCAAATTGAACAGGATATTCGTAACGGCCTTGACCCATGGCATGCCATTACTGAAGCCACTGTGCGCCGCTTTAGACCTATTGTGCTGACTGCATTGGCTGCGGTACTGGCTATGATTCCATTATCACGCAGTATTTTCTTTGGGCCAATGGCAGTGTCTATTATGGGCGGGTTAATTGTGGCAACGGCGTTAACACTGTTATTTTTACCTGCACTGTATGCGACGTGGTTCAAAGTAAAACCGCCACAACCCTTGTAAATTTGGTTATATTGCTACACCTTGAGTGTTGGATTGTTAGGTAAACTTAAGGTGTGGCAATAGCGTGAACGACTGCTCACTTTTGTACCTCTTGTTGAATATCAATCACATAAATTCAAAAAATAGAATAGAAAGGGAAATATGAGGACGCTATGTCAGCACAACGAGGTCTTTCACCAGAACGCAAAATAGTTATTGATTACATGTTGATGCTACTCACACTATTTTTAGGTGTTAGCTTTTTAATTGCACTGCTGGGAAGTTATCGTGCGCTAAATCACACTGATGATGTGTGGATACAGTCGCATCAGTTATGGATCTGGCGGAGTTGCATGGCTTTTTTAGTGATTATCTTGTTTGCTGCATTATTCTTGCTGCCGTTAATCTGGTTGCCTATCAGCCAGGGTTTAGGTTTATATAGCATCATTGCGGCACTGTGTATTGCAGGTGCAGGGGTACTCTGGTTCTTGTATCGCAGTTTAAAGGGTTTAATTTATTGGTTTAAAGGCAAGGTGATTTATTAGGATAATAATAGTGAGAAAATTGATACTTCAAGATTATCAATCTTATGTCTAAAACCCTTAAGTCCTTTGCATGGTCAAATGCAGGTAACTATCACAAGACATTGTCGTTCATCCGTACCTTAGCTTAGAGAGCTTAACTCGCTATGTTTGAATTCGATTTGAACTTAAAATTGATGGCGTACCATCTTTTTCAGCTTGGGATTGCTTTTGTATTATCATTGCCCATCGCGCTTAACCGTGAGATGAAAGAGAATGGAGCAGGACTCAGAACATTTCCACTAGTGACGATTGCATCATGTGCATTCATGCTGGTCGGTAGAGATATTTACCAGGGGTCAGATGCTGAAGCGAGGGTAATGTATGGGATAATTACTGGCATGGGCTTTATTGGCGGTGGCGCAATTTTTAAAAGTCAGGATGGGGTAAAAGGTACCGCCACGGCGGCAGGATTGTGGAACACAGGTGCTATTGGTATTTCGGTTGCTTACGGACGTTATGAAATAGCGATTATATTGTCTGTAGTGAGTTTTTTAATCCTGCACTTCTCGGAACGATTCAAGTCAAAAGATAAGCTATAGTTACTGAGGGTTCTTTGCCAATCGTGATAAGTAAGGTCATCACTCTATAATCTTTCATTGGCTAACCCACTCAAAAGCCCAAGCAGCAATACACTACTGGGGCTTTTTGCATTTAATATAGCGGCTAATCATCCTTTTATTGTCTGGCAGCTTATTCATTAACAGAGGGCTTGCTATCTGCCGCTTTAGCCACTGTTGCTTTAAACATTGGGGTTTCATAACTACTTGCACCAACGGGTGACACGCGCCAAATTATATTGCCCACATCATCGGCTACCAAAATCGCACCTGAAAAATCAACCGCTACACCAACAGGACGTCCCAGTGCATCACCTTGGTTGCTTAAAAACCCTGTTAATACATCTTGTGGTTGACCAGACGGCTGGCCATTTCTAAACGGTACAAAAATGACTTTATAGCCACTATGTGGTTTACGGTTCCATGATCCATGCTGACCAATCAGCGCACCACCGCGATATTGTGGCATCAGCTCAGCGGTATAAAATGTTAAACCCAGGGAGGCGGTATGATTACCCAATGCATAATCGGGCTTAATCGCACGCGCGACCATATCAGGGTTTTGTGGTTTCACGCGGACATCGACGTGCTGGCCATAATAACTATACGGCCAGCCATAAAAACCGCCATCTTTGACTGAGGTCATGTAATCGGGCACCAGATCATTGCCAATTTCATCACGCTCATTTACTGCTGTCCACAGCGCACCACTTTGCGGCTGC
The DNA here is from genome assembly GCA_023393635.1 of Pseudomonadota bacterium. Taxonomy (GTDB): domain Bacteria; phylum Pseudomonadota; class Gammaproteobacteria; order Pseudomonadales; family Moraxellaceae; genus Alkanindiges. The sequence goes on from JAEWKT010000042.1 coordinate 75,489, forward strand.
CAACCCATACCGTTAGGGTTGCGTAGTCCTGTTGCAAATGGTCGTGCTTTTCCACTGGCAATATCAAATTCTAAAATACGGGCACGATCCACTTCTTTGTCCAGCCCGTTTTCACCCGCATTGCTATTGGAGCCCACGGTAATATAGAGTTTTTTACCATCGGAGCTGGCAATCACATTTTTGGTCCAGTGATGGTTAATAGTTCCTGCTGGCAAATCCAGCACTTTAGTCCCGCTGGCATTAATCTGGGTGGCACCTGCTTGGTAAGGAAAGCGTACTAAGGCATCGGTATTAGCCACATACAGCATGTTGTCTACTAACGCCATGCCAAATGGAGAATTAAGATTTTGTAAAAAAATAGTTTTTTGGTCTGCTACACCATCGCCATTAGTGTCACGTAGCAGGCTAATACGGTTGGCACTGGGGTGCGATGAACCTGCGCGCTTCATCACCAGTTTCATGATTTTGCCTTTAATGCCCTTACTGTCCTCAGGCTTGGGCGGTGCGTCGGTTTCGGCCACCAGAACATCACCATTGGGCAATACATGTAGCCAGCGCGGGTGCGCAAGCTCAGCTGCAAATGCCTGTACTTTTAACCCTGCGGCTGGCGTTGGCATGGTTCCTGTAGGCCAGCCTTTAGCGGGGGCAATATTGACTGTGGGCAGCAAGCTTGATTTGGGTTTAGGTAGGGTAGGCTGAGCGCCATAACTCTCCATGATTGAATGCTTAGAGGATGGCGCACATCCCATGAATGCCAGCATTATGGCAGAACCAGCAATGGGCAGTAATAACCGAGCAGCCATGATTTATCTCCAGTTTGTTTTTATGGTAATTACTTCACTTTAAAATTTAGTTTAAGCAGTAACCATGGTGTTCGTGTTTTTTCTAGTTACCAATTGGTTAGTGATTTTTGCTTCAGACAGCCCTCAAACTTTAAAAAAACTGCAAACAACACTTGCAAAAGTATAAAAAAGCCCCAAGATTAGCCGCAATTGTTTAACAGATTTTGGTGAGGAGTGGGGCCACCCATGGCAAAAAGAGACTATTACGAGGTATTAGGTTTATCCAAAGGCGCAAGCGAGGATGAAATTAAAAAAGCCTATCGCAAGCTGGCCATGAAATATCACCCCGATCGTAACCCTGACAATCAGGAAGCGGAAGAAAAGTTTAAAGAAGCGTCAGAAGCCTACGAAATCCTGTCCAATAGCGATAAGCGCTCTGCTTATGACCGCATGGGACATAGTGCCTTTGAAGGCATGGGCGGCGGCGGTGGCTTTAACGCGCAGGATATCTTTAGCCAGTTCGGTGATATTTTTGGCGATATGTTTGGCGGCCGTGGGGCAGGTGGTGGTCAGCGTCAGCGTCGCGGTGCCGATTTACGCTATGTGATGGAGCTGACTTTAGAAGAAGCCGTTCGTGGCGTGAAAAAAACCATTAGCTTTACCGCGCCTGCTGCATGTACGGCGTGTAATGGCAAAGGTTCTAAAAACCCACAAGATGTGACCACCTGTCAAACTTGTCATGGGGCAGGCCAGGTACGCATGCAGCAAGGCTTCTTTTCAGTACAGCAAACTTGCCATACCTGTCATGGTCGCGGTCAAATTGTTAAAAATCCATGTAATGTGTGTCATGGTGCAGGGGTGGCAGAGCGCAAACGCACGCTAGAAGTCAGTATTCCTGCGGGCGTGGATAACGGCGATCGGGTACGCTTGTCGGGCGAAGGTGAAGCAGGTGGCGCTGGCGTCCAGGCAGGCGATTTATACGTTGAGGTGGTGGTGCGTGAGCATGCAGTATTCCAGCGTGATGGTGCGGACCTGTATATGGACGTACCGATTAGCTTTACTGATGCTGCTTTGGGTAAAGAAGTTGAAATTCCAACACTTGAAGGCCGTGTGAGTTTAAAAATTCCTGAAGGCACCCAAACTGGCAAGCTATTTCGTTTGCGTGGTAAAGGCGTAAAACCAGTACGCACCAGCATGGTCGGTGATCTGTTATGCCGCGTGGTGGTAGAAACCCCTGTCAACTTAACAGGACGACAAAAAGAGCTACTGCAAGAGCTGCAAGCGACTTTAGATGGGGATGAAAAACAGTCCCCAAAGAAAAAGTCGTTTTTTGAGCGCTTGTTTGACTAAGTGTTGTGCCTAAAAAAACCCACGCCTATGAAGGACGTGGGTTTTTTTATTGTGTAAAACTAAGGATGCGCAGTAAATCTGTAGGACTATTCAAATTTCATCTATAGTACTATGTTACAGATAAATTAATGGCTTAAGTCACTTTAAAACGACTGTTTAGGAGTAAGCATGGCAAATTCACCCCGTATCGGTATATTGGGCGCTGGTGGGCGCATGGGACGTATCTTAATTCAGGCAGTACATCAGGCAGGTTATCAGTTGGCTGCTGCTGTCGAGCGTCCGAGCAGTTCACTAGTGGGCAGTGATGCAGGTGAATTGGCAGGTGTGGGCAAGTTGGATGTTGCCATTGTGGGCAGTTTGCAAGAGGTGATTGATCAATGTGACGTGATTATTGACTTCACTATTCCTGAGGCCACCGAACAACACTTGCAAATTTGCCGCGATGCAAAGGTTGCAATTGTCATTGGCACCACAGGCTTATCTGAGGTACAAAAGCAATTGGTTGACGATACTGCACAACATATTCAGGTGGTATATTCAGGCAATTATTCTGTTGGTGTGAATGTGTCACTCAAACTACTGGAACTGGCTGCAAGAACCTTTGGTGATACAGTTGATATTGAAATTATAGAAGCGCATCATCGGCACAAAATAGATGCACCCTCAGGCACTGCCTATATGATGGGTGAAACCGTGGCGCATGCTTTAGGCCGTAACTTAAAAGACGTTGCAATCTATGGACGTGAAGGACATACAGGCGCGCGCGATCGTCAGACTATTGGTTTTGAAACTATTCGTGGTGGCGATATTGTGGGTGAGCATACGGTAATGTTTATTGGTGAAGGTGAACGGATAGAAGTCAAGCACATGGCAACTAATCGCATGAACTTCGCCAGTGGTGCTGTGCGTGCCGCAGCGTGGGTCATGCAACAACCCGTAGGACGTTATGATATGCAGGATGTCCTGTCATTAAAAAATTAATAGTTACTGCTATAAACAACGCAACTAAAACAGGATGAAAATAATGAAAAAAACAGTGACTTGCTTATGGTTGCAAAAAATAGGGCTGGTGGCTGGCTTAGCAGTGATGCTGAGTGCCAGCGCCCAAGCCGCCGACAATAATATGTCGCGCGCCAAGCTAGCCATTAATAAAAATGGTGTGAAAGTATGGACTTATCAAACGCCAGACAACCCAGCGTTTACCTATCGTGCCACCACAGTATTAAATACCAGTTTAATCAGTGCTGTTGCGGTGATTTTAGATACTAAATCGCTCACACAATGGGTGCCTTATGTGAGTAAGGCTGAGGTCATTGAGCGCGATGCTGATAACAGCAATTTTATTTTGCACATGGAATTGGATTTTCCATTTCCATTGCAAGATCGTGATGTCGTGGTGCGCGGTAAAATTACCCAGGCTGCTGATGGTACGATCATTATTCAAAATACAGCCATTAACGATAATCGTGCGCCAGTGCGACCTAATGTGGTGCGTTTAACCCATTATGAAGGTGACTGGACTTTAAAACCTTTGGCGCCCAATAAAGTAGAAGTATCGACCACTGGGTTTGGTGATCCAGGCGGTTTAATTCCGCTGGCAGTGGCCAACCGTTTTGTGCAGCAGCAGCCCTACCAAATGCTGGGCCGCATGAAAAACTATGTCAAAAATGCACGTTATCAAAATGCCAAGTTAGATTTTATTCGTGATCCTTACGCCAAAAATAAATAATATGCGTTGAATACGCCCTAATAAAAAAGCTGAGGTTACATCTTCAGCTTTTTTATGCCGCTTAATATGTCAAAACAGGTTAATCAGTAAAATCTGCTTTTAACACCACCCGATAACGTGCCTTGCCATCGCGTACATGTTGTATGGCCTCATTAATTTTGGACATAGGAAATACTTCAACCGTTGGTTCTACCCCAGTACGTGCTGCAAAGCGTAATAACTGACGCAGTGCCACGGGTGAACCAGTGGGTGAGCCTGTGACCACTTTGGCGCCACCAATGAGTACCCCCGCAGGCACAGGCAGCGGCTCAAGTACTACCCCAACCGTATGAAACTTGCCTTCAGGAGCAAGTGCTGCAAAGTAGGGCATCCAGTCCAGACTGACATTAATAGTATTAATAATTAAATCAAACTGGCCACGTAATGCTTTTAACTGCTCTTTATCACGGCTATTCACCACATGATGTGCGCCCATGGCCAAAATTTCTTCGGTTTTGTCAGGGCTGGAGCTAAATGCAATCACTTCACAGCCCCATGCGTTGGCCAGCTTAATGGCCATATGGCCTAAACCACCAATACCAATCACACCGACTTTATGTACCCCTTGTATTTGATGGCGCAATAAAGGGTCAAATACCGTAATGCCACCGCACAGTAACGGGCCTGCTACTTCTGGATTTAAGTCCTCAGGTACGGGAATCACCCATTGCCAGCCAGCGCGTACACTTTCGGCAAAGCCACCTGCATGTTTTACAATGGTAGCAGTGGCGCCATTTTGGCATAGCACCTGTTTACCACCCAGGCAGCAATCACAATGCTGGCAGCTATCTGCTGTCCAGCCAATACCAACACGTTGTCCAATTTTTAAGCCTTTATCTTGTGCTTCGCTGCCCAGTTTGGTCACAATGCCAATAATTTCATGGCCTGCAATCAGTGGATATCTGGCATTGCCCCATTCGTTATCAATCATGGATAAATCAGAGTGACAAATACCACAATACTCCACCTTGACTTCTACTTCGTGGGCTTTTAAGTCCCCCGCGTCATACTGATAGGGTTGTAGGGGCTGGCCTGCTTCTAGGGCAGCATAGCTACGGATCGTGGTCATGATAGAATCCATTGGTAAACTGGCTTTAACAATAAAAGACTGCATGTGCAGCGTCTAGCTTTAATGCAGTGTGTTTGGTTGATATTTTGCAGTTCTATCCATTATTTGAGGCTGACAGCTGCCATATTACCCAGCCATATTGCTGATTATCCCAGTATTCAAGTCGTTTTAAATCCAGATCCGCAAATTCAACCCACTGATCCTTGCCTGTTTTTTCAGCAAAACCCGTGCTGATCATTAATGCCGTATCACTAATTTCCATGATCCAGCCTTGCAGCATTTGCCCATTATTAAGGTAAATACGCTGCTGATTGCCGCGCTCTGCAAATTCAGCCAATTGCTCGGCAATCTCAATATTTATCATTACGGCCTCATCAAATAAAAATACGGATTCACCGCACCACGGCCTTTTCCAGCCAAATAAATTCCATAATGCAGGTGTGGCGAACCACCGCGCGCATTGCCCGTATTGCCCACATAACCAATCACTTGCCCTTTTCTTACCCGATCACCAACTTTTAGGCCGCGTTTGTGTTTATTGAGATGCGCATAATAATGATAGCTACCTGCAGGCCCTGCTATCCACACTACTTTGCCACCCAAATTATTGTTGCGTAAATCTACCACCACACCAGGCGTTGCGCTTAACACCTTGGTGCCGCGATCAGCCATAATATCAATGCCTTCATGACGCCGACCTTGGCTGCGCGCACTGCCCCAAGTGTCACGAAGCTGCTGATATTTTATTCCTTTTACAGGAACAGGCAAACGCTCAGGCAAGGCTTGCTGGCGTAATTCTAAAATTCGGGCTTGCGCGGCCATGGGTAAGGGTGGCTGCTTTTTGGGCGCAGTGGCACAACCTGCCAATATGACTAAAGTGGCCAATAATAACCAGCGGCTAAAGCATTGGGCAGTGTTTATTGTGAGCGGGTGATGGTAAAAACCTAAAGTGAGACGGTGATCCTTCATTAATCTATGTATTCCATACAGCGCAATCATGCAGGAATCATAACGCGGCACTGGCTTTAATCCTACTTAAAAATGGCCTATTACTGGCTCAATACTCATGTTTAGGCAGTTGCGCCAACACTTTTAGCATGGCTTTGGGCAAACCCTGGGCAATGGCTGCCTCACGGTTCAGCCACTGACTGCTAATCAAATGCTGCTCTAACTGCGCGGCTTGTTCATCATTGAGCACAAAAATTTGCGGGTTTAAAAACCAGGTAAAATGGGTAAAAGAATGCTTCACGATATCCAGCTGTTGGGTCAGTTTAAGCGAAAACTGAGCTTGCAATTGTGCAAGTTCAGTGGGCTCAACAATGGGTAGGCAGTACAAACCACCCCACAGCCCTTCATCAGGCCGTTGCTGCCATAACCATTTTCCTGTCGTGGCATGTTGTGCAATCAACACGTGCGCCTGTTTTTGCGGGGTTTGTTTTTTGGCTTTTTTTTGTGGAAAATCAAGCACTCGGTTTTGTGCATAAGCCTGACAATCGGCTTGAACAGGACAATAAAGACATAGCGGTTTTTTAGTGGTACACAGCGTTGCGCCAAGATCCATAATGGCTTGGGTGTAACTGGCATTGCGTGTTTTGGGAGTAAGTTGCTCAGCCAGTTGCCATAGCTTTGCAACAATGGGGGTCGACTGGCTGTCGCCTTCAATGGCCTGATGCCGTGTGAGCACCCGTTTGACATTGCCATCCATAATCACGCCGTATTGCTGCAAACCCAGTGACATCAATGCGCCCGCAGTAGAGCGGCCAACGCCCGATAATGCCATCCAGCCCTCTAGGGTTTGGGGAAACTCGCCATTAGCCACCACTTGCTGTGCTGCTTTATGCAGGTTACGCGCACGGGCATAATAACCAAGCCCTGCCCAATAAGGTGCAACTTCCTCCCAACTGGCCTGTGCAAGGCACTCTACCGTCGGAAACCGTGCAATAAACCGCTCAAAATAATTGAGAACGGTTTTAACCTGGGTTTGTTGCAACATAATTTCAGAGACCCATACCATGTATGGATTGTCATTGACTTGCCACGGCAAATCATGGCGGCCATGCTGGTCAAACCAAGCTAAGACACGTGTTGCAAAATCGGGTGGCACGACAAAATCAGCCTGTGCTGGCTGAGGCGTGGCTTTAAGTTTTTTAGGATCAATAGTCAAGTGAACATCACCATAAAAGCGTGATCTTATAATGGGGATGAAATATTAAACTCAAAGCATTGACCTACTTCTGTTTGCATGAAACTAAGCATCACAAAAGCAAGTCAATGCCAAAGCAGCGAAAGTAAAAGAAATAAAATTTTTACAGGCTTTATTTTAATACACGCTCAAGAAACTTAAACATGGCGTGGCGCGATTGCTGAGCAGCTTGTGCATCAAAGCCTAAATTAATACCATTGGCACGCGCACGCTCATCAGCGACTGGGTTGGTAAAACCATGCTTTGCGCCCTGATAGACATCGACATGATAGCTTACTTGCGCTGTATCCATCTCCGCTCTAAAGGCTTCAAGGTCGTCAAGCGTTACCATACTGTCTGCTTCGCCATGCTGAATAAGAAGTTCAGCTTTAATTTTACCTTGCTCGGCAGGTGCTTTAGGACTTAAAGTACCATGAAAGCTCACCACGCCTTTTAAATCATACCCCTCACGTGCCATATCCAGTGCAATTTTACCACCAAAACAAAAGCCAATTGCGGCCAGTCTACTGCCATCGACTTCAGCTTGCTGTGCCAGTGCATCAAGGCCAGCTTTAGCGCGTTGCATCAGTAAATTTTGGTTAGAGGTTAGCTCGCTCATCCATTCATTGGCCTGACTGGCCTGATCAGTGACCTTGCCATTACCATACACATCAATGGTTAATGCTGCATAACCCTGTGAGGCCAGCTCGTCGGCACGCTCTTTTGGATAGTCGGTTAACCCCCACCATTCTGGGCAAACTACCACACCAGCAAGTTTGTCTTTAGCTTGTGCAGGCAGGGCTAAATGCCCAATTAAGGTCGTGCCTTCAGGTGAGGTATAGCGTAATTCGCGGGAAATAATTGCAGGCTGTGCCATCTTAACTCTCCAATCAATACTTTACAGGTGACTGATAGTGCTTTTTAAAAGCTGGTTGCAGTGTAAAGGATATGGGCAATGGTCAAGTTATTGTTTGGTATGGCTTTGTAAGGCAGCACAAAAAAGCGACCCGAAGGCCGCCTTTTGCATTATTAAATGCCTGATTAAACTATTGATTAAACCCAACTATAGGATTTAAATCACAGTCGAGTACCTGTTATGGCAAACGACCGCGTGACACAAAAGCAACCACAGCTAGGATAATAGCAACCACCAGGAAGATAATAGCGAAGTCTTGTGATAAACCAGCAACACCACCAAATCCTAATAAACTTGCGATTAAAGCGATAACTGCAAATATGATAGCCCAACGAAACATGATAAATTCTCCATTTATAAAATTTGTGCTTTCAATATAAGAAAAAATTTTCATGGCGTTGTTTGTTTTGTGTTCAGTTTTACAAGCTTATGTTGTGCAGGAAGCATTTGTAAACGCGTATGTCAAAATCTTTTAAGTCAATAAAATCAAGGCTTACACGTAGTAATCATAAAATCCGTCTCACAAGAATAGCTTACAGCGAGCTAACAATTAGCTTGCCTCAGTTGCAGACCTTAACGCTTTGGCGTATTGCAGCAACCTGATGATAAAGAAACATCTCATTACACTTTAGCTTTTAGCTGGTTTTGTTGTGTTTTACCCAGTGATGACGCACAAATTCAATCACTGCGGGCATTAAACTCACCCCAATAATGGCAAAAATCATATAAGTAAAGTTGTCCTTAACCACGGGTAGATTGCCAAAAAAGTAACCCAACCAAATGAATGACAAAATCCATGCGGCACCACCCACCACGTTAAACATTAAAAAACGTGAATATTTCATGCTTCCTACCCCTGCAATAAAAGGGGCAAAGGTACGAATAATGGGCATAAAACGGGCAAAAATAATGGTTTTACCGCCATGTTTTTCAAAAAATGCCTGGGTTTTAAGCAAATGATCCCGCTTGATAAAGCGCAAATTCATATTAAATACCCGTGGCCCAATATAATGGCCAATCTGATAGTTGAGCGAATCTCCCATCACTGCTGCCACAAATAGCAAGACACTGAGTAAAACAGGATCCATTGCTCCCGTTGCCGCAATGGCGCCAGCAGCAAATAACAGGCTATCACCTGGCAATAGCGGCATCACCACCAAGCCAGTTTCTACAAAAATAATAAGAAATAAAATCGCATACACCCACACACCATAATTTTGCACAAACTCAATTAAGTGCTGGTCAACGTGCAGAATAAATTCAATGAGCTGCATTAGAATAATAATCAGGTAAAATTTGCATCAAATCCTAACAATACTCTGCGGTACTGTCATTAACCTAGGCAGACGAATACAAAATAAATAAGCCTAGCTTAAGGTTGCATGGTTTGGCTCTGGTTATATCCTGCATGGGCAGAAATTAAGGAGAGGCATAAGGTTTATGCAATGCAAATTTCTAATTTTAACTTTCAAATTTTTTTAAGCATCAAATCTTTTTTCTTATACCATGCCATTATTCGGCCGAAGTTTTAGCCAATTGACGGGCACCCGTAATAATCATATGAATCATGCGCACGGTTTGCTGCAAAATCAGCATTTGTCCTGCGGTATCTTGCTCCATTGCGGTAGCACCCATTGCAAAAACCAGCCGTGTAATGGCTTTGGCGACCAGTCCTGGTGCATCCAGTTGATTGGCGTGTTATTGTTCTAACCGTACCAAATGACCTTGCAGCTCGGTTTCAAAA
>JAEWKT010000059.1 GCA_023393635.1 Pseudomonadota bacterium
AAGACTTTTCTTGCGAACTCAAAATATATTTTGAGTTCTCATTTTGGGCTTTCAAAAGTAAGACTTCGCCTACACAAATGCATTTCGACTTTATTGAAAAATTGTGGCAGTGAAAACTTATAACCTAAATAAGATAATTTTAAACATTCGTATAAGCAAAGAATCACGGGATATAACTGCTATTTGATTAGAGAAAAGATCCTTTACCTAAAAGAAATTTAGGGGGATTTTTTAACCAGAGAACCTTCAGGAATTGGAGCAATATAGGCAATCACCAGCATCACAAAACCTGCGCCCAAAAATGAGATCACTCGGGTCAAAGTACCGATATGCGACAGGTCGAACAACACCAGTTTCAAGGTCACCATCATCAGAATACTGCCGCCCAAAATCCAGACTGAACGCAACTGTTTTCGGCTGGCCAGACTCATGGTCATAAAGGCCAAACTGACCCATAACAAAGTCAGACTCAGTTGAACAGTCGCATTGCCCCATAAAGCTAGTTCATTAAACGGCGTGCCCAAATAAACATGTAATGCACGCAGCACAATATAACTGCTAAGCCAGAGCAAGCTGAGCACCATCAACACTGCGACAATGCCTTTATCCAAGCCCGATTTAACCTGTAAGGACAACATCCAGATAAAACCTGCCAGCATGGCTATACTGACCAGATCGAAAGGATTGATGATCGGCAAGATATAGCCCTGAAAAGCCTGCTGGGTAAACAATTGTGAGCAGATTATCCAGGTGGCCATCAGCAGCAAACTACTGCGTGCTTGCCAGAACATTTTCCAGTCCGGATTATTCACCTGCCAATAACACCATGCACAGAAACCTAAAGGCAAAATCACCACACTGATATAAGGCATGCTAGGTACAAAACTTAAACTGGCCATCGCCAGACTGGTCAATGTGCCAAAACTCACCCACTCTTTTTCAGTTCGCACGCCTAGCAGCGGACGGAGCCACAGTACCGTTAAGATCAGACCTGATATAGCAAAACCAAAGCGGTCAAAAGCCGAATTCCAAACAATCATGCCGTGCTTGCTCTGATCAATGACAATAATCAGGGCAAAAACAAAGACCGGAATTAAGCCTAGCCATTTTGGAAATAGCCAGGTCCAGGTAGCTTTGCAACGTAGCATCACTTCATTCATCAGCAGATATACGCTACTCGCAATCAATAGGGTCATCACCAGTTGGTCTGCACTGTCTATTGCATCCAGCAATAAAACCAGCAACATGGTGGTGGCCGACAGCATTTGCAAACAGTGAAAAGTGATGGTTGAATTGCTCAACTGCTGCCTAAAGGATTCCCGGCTATTCGCCACCAAGACCACAGCAAAATAGCTCAGGCACAATCCCCAATACATTTCACGTGGAAATTCATTCAGCTCGACCAGATAATATAAACTGGATAAGCCGGCAACAATCATCAGTCCCATGGCCAGATAACGGCTGATCTCCGACTGGCGATACAGGGCATAAGTAAAAATGATTAGCCCTTCAACTGCCCAGCCAATTACGCTCCATTGTTTATGCAACAGAATCGGTGGAATCAGGGCCAGAAAAATCAGCATTAAACTGAAATAGCTTTGTGAAATCAGTTGCACTGCCTGATGGCGTTTTGAAAGTTGATACAAGACTGCATAAACTGCGGCAAAGGCCAGACTGCTACCTGCTTGCCACCCCGTCTCTTCAAAATGCATCAGATAAATAAAAATATAACCGACCATAGGTGCACCAAAAATCAGGGCGATATCTAAAGCAGGTTTCAGCTTAAACTGAGCCAGATCTTCTTTGGCCAGCAACTGGCTAAAACGAAAACTTAGCCAGACAAAGATTGCCGTATGCACTGCCACCAATAAGGTTAAGGTATTTTTCTCAAACTCCTTGCCCTGATAAAAGGCATAACCCCCACCGACAATCACTGTCATTAAAAAGGCGATTTGATTCAGCATTTTCCAGGGGCGTAAGGTACTTAAAATCGCAACGGCCAGATTGATCACCACATAATAGGCAATCAGTTCAATCGCTGTCGCATTGCGCACCGGCAAGGTAAACGGTGCAATATAGGCAATCATCAGCGCCATCAGCGCCAGTTCAATGGATTGTTGTTTAAGGCTGAGAATCAGGGTCACGCCCATAATGAGGGCAAAACATAATCCGGCCATGGCTAGCGTCGGGATCACGGCATTGTAATAGGCAAAAAATAGCGTCAGGAATAATGCTGCCAAACCTAAACCTTCCAAGGCCAGTGCAAAACTGCGGTTTTTAGTCTGCATCCAGTAACCGAGTCCGGTCACTGCGCCACTGACCGCTGCCACAATGGCCAGTTTCGCAGCAAGGCTGAGTTGCCAATGTTCAGTAGCAAAGCGTAGTAATAACACTACCCCAATCACCAGCACCAATATTGCGACTTTTAACACCGGATTGCCTTGAAAAATCCATTGCTGTAGCTGATCCATCAGCCCAGATGCTGGAGATGGCACTTGCGTTGCAGAACGTTGTGCGACCGGATTTTGAACAGGCTGAAAAACAATGGTTTCGGTAGGCTCGGTTTGTATTGAATGAAAGCGTGCCTGCACCTGATTTAATAAACGTTCCAAATGACGCAGCCATCTGAGAAAGAAAAAAATCCAGACGGTAATGCCCAGACCGATCACAAAACCCCAATCCATGACACCGCCCACAATAGCGGTAATAGAAGCGAGATAGAGCGGAACTTTAGAAGTTTCCTGAAAATCAAGATGAGCATTTTCTGCAAGTTGCATTGCCGGTGTCTGGATGGCATCGACATATTGCATCAGGCTCATGGCAAAGGCCAAGCCACAGAGATAGGTCAATAGCTGTGCTTCCAGAAACCAGGCTCCGACACCCACAATAATTAATACCATCAGCCAAATCATCCGGATTTCGCTCTGCTCTTTCCGCATCTTATCTCGATCTCAGTCCCTGTTGATTCGATGATACAACAGCTGTGACCTTGATTTTTAAGCATTCATCAGATATTCGGTAACATGCATCTTTGATCAGGTGTCTATGTTCAGATGAAAAATCACGTACAATAAGGCCGATATTTGAATTAGGAATCTTTCAATGCCACCATTTGTTTTGGTCGATGGCTCATATTTTTTATTTCGTGCATACCATGCACTGCCACCACTAACCACTTCTACGGGTTTACAGACCAACGCAATTCGTGGTGCCATTTCCGCTATTCAAAAATTGATGCGCCGTATCCAGCCTACACATATGGCGGTGATTTTCGATACGCCTGAGCCGACGTTCCGTCATGCACTTTCACCGATTTATAAAGGTGACCGTCCGAGCATGCCGGATGAACTGTCGCAGCAGATTCCTTATTTACATAACCTGATTCGTGCCTTGGGCATTCCTTTGCACACCCTTCCTGGTGCTGAAGCGGATGACGTGATTGGCACCTTGGCTAAACGTGCTGAAGCCAAAGGTTATCAAGTGCTGATTTCAACCGGCGACAAAGACATGGCGCAGTTGGTCACTGACAAAGTGACTTTGGAAGACAGCTTTAAAGACAAGCCGATGGATGTCGATGGCGTATTTGAAAAATTCGGGGTGTGGCCGAATCAGATTATCGATTATTTAACCCTGATGGGCGATGCTTCGGACGGTATCCGTGGCGTACCGGGTGTCGGAGCGAAAACTGCGGCCAAACTGTTGACTGAATACGGTTCCATTGGTGGCATTTTAGAAAATGTCGATAAAATTAAAGGCAAAGTCGGTCAAAGTATTAAAGACAATGTTGAAGGCATTACCCTAGATCATCAGTTGGCCAGTATTGTCTGCGACCTGGATATGGGTCTTTGTTATGAAGATCTGAAAATTGGCGATCCAAATG
>JAEWKT010000021.1 GCA_023393635.1 Pseudomonadota bacterium
TCGCAATGGGCTGATGCTGATCATAAACCGCAAATTGTAGGGATACGGCATCTTCTGCATCCCATTCATCTTCCGGGGCAATCTGTTGTTCCTGAATAAACACTGCTTCTCGAATCGGCTTAATCTCTGGCTGCAAGACAGCCCATGATCCCGAAACAATCTTAAATTGGCTCATTTTCATTCCTCAGCACTTACAACCAATATCCTGCTGATCCCATTGATCATTCAGCAGCAATTCCAGGGAATGTTTTTGAATGCCATACATCTGTTTTAAAGCCTGAATCTGCGCCAAAACCTGCTGATCCGGCACTTGATAATCCTTGCGTTTGGTGGCCAGAATCATCTTGTTTTTACTGGTGTGTTCCAGTGCCACAAATTCAAATACCTTGGTTTCATAACCATACGCTTTGAGCAATAAAGCACGAATGGTATCGGTCAGCATTTCTGCCTGCTGCCCGGCATGAATGCCGAATTGCAGCATCGGTTTCAGCACTTCAGGGCTTTTTAATTGTGGACGCAATTCTTTATGACAACACGGCGCGCACATAATCATTTGCGCATTTAAGCGAATACCGGTATGAATGGCAAAGTCGGTTGCCACATCACAGGCATGTAATGCAATCATGACATCCAGATGTTCGGGCTGATAGGTACGCACATCACCCTGGAAAAAATCCAGTTGCTGAAAGTCTGAACGCTGTGCAACGCCCTGACAAAATTCCACCATTTTCGGATTCAGCTCGACCCCGGTCACAAAAGGAGTTTGGTCGTGTTTGGCCAGATAATCATATAAAGCAAAGGTTAGATAGCCTTTGCCTGAACCAAAATCAACCACACGCAGTGCATGATCGTTTTGGCTCATCTGTTCCAGGGCACCCGAGAAAATTTCAATAAATTTATTAATCTGTTTCCATTTACGCGCCATGCTCGGAATAATCTGCGCGTTATGATCGGTAATGCCGAGCGGTTGTAAAAAGTAACTGTTTTGATCGACATAGCGATGCTTGGCACGGTCATGGCCTTGCTGTGTCTCTGCCGGATTCACTGTAGCACTGGCCTTTTTACTACTGCTCAGCAGGGCTTTCTTCTTGTTTTTTTTCAGTTGCAGTTCTTCGCTCGCGGTAAACAAATTGGCCTGTTTAGATTGAGCCAACAGCGATTGCACCAAAGACACAGCTTCTGCCAAAGGATAATTTTTAGTGACATCTTGAGTCTTGTAACGATAGAGACAGCTGAGCACAGGCTGGTTTTGCAGTGAAATGACTCGTAAGGTCATTTTCTCCAAATGCTCAAGTTCACCTTTATACTGGCTAATAATCATTCGATCAAAACTATGTGTTTCAATGGCTTGCTGAAAGGCATCTAAGAATTTTTGTTCCTGAATAAAAGGAGAAGCCGGTTGAGACATACAAATCACTCGAATAAATGAAGCTACAGTTTAAAACTTCTTACTTTAAAGGTAAAACTGCATTACTATACAAGTGTATTTTTTTTAATTATAGAAAATAAATAATGACTACATCTCAGCTACAGGCTTACGATCCACATGAAGAAAAAATTAATGCGATCAGTCATGCACTTGGCGCACTATTAGCGCTTATTGCCAGCATTTTTATGCTGATCAAGGGCAGTTATTTACCACTCGGGCAATTTATCGGCTTATGCGTTTATGCGCTAAGCATGATTTTACTCTTTTCTGCATCGAGCCTGTATCATTATGCCGAATCGCCACAACGACGCGGCTGGTATAAAAAACTCGACCACACTGCTATTTATTATCTGATTGCGGGAACCTACACCCCATTCCTGACCATCGCCATTCCTACAGCTAAAGCCCATTATTTATTAATTGCACTTTGGCTAATTGCGCTTATTGGTACACTATTCAAGTTAGTTTTCATCCATCGTTTCCAAAAAATTTCCCTGCTTGCTTATTTGGCCATGGGATGGATGGCTTTGCTGGTCATAGATGATATGCAACGCTTTTTAAGTGCTCAAGCTTTAACCTATTTAGTGATTGGCGGGCTTTCTTACACCGTTGGTGCATTGTTTTATGCCTTAAAAAGAGTAAGATATACTCATGCTATCTGGCATATTTTTGTATTGTTAGGCGCAGGATTACACTTCCTGGCGATCTATCTTTACGTAATCTAATTCATTTGTACTCACTTTTCAGTGACCCTGAACGAGATTAATGGATTAATTTTCGTTGTTTTTTTAAGAAATTACGCCTTTTTTAAAAAGATTACGCTTTTAAAACTAATATTTATTTTTACGAAGTGTAAGGTTACCCATGGCGTCATCAACTACTACAGCTGCTACCACCGAAGTAGCGACTAACTCTAAGGCTCGTGTTTTATTCGCGAGCCTCGTCGGCACGACGATTGAATTTTTTGATTTTTATATCTATGCAACTGCCGCAGTGATTGTTTTCCCTCACCTGTTTTTTCCGGCAGGAAGCGGTAGCGCGGCAGTACTCCAGTCTTTAGCGACTTTTGCTATTGCGTTTATAGCCCGCCCAATTGGTGCAGCACTATTTGGCCATCTCGGTGACCGGATTGGCCGTAAGGCAACACTGGTAGCTGCCCTTCTGACGATGGGTATCTCCACAGTCTGTATTGGTTTATTACCTACCTATGCACAGATCGGTATTATAGCTCCGTTATTATTGGCACTTTGCCGTCTGGGCCAAGGTTTGGGGCTGGGGGGTGAATGGAGTGGTGCAGTATTGCTGGCTACTGAAAATGCACCAGAAGGCAAGCGTGCCTGGTATGGCATGTTTCCTCAGCTTGGTGCTCCAATTGGCTTTATTCTGGCGACTGGCTCATTTCTGCTCCTAGGCGCTCTGATGTCTGAAGAAGCATTTTTGCAATGGGGTTGGCGTATTCCTTTTATTGCAAGTGCGGCACTGGTTATTGTAGGTCTGTATATCCGACTGAAATTACATGAAACCCCTGCTTTTCAGAAGGTGCTTGATAAACAGAAAGAAGTTAATATTCCATTTAAAGAAGTGTTTACCAAGCACTTTTCAATGCTGGTTTTAGGTACTGTGGCTGCGATCTGTACCTTTGTTGTCTTTTATCTAACCACCGTATTTGCATTGAACTGGGCCACAACACAGTTAGGTTATTCACGGGGTGAGTTTCTTGAACTGCAACTGATTGCAACTTTATGTTTTGCTGCTTTTATTCCACTCTCTGCAGTATTTGCAGAAAAGTTTGGCCGTAAAGCTACTTCTATTGGGGTATGTATAGCGGCTGCCTTATTTGGTCTGGTATTTTCTTCCATGCTGGAATCAGGTAGTACCTTGGTCGTATTCCTGTTCTTATGTACCGGCCTTGCAATTATGGGAATGACTTATGGGCCAATTGGTACGGTTTTATCTGAGCTGTTCCCGACTTCAGTACGGTATACCGGTTCTGCTTTAACATTTAACCTCGCAGGTATTTTCGGTGCATCATTTGCACCGCTGATTGCGACTAAACTGGCTGAAAATTATGGTCTGGCAGCAGTTGGTTATTATCTCTCAGCCGCTTCTATTCTTTCACTGATTGCGTTTATGCTAATCCGTGAAACTAAAAATGAAGATGTAAATAACCAGATCTAAGCTGAAGCAGTTATAAAAAAGACGGGAGAAGCCCGTCTTTTTTATATCAGGTGATGAATCTGCCTGCATCAATT
>JAEWKT010000028.1 GCA_023393635.1 Pseudomonadota bacterium
TTGCTGACCTGGCTGCGAAAATGGCAGTTAATGTTCGTGAAGTCATCAATTCACTGATGAAAATGGGTGAACTGGTTACTCAGAACCAGGCGATTGACGAGGAAGTTGCTGCGCTGATCGTTGAAGAAATGGGCCATAATCCGGTACTGGTTTCTGAAACTGCAGCAGAAGATACGCTGATGGAACAAGCTGAAGAGGCGCGTGGTGTGCAATCTACACGTGCACCTGTTGTTACCATCATGGGTCACGTTGACCATGGTAAAACATCGCTGCTTGACCGTATTCGTCGTACTAAAGTGGCTGCGGGCGAAGCGGGCGGTATCACCCAGCATATCGGTGCATATCACGTTAAAACCGATAAAGGCATTATCACTTTCTTAGACACACCGGGACACGCAGCGTTTACTTCAATGCGTTCACGTGGTGCGAAAGCGACTGATATCGTGGTTCTGGTTGTTGCGGCTGATGATGGTGTAATGCCACAAACTGCTGAAGCAATTGATCATGCACGCGCTGCAGGTACGCCAATCATTGTTGCAATCAACAAGATGGATAAAGAATCTGCCGATCCAGATCGCGTATTGAACGAATTGACCACCAAAGAAATCGTGCCTGAACAATGGGGCGGTGACGTACCTGTAGCAATGGTTTCTGCACATTCTGGTCAAGGTATCGATGAATTACTTGACCTGATTTCAATTCAGTCTGAATTGCTTGAATTGAAAGCATCTGAAGAAGGTGCTGCACAAGGTGTTGTAATTGAAGCACGTGTAGATAAAGATCGTGGTGCGGTTGCTTCTATTCTGGTACAAAACGGTACATTGAATGTGGGTGATTTAGTGCTTGCTGGTGCATCTTATGGTCGCGTTCGTGCGATGGTAGATGAAAACGGTAAACGTATTAAATCGGCAGGTCCTTCGATTCCAGTAGAAATCTTGGGTCTTCCTGAAGCGCCAATGGCGGGTGACGAAGTTCTTGTTGTTAACGATGAGAAGAAAGCACGTGAAGTCGCTGATGCACGTATGTCTCGTGAACGTGAAAAACGTCTTGAGCGTCAAAGTGCAATGCGTCTTGAAAACATCATGGCATCTATGGGCAAAAAAGATGTTCCTTATGTGAACGTTGTGCTTAAAACTGATGTACGCGGTACATTGGAAGCATTGACGGTAGCATTGCAAGCATTGGCCACTGATGAAGTTCGTGTTCGTGTGATCGGTTCAGGTGTTGGTGCAATTACCGAGTCTGACGTTACCCTGGCTGAATCTTCTGAAGCGGTACTTCTAGGCTTTAACGTACGTGCTGATAATACTGCACGTCAAAAAGCAGATGCAGATGGTATCGACATTCGTTATTACAGCATCATCTATGAATTGATTGATGACGTGAAAGCGGCAATGAGCGGTAAACTTGCTCCTGAGCATCGTGAAACGATTCTTGGTGTTGCGCAAGTACGTGAAGTGTTCCACTCAAGTAAATTCGGTGCGGCTGCGGGCTGTATGGTACTTGAAGGCGTATTGCATCGTAACAAACCGATTCGCGTATTACGTGATGACGTGGTTGTGTTCCAAGGTGAGCTTGAATCTCTTCGTCGCTATAAAGAAGTGGTTGAAGAAGTTCGTGCCGGTATGGAATGTGGTCTTGCGGTGAAAGGCTATAAAGACATCAAAGCACTCGATAAGATCGAAGTGTATGATGTTCAATTGATTAAACGGAGTCTTTAATGGCGGGTAGTCAACGTCTGAAGCGTATGGGAGATTCAGTTCAGCGTGAATTGTCTGAACTGATTCGCCAAGAGCTGAAAGATCCACGCTTAGGTGGTCTGGTGACCATCTCTGCGGTGAAAGTTAGCCCAGATTTAGGATATGCCGAAGTTTATGTGACCGTGATGGGTCGTGAGCTGGGCGATGAGCAAAGTGAAGCAGCAAACAAAGATACCTTGGAAGTTTTAAATAAGGCTTCCGGTTTCTTGCGTCACGAACTCAGTCGTCGTATCAAGACACGTATAACGCCTCGCTTGCGTTTCCATTACGACAAAACCAACGCATATGGTAACTATATGTTTGGTCTGATTGCAGAAGCAGTGAAGGATTTACCTGCAGCTGATGATGCAAAAAAAGATGATGAATAATTGCTAAACAAGAAAAGCCACCTTCGGGTGGCTTTTTTTATGGCAATTTATTCTACTCAAAATGAGCCGATTTCAGGCCAGATCATCATGTGAGTCTTTTTCTGCTTTTGGATTACGGCGTCGGGTACGTTGCCAGGGTAAGGGACGATCCAGCGCTTCCGGCACTTCACCACTGGTTGAACGTAAACGTAAATGCAGTGCTGCCTGTGCCATCAGGTTTGCAGACACGGGCGCAGTAATGAACGCCAGTAAAGTCAGCAACAGTTCGGCAAAACCAAAACGTCCCTGAAAGGCTGAAAAAATCATGGCGGCAATTAAGAAGCTGCCGAGTCCCAATGTGCTGGATTTGGTCGGTGCATGCAGGCGCATGAATAAATCGGGCAGGCGAACCATACCAATGCCGCCTACCAGCATAAAGAAGGAGCCAATCAATAAAAAAATCGAGACCAGGATTTCCATGAAAAGTTGCATTGCTGTAGCTCCTAGTCGATCACATGGCCAGTGGTAAAGTAGCGTGCCAAGGCTGCGGTAGAAACGAATCCAAGCATGGCCACCAGAAGCGCGCCTTCAAATAAGGAGGTACTGGCCCAATAGATGCCCAGAATGACCACCAGACAGGTTGCATTTAGAAATAGGGTATCCAGTGCTAAAAGCCGATCTACGATGGATGGCCCCATTACCATACGAACCAGACAAAGAAACATGGAAACAGTGATTGCGACCATACACAGCCCGAGTGCATAAGGCAAAATACTCATGAATCTTCTCCTAATTCCACATCAAAGATTTCAATCAGTGCTTTTTCATAACGGGTTTTAATTTCGATAATATCAATTTCGGCATTATCGGTGCTCAAGGCATGAACCAGAATATCGCCACGATCATGATCAATCCCTGCTGTCACTGTACCCGGAGTGGTGGTAATAATCAGGGCAAGTAAAACATTGACCTGTTCATGCTGAGTTTCCAAAGGCACACGAAACCATTTGGGATGCAGTTTATGGGTTGGACCAAGGACCAATTTGGCCACTTTAATATTACAGACAATAATGTCCCATAACACCACAAAGAATAATTTTACGGCCAAAATCCAGTGAATATTAGGAGTATGGCCAATAAAAGGTTTGACTAAACGTGGAATGGCAATGCCTAGTAATAAGGCCATGAGCAAGGTTGCCGGATCAAGGCTATGTGACAGCATGACCCAGCTTAATGCCACAATCACGGAAACAAAGGGATGAGGCAGCCAGTTTTCCCAAAACGATGTTTTTTGCATGCTTAAGGCTCCATAGGCTTGAGTTTGACATCATCCGGATAGGTGGAGAGCTGTTGTTGCTGCTGCCTGATCTGACGCTGCTTATATTCTGAAATATGCTCACCTTCGAGCGTATCTTCAGAGATGATATAAGGAATCAGATGGGCATTTGGATCAACTGTTTCACCGCCATATTTGGTTTCGGGTAAATTTTCAGAATTATAAGGCTGCACACTAATCACTTGATGCAGATTATCTTTATGCAAAATAACCTGTTCATATAAGCCATTGTTCTGGATTTGTTCAGCTGTTTTGAACATATATTGCTGAATCGGATTTGCGCCAACCATATACAGCACCAAGCCTGATAACAACAGATAAATGGTTTTGTCATTGCGTGCAGGAGCTCGATCGGGTAAGGCCTGATAAGCTTTAAACTCTTCAGTTTCCGGATGATCTTCAGGTTTGCTGGCACGCCAGAACAGAATGAAGCCAACCCGGGTAAAGGCAATAATACTGAGCAAACTCACCAATAACACCACCGCAATAATAACGCCCTGATAAGGGGAGTGCGAAGTCGCCTGCAAGATAAAAACCTTGCCTAAAAATCCACTAAAAGGCGGTAAGCCAGCCATCATTAAAGCAATCAAAAAGAAGGTCAATGACACCGCTTTTTGCTGTTTTATTTTCGGAGCAATATTGAAATGATCTTTGAATTCACCGCGTTGTGAAGTAATCCAGCCCGAGAGCAGATAAAACGCAGCGCCAATAATGGTGCTATGAACCAGATAGTACAGTCCTGCAGCCCAAGCCAAAGTATTAAACAGTGAAATGGCAATCAGCAGGGTACCGATGGAGGATAAAATCATAAAACCGACAAAACGGCGTAAACGCTCGGCTCCAATGGCGCCAATCACGCCATAGACTGAGGTGGCTAAACCGATTGGAAGTAACCAGTTTGCCAGAATACCCTGACTTAATTGGTCATCAAAAATCGTGCCATTTACCCGAAGAATGGCATAAATGCCCACTTTGGTCATAATGGTGAAAATGGCAGCCACGGGAGTGGTGGCAACGGCATAGGTTTTTGGCAGCCAGAAGCCGACCGGCAACATGGCAGCCTTGATGCCAAAGACCACAAAGAGCAGCAAGCCACCTGCAACCGCCAGGGTATGCTGATCCGGTTCTAACAGCGGGATTAAACGCGCGACATCGGCCATATTTAAACTGCCGACACTGCCGTAGATCATGCCCAGACCAATCAGGAACAGTGCAGAGGCCAGCAGGTTGATGGTGACGTAATGAATGCCGAGCTGAAAACGGGCCTTGCCTTGTCCATGGAGCAGCAGGACATAAGAGGCCATCAACAGGATTTCAAAGAATACAAATAAGTTAAATAAATCGCCGGTCAGAAATGCGCCACATAAGCCCATGAGTAAAAAATGGAACATGGCATGGAAATAACGCCCTTTTGCATCCCATGCATGACTGGCAAACCATAAGATCGGTGTCGCCAGGGCATAGGTCAGCACCAGCATGAGGGCAGAAAGCTGATCCAGAACCAGCACAATTCCAAACGGTGCAGACCATTCACTGAGGTTGTAAGTACTGATTTGCCCGCTACTAGCGAATATTAAATACACTATGGCAGTGCTTAATCCCAGTATTGACGAGACATAACTGATGCCGCGACGCCAAGGCTGTCGCCAGTCACGTGATAACGAACCTGGCCCGGGATTGCCTAAAAGAACCAGCAAAAAGCCGGTAAATGCCGGAATTAAAATGCTAAAGATCGGGGTGTGTTCAGTCCAGAACTGGAGGATCGCATTCATTAAGGCTCATCCTCACGCGGGTCAATCAGGGGGATTTCTTCTTTCGAGTCGACGTGATCGGTCCCGGTTTCATAACGGCTGCGTAACGCCAGTTGTACAATAAAGGCGGTGGTAGCAAAGCCAATCACAATGGCGGTCAATACCAGCGCTTGAGGTAGAGGATCGGTAGCCTTGCTGGTTTCAGTCAGGACAGCCGGTGCATTGACCTGAATCCGTCCCATGGCAAACAGGAATAAATTGACCGCATAGCCAATCATCGCCAATCCTAAAACCACAGGAAAAGTACGGGCACGCAAGATTAGGTAAATGCCTGTTGCAGTGAGTAAGCCAATGGCAGAGGCAAGTAAAAATTCGAGACTGATCATTTTATTCCCCTTTCAATACTGGACCAGACATGCTGGAGTGGCGCGAGTCACCCAAGACTGAAATCATCAACATGGTGGCACCGACCACGGTGACATACACACCGACATCAAATAATGCAGCAGATGCTAGATGTATATCTCCCAACAGGGGCGGAACAATATGGATATGGGCACTGGTCAGGAATGGACGTCCCCAGAACCAGGCACCCAGCCCGGTCAGTCCTGCAATAGTGAGTCCTGAACCAATCCAGATTTCATATAAGCGGCCTGATTTGGCTCTTAGCATCTGTTCAGCCTGGTCTTGGCCTAAGGCAATGTACTGGATTACCAAGGCCAAAGAGGTAATTAAACCGGCAATAAATCCACCACCGGGCAGGTTATGGCCGCGCAGGAAGATATAAAGGCTCACCACCAGTGCCAAAGGCAATACCCAGGATGCGGTAATACGGAACATCAACGGCGAAGGGTTAAAGCGGTAAGTCAGTCCCTGGGTAATGCTGGTACCGTGTGCACGCATGCCATCCATGAGACAGAGTGCTCCTATGGCAGCAATGCCGAGTACGGTAATTTCGCCGAAGGTATCGAAACCACGGAAGTCGACCAGAATTACGTTGACCACATTGGAGCCACCACCGAGTGGAAGCGACTGTTGCATAAAGAACCATGAAATCGAGTTGTGGTCACGGGTCAAGATCAGCCAGCTAATCCAGCCGATGCCCAGACCACCGCCAATGGCAATCAGGGCATCGCGCCAGCGCTGCGAAACGCTGGATTCATAAGGGGTAAGCTGTGGCAGCAAGGAGAGGCTCATCAGTAGCAATACTGTAGTAACCACATCGACCGTGATTTGGGTTAAGGCCAGATCAGGGGCAGAAAGGGTCACAAAAACCAGGGTGACCACAAGACCAACTGCACCGCTAATCAGTACCGCCTTAATCCGTTCATGATGGAACCACAGCATCATCCAGCAGGCCGAGAACAACAGCAGCCACAGTACAATGGCAATTGCAGGTGCATGGGTAAGTTCACGTGTGCCTGTGGTCAGGCCTTGATGGATAAAAGGCATGGTCAGCAAAGCGGCACTAAACAGCACAATCCACATCAGATAGCTTTGCAGTGAGCCATTTTCAGTTTGACGTTTGAACTTGCGTGAACTGAGTAACAGGTGCTTGAGAAATAAATCAAACAGCACCTTGCCCTGAAATTTTCCGAGCAGTGGATCAAGGTCAATGTCACGAATTTTTCCATTTTTGGCCAAAGCAAAATAGAAAATGATCCCGCCAAATAACGCAATTGCACTCATCAGCAAAGGCAGGTTAAAACCATGCCAGATGGCTAGATGGGTACCGGAAAAGTCAGGTATTTGAGTGCTGGCACGTGCAGTTGAATTAACAATATTTTCCACCAGCAGGGCAGGTGCAAGGCCGACCAAAATACATAAAACCGCCAGCAGTATTGCAGGTAAGCGCATGCCCAAAGGGGGTTCATGCACTTTGTGGTTGGGTACCTGCGAGCCTACAGGCCCATCAAAAAATACGCCATGTACCAAACGTACTGAATACGTCA
>JAEWKT010000032.1 GCA_023393635.1 Pseudomonadota bacterium
CAGCAAAGCCCTGTGGCACTCGTGCTTGAAGGTTTTAATCAGCACCGTTTTGCATTGCTCACTGAAAAAATGCCTGAAGCACAGCGGGTACGTATTTCTAGTTTGCATGATTCTGATCACACGCCTACCAACGAAGTGCTCAGCTTTCAAATTGTTAAAATGGAAGAGCAATTATATCAAGTGCCTGACTTTGAGAAAATTAGTCAAACACTTGCTAAAAAAACCAACTAATATAAGACTGCCTAAACCAATTTAAGCAGTTTGGTTTTCTGACAGCCTCATATGGCGGTGTTCACTTTCGAGCCACCTTATGAAGGCGCAGAATGTGCCAGTAAATGTGTAAGTATTTGCTGGTAGATAGTAGTAAGTGGTTCTAGCTCATCAACGTTAACATGTTCATTAATCTGATGAATTGTTGCGTTTAGTACGCCAAGCTCTACCACTTGCGCACCTGTAGGGGCAATAAAGCGGCCATCAGACGTACCACCGCTGGTAGATAAGGTGGTTTCAATATTTTGCACTGCTAAAATCGCCTGTTGTGCTGCACTTACTAATTCACCCTCTGCTGTTAAAAATGGCTGTCCTGATAAAGTCCAGTGTAAGTTATAGCTCAGTTGATGCTGATCCAAAATAGCATGGACGCGTGATTTGATTTGCTCGGCAGTAAGCTCGGTAGAAAAGCGGAAATTAAATACTACTTCAAGCTCACCAGGAATGACGTTATTTGCGCCCGTGCCTGCTTGTATATTAGAAATTTGAAAACTGGTGGCTGGAAAAAACTCATTGCCCTGATCCCACACTTC
This sequence comes from Pseudomonadota bacterium, assembly GCA_023393635.1. Taxonomy (GTDB): domain Bacteria; phylum Pseudomonadota; class Gammaproteobacteria; order Pseudomonadales; family Moraxellaceae; genus Alkanindiges. The sequence continues at coordinate 804 of JAEWKT010000032.1, forward strand.
TGCCGTTAATGCGGTCAGGGCAGGAGCGGCGCGATGAATTGGGTTATCTGCCAAATGAGGATAGGCCACATGTCCTTGCTTGCCTAGTACCGTTAGTATGCCGTTTAAAGAACCACGACGGCCATTTTTAATAATATCACCCAGTTGGTTGGTGCTAGATGGCTCACCGACCAGACACCACGTTATTTTTTCTTGTCTTGCTTCTAAGGTTTCAATGACTTTGACCGTGCCATTGATGGAAGGCCCTTCTTCATCAGAAGTAATTAAAAAAGCAATTGAACCATTGTGGTCAGGGTATTGCTCCACAAAACGCTCACAAGCCACCACCATTGCCGCTAGCGCAGTTTTCATGTCTGCACTGCCACGACCATACAGTTTACCATCACGAATTTCAGGCACAAAAGGATCAGATGTCCATTGACTGAGCTCACCTGTAGGCACAACATCGGTATGGCCTGCAAAGCAAAATAGGGGTGAAGCAGTACCGCGCCGCGCCCATAAATTTAACACATCACCAAAGCGCATGATTTCAATCACGAAGCCAATTTTTGCTAGGCGATTGGCGATAATGGTTTGGCAATCTGCATCATCTGGCGTTACTGAAGGGCAACGTAAGAGTTGTAGGCTTAAATCGAGAGTAGCGGCGTGTGACATAAGCAATAAATGATTAAGAAGAAAATTAATTAATCATATCATTGATTAAAGTAGTAAGGGCAAACCTGCTTTTTGAAAGCCCATAACAAAAAGCCTGTTATCAAGAAGATAACAGGCTATCATTTAATCGAGAAGATTTAAATGAATTACATTTTTTGTTGGGTGTCAGCGGCAGTATCAGTTACTTTGTCGCCAGCACGTGATACATCTTTACCAAAACCTTTCATGGTGTTGCAACCAGTTAGAACTAAACCAGCTAATGCAATAGCAGCGATTATTTTCATCAGTGTTTCTCCAGAATATACACTATAGTTTGTAGTGTTAACTTATCTGATTGATATCAGTTTGAAAATATCACCTGCGTGAGTGTTCAGTTTCAAAATGTTATTGTTTTTGAGTGGACTACGTCTTTTGTCAGCAATGCGTAACACATAGTGAAAAATTACTTGATCTTTGTGGTCTACCAGAAAATACAAGCCATTATTCCAATAAGGACGTACATACTCAGGACTTATTCTGTCGTGTGGAACAATCCATTCTTGTCGCTCAGCACGTTGCCAACTACATCCATGCGGTGTAGGTGGGATAATATGCCCCCAGGCACCTATAAGGTGTGCTGCACTGACCCAGGGAGATATTTTAGGAACATTAGGTGAAGCAAGCGTAGAAAAAGAGTTAAGCAGGCTAAGTGGATAAAACAACCTGCCTTTAATGATGGCACGCCTTGTTTGAATGATATATTGATCAACTTCCCCTACATTAAATTGATGCTGTTGCAAATGATTAATTTTTCGACCCAAACTATCGCGCCGATTTAACCCCAGCCAATGCTCTGCAAAAAATTCTGCTTCACCCAAATAAAACTTAATCGCAACTTCCCAATGCTCAATGTGCCCCGTTATTTGATTGCAAATTAAAAAATCTAGTTCACCCACAGTGCGCGTGCCATCCATGCGCTTAATACTTTGACCAATCAGCTTAAATGGGTGGTATTGATCATCTAATAGCCAAAAATAAAGTAGATGTTCAAAACGGATACCCAGGCGAATACTGCGAGCGGTTAGCATATGCTGTTGTAAGGCAGATGGGTTTTGATCAAGCTGCCTTAAACGCGGTAAATAATGCTCGAACTGGGTTTGCCAGAACTGGGCAGAGGGCAAATCAATAGATTGATTAATCAGTGGGTTTGGCCATGACCCAAGCAACGGTGGGCTTGCAATACAAAAAGCAAGCTCGCGCACAAGTTGATGCTTAAATTGCATCCATTGGGCAGGTTCTGGGTTAAATAAAAAAGAATTGAGCATGGTCGGTATAGTAGACCACTATAAAATGAAATGCATGTAGCAAAGTATTGTTAGGTGTTAAACAATAGGAAATAGATGTGAGGGAGTTAGCAGGGCGCAAAATGACATAAATTATTGTTATTAATGATGGTGCCCCGGGCCAGAATCGAACTGGCACGCCCGTAAAGGCGAGGGATTTTAAATCCCTTGTGTCTACCGATTTCACCACCGGGGCATCATGGGAATGAATTATAAGTATCAAACGAAAAAAAGCAATCGCTGGTCGTGCGATAAACGTGCACTTGAGCAAAAACAGATAAAAATAATTTGAAAGGCAAAATATAAGTACGTTGAGGCGATATCAGATTTATTTTTTAAATATTGGCGGTAAGTAATAAATTACATTTTGAGCAAAAGGCATATTGACGAGGATAATATTGAATTGGGTTTTGCTAATTTTTTTATTTATTTTATAAAATAATGGTGCCCCGGGCCAGAATCGAACTGGCACGCCCGTAAAGGCGAGGGATTTTAAATCCCTTGTGTCTACCGATTTCACCACCGGGGCATCATCTTGGAGGCGCGATCCGGAGTCGAACCGGACTAATCGGATTTGCAATCCGAGGCATAACCGCTTTGCTATCGCGCCATCAAGGTGGACAATCTTAGCAGGCTAGAAAAAAATTACAAGTAAATCAAGCTGACATTATGGCTAAAAAGACAGCAGTCACAACAAAACTAATGCTGTATTTTGATGTATTATGCGCATCATTACTTTTTGGCGGAGAATTATGGTGGCAACATTGCTAGATGGTCGCGCTTTAGCGACAAAAATAGAGCAGGATTTAAGCCAGCGCGTTGCAGCCCTAAAACAAAAAACTGGCCGCACGCCTATTTTAGCCACTATTTTGGTTGGCGATGATGGCGCATCAGCAACGTATGTGCGTATGAAAGGTAATGCTTGCCGTCGGGTGGGCATGGATTCAATTAAAATTGAACTACCAGAGAGCACCACAACAGAACAGCTTTTGGCTGAAATTGAAGCGCTGAATGCCAATCCTGATGTGCATGGTATTTTGTTACAGCATCCTGTGCCTGAGCAAATTGATGAGCGTGCCTGTTTTGATGCGATTCAGTTAAATAAAGATGTAGATGGCGTGACGTGTCTGGGCTTTGGCCGTATGAGTATGGGGGAGTCTGCCTATGGTTCTGCGACACCACAAGGCATTATGACAATATTAAATGACTATGGTATTGAAATAGCAGGGAAGCATGCAGTTGTGGTAGGGCGTAGTGCTATTTTGGGCAAACCGATGGCCATGATGTTACTGGCAGCCAATGCAACCGTGACCATTTGTCATTCACGTACTCAAAATCTGGCTGAGCTTATTAAGCAGGCTGATATTGTGGTGGGCGCAGTGGGCAAAGCTGAGTTAATTAAAAAAGAATGGATTAAAGCAGGTGCAGTAGTGGTTGATGCTGGCTTTCATCCGCGTGATGGCGGTGGTGTAGGTGATATTGAGCTAAATGGAATTGAGCAAATTGCCAGCAGCTATACGCCTGTGCCTGGTGGTGTTGGGCCAATGACGATTACCACGTTAATTCGTCAAACGGTTGAAGCTGCTGAACAAGCACTAAGCCAGACATTAAGTTAAGCATGAGCTGCACTTTTCAATTGAATAAAGCGCCTGAGGAATTGCTTAAGGCGCTACACAATATTATTCCGCATACGCAATTATTGGCGCAGCAGCTACCAGATACACCCATTAACTTGTGGTTAATACCGCCAGTGTTCTCTCACGAGCGCATGGATGACGAGGTCGTGCGGCGTATTTGGTCAGACACACCGTACTGGATTTTCTGTTGGGCATCTGGTTTGGCCATGGCGCAGTGGATTTTGGCTGAGCCTGAACATGTCAGAGGCAAAGTCGTACTCGATTTTGGCGCAGGTTCTGGGGTGGTGGCTATTGCGGCTAAGCTAGCTGGTGCCAAGCGTGTGATTGCCTGCGATATTGATGCCATCAGCTTAATTGCTTGTGAGGAGAATGCATTACTTAATGAGGTAACACTGGAATATTTAAGTGATTTATATGCATGTGATGAGCCAATTGATGTGTTATTGGCAGCGGACGTGCTGTATGACCAGAGTAACCGTTTTTTTCTGGATGAGTTTTTAAAGTTTGCTAAAGAAGTATGGGTTGCTGATTCTCGTGTTAAGAATTTTGCTCACCCAGCGTATATCAAAATAGATGAGCGTAGTGCGACCACATGGCCTGACCTGGATGAAGCCAAAGAGTTTAGAAATGTGAGTTTTTATCGCACCTTGCCCTGATAGTTATCATAATCTCAAGAACGGAATAATAAATCTGGCTGAGGCGTTATGAATACCTCAAAAACCAGATGAGATTCTAAATAAGATGAAAAAGCATATCACTGGTCTTTCAATTCCAATTTAAATTATTTAAAATTTTGTAGCGCATTTTTTCATCAGTGCTGTTGTCGGGAGACAAGCCAGCACAACCTTAGTAAATACAACAGGTTGTTGCAGCGATTCCATCAAGAGCTTAAGAGCCTCGCTAATTTAAATAATAAAGGAAAAACAATGAATTATTATCGTTATACCAATCTGGACTGGCTAAATCGTTGCCTGCTAGCTTTGTTGGTCATTCCAGCATTATTGACCATCATTGGAATTTCACATGGCTTATACGCGATGTACCGATTACGGAATCTGCCAGATATGCAGATGCTGGTTCAGCTACCACTGGATTTACGTCAGTTAATTCATGTCGATGATATGATTCGCTTTTCCCAAATTAGTTTAACCCTGCTGATGCTGACTTTCTTTTTTGTTGGCTGGCTTTATTATGCGCGCCGCAATTTGGTGGCGTTATTTGAACAAGTAGAGCATTGCCTAAAAAATTCGCTTCGGCAATTTGCCCAGCTCATCATTGGCATTTTCTTTGCTTTACGCATGATGATGCAAGTCTGGCGCAACAGTACTCCCGATAGTCATGCGCATCAGGCTGAACGCTGGCTGGTACCGCTTTGGTGGCTATTCTTGATTGTGGCCAATATTTGCAAAATTATTGGCGTGGTGCATTTGCATGGCGTCACTCAGGTAGGCGAGTGGTTATATGGCTATCAATGGATGATGGCTGCGTATGTTTTTTATTTTGTACTGTATATTCTGACATGGCGGCTAGTAAAACAATTATCGCATTTTCAGCATATTCAGTGGCAACAGCGTCGTGTGCTGCTACAGTCGGGAATTTAGGCCATGGCAGTACAGCAAGATTGCCTTTTTAAGCTACCCATTGGTGGACGTAACCAACCTGGTCAGTTTGGGCCTTATGACTGGCGTGAAGGACTGGGACTGGTATTACGAAATTTGTTGGGACCTTCGCTGGCTAATCCTGCACAAATCCAGTTTATGCCCAAGGATATCCAGCTTAATGAGATCGAACCTTCCTTGCGGCTAGGTGTTGCTGGGGATGTGATGATGATGTTTGAACGTGAGTGGCATGTGGATGCTTCACTCAAGGAGTTTTTTGCGGACTGTGATGCTTTATTACTTAATATGGAAGGGGTGATTACCGATAAACCTAAAAAAGGCCCCGACCAGAAGCATGATTCAGCGATTATCACCCAGTTAAGCCACTTGTTTGATCCACACAAAACCTGGCTTTCGATGGCAAATAATCATTCTGCGGATTTTGGCTATGCAGATTTTAAGCAGTCCTTGCAGCAGTTTGAGTCGCATGGTTTTCACTGCTTTGGACTGGCAGACCGTCCGTATGCAGACATTGCTGGTCAGGTGCGCGTGGTTGGTGCCACCCAATGGACTAATAAGCCGTGTGATTATATATACTGGCTGGATCAGAATCCAGAACAGTGGATCGTTAATGATCGGCTGAACCTGTTGTTTCCACACTGGTCTTATGAGATGGAGTGCTATCCACGGTTAAGTGCAGTGGCGCAAATGCAGCATTGGCTGAGTCGGTTTGATGCAGTGATTGGCAGCCACTCTCATACACCGCAGCCAGTCAGCTATATCGAAAAGCAAACCGATTACCGCCAGCTTGCTGCGTATTCATTAGGCGATTTTTGTTTTGGACTGGGTTTAAAGCAATGGCCAGCGCTCAAGCATTATCCTTATGGTATTGTGCTGAAGCTGGACGTAGGACGGTTAAAACAGCAGCCATCTCGTTTTGCCATAGGGCGGGTGCAGTGGTCATTTGTTGACTGTGCTGCCCAGCCGCAGGGCAAATCCTATGTATCCAGTCTGGTAGAGCAGATACCTTATTTTCAATCAAGCAGTTTCAAATGATTCAAGTCCAAATTGGTTAGCCCAGTGAACTGACTCGTATGAGGGACTAAGGCTGCAAGCATTCTACTGTGACTTGCTTTAAAGTGGAGGGCTTACTCCCGAGTAAATCGATGTTGGCCGTGTTGCTGGTGTTTGATAGTTTAGGGGTGGACGATAGGCCAAAAGAGGTACTTTGGGTGTTTGCAACGCGCACTGTGCTGTCAGCTTGGCCTTGTTTTAAATTGGCAAATTCTTTTTGATCTATAATATTAATACTAACAGGTGTATTTAAAGCTAGCCCTAGCTCTTTGGCACAGGCCTTTTTCAGTTTTTGTTGGGTTATTGCATCGGTGCTTTTGCCATCAAGGGTATAGCTCAAAATAAGCTGATTTGTGCTGCTAGACTGGCGTTGGTAGCCAGTTGTGCCGTCATAGGGCTGAATACTTTGGCAGCCTGCCAATAATGCTAGCGAGGATATGGCAAGTGTAGTGATTATTGCGCTCACTGCATTGGTTGCTTTGATTGGGGTTGTTGCTTTCATTATATTTATCCTTAACAGTAGTTTATATAAATTATTGCATAAATGGCTGGGCTTAAGCCAAAGATTGTGGCTGCTATTGTGTAAAACTCAAACAGTGGATTAATCCAGTTATTTTAAATACTGCCACGAGTTAGGCGAACTAAAAAGCCAGCATTAAAAAACCGCGACTATCAATCTAACAATAATCGCGGTTTTCTAGCAGATGAAGCGATCTACTGAAATAATGAACTAAGCTACTTTTTCAGCATTCACAGCTTTTACCAGCTCTTCACGGCGTGCTGTAAGCGCAGCTGGGATGTGGCTACCAATTTTGTCAAACAGTTCAGCATGACTTTCTAGCTCTTTATTCCACTGCTCAGTGCTTTGAGAAGTAACTTGCTCAAATTGTTCAGCGCTAAAGTCAGTACCAGTCCAGTTCAGTTGGTCATAGCTTGGTACATAACCAATTGGGGTTTCAGTAGCATCAACACGGCCTTCGCAGCGATCAATCATCCACTCTAATACGCGCATATTTTGACCAAAACCAGGCCAGATAAAGTCGCCATTTTTATCACGACGGAACCAGTTTACATTAAAGATTTTAGGTAATTTTGCACCTGATTTCTCTAATTGTTCACCCAGATTTAGCCAGTGCTGGAAGTAGTCACCCATGTTGTAGCCAGCAAATGGCAGCATGGCAAACGGGTCACGGCGTACAATACCTTGTTGGCCAACGGCAGCAGCAGTGGTTTCAGAACCCATGGTAGCCGCTTTATAAACGCCATCTACCCAGTCCAATGCTTCAACCACTAAAGGCACGGTATCCGCGCGACGTCCACCAAAGATGAATGCAGAAATCGGTACACCCGCTGGATTTTCCCAGTCTGCATCAATAGACGGGCATTGGGCAGCAGAAACAGTAAAGCGCGCGTTTGGATGCGCAGCTTTAGTCCCTGATTCAGGTGTCCAGGGCTTACCTGTCCAATCGGTTAAGTTGGCAGGTGCTTCTTTACTTAAACCTTCCCACCATACTTCGCCATTGTCAGTAACGGCAACGTTGGTATAAATGACGTTCTCATTTAGCGTGGCCATACAGTTGGGATTGGTTTTGGTATTAGTACCTGGTGCTACACCAAAGAAGCCAGCTTCTGGGTTAATGGCATATAAACGGCCATCTGTACCTGGTTTGATCCAGGCAATATCGTCACCCACAGTTTCAACTTTCCAACCTTCAAAGCCTGCTGGTGGAATGAGCATGGCAAAGTTGGTTTTACCGCAAGCAGATGGGAATGCCGCTGCCACGTAGTGTTTTTCACCTTGTGGATTGGTTAAGCCCAAAATAAGCATGTGTTCTGCTAGCCAGCCCTGATCGCGACCCATGACCGAAGCAATACGTAGTGCTAGACATTTTTTACCTAATAAGGCATTCCCACCATAACCTGAACCATAAGACCAGATTTCGCGGGTTTCAGGATAATGAACAATATATTTGTTGTCATTACATGGCCATTTAACATCTTGCTGGCCAGCTTCTAATGGGGCACCAACAGAATGCACACATGGCACAAACTCGCCGTCAGTACCGAGTACATCATAAACTTCTTTGCCCATACGCGCCATGATGCGCATATTTACTACCACATAAGGAGAGTCAGATAACTCAATCCCAATGTGTGCAATATGACTGCCTAAAGGACCCATGGAAAAAGGAACCACATACATGGTACGGCCACGCATACAACCTTCAAATAAACCATTTAGGGTTTGACGCATCTCGGCTGGATCAGTCCAGTGATTGGTTGCACCAGCATCTTCCTGTTTTTCAGAACAGATAAAGGTACGGTCTTCAACACGGGCAACATCAGATGGGCTAGAGTTAGCCAGATAGGAGTTTGGATGCTTTTCTTGATTTAGTTTTTGCATGGTGCCATTTGCAACCATGAGGTCGAGCAGGCGCTGGTTTTCTTCGTCGCTGCCATCACACCATTCGATGCGGTCAGGTTGGGTTAATGCTGCGATTTTTTCCACCCATGCGATGAGCTTGGGATGACGAACGAATTTAGGTGCGTTCACTTGGGTCATGGTGAGGCCTATCTTTGATGCGTACAATGTACAAAACAGCGTGCTTTCGGATCACGAAAGAAGCGCCACAAGAATTAGATGCCTATTAAACCATAAAACGAGTTATTTTTTAAGATGTAACTTTATATCACACTCATCTTGGAAATTACATTAACTCATTAAAGAACAATAGATTATGTATTAAATAGAACATTGCATTTAGGTAAAATATGAATTTTAAATACTCATCATTTTTATTTATGATGTAGATAATTACTTGATAAATATAATAATGAAAGAATCTTGCCATTGCTGATTTGTTATGGCGGCTAACTTTGACAATTTTAAATTCAGGGCTGATGAATATTGCCAGTTAATCTTTATGACTTTTAGGGTATGCTTTTTTGGTTTGTTTTTTAGACCAATAAAAATGCTTAAAGGAGCATGAAAATGCAGTTAAATGATAAGGTAGCCATTGTTACTGGCGGCGCATCAGGTTTAGGCCTGGCCACTGTAGAAGCATTTGTTGCTAAAGGTGCAAAAGTCGTCATTTTTGATTTAAATCAACAGCAAGGCGATGAAGTTGCAAACCGTCTAAATGCAGCGCATGGCGACAGTGTACGTGCTTTGACAGTAGATGTGACTGATGAAACTGCTGTGCATGCAGCGATTCAGCAGGTGGTTGCATTATTTGGTGGCTTGCACATTTGCGTGAATTGCGCAGGTATTGGTTCAGCCACTCGTACGGTAGGTAAAAAAGGTGCGCATCCATTAAATACGTTTAGCAAAGTGATTCAAATTAACTTAATTGGCACATTTAATGTGACGCGACTGGCCGCTGAAGCCATGCAAAATAATGCACCTGACAACGATGATGGTGAGCGCGGCGTGATTATCAATACTGCTTCTGTAGCAGCCTTTGATGGCCAAATTGGTCAAGTCGCATATTCGGCATCAAAAGGTGGTGTGGTAGGCATGACGCTACCATTGGCGCGAGATCTGGCCGTGATGGGTGTGCGGGTAAACTGTATTGCCCCAGGAATTTTTAATACGCCACTGATGAATAGCTCACCAGATTCGGTGAAAATGCCCTTAATAGAGATGACGCAATTTCCAAAACGTTTAGGGCATCCCAGCGAGTATGGCCAGTTTGCCGTGCATATTGTTGAAAATGGCTTCTTAAATGGTGAAACCATTCGCTTGGACGGTGCAATTCGTATGGCACCGCGTTAAGTTGAGATTTTTTGCAGGTAGGAGCTTAGCTTCTGCCTGCATTAATATTTGATTTTAATCAGGTTTAAAGTGCTTTGATAATACCAAGCTTAGCAAAAAGGACAATATATCGAATAGGCCATAGGAGCAAAAAGCCTAACTTTGCTGAACTTTCATTATCAATAGTGCCATGAACAGGATGATTCCACTCAACAAGTCTTCTTAGCACTTGTCTATTGAGATAAATGCCAGCAGAAATATAGTAAATAAAGGTGATGATGCCTGGTATACCAAAATTGGCATTTAGACCAATGAGCATAAGTAATATCACTAATGCGATTAACCACTGTAGTGCAGCTGCCCTCAACGACATGAGGATTTTCCTTGTAAATAATTTATGATTTAGATTTTTTGAAAAAAAAAGCTTTATCGTTAGGATAAATATGGCTTTTTACTTGCTTCTTAATTTTAAACATTTTTTGTATAGCAAAACAAGTTTCTAAATATTCTCAATTTTTATTTTATATATAACATGAATAAAAGTTAAGCTATGATGGCTTATACTTATTTTACTTGAATAATATGTCTCAATCTACAGTACCAGCCAGTTTTCATTTGTGGATAGATGCCGATGCCATTCCACGGATATTGCGCGACATTATTTTTCGGGCATCTGATCGGCATTTGCTCAATGTCACGTTTGTGGCAAATCAGGCGGTGGGTATTACACCTTCCACACGCATTAAATCAATGCAGGTGTCGCATGGTGCTGACAGTGCAGACCGTGAAATTGTTGAGCGCATGCAGGCGGGCGATATTGTGGTGACACAGGATATTCCGTTGGCCGCACAAGTCATTGAAAAAGGTGGTACAGCCATTCATCCACGTGGTGATATTTATACGCCAGATAATGTGCGCGCGCGTTTGCATTTACGTGATTATATGGAGGTGTTGCGTGGTGCTGGGGTGCAAACAGGTGGGCCTGCACCTATTTCTGATAAAGAAAAAAAGGCTTTTGCTGATTCTCTAGAAAAGACAATTCAAAAGCAAAAACGCAAGTAAAGCTTACTGTGTGACGATGTAAAGCTAATACAGGCTATTTGAATGAAAGATTAAAATAGTCTGGCTAACGATGGATTGGTATAAAGCGCACGATGAGAGGTAAATCATGGAAACGAGCCAGCTACTACTTGGCGTGCTTTTTAGTTCAATTGGCTTGGGCTATTTTATTTATGGTAAAAAGCAAAAAGTAATGCTGCCATTTATTTGTGGTCTTATTTTGATGATTTTCCCTTATTTTTTTGAAAACATTGGGATGATGATTTTGATGGGAGGGGTGCTTATGGGTATTCCTTATTTTATAAGATATTAGCGTTCTAGTGATTAGCGCTAATTATACAAGAAGTTTATTATAAAAAATAATATAAGCCATACACACTGTAGTTTCATATAAAAATTAAACCCATAGACTAGTAAGCTGCTTAGGTGGAATTTTTTATCTGTCTGATGATATGGATTTGTTTATAGATTGCTCATGCCTAGGCAATGTAAAGGTGCAATATCATAGGATTAACAGAATAGCCGTCGGAGTACGTTATGAGCTCATGTATTGGTAAAAATAGTTTTGATAGTTTAAGTGAATTACAGGTAGGAGATAATAAATACTATTACTATCAACTCAAAAAAGCAGCATCAAAGCTGGGCGATATTAACCTTTTACCCAAAACCTTAAAAATATTACTAGAAAATTTACTACGTTTTGAAGATGACATCTCCGTTAAAACTCAAGACATTCATGCGGTGGCAAACTGGCTGCAAAAACGTGGTTCTGACCAAGAAATCCAATTTCGCCCTGCACGCGTATTAATGCAGGATTTTACGGGTGTACCCGCAGTGGTTGATTTAGCTGCTATGCGTGATGCGATGGCTAAAGCAGGCGGTGACCCACAAAAAATTAATCCATTAAGCCCAGTTGATCTGGTCATTGATCATTCAGTCATGGTGGATTATTTTGGTGATGATGCCGCTTTTGATAAAAACGTTGAGCTTGAGATGCTGCGTAATGCCGAGCGTTATGAGTTTTTGCGTTGGGGACAGCAAGCCTTTAATAATTTTAGAGTGGTGCCGCCAGGTACTGGCATTTGCCATCAGGTTAATCTGGAGTATTTGGGGCAAACGGTATGGACCAAGCAAGAGGATAACCAGATTTTTGCTTATCCCGATACATTGGTAGGTACGGATTCTCATACCACCATGATTAACGGTTTAGGCATATTAGGCTGGGGAGTAGGTGGTATTGAAGCAGAGGCGGCCATGTTAGGCCAGCCCATTTCGATGCTTATTCCAGAAGTCATTGGTTTTAAATTAACAGGTAAATTAAATGAAGGCATTACCGCGACTGATTTGGTGTTAACTGTGACGCAAATGCTGCGGCAAAAAGGGGTAGTGGGCAAGTTTGTTGAGTTTTATGGGGATGGCCTGGCCGATTTGCCACTGGCTGACCGCGCAACTATTGCCAATATGGCACCTGAATATGGTGCAACCTGTGGTTTTTTCCCAGTTGATGATATTACCTTAAGCTATATGCGCTTAACTGGACGGCGCGAGCAAACCGTACAATTGGTCGAAGCTTATAGCAAAGCGCAGGGCTTATGGCGTGAAATGGGTGATGAGCCTGCATTCACAGATACTTTGCATTTAGACATGGCCAGTGTCGAGGCAAGTGTGGCAGGGCCAAAGCGTCCACAGGATCGTGTATTGTTGTCAAAGGTCAAGCAAGCCTTTAATGCATTGATGGATCTAAGCTTAAAGCCTATAGATGTTGAAAAAGCTCGCCTTGAGAGTGAAGGGGGTGGTGGTACTGCTGTTGGTGCAAAAGAATCTGCCTTACCGCATCATATCCGCACCATTGAATTTGAGTTAAATGATAAAACGTATTGCCTCAATGACGGCCATGTGGTGATTGCTGCGATTACATCCTGTACCAATACATCTAACCCCAGTGTGATGATGGCCGCAGGCCTGGTGGCTAAAAAAGCATTAGAGAAAGGCTTGCAGCGTAAGCCATGGGTAAAAAGCTCGCTTGCGCCTGGTTCAAAAGTAGTGACGGATTATTTACAAGCGGCAGGATTAACCCAGCCTTTAGATGAGCTTGGTTTTAATTTGGTAGGATATGGGTGCACTACCTGTATTGGCAACTCAGGGCCTTTGCCAGAAGCCATTGAACAAGCTATTACGCAAGGTGACTTAAGCGTTGCGGCCGTGCTGTCAGGTAACCGCAACTTTGAAGGACGGGTGCATCCATTTGTTAAAACCAACTGGCTGGCATCGCCGCCTTTGGTAGTTGCATATGCATTGGCTGGCAGTGTGCGAATTGATTTAACCAAAGAGCCATTGGGGCAAGATAGCATTGGCAATGATGTTTATTTAAAGGATATCTGGCCAACACAAGCTGAAGTGGCACAGGCAGTGCAACAAGTCACCACTGAGATGTTCCACAAAGAATATGCGGCTGTATTTGATGGTGATGAAAAATGGCAGGCAATTTTAGTGCCCAAAAGCCAGACCTATCCATGGCGTCATGACTCCACCTATATTCAAAATCCACCATTTTTTGAGGGAATGACTAAAGAATTACCCAAAATTAATGATGTTTATCAGGCCAGAATTTTAGCAATATTTGGCGATTCAGTCACCACGGATCATATTTCTCCTGCAGGAAATATTAAAAAAGATAGCCCTGCTGGACAATACTTGCAGGAACATGGTGTATTACCGCAAGACTTTAATTCTTATGGTTCACGGCGTGGCAACCATGAGGTAATGATGCGCGGCACATTTGCCAATATACGCATTAAAAACGAGATGCTAGATGATGTCGAGGGTGGTTTTACGCGGCATATTCCAACTGGTGAAGAAATGCCAATTTATGCTGCTGCCATGCGCTATCAACAGGAAAAAACGCCACTGGTGGTGATTGCAGGTAAAGAATATGGTACTGGCTCATCACGTGACTGGGCAGCAAAAGGCACCAATTTACTTGGTGTAAAAGCCGTCATTGCCGAGAGTTTTGAGCGCATTCATCGTTCTAACTTAGTGGGAATGGGTGTGTTGCCATTGCAGTTTATGGAAGGCCAGAACCGATTTAACCTTGATTTATCAGGCAGTGAAACTCTGAATATTATTGGGTTAGAAGGCGAGTTAACCCCAAAAATGCTGCTCAAGGTTGAGGTGCAGCAAGAGGGAAAACCTGTGCATACTTTTGACGTCATCTGCCGTATCGATACCTTAAATGAAATTGGCTACTTTAAAGCAGGCGGTATCTTGCATGCAGTGTTACGAGACTTGTTAAGCAGTGAAAAAAATTGATACTGTCACGTTAGATGACATGATAGAGCAAATAAAAAGCTGCGATATCTGTCAGCCGTATCTGCCTTATCGGGTTAAGCCCATTGTGCAATTAAACCCCCACGCACGGATTTTAATTGCCTCACAAGCACCTGGGCGACGCGCACATGAGAGCGGTATCTCATTTGATGATCCAAGTGGCGAGCGGCTACGTTATTGGTTAGGTATTGATCGTAAGCAGTTTTATGATGCCAGCAAAATTGCTATTTTACCCATGGGTTTTTGCTATCCAGGTAAAGGCAAAACAGGTGATTTGCCACCACGTAAAGAGTGTGAGCCAGCGTGGCGTGTGCCTATTTTGCAGCAATTGCCCAATATTGAACTCACGCTGGTGATTGGCCAGTATGCGCAGGCTTATCATTTGGGTGCTAAGCATGATAATGTGACCAACAATGTGCAGAATTGGCAGGACTATTGGCCAGACATTTTGCCATTGCCGCACCCTAGTCCACGTAATATATTCTGGTTTAAGCGTAATCCGTGGTTTGAAAACGAACTTATTCCTATCTTACAGCAGCGTGTTGCACAGATTCTTCAGCATGGATTTCAGGAATAAATTTTTGAAGAGCAGTTTATTTTTTTATGTTTGGAAAATTAAATGTCTGGCTTAAATTGCCCTGTAAGCCGCCTGTATGAATAGCCAGAATTTGGCTATTGGCTGTAAAATAACCTTTTTCAATTAAATCAAATAAGCCAAATAGCATTTTCCCAGTATAAATTGGTTCAATGTCAATGCCAGTTTGCACTTTGAACTCCTGCACAAATTGCAGGAGTTCAGGCGTGGCTTTGGCATAACCACCAAAGTGATAATTTTCAATTAGTTTCCAGTTGGTTTTACTCGTCCACTTCTCAATTTCTGTCTGTAAAAAATCTCCTTTTAGCGCAGGAAAGCCCAATATAGTTTGCTGCACTGTACTTGATTCAATAATGCCTGTAATCGTGCCGCCAGTACCTACTGCACAGCACACATAATCAAATTGCTGTTTGTCATCTATGGTTAAAATTTCTGTGCAGCCTTGTACGGCCAACGCATTGGTTCCCCCTTCGGGAATTAAATAAAACTGGCCAAACTGTTGTTGTAGTTGCTGAATAAATTCAGGCTCAGCTTTATGGCGATAATCCGCACGGCTAATAAACTCAAGCTGCATACCTTGTTGCTGTGCCAGTGCTAAGGTCGGGTTATCATTAATTTTTGCTGCCAATTCTTCACCACGAATAATACCAATGGTGTGAAAGCCAAACTCATGGCCTGACGCCGCAACCGCTGCAATATGGTTAGAATAAGCACCACCAAAAGTAAGCAGGGTTTTTTGCCCCAGTTTCTGTGCTTCGTGCAGGTTATATTTTAGCTTACGAAATTTATTGCCCGAAATTTGCGGATGCAGTAAATCCTCACGTTTCATAAAAACCCGAATATTATTAGCAAAATGAATTGATAGTTGCTCATTAAAGCTATTACAGACATTAGACAGCATGTAAATTTTTTAAAAAAAGAATAGGCATCGCAGTTTAAAATTAATTCGGCATATTCGCCACGATTGTTGGTTACAATACAGCTTGTTCTATTATTGTTGATGATCACTTGCCATGCTTAACGTCTACCTAACAGACTTAAATAAACAAGTAACTGCCGATTTAGGCCGCGGCGCAAAAGATATTGCGTTGGTAATGGCACTCAAAAAAGTGTTTTTAAGCACTATGGATTTACTTGAGCCCGTTATTCCAGACAATGAGGATATAAATAATATCTCCTGGCGCGCGACCCAAGCCGACCTCATAACCTTTGAGCGTTTAGCCAAAAGCTGGCAGGCTTTAGAGATTCGTTTGCAAGCTTATTCGGTATTTAGCAGTGATGATGCCATGGCCATTATTGTGCAGGCAGCCCAGCAGCAACGCCAAGCGCGTTATACCGAAATAGGTCTGGATGCCAATTTATTAGAGCTAGATATCTTACTGCTGTATACGATTCATCAGCAACTGGATCAATTGCTGAGTAAAGAGCCACCGTATGCCAGTCAATTTTTGCAAAACTGGCCTGAGTTTAAAGAGTCGATTATTTTATAAAGTAGAGCGATATTAATATTTAAAATATATACTGTTGCGCGAAAGCGAGTCAAACTGGCCTAAAATAGCGCGTCTTTCATTACTGTACTTTTGGGTATTTAATTTTTTAGGAAAATATAATGGTTAAGCGTTTTTCAATGAGTAGTTTTAACATTTTGGCAGTTGCTGTGCTTGGTTTGGCCAGCATGAGCGCAAAGGCTGATTTTATTGGTTTATATGCTGGCGTGGATGGCATGTATACCAAAGCAAAAGATAGTGCAGGGCAGTCCGATGATAAGTTTAATGCCGTCTATAATTTAGCATTTGAGCACCCAGTACCATTTTTGCCTAACTTAAAATTGCGCTATAGCGATTTTAGTAATACTGAAAGCTCTGGTAATGCACTGTATAACGTAAATCAGTCGTTGGGTGTGCAAACGCTGGATGCGCTTGGTTATTACGAAATTTTAGATAATCTTGTCAGTGTTGATGTGGGTCTTGGTGTTAAGCGGATTAATACCAAAGATGCTATACGTCTAAGCGCGGGTAATGTCGGCGCGGTAATTAAAAATAATTATGATGAAACTTTGCCTGCTTTATATGTCGCTGCTGGTGGCAAGCTGCCATTCACAGGTTTTAGTGCCAAAGCGGAAGTGATGGCGGGTAAAAACAGCGATGCTGACTTTAGCGATATTAACGCTAAAGTGAAATATAACTTTATTGAAAATATTGCATTAGATTTAGGCCTAAAGTTTGGCTACCGTGCCATGATTATTAACTTTGATGACGATGCTAACACCGCGTTAAAAGAAGTGAAGGCGAAAGGGCCTTATTTAGGGTTGGAAGCGCATTTCTAGTTTTTGAGTTTGCTAGATTTATTAAGCCGATGACTTGATAAAGTAATCGGCTTTTTTTTTATCATTTTTAAATAAAGACTTCGGCAGGCACGCTAAAGCGTTTTGATAATGCCTTAAT
Source organism: Pseudomonadota bacterium (assembly GCA_023393635.1). Lineage (GTDB taxonomy): Bacteria > Pseudomonadota > Gammaproteobacteria > Pseudomonadales > Moraxellaceae > Alkanindiges. The sequence continues at coordinate 18,268 of JAEWKT010000032.1, forward strand.
ATGGTTAAGATTTAGCTTGCGTTTTCCATTCAAAATTTCTGAAACAACGGATTGGCCAGCAACCTCTGGTAAATCAGACTGGGTTAAGCCGTGCTGTTGCATTAAAAATGCCAGTACTTCATGCGGGGCAGCGTCAGGAATCGGATAGTGCACTTCATCGTAAGCGGCAATGACATCCCCAATCCGATCTATTAAGCCTGATAAAGGATGATTTTCATCATCACCGACCATATCCAGCAATTCATCTAAAGTGATTGCCAACGTATCATATTCGGTTTTGTTTGTGGGTGGGGTAAGCACGGGTGCAATAAACTGCCAGTGTTCAATCGCTTGTTTGACCATTGCGTTCATACTTAGCCCTCTTTCCATTTGTTTTGGTCATATTCTTTATGAGAAAGAATATATCGAATATATACGCGCTTGTCCTGAAATTTGACAACAGCAATTAAGCGAATTTTATTACCGCCAATGTCAAACACATGGAATTGACCAACTTTGTCTACTGCGGGAAATAATCGTTTAAGCGCTGCAAAGTCTTTGGGTTCACTTTTTTTCATAATACTGTACCAGCTTAACAATGCCGATTCAGCTTGTGGAAACTTTGCTATAGCCTCAACAATTCTACCTCTGGTCAAAATGTGTATGGTTAGCTAACTTTGTTTGTTAAATGAACTATAGGTTAAATTATCGCATTTTGCAATATTGGTTATCAGTTCGTATATGAAGTACTAATTTAGGAAGTGGAGGTTTTAGTCATTGCGGTGGGTAGAATTGATAAAACCAGGTTTATGACTATGCTGATAGTAATTAGATAATTTTGATTCGATCTACCAAGAAAAATTACGGCCTTGATCTTGAGCGCGCTCAATGTTGAAATCGTCTTTAGCTTCTGCAAGTTCTTGATTAAATTGTTCGCGCCAAATCTTTAACTTATCAGCAACCGTTAAATGATCGCCATTTAGTTTTTGGTATTCTGGAGTTGACGATAAAACAGCCGTGCTTTGCCCGTGCTTAGAAATAGACATATTTTCACCTTACTTTGGTCAGTCAAGTCGGCTAGATGGGCGCGTGCTTGAGTGACAGGAATTGAAGTTATAAACGGTTCCTTTTTAATTGTACATTTAAAAGTAGTTTTCTTCATTAAATAGAAAGAGTATCTATTGGCACATTAAAAGATGCTTTTAAGAGCACTAAAAATGGTATAATTAAATCAGATTCTATGGAGATAAAGTAATGACCCAATTAATTCATGCGCGAATGACTGCAAGCATTACTGAGTTGAAAAAAAGCCCAATGGATACAGTGTTAGCAGGTCGCGGTGAGCCGATAGCCATATTAAATCGTAATACTGCTGCATTTTACTGTGTGCCTGCTGATCTATATGAGCAAATGATTGAGAAGCTTGAGGATTTAGAATTAAATGCAATTGCAGACGTTCGTGCGAATCAAAAGCGCATTCGAGTGAATATTGATGATCTATAAGCTTGATTTTGTTGAAGCGGCACTAAAAGAGTGGAAAAAGCTGAGTCCATCAGTTCAGCAGCAATTTAAGAAGAAGCTTGTCCAAATACTGGATAATCCAGCAATTCCTAAAAATCGACTTTCTGGGCATCCAAACCGATATAAGATCAAGTTACGTAGCATTGGCTATCGCTTGGTTTATGAGGTGATAGAGCAAGAAGTTGTGATTTTGGTGGTTGCTGTTGGTAGACGTGAGAATAATCAGGTCTATAAAGCTGCTGATAATCGGCAATAAACACAATGACCCTAGCTAAATATTAAGCTAGGGTCATTTTAAATCACAACGCCGCTAACTGCTCTTTCTGACCATTCAACTTCTGCAACTGATCACCCAAATCCGCCAATACTGCTTTCTCGGATTCAACCACATTGGCAGGTGCTTTGGCCAAAAAGCCCTGATTGGACAATTTGGTATTTAACTGATCAAACTGCTTTTGCAGCTTTTCAATCTTCTTGCTCAAGCGGCCAATTTCAGCTTGCGGATCAATCAAGCCTTTCATCGGTACAAAAATAGACACCTGACCGACCACACTACTGGATGACAATGGCGGCTCTTGCGTGTCAGTTAAAAATTCAATACTTTCCACTTTAGACAACGCTTTAAACAATGGCTCAATACGAGCCAGTTGCTCACGTTCTTTATCGCTCACATTTTTAAGTAATACAGGCAGCAAGCGTGCGTTACCCAAGCCCATTTCACCGCGAATATTACGCACCGCACCTATTAAACCTTGCAGCCACAACATATCAGCTTCGGCTTGCTCATTCACTTTGGTATGATCAGCCACAGGGTAAGGGGCGAGCATAATACTATTTTTATCTGCCGCGCCTTGTCGACCGATCATCGGGGCAAGGGTTTGCCAAATTTCTTCGGTCAAGAATGGCATGAGTGGATGCAACAAACGCAAGCTGGTTTCCATGGTTGCTAATAACACACGGCGAACTTCGGCTTTACGTTCATCACTCACATCTTCGCCATTTAATACAGGCTTAGCCAGTTCGACATACCAATCGCAGTATTCATTCCACACAAAGTCATACATGGTTTGCGCCACCATGTCCAAACGATAGTCGGCAAAGGCTTTGTGTACGGCCATTTCTGCTTTTTGCAAGCGGCTAACAATCCACTGCTCTGGCAGTTCCCACAAGTCTGGTCTTGGCGTTTGACCAACCGTTTGGCCTTCCACGTTCATCAATACAAAGCGCGTAGCATTCCAGACTTTATTGCAGAAGTTGCGATAGCCTTCTACACGCTTCATATCAAATTTAATATCGCGGCCAGTGTTGGCCAAAGCACAAAAGGTGAAGCGCAGGGCGTCAGTGCCATAAGCATTAATACCGTCTGGAAATTCCTTACGGGTGGCTTTTTCAATTTTGGCGGCATCTTTCGGGTTCATCAGGCCCACAGTACGCTTAGCCACCAGACTTTCCAGATCAATACCATCCACCAAATCCAGTGGATCAAGCACGTTGCCTTTGGATTTAGACATTTTCTGGCCTTCGCCATCACGTACTAAACCATGCACATATACGGTTTTAAACGGTACTTGCGGTGTGCCATCTTCATTTTTGACAAAATGCAAAGTCATCATAATCATTCGGGCAACCCAGAAGAAAATGATGTCAAAACCTGTGACTAGCACATCGGTAGAGTGGAAAGTTTTTAAGAAGTAATTTTCGGCATCTTTGGCATCATCGCCCGTCCAGTCTAAGGTGGAGAACGTCCACAGGGCAGAGGAGAACCACGTGTCGAGCACGTCTTCATCTTGTTTAAGCAGCACGTCCGCGCCAAGGTTGTGTTTTTGGCGAACTTCGGCTTCATCACGACCCACATAAATCGAGCCATCTTCGGCATACCATGCAGGAATGCGATGTCCCCACCACAACTGACGGCTAATGCACCAGTCCTGAATGTTGTTCATCCATGCCATATACATGTTGCTGTATTGCTCAGGCACAAACTTAATGTCGCCATTTTTAACCGCAGCAATGGCAGGTTCAGCCAATGGTGCAATTTTGACATACCATTGATCAGTGAGTAACGGCTCAACAATCACGCCAGAGCGATCACCACGCGGGGCTTTTAGCATGTACGGCTCGATTTTTTCTAGCCAGCCCTCACTATCTGCCTGAGCAACCAGTTGTTTACGTGCGGCAAAACGCTCAACACCTACATAGTCGGCAGGTGCAGCAAGTGTTTGGGTAATTGGCTGACCTGCTTTTTCAAACCAGTCAAAGTCACTTAAAATTTCAGCATTTTTATTAAAAATATTAATTAAAGGCAAGCTATGGCGTTTGCCCAGTTCATAGTCATTAAAGTCATGTGCAGGGGTAATTTTAACCACGCCCGTACCAAAGTCTTTTTCAACGTAGTCATCACCGACAATGGGCACTAAACGTCCAGTAATAGGTAGGCGAATGTTTTGACCAATTAAGTGCTTGTAGCGCTCGTCGTCTGGATGCACGGCAACGGCAGTGTCACCTAGCAGGGTTTCTGGACGGGTCGTAGCAACCACGACATAGTTATTGCCATCACTGGTTGTGGTGCTTTCATTTTCAAAGAAATACTTAAAGTGCCACAGTGAGCCTTGTTCTTCATTGTTTTCTACTTCAAGGTCAGACAAGGCAGTATGCAGTTTCGGGTCCCAGTTGACCAAGCGTTTGCCGCGATAAATCAGGCCATCTTCATGCAGGCGTACAAAGACTTCCTTAACTGCATTGGATAAACCATCATCCATGGTAAAGCGTTCACGTGACCAGTCCACCGATGAACCCAAACGACGAATTTGCTGGGTAATCGTACCGCCCGATTGTTCTTTCCATTCCCAGATTTTTTCAATAAATTGTTCACGACCAAGATCATGACGGCTAATATTTTGCGCAGCCAGTTGACGCTCAACCACCATTTGCGTGGCAATGCCTGCATGGTCGGTGCCTGGTTGCCACAAGGTGTTGTCACCCAGCATACGGTGGTAACGGGTGAGGGCGTCCATGATGGCATTGTTGAAACCATGACCCATGTGCAGGCTGCCAGTCACGTTGGGCGGTGGAATCATGATGCTAAAAGGCGTGGCGGTTGAGTTTGCATCAGCACCTTGTGGTTTAAAATAGCCTTGTTGTTCCCATTTCTCATACCAGTGCGCCTCAATGGCAGCAGGATCATAAGTGGTAGAAATATTTTGTAAGCTTTCGGCGTGGCTGTTATCTGTGGTGCTCGTAGTTGCTGCGCTGTTGTCAACTGAATTGGTCATCGACAAATATCCAAAAATGTTTTAAAAAATTGCAACTATTGTAGCGGATTTTGTGTTCTTTTTGCGATTAAAGGGCAGAAGCTGAGCTGGCATATTAAATATAATTTATAACTTGGCTTGGTTTTGCTATTCGAGTTATGGTTGGTTGCGTCATTCGTGTGCAATGGATAAGGATATACAGCAATGAGTAAGAAAGATTTAAACGGCAAAATCGTATGGATTACAGGAGCATCAAGCGGTCTGGGTGAAGCCCTATCCATGCTGTTTGCACAACAAGGTGCGCATGTGGTCTTAAGTGCCAGACGCAAAGATGAGCTAGAGCGCGTACTCAATCAAATGGTTTATACCGAGCGCCATTTAATCGTGCCGCTTGACGTAACGGATAGCAAGGCCATTGCTGCTGCTCATCAACACATTATTAAGCAAAAGGGCCGCGTCGATTGGTTAATTAATAATGCAGGCGTGAGCCAGCGTGCTTTAATTTGTGATACGACCGAACAAACCGACCGTCAGATTATGGAAATTGATTATTTCTCTCCAGTTGCACTAACACGTCAAGTGCTACCAGATATGCTTAAACAAGGCTCAGGCAAAGTGGTATTTGTGTCTAGTGTGGCAGGACTATTGGGGACGCAATATCGTGCCAGTTATGCGGCTGCCAAAGGTGCCATTCATTTATGGGCCAATAGCTTGCGGGCAGAAGTGGCTGATCAGGGCATTGAAGTTGCGGTAATTTTTCCAGGCTTTGTTAAGACCAATGTGTCGATTGCTGCATTAACGGGTAACGGCGAAGCATTAGGCACCATGGATGATGCGCAGGCTAATGGATTAACCAGTACCGAATTCGCTGAACAAGCAATTGATGCGCTGTTGGCAGGTGAGGAGTATATTGTGATCGGTGGATTAAAAGAAAAAGTTGGCGTGTGGTTGTCACGCTTATCGCCTCACTTAATGTATAAAATGATCCGCAAAAGTAAGGTGCGTTAGCGCAGGGATTGCAAAATGACAGTTAAGGATAACAAACCCATGATTCAACACTATGTTGCATTGCCCCTTCACGAAGATTTTCGGCAGCAGATTGTTGCGCTTAATCAGAAATTTATGGCTGGTTCGAGGCAATCCTTGTCGCGTGAGGCTGGCCAATTGATGAGTGAGGTATCCTGCCAGATTATTGATAGGGTATTTAAGCAGATGATTGAACAATTTTTGCAGGTTGAAGGCTTATCTGAGCAAAAACGTGCCCACCTGAATACATCGCTTAAACACATTGACGATATAAAAGCCATTATGCGCAAATACATGGGCTGGGCAGTGTCCTGGTTTGGCAATGAGCGATTAACCCCAGTAGTAAATCTGTTTACTCAAATGATTCAGCAGGAAAAATGGCATGATCAGCAGCAGGCTTATCTGGTGTTTAATTTGCCGCAAACTACCGCTGAACGTGCTTTGCTTGCCTTATGTAGTCTGGAGCATGGCAAAGTCAATAATGCAGAAGGTGCTGTAGAAAGCTTAATTGAAGTCACCGACATTGGCATGGATGCGCTCATTCGCCAGCCCAAAGCATTGCTAAAATTTAATATGGTGGCAGATAAAACCTTAAACGGCGTAATCAGCATCACCACCACCAGGGCTTATGGCAATTTGCGCCAGCTCGGACAGCAGCTGGATCCTCTATTGTTTAAAACTGTGGCCAAACATTTACAGCAGTTTATTGGCGCAAGAAAAACATAAACCAACCAGATGATCTTATAGGCTATTATTGCCATGCAGCTGCCGATATAAGCCTGGTGTCACACCTGTCCACTTTTTAAAGGCACGGTGAAATGTGCTGGTTTCACTAAAACCTACTTGTTCGGCGACATCTTCTAGTGATAATTCTGGTTTTAACAACAAATGAATAGCGGTATCGCGGCGTAAATTGTCCTTAACGCCCTGATAACTTTTGCCCTCGCTTGCTAATCTACGCCTTAAGGTTTGTGGCGACAAATACAGCATGGAAGCCACTTCATTTAAGGTCGGCATCTCTTCACCAATATGGCTTTTTAACACTTCACGGATACGAGAAGTTAAAGAGCTGGCATTTTTAAATTTTACCAATAGTTGCGCAGGCGCAGTTTTTAAAAACTCTTGTAAGCTGTGTTCTGTCTGGCGTATGGGCAAGTCTAGATAGTCGGCAGCAAAGGTGATTTCTGTATGCGCTGCATCAAACTTCATCACAGGTGCAAAGAATAGCGCAGCATATTCATCGGCATGTGCAGGTTCTGGATAGGCAAACTGCACCCGCTCTAGCGGAATGCGGCGTTCAATTAGCCAGGAAGCCAGACCATGCCAAATCATTAACATACTTTCAGTAATAAAGTGGTCTGGGTCATTATTTGCAGGAATATGCGTCACTAGCCGCGCTTCATGCGTATCACGTTCAATGCTTACCGACCAGTCATCATCAAATAGCCGATAAAACTGCGCGCTTAATTCAAGGGCTTTGCCCAGCGTGCCTGCATGAATAATTAACTGGCACATAATAGAAAACGTACCCAGTTTGCGCGGTTGCGTATCAAAGCCTAGATGTTCATCTTGTGTTACTAACCAAAGCGTTTGTGCGAGTCGGGTATATTGATCTGGTGATACACGCGCCTTGGGTTGATTAAGCAATTCAGGTTCAATTCCTACCCGGGACAGCAAGGCATTAATATCTATGCCTTGTCGGCGGACACCGTTAAGGGCGGCATTAACGAAATGAATGCTGATGGTATCGCGGTTCATCCTAATCCTCTAGACGTATAAGGCCCTAAGCCTGATATATGTGACACGCTTAACATAGCATATTCAACTAATTATTTTAAAAACATTTAGCTTTAATTCTGCCATAAATCACTGTTTGAAGAATAAAAATGACGAGTTTGCTCATTCAAACTGGTAGCAATCGTCATTGCCTGAGGTGATAGCGCAACATAGGCTGTTTAACAAATAGGAAAACTGGCACTTTGGCCGTGACCTGATCTTTAAATATGGAACTTTTGCATGTCTCAATCTCATTCTAATGCAGCCAACACGCCATTGGCAGGCTTAAAAGTGCTGGACTTTTCAACATTATTACCTGGCCCTTTTGCCACTTTGATGTTGGCGGATCTAGGTGCTGAAGTGATTCATGTTGAGTCACCCACCCGAATTGATTTGGTGCGTGTGATGCCTCCGTATGCCGATGGTCAAGCCACTGCACATGCCTATTTAAATCGTAATAAACAATCCCTTACCCTGGATTTAAAAAATCCAGCCAGCATTGAAAAAGTAAAACAGTTGCTTGGCGAATTTGACATTGTGGTTGAGCAATTCCGTCCTGGCGTGATGCAGCGTTTAGGCTTGGGCTATGACGATTTAAAAGCCATTAATCCACGTCTTATTTATTGCTCTATTACGGGCTACGGTCAAACTGGTTCACATAAAGATCGTGCTGGACATGATATTAACTATGTATCCCTGGCAGGTATTGCAGGACATAGTGGCAGAAAGGACAGCGGCCCACCAGCAATGGGCATTCAGGTTGCTGATGTGGCAGGTGGCTCACTGCATGCGGTGATTGGTGTTTTGGCTGCTGTGATTGAGCGTAGTAAAAGTAATCAAGGTCAGCATATTGATATCTCAATGACCGACTGTGCGTTTACCTTAAATAATATGGCAGCTTCTGCACAGGTAGCGGGTGGAGAAGACCAGGCTCCCGAAACAGCCACGCTCAATGGCGGTAGCTATTATGATTATTTTAAAACCGCTGATGGCCGTTATATTTCTGTAGGTAGTTTAGAGCCACAATTTATGATGGGTTTAAGTGCTGCGCTTGAGCTACCTATTTTGGCGCAAAAAGGTGCTTCCATGTTTGACGATGATCGTCAGGCCGTAAAGCAAGCGGTAAGGGACACCATTGCAGCAAAGCCTTTTGCGCATTGGCAACAGGTATTTGCTGCACTTGATGTGTGCGTAGAGCCAGTCCTTAGCCTCAAAGAAGCCACTGAATCACAATTGGCGCAAGAGCGCGGCTGGATTATTGATGTGCCTTTAAGCGCGCAAAGCCAGGCTCACCAGAAACAGCTTGCTTGTCCAATTAAGTTTTCCCGAAGTACTGCCCGTTATGATTATGTCGGCCAGCAGCTAGGGGAAGCCAATGACAAGCTGGGAGAGGTATGATGGAGTCGGTAAAAGAGCTGGTAAAACAACTGCTTGAGCAACCCATAGATCCTAATGAATTACGTAGCCGCTGGAATATTGATGCACCTTGGCAGTCTACTGGTGTACTTGAACCATTAAATATCATTACTGGTAAATTAATGTACCGCCAGGCCATGTATCGTGAAAGCCGCTTTTATGGTTTTAAGCTGAAGCACTATCATATTGATGGCTTTAATGTATATTGGTTATGCAATGAAAAACCTAAAAAATCACGCGGTACCTTATTGCTACTCCATGGTTTAAGTGCAGAAAAAGCCCACTGGTTACGCTTTGCACGCTACTTTGTGAAAGATTATCACATTGTGATCCCAGACCTGGCTGGGCATGGTCAAACAGGTTATGCACCTGATGCCGATTACAGCACAGAAGCACAAGCCAGACGTATGATTGAATTACTGGATCATTTGCACATTGATAAAGTACATGTGCTGGGTAATTCCATGGGTGGATTTATTGCTGCTCGCCTAGCCACCAAGTGGCCAGCGCGTATTGCCAGTCTGGGTTTGATGAATGCGGCAGGTTTACAGGCGCGTACCCACAGTGCGCTGGTTCATTCCATAGAAGCAGGTAGAAACCCATTTTTATTAAATTCACTAGCAGAATTTGATGAGTTGATGAACTTGGCTGCTTTTAAACAACAATGGTTGCCTTCCCAGGTTAGGCTCATGCTGGCCAAGCAATATTCAGATCGACGTGAACGCTTGTTTAATATATTTTTGCAACTGCAAAATGAAATTTATCCACATGACTGGGTAAGTGAACAAATCGCTAAAGTTGATATGCCTGCTTTTGTGGTCTGGGGCGAATTTGATAAACTGCTTGATATAGACATGCTAAAGCACTTTAGTGAGCTTATACCGCATGCCAAAACTGTTTCCATGCCGCAAACAGGACATATGCCAATGATCGAGCGTCCTTTGCGCACTGCAAGGTATTACCGTAAGTTCTTAAAAGAACTGAGCTTAAAGAGTACAAGCATAGTAAGTTAAAATAGAAGTAAGGGCTGGCGCAACAAAATTACAAGTATAGTTTCAGGTTAACACCGCTTTAATTTATGTGAGCTTGATCAAATAATTGGTTAATTAATGTTATCTAATGTAATCCACAGCGTACAGCCATTGCCGCTGTCACCACTGGTATCCTCACGCCAAATACGAGATGATTACCTCAGCGAAACAAGGATGTCATGGCAAGGAATTTTACCCTAGGGTATTGGCCATAAGGATAACGTTATTCAGAAATGGAAAACGGCGCAGGGGTCTGACTAGATTGTTCAGCACACAGGATGTTAGCAGGATGCTAAAAAATGCCCGACTATTCAGGATGAATCAAGTCGGGCTTTTTATTATTCTTAAATGAGCAATTGATAAATAAAAAAATTATTTTAACGGGTTATCAATAAAACCATTATCAGTTATGCGAAAAAATAGTTTTATTGATGAAGCAAGACTAGGTATGATCGGCGTCTTGAATAATGAACTAGCTAAGAGCCATGTATCAATACACCGAGTTTGACCAGCAATTGCTCGATGAGCGCCTTGCACAATTTACCGATCAAATTCAACGCTATCTTGCAGGAACTTTATCTGATAGCGAGCTGTTGCCGCTGCGCCTGCAAAATGGATTATATATTCAGCGCTATGCGCCTATGTTTCGTATCGCAGTACCTTATGGCCTATTGGCCAGCCGTCAGTTACGTAAACTGGCAGAGGTGACCCGCAAATATGACCGCGGCTATGCGCATGTCTCTACTCGTCAAAATTTTCAGTTGAACTGGACTGCATTAGAAGACATTCCCGCTGCGCTTGGTGAGTTAATGAGTGTTCAAATGCACTCTATTCAAACCAGTGGCAACTGTATTCGTAATACCACGACCGATCAGTTTGCAGGCGTTACACCTGGAGAAGTGGCTGACCCACGTCCAACGTGCGAGTTGATTCGCCAGTGGAGTACATTTCATCCAGAGTTTGCATTCTTGCCACGCAAGTTTAAAATTGCGGTATCTGCACTTGAAGAGGTTGATCGTGCGGCAACTGCCTTTCATGATATTGGCGTGTATATTGTCAAAAATGAAGCAGGTGAAATTGGCTATCGCATTTTAGTGGGCGGTGGTTTAGGCCGTACGCCAGTGATTGGTAGCTTTATTCGTGAATTTGTACCCCGTGAAGATTTACTGGCCTATCTTGAGGCAATTGTACGCGTGTATAACTTGCATGGCCGCCGTGACAATAAATTTAAGGCACGGATTAAAATTTTGGTGCGGGCATTAACGCCTGAAGTATTCGCACAAAAAGTTGAAGCTGAATTTGCCCAGATTCGTGGTCAGCGCACCGCAGAGCCTGAATTGTTAGCGCGGATGGATGCTGTATTTGCACCACCAACTTATGACCTGTTGGATAATGCTGATTTATCCGAACAGTTTAAGGCCAATCCTGCGTTTGCCAACTGGTATCGTCATAACACGCATGAGCACAAAATAAGTGGTTATCGTATTGTCACTATTTCCTTAAAACGTGCTGGCGTTGCACCAGGCGATATTACTGATGACGAGCTAGACATGGTGGCTGATCTGGCTGACCGCTATAGCTTTGGTGAAGTACGCAATACGCATGAACAAAACATGGTATTGGCGGATGTCAAACAGACTGACCTTTATGCAGTATATGAAGTGCTTAGTCAGCATAATATGGCACGCGCACATATTGGTTTTGTGACTGATATCATTTGCTGCCCAGGCGGTGATTACTGTTCACTGGCCAATGCCAAGTCCATTCCAATTGCTGAGGCCATTAGTCGCCGCCTGGATGACCTGGATACGGTTTATAATCTGGGCAAAATTGACCTTAATATTTCTGGCTGTATGAATGCCTGTGGTCATCACCACGCTGGTCATATTGGTATTTTGGGCGTCGATAAAAAAGGTGCCGAGTTTTATCAAATTACCCTGGGTGGTAATAGCGATCATGATGCCAGTATTGGTAATATTTTAGGGCCTTCGTTTGCCGCGCAAGATGTGCCTGACATTATTGAAGAAGTACTTAATACTTATCTGGATTTACGCAGTGAGAATGAACGCTTTTTAGATACTTACCGCCGTGTTGGCATTGAGCCATTTAAGGAGCGTGCATATGCCTAATATTGTATTATTTAAAGATGGCAGTATTTGCGAAGACGAATATCTGATGATTGGCGAAGATGGCGTATTACCTACGGGAAATGTGCTACTACGTGCCAGTGAGCTTGATCGTATTGATGAAGTGCAAGGTAAAAAAGGCTTGTTGGTCACCGTTAATTCTTCACCTGAAGATTACCAGTTTCCAGTTGACCAGCTTGATTTAATTGCTATTGAATTTGCTGTGTTTACTGATGGCCGTGGTTATTCTTATGCCAATTTATTACGCCGTCAGGGTTTTGTTGGCGAGCTGCGTGCAGTAGGGGACGTATTTAAAGATATGCTCAACTATTTAAAACGTGTCAGCTTTGACTCTTTTATTTTAAAAGATGGCAAAGACATCAACGAAGCTGTCGCTGGTTTAAATGATTTTAGCGTGCCCTATCAAGCTTCAGTAGCGGTGCAAAGTGCCAATTATCAAACTGGCAGTAATGAATCAAGCAGAAATGCTTAAAGTAAACTAAACGCATAGTGCAGCTTTTCAAGTCCTCTTTAAACAGAGGGTGAATTGAAAAGCTGCCTAAGCTATGCGGACTATGCAAAATTAAAGATAGAACAGGCCGCAATAGGCCTAATCGCTAAAATATTAAGAAAAATCATACAATATCAGGTTTCACAGTTTGAGTTTGCGCGTTATGCTTGGGTATATATTTGTAGACAAATTGCCTTAAACCACAATGCTGATTTTAATTTCTCCCGCCAAAACCATGGACTTCGACAGTCCTGTTTCTACCACTGAGCATACTCAGCCAGAACTATTAGATAAAAGTCAGGAACTGGTGGATGTTTGCCGTCAACTGAGCAACGATGATTTATCGAATTTAATGAACATTAGTCCAAAACTTGCTGAGTTAAATGGCGCGCGTTTTTGCAACTGGCAGCCTATTTTTAATCTGGAAAATGCCCGTCAGGCAATTTTGGCATTTAAAGGCGATGTCTATACAGGTTTGCAAGCAGAGGATTTTAGCCAACAAGATTTTGAGTTTGCACAAAAACATTTGCGTATGCTGTCAGGCCTATATGGCTTGTTGCGCCCGCTAGATTTAATGCAGCCCTATCGCTTAGAAATGGGCACGAAATTAAGTAATCCTGTAGGCAAGGACCTATATAGTTTTTGGGGTGAAACCATTACTGATCACGTTAATCATGCATTGCAGGCGCAAGGTGATGATGTCATTGTTAATTTGGCTTCGGATGAGTATTTTAAGGCAGTAAAATTAAGTCATTTACAGGGGCGTTTGATTAAACCAATATTTTTGGATGAAAAAAATGGTCAATTTAAAGTGATCAGTTTTTATGCCAAAAAAGCACGTGGTTTAATGAGCCGTTATATTATTAAAAATCAGCTTACAGAAGTGGAGCAGTTAAAAGCATTTGATTTAGAGGGTTATCAGTTTGCGCCTGCGCATTCTCAGGATGATGAGCTGGTATTCATGCGCTCACAGCAAAGTGTGCCTACCTGATAAGACATCTGTATCGCTTACCCCAATCAATGGTTATTCCTGTAGAGACAGTGATGCTTTTTTTGACAGGCTTATGGTACAAATAAAAATTATTGATGTGAACGTCAATTTATGGAATTAAAATTCTTGGTTCAATAAGGTGCATTTTTAAATTCCTTTCTTAAAGATGAGTAAAGGATCAGCGAAGTTGTGATAAGAAGCAGCATTAACAAAACATAAAATAGCATTACATATTGTTAACAATTTATATTAAAATTCATCCCGTCATGCTTTGCATGAATTAACTGACCGTCTATTGATAGTAAAGCGGTTTAAGTGATTTTGTCAGTTTTTAAAGTTTATAACAGCCTGCAACGTGGCTTAGACTTTAGGGGGAATATGAAATTTAATAATTTATGTCTGGCAGTAGCATGTGCTGTCTTAACTTCCACAACATATGCCAAACCAATATGGCAGGATTTTAGTGTTACTGGCTTGCACGGTGAGCATTATAAAGTTGAGCCAAGTGAACGTGATGTCGTTACCTTAGAGTATGCAGCTGGATTAAACTGGGGTGACGTCTTCTTTTTTTTAGACCATAGTCGTTATAGCCAAACCGATGGTAAAGACAATTATTTTGAATTGGCCACTCGCTTAAGCCTATCTTATTTGACAGCTCAGCAATTAAGTTATGGCATGCTCAAAGACGTTTATTTGGCCAGTACCTGGGAGTCAGGCGGTAACTTTGATAACTATGTATATGGCGTGGGTTTTGGGCTGGCTGTACCATATTTTGATTATGCCAATATCAATTTATATCGCGCGCATAATGAAACCACCAAAGATGACTGGATGACCACCATCACTTATGGCGTCCCTTTAAGTTTGGGTACGCAAGATTTTTTATTTGATGGTTTTATGGATTGGTCAAGTAGTGCATCTGACCATGCGGCAGAACTGAACTGGACGTCCCAGTGGAAGTGGAATGCAGGCAAGTTAATTAACCCTGATACGCGCTTATATTTGGGGATTGAGTACTCGCACTGGATTAATAAATACGGCATTAAAAACGTGAATGAGAAAAACGTCAGTGCCTTGGTGAAGTATCATTTTTAAGTATATTGAGAAAATAAAACAAGAAGCACATCCCTTAAAGACTGCTTCTTGTTTTTATAATTTTAATAGTAAGAAATACCTATCTTGGCAATAGCATTTGTTTACTGGCTGGATTCAAATAGCCCAGCATAAACCTGTCCTGCACGGGTTTCTTTTAACAGTTGCCAATGCACTGGCAGATTTAATTGGTTTAAAGGTGTATCTGCCTCTATATAAATTTTGGCAGCAGGGTTTAGTAAAGGGTCAATCAACTCAGCCAAAGATGTCCATAAGTTAAGGGCATAGGGTGGGTCTAAAAAAACCAGATCAAATTTACCAGAAAGTTTTGGTAGAGCATGTTCGGCCTTGGCAGACATCACTTTAGCGGTAGTGCATTGTAATTGCATTAAGTTGTTTTTAATGTGTTCAGCTTGCTTACGATCTGCTTCTATAAAAATACAGTCAATAGCACCGCGTGATAGGGCTTCAATACCCAATGCGCCAGAGCCTGCGCAGACATCTAATACGTTCTTTCCTGTAATATCCCACATTAGCCAGTTAAATAAGGTTTCACGTACACGATCTGGGGTAGGGCGTAAACCATTGATGCTATCAAAGCCAATTAAACGACGTTTCCATTTGCCGCCAATAATACGTACCTGATTCATAATTATTCCTCGTCACTGCCAGGCGGTATTGTGGCGGTCGGGTTGGCTGCTGGATTGCCTGTAGCTGCATTCGTGTTGTCTTGGCGTGTTTGGTGCTGATTTAAATTGCCCTGATTTGAGCTACTTGAGCTATTTTGAACGGCGCGATTCGAAGCGGTGTTGTTTTGGGATGAGCCATCTGGATTAGCGCGTTCAAATATTTCCTGAGGCTTCATACCAGCCGTCATCAGGCCACCACTGGTCATGGCTTGGCTTGGTTTAATTGGATCTTTTTTCATGCGATGCACCACATAGTCAAACATGGGTCGCGCAAGTAATGCGGCTGCACCACCATGTTTACCATTTTCTAAAATGACCGCTACCGCAATGGTTGGGTTATCGGCAGGCGCAAACCCGACAAATAAGCCATGGTCGAGATGACGTTTATCTAATGCAGCTTCATTATAACGTTTGCCCTGTGCAATACTTTTAACCTGTGCAGTTCCTGTTTTTCCTGCAATCTCATAGCCTTGCAGGCCAATTCTTAAACGTCCACCTGTACCTCCACGAATCACGTTGACCATTGAGTCGCGCATGTTATTCCAGTCTTGCTCAGTACCGTTAAAGTCAACCTTGCCGTCAGGCGCATTGTGGACATGGAAAGGCTTGGGGCCTTTGCTTTCGCGTAATACATGCGGGGTGATGTGCTGGCCGTGGTTGGCCGTAATGGCAGTAGCCATGGCCAATTGAATGGCAGTGGCAGTAAACGCCCCCTGGCCAATGCTGACCGAAATTGTTTCACCTGGTAGCCACTTACTGTTGCGTTTTTCCATTTTCCATTTGGGAGATGGATACAGCCCTGAACTTTCATTGGGCAAATCAACCCCTGTTTTTGCACCAAAACCAAACTGGGTCATCCAGTCGTGCATGCGGTCAATACCCATACGGTATGCCAGTACATAAAAATAGGTATCACATGACCAGGTAATGGCTTTATCCATATTCACGGTGCCGTGACCCGTTTTTTTCCAGTCACGAAAGCGATGTGAATCCCCAGGTAGATGAAAATAACCTGGATCATAAATTTGGGAGTTCCAATCAACCAGCCCATAGTGAACGCCGCCCATACCCTCCATAGGCTTAATGGTAGAACCTGGTGGGTAAGTGCCTTGTAGCGCGCGGTTGTAAAGTGGTTGATCGGGGCTATCTCGTAGGGCGCTGTAGTCTTTGCTACTAATACCCGTGACAAACAAATTGGGGTTAAAGCTTGGGTTGCTTACAAATGCCAGCACTTCGCCAGTACGCGGGTCTAGAGCCACAATTGCACCGCGTTGTCCCGATAGCTGCTCATGGGCAATCGATTGCAGTCCATAATCTAAAGACAGGTATAAATCATTACCTCTAATGGCTGGCGTCTGGCCTAAATTGCGTAGTACTTGTCCATGCGCATCAGCTTCAATATATTGATAGCCTGGTTTACCGTGCAGCAGGTCTTCATAGTATTTTTCAATGCCAATTTTACCAATCAAATCAGTGCCTGCATAAGCATCTTTATCTAATTCGACCAGTTCTTTTTCGTTAATTCGCCCGACATAACCAATGACATGCGCAAATAAATCTGCATGCGGATAAAAACGTGTCATTTTAGTTTCAATGCTGACACCAGGAAAAGTGAATTTTAGCTCACTAAAGCGTGCAATTTGTTGCTCATTTAAGCTGAGCTTAATTGACAGCGGCTGTGTTTTTCGAATCGTCTTGATGCGCTGTCTGAATTTGCTTAAATCGTCTTCTGTTAAATCAAGGACAGGGGTGAGGCGTTTTAGCGTGTCTTCAAGGTCCTCAATATCTGTACGGTTAATCATGGCAGTAAAAACAGGGTAGTTGTCTGCCAGTAGTGTGCCGTTGCGATCATAGATATAGCCACGCGCAGGCGGTAGAGCCTCTAAGCGAATACGATTTTTATCTGAAGCCATGTGATACTGGCCGTATTGAAATACTTGCAAGTAGGTGTATCGGCACACTAAAACAATAAAGCACAGGGCAATAAAGGCCGCTGCAAACCAGATTCGATGGCTAAAAATCTGTTTGTCTTGATGAGGGTTTTTTAGGGGGAAAGGGCGTTTCATAACCACATCGAGTACAGAATTAGCGCAATTTTAGCGACAGTGGCCTAGTATCACAATCTTTATGCGCTAAAAGATCAATTAGTTTGCCACAAATTAACTTTCTTGTCGGTTTAGCTAAAAAATGCGCGACATCTGTTCGACTTTTGTCTAAACTTCGCGCCGCTTATAAAAAGAAATTTATAAGCCATAGTTGGCACCGTAGGGCGGATTTTCTTACGGAAGAGTTTAACCCGATTAAAAAATAAGGGTGAGCTGTGTTTACGTCAAAAGATCATTTTTTGGTATTTGCAATTGCCGCATATTTGCTGATTACTGTGGCGTTAGGGTTGTGGGCTGCACGTAAGGTCAAAAACAGTACAGATTATGTAGTGGCTGGGCATAAATTACCGCTTTATATGGTTATTGCCACGGTGTTTGCCACATGGTTTGGCTCAGAAACTGTTTTGGGGACATCGGCCACCTTTATTAATGAAGGCTTGGGCGGCATTGTTGCAGACCCTTTTGGCGCAGCACTGTGTTTGGTGCTGGTAGGCTTGTTTTTTGCTGTACCGCTTTATCGCCTTAAATTGCTAACCATTGGGGACTACTACCGTATTCGCTATGGCCGCGATATTGAAGTGATGACCTCCATTGTCATTATATTGTCTTACCTTGGGTGGGTGGCTGCCCAACTGGCCGCACTTGGTCTGGTATTTAATGTCATTACCCATGGTTTGATTGATATCCCCACAGGTATTTTTATTGGGGCATTGATTGTACTGATTTACACTATTTTTGGTGGTATGTGGTCAATTGCCGTCACTGACCTCATGCAAATGACCTTTATTGCTGCTGGCCTGATTTATATTACCTGGCTGGTAACGGGACGCATTGATGGTGGTGCCGCGGCAGTCATTGCACATGCCAGCGAAGCACAAAAGCTCAATTTTTTTCCTGAAAGTAACCTGGCAGGTTGGCTAACTTTTTTTGGTGCTTTAATTACTTTGGGTTTTGGCTCCATTCCACAACAAGACGTGTATCAGCGTGTAATGTCTGCCAATAGTGCCAAAAATGCCCGTCGTGGTGCCATTATTGGCGGCGTACTGTACTTGGGTTTTGCCATGTTGCCCCTCTATTTAGCCTACAGTGCTTTTATTATGGAACCAGACATGGTGAATGGCATGCTGGCCGAGGGCGGTGATTCACAAATGGTATTACCCACATTAATTTTGCAGCATACACCCGTGTTTGCACAGGTAGTGTTCTTTGGTGCTTTGCTTTCTGCCATTATGAGTACCGCGTCGGCAACGTTACTTGCACCAGCTACGGTATTTAGTGAAAACATTATGGGTAAGTTTTTTAGAAGGCAAACGGAGCGCAAGAAATTAATTTATATTCGCCTGTCGGTTTTAATATTTGCTGCCTGTGTGTTGGTGTATTCACTTAAATCTGAACAAACTATTTTCCAAATGGTAGAGGATGCTTATAAAGTGGTATTGGTGGGCGCATTTGTGCCGCTTGCTGCTGGATTGTATTGGAAGCGTGCTAGCTGGAATGGGGCGCGTATGGCCATTGGTTTAGGCGTAGGCTTTTGGTTATTGTTTGAGCTTTTAGACACAGGCACTAACTGGGCAATGATTGGCTTACCCAATGCTGCAAGTGTTTGCCCACCACAATTGGCTGGCTTTTTAATGTCTGCTGTTGGGATGGTTATTGGTAGTATGATTTGGCCAAATAAACAGCCTTTACCGCAACCTGCTGCTGATGAACTACTGACGTCGGCAAAATAAAATCTTTGCTTTTATAAGCAAGTATAGTGGTCAAGGCAGATTTTTCTGATAAAGTCTGCCTTGGCTTTAACATAGCACCATAGATGGTGCCACAGGATAAAAAACCAGCAGGAGCGGTTAGCATGAAAAAACAGTGGATTACAGTGCTGTTAACAGTGGGGTTAGTAGCAAGTGCATCATCACATGCTGATGTTAAAGACTGGTTGCCAAAACCAGCAACAGATACCAAAGGCTTAAAAACCATTTATGCAGGGGTTGGTGCCACCAATGAGCTACTGCATGTCAATGCCGAAATGCCTACCAGCTATGGTAACGTTTATGCCAAACTGGGTGGCTTTCTTGATGGTCCTAAAGAAGCCGCAGGCCAAGTAGGTTTTCGCTATCCTTATTATTTAACGGGCACTGACAAAAATGGCTATTATTTTGGCGGTTTTGTTGGTCATTTAGAGACCAAATCTTTAGATGGTAAAAAATATAATCGCCTTGGGGCGGGTGGTGAGCTATCTTATGTGTGGACGGATAGTTCGCGCATTAGTGCTGCCAGTATTGGCGTGGGGTTTGGTGAACGTAAAAAAGGACGAAATGGTTCTAAGGAATCTTCAACGCCAATGATCATGTTTGGTTATAGCTTTAACTTTGGTGTTTATTAATTTTTAGCAGTTTATGGTTAGCAAATGAAGCCTAATCCCAACATTTGCTAATGGATATCATTTGCGCGTTATTTGAGAGTGTTGCATGCTGGAGTTTATTAGTCATTATTGGCAAATCTTTGCAAATCGCCCTGATTTCTGGGCTATTTTAAGTATTGTGCCCGTAACGGCCTTTGTGACTTGGGCGCACGTTTGGATGGCGCTTAAAATGGTATTTTATCCCATTAAATTCTGGGGCTTTCATCTGGGTTCCCTGCCAGTAGGCTGGCAGGGCATTGTGCCACGCAAGGCAGGCCGTATCTCTGGCATCATTACCGACAACACCCTATCAAAGCTGGGCTCCCTAAAAGAATTTCTAGAAGCCATGGAACCTGAGGAAATGGCCGATATTATTGGCCAGCAGGTAGGCTACGATCTAGAGCATCTGATTGATGAGCTGATGATGGAGCGGAATCCCGTTCTATGGGAAAACTTACCCTTTTCCATTAAACGCCGCATTTATGCCCAAGCCCAAAAACAAATGCCAACGGTATTACGCGGCCTTGTCACTGAGCTTACCTTAAATGTGGAAAGCTTAGTGGATATGCGTGAAATGGTAGTGCGTCAAATGGAAAATGACCGTCAGCTGATGGTCAATATGTTTTTACGCGTTGGTCAAAAAGAAATTAACTTTATTTGGCATATTAGTGCGCTTATCGGCATGTTTTTTGGGGTATTCCAGATGCTGGTATGGTTTTTTGTACCATGGCACTGGACCGTTCCGTTTTGGGCAGCCGTATGGGGCTTCTTGACCAACTGGATTGCCATCTGGATGGTATTTAATCCAATTGAGCCTAATCCTATCCGTTATTTAAAATTATTTAGAGTGACCAAAACCAAAATTCCGTTTATTGTTCCTGTGCTGCCGCATATTGCAACCTACAATTGGCAAGGTGCATTTATGAAACGGCAAAATGAAGTATCAGATGTGTTTGCATCGGTGGTAACACAAGACTTAATTACCCTAAAAAGTATTATGTCTGAGATGATGTATGGCTCACGCAAAGATAAAACCCGCCGAATTTTAAAGCGTCATATCAACAGGATTATGGAAACGCCAGTGGTACGTACCACTTTGCAGGTAAGTCTGGGAATGCGCGAATATGCCAAACTTAAGACAGATATGATTGATCGCTCCATTGAAATTACCATGGTGCCGATTTCTGATCCTGTACTGAATCAAAGCCGCGCCCAGAAAATTTACTATATGTTCCGTGATCGCATTCGTGCCTTGTCTCCTACAGAGTTTCAAAAGCTACTGCGTCCTGCGTTTCAAGAAGACGAGTGGATTTTAATTTTACTGGGCGGTGTGACTGGATTTATCGCGGGAACCATTCATTTATTTGTGGCGTTTTTACGTTAACGCATATTTTTAAATCAATATTGAGTTTAGTGGCATCAAAGGGCTACCAGACTCAATGTTGACTATCAATGATAAGGTGTGATTTTTATTGATCGGCTTGTATCAGTCCCTCTTGGGCGTTACTCACCCTTGAGCAGTGATTAAACGATTGATACATAATCTAATCAGGAATTTCACCGTAGCAATCATGTATTATTCGACTTAGGTGCTATGGTTTTTAGTACTTATTTTGGCCATGATAATGAATCAAGCGGCAAATTATTAAGCTTTATTTGCTTTAAGCCACTGCAATAAAATCGATAACAGTAGAAAAAACTTGAGTCAAAGCTGCTGGGAATGTATTGTTACGCCAAGTTTTTAAGTTTCATTTTGTAATAATTGAGGACAATGTTCATGCGCATTATTTTACTCGGGCCACCAGGCGCAGGAAAAGGTACCCAGGCTCAGTTGATCTGTCAGCGTTATAATATCCCACAAATCTCTACTGGAGATATGTTGCGTGCTGCAATTCGTGAGGGTACTGAGCTAGGTTTAAAAGCAAAGGCTGTTATGGATAATGGCGGACTGGTTTCTGACGAACTCATTATTGGTTTGGTAAAAGACCGTATTGCACAGCCTGATTGCGCCAATGGCTGCATTTTTGATGGCTTTCCACGTACTATTCCACAAGCTGAAGCTTTAAATGTAGCTGGTATTAAAATTGACCATGTGATTGAAATTGATGTGCCAGACGAAGAGATCGTGACTCGTTTATCTGGCCGTCGTCAGCACCTGGCATCGGGTCGTGTTTATCATTTGGTCTATAATCCACCAAAAGTTGAAGGTGTGGATGATGTGACGGGTGAGCCGCTAGCACAGCGTCCTGATGATCAGGAAGAAACCATTCGTAAACGCTTAGTGGCATATCACAATGAAACTGAGCAGTTAGTGGGTTACTATGAAGGCCGTGCTAAAGAGGGTGCTGATGCGCCAACTTACAACAAGTTAAATGGCATGGATTCTATTGAAAACGTAAAAGACAAGCTATTTAGTATCTTAGGTTAAGTTTAATAAAAATGGGGCACTACGCCCCGTTTTTTATGTGGCATCCTTTATACGAACAATGGCCTGTTCTGCTCCGAAGGCGTATTTATCAGGCCATTCACATAAATCTGCAACGATACAATTAGGGCATAAGGGAATACGTGCCTTACAGGTATAACGGCCATGCAGCAATATCCAGTGATGAGCGTTTCTTAAATAAGGTTCTGGTACGACTTTCAGTAATTTTTTTTCTACCCCTTCTACTGTTTTAGCGGGCGCAAGGCCAGTACGGTTGCTTACCCTGAAAATATGGGTATCTACTGCCATGGTAGGGTGACCAAAAGCAGTGTTTAGCACAACATTAGCAGTTTTACGTCCCACACCTGCCAGTGCTTCCAGATCTTTACGGTTATCAGGCACCTGACTGTCATGCAGCTCAATCAGCATTTGGCAGGTTTTAATAATATTTGCCGCTTTAGCCTGATAAAAATTAATGGTGCGGATATATTCTTTTAGATTTTCCAGACCCAAATCCAGTATTGCCTGCGGTGTATTTGCTACGGCAAATAATTTAGCTGTGGCTTTATTGACACCCACATCTGTCATTTGTGCGGACAGGATGACAGCAATGAGTAACTCAAAAGGGGAATGATAAACCAGTTCAGTGGTTGGGTCAGGGCGCTGAGCTTTAAGGCGCTCAAAAAACACTTCAACATGTTCAGGCTTCATATTCATCCATGCTGTGCTGTAGATTGATTCTTAACAATTCTAACTGTTGCTGTTTGGCTAAATCATCAGGATTAAGGTTAAGTTGTCGTTCCAGTTTTTTAATCTGACTGCGTAACGAGGCCAGTTGAATGGTTTGGCTGGCTGAAACTACTTTTGTTGCTATGGTAGTCACAGGCAAAGTATTTAATTGAGCCATATTAACTCCTGTAATAGCACTGGCTTGTTCATGGCTGATGCTGGCGGACAGGATAGGTTTGTTTGCTTTTTTTGTAATTATTCTTTGTTGTTCACGTAAAATATGCGCCTGATAGCGGCGGCGTAAATCATCTTGCTCAATTTGTCTTTCAGCAAGTGTAGGTAGCGGACTATCATCAATTACTAAATCAATGCAATCAACGGGGCAGGGTGGAATACATAGCTCGCAGCCAGTACATAAATCGCTCAATATGCTATGCATCACTTTGCCGCTACCCATAATGGCATCTACAGGGCATGCGCTAATACATTTGGTGCAGCCAATGCATTCGTCCTCACGAATAATAGCTTTCATGCGTTGCGGGCGGCCATCTTGCATCACTGGCCATTGGCTGGGTTTGGCAGGCAAAGGGTCGCGTTGCAAGATTTTTGCTAACTGATCTGCTACGGGCTGGCCACCTGGTACACAGCCATCGGCACTTTCGCCTGCTGCTATTGCAGTGGCATAAGGTAAACAGCCAGCAGGGTGCCCACATAGCCCACATTGGGTCTGTGGTAAAGTTGCATCAATCAATTGAATCAGTTCGGCAGTTGGCATGAACACTTAAACGCAGATAAAAAATGGTAAGCAGTAAATGATGCGAGAAACTGGCCAGAAGGTCAATTGAAAGTTATTTTTGATATTTTTTTGAAAAATGCACCCTATAAAACCATTTTCTGGTCAAGTAAATGCCCTAAAAGCATAACTATTGACTTAAAATGGTGCATAATTAGCACAATTTCCGTCGCGTATCCGTTATTCAGGCTTTTAAGCGTAATTTTCTCTCATTCAATGGAGACTACCTATTTTGAAATATAACACCGTAAATGATTTTTTAAACTCGGTCAGCAGTCGTGATCAGGGTCAACCTGAATTTATGCAGGCCGTAGAAGAGGTAATGATCAGTTTATGGCCTTTTCTTAAGGAAAATCCTTTCTATGCTGAGCAGGGATTGCTTGAGCGCCTGGTAGAACCAGAGCGTGTCATTCAGTTTCGTGTTGCATGGGTAGACGATACCAATCAAGTACAAGTTAACCGCGCGTGGCGAGTTCAGTTTAACTCTGCTATTGGTCCATTTAAGGGAGGGATGCGCTTTCATCCTTCTGTTAATTTGTCTATTTTAAAGTTCCTGGGCTTTGAGCAAACCTTTAAAAATGCATTAACCACATTGCCAATGGGTGGTGGTAAAGGCGGTTCTGACTTTAACCCTAAAGGAAAGAGCGATGGCGAAGTGATGCGCTTTTGTCAGGCGCTTATGATTGAGTTATATCGCCATTTAGGTCCTAACACAGATATTCCTGCGGGCGATATTGGTGTGGGTGGCCGTGAAGTTGGCTATATGGCTGGTATGATGAAAAAGCTAAGCAATGATACTGGATCAGTATTTACTGGCAAAGGCTTAACATTTGGTGGCAGCTTAATGCGCCCTGAAGCGACGGGTTATGGTTGTGTCTATTTTGCTGAGCAAATGATGCATGCGCGTGGCATGGACTTTAATCGAAAAACTGTTTCTATCTCTGGTTCTGGGAATGTGGCGCAGTTCGCTGCTGAAAAAGCCATGGAACTGGGTGCTAAAGTAGTGACCTTGTCTGATTCTGAAGGCACACTATATGCTAAAGATGGTTTTAGCGAAGAAGCGTTAAAGCTGATTATGCAGCATAAAAATGTTAAACGTGGTCGTTTGTCCGAATTAGCCAATCAGCCAGGTTTTGAGTTTAAAGCGGGTGTACGTCCATGGGGTGTTCCTGTGGATATCGCCTTGCCTTGTGCCACTCAAAATGAGCTAGATCAATCCGATGCAGAAACGCTGGTTAAAAACGGTGTAATCTGCGTGGCCGAAGGTGCTAATATGCCGTGTACGCTAGAAGCAGTTGATTGCTTCCTGGCTGCCAAAACGCTATATGCACCAGGTAAAGCCAGTAATGCTGGTGGTGTCGCCACTTCTGGTTTAGAGATGTCGCAAAATGCATTGCGCCTGAACTGGACTCATGGCGAAGTTGATACACGCCTGCATGCTATTATGAAGCAAATTCATCATTCTTGCGTTCATTATGGGAAAGAAGAAGATGGCACAATTAACTATGTTAAGGGTGCAAACATTGCAGGTTTTGTAAAAGTTGCTGATGCCATGTTGTCACAAGGCGTTTACTAACCATAACGCTGGGTGAGTGGCCATAATGAGCCGCTCACTGTGCAAAAAGCTTGTTTTACATAAAATCTGCTTTACATAAAAAAGGTGCCTAAAGTTCAATGAACCAGGCACCTTTTTTAATGAACAGATCAGCTTAAATAATAAACTGACCTGACTCATAAATATCTATAAATACTATTTAACGCGCTCTTGCTCAATGGTAGTGTCTAACACATAGGCATAGCTTGAAGCATCAGCAGGTGGGTTTTTTACTGCATATTTGTTGACGCGCACAATCACTCTTTGATTGTTGTTGTGCTTATAGCCTTCAATATTGTCATAGAAATTTTCCCATGCTGAGCTGGTATACGTTTTGATGCCTTGCTCATTGTATTTTACTTCTTTTACTTGTAAGCACTGCATTTGATGCGTGCCTGCACTACAAGTTTTTGTTTCTGGGGATATTTCTAAAAAGATAGTCTCGGCTTTACTGCCGTATCTGGTTTCTGGTGTTGCCAAGCCTTTAAATACCAGGGTTTCTCCCCCAGAAGTAGTTAGGCTTAATTGTGGCTGAGCATCTTTGGTGCTAATATTAATAGCGGTTTTACCCTTAATTAAATTGCTGACTGTAGTATCAAGTTCATTTAATGGGGCAGCACAAGCCATCATGGTAGAGGCAAGATCGCCAACACTCAAATGATTGCCACTTAAACTAAACGTACCACCCATGTTATTACAGGCATTGATAATACTAATGCGATTTTCTTTAAATTGTAGTGTTATTGGCATGTCCGCGCGAACAAACAAACCATTAATACGCTGATTTTTTTTATCCATTGCTTCAACTAACTGCCATGAATAAGCATTTAATTGCTGATTGATGGAAGACTGTGCGCTACTACCAGGCACCTGATTACCTATATTGGTGTTAGGTTCTGAATACTGTGAACAAGCCATAACACTCAAACTTAATGCAAGAACTAAATATTTTTTCATCATTACTATTCATCTTGAATAAACACAAATGTAAGTATAGAAAAATAAAGTGAAGAATAATGCAGGCCTTTGGTTAATAAGTGTTTTCAATTAATCAAAACGGTATAGATCCATGCCTAAACTACCCATGCTAAAACTTGAATGGACTAGACTAAAACGACTTCCTGTACCCATGGCAAAAAATAAGGGGGCTAAATGTTCAAGCGTGGGATGATTTTGGCGCACAAAAGGCGCATTTTGCCAGTTTAACACAGCATAAAAGTCATCAGAATTAAGCTGATGCACGACCCAGTTGCGAAAAGTAGCAGCCCAGTCTGGCGGATCCGATGGTGTTTCAGCCCAACTGAGTTCGGCTAGATTATGGGTAATGCTGCCTGAACCAATAAGTAAAATTTGTTCATCACGTAATGGGGCTAACACCTGACCAATTTGATAAATCTGCTGGGCACTTGATTCAATAGGCAAAGAAATTTGTACTACGGGAATATCAGCTTCAGGATATAAGTGGAGTAAGGGCATCCACACGCCGTGATCTCGTGGACGTAAAGTGTTGGCGTGGGCATGAATACCCGCTTGCTCCAGCATATCAATTAAACGTTCAGCCAGTATTGGATCACCTGATGCCGGATAATGAATTCCATAGAGTTCGCGGGGAAAGCCGCTAAAGTCATGCCATGTTTCAGGGCGCTGGCTGGTACTTACCTCTAGTGCTTTGCTTTCCCAGTGTGCTGACATCACAATAATGGCTTTAGGCTTAGGTAAATTGATGGAGAGGCGATGTAGTGCCGCGCCAATCTGTTCTGGCTCAATGGCCAGCATGGGTGAACCATGTGAAATAAATAAGCCTGGTAAAGTAGAGATCGCCATAAAGTTTAGAAAGACCTGTATAAGTATTAAGATACTGCGATAAATTTATGTGTATTTAAACCCATAACAATGCAACAACATGTTGTAGGAAAAAATAGAACGGCAACCAGTACAATAGCGATTAAAAATAGAGCGCAACCGCTAGCAACAAATTATTGCTAACGCCTAAAAGCGAAGCGGTACAAGCTAAAACAAAGAAGCTAAAAATAACGATTGAGCATGGAAATTAAGACATAAAACAACTTAAGCGCGATGATAGGGATGATTGTTATTAATGCTCATGGCGCGATAAAGCTGTTCAATCAGTACAATGCGCACCAAAGGATGCGGCAATGTCAGTTCTGATAACGACCAGTGCCACTGGGCTTTTTGCCTCACTTCACTAGATAAGCCATCAGGCCCACCAATCGCCAGTGCAATATCATGGCCACTTTGCATCCAGTCTTGCATGGTGCTGGCCAATTTTTCAGTGCTCAGGGTTCGACCACCAACTTCCAGTGCGATGAGTTGCTCTTGAGGCTTAAGAGCCTGCAAAATCAACTGACCTTCTTGCACGCAATATTTATGAATGTCGCTGGCAGAATCATTTTTGCCACGTTTTGCCATGGGCAGTTCAATAATCTGTGTCTGGACAAAGGGTTGAATGCGTTTGAAATAATCATCAAAACCAGTGTAAACCCAGTCTGGCATTTTTTGCCCGATGGTTAGTATGCGAATTTTCATTGTTTCAATAAAAGGTAGAGAGCCTACTATTCTAGCATGGCAAAGCTTATAAATTTTAGGCAAAAAAAAGGCAGTCCATAAGGGGTATCGGACTGCCAACCAAGCCCACCTGTCTGGAGATCACAGATGGGCGACCGATAAGCGAGGAGATCAGAATATCAATTAACCATGCCAGGATTAACCAGGGCTACGATTAATGACGTGCTGCTTTATCGCTTTCAACTGTTGGTGCAACAATGGGCGTTTCTGCCAATGGTTCAGGCATGTGGACCAATGCTGCGGGTAATACATCATCAATGGTTTTCACAGCACGAATTTCCAGACCTTGTTTTACGTTGTCAGGAATTTCTGCCAAGTCCCGTACGTTCTCTTCAGGAATCAGTACCAGTTTGACGCCACCTCGATGCGCTGCCAGTAATTTTTCCTTTAAGCCACCAATGCGCATGGCACGGCCGCGTAAATTCGTTTCACCTGTCATTGCAACATCTGCTCGAACTGGAATGCCTGTAAATGCAGACACCAGCGCAGTGGTTAAAGCCAAACCTGCCGATGGACCATCTTTTGGCGTGGCACCTTCGGGCATATGCACGTGTACATCAGTATCACTGAAGCGTTCGTGCGGAATACCCAGTTTGTCACCACGGGTGCGCACCACCGTCATGGCAGCTTTGATGGATTCTTGCATCACATCACCCAATGAACCAGTAGCCGTATAAGTACCTTTACCTTTTACTGCTGCTGCTTCAATAGTCAGCAATTCACCACCAACCGAAGTCCACGCAAGGCCAGTAACGCGGCCAATCTGGGCATCATCTTCCGCCATGCCATAATCAAACTTGTAAACCCCAGAGTAATCGCTCAGGTTATTTACATTGACGTCAATATGTATATTTTTTGAACGGCTTGTTACAGCTTCCTTAACTACCTTACGGCAGATTTTGGAAATTTCGCGCTCAAGATTACGCACACCTGCTTCACGTGTATAACGACGTACCAGATCACGCACCGCACCTTCTTCAATGGTGAGCTCTTTGTCTTTTAGACCGTTGGCTTTAATGGCTTTAGGAACCAAATAACGCTCAGCAATGTTTACTTTTTCGTCTTCGGTATAACCTGGCAGGCGAATGACTTCCATACGGTCTAACAAAGGCGCAGGAATATCCATACTGTTGGCAGTACAGATAAACATCACTTCTGATAAATCCAGATCCATATCTAAATAATGGTCATTGAATTTATGGTTTTGTGATGGATCAAGTACTTCAAGCAAGGCAGACGCTGGATCACCGCGATAATCCTGTGCCATCTTGTCAATTTCATCTAATAAGAATAACGGGTTTTTTACACCCACTTTAGATAAGTGCTGCACAATTTTACCTGGCATTGCCCCGATATAAGTACGGCGATGACCACGGATTTCTGCTTCATCACGCACGCCGCCTAAGGCCATGCGTACAAACTCACGTCCTGTTGCTTTAGCAATGGATTCACCCAGACTGGTTTTACCCACACCAGGAGGGCCTACCAGGCACAGTACTGGACCTTTAAGCTGCTTCACGCGAGATTGTACTGCCAAAAACTCAACAATACGTTCTTTAACTTCTTCCAGACCATAGTGATCGGCGTCCAGGATTTGCTGTGCTTTATCAAGCTTAATGCTGACTTTGCTGGCTTTTTTCCACGGTGTGTTCAAGATCCAGTCAAGATAATTACGCACTACTGCTGCTTCACTGGAAGCTGCTTGCATCGATTTTAGTTTACGAAATTCAGCCTCAGCTTTCTTGCGCACATCGTCGGGCAGGTCTGCTTCTTCTAAACGGTTTTCAATCTCGGTGATATCATCTTCACCGCCGCCATTCATGTCTGACAGCTCGCGTTGAATCACTTTCATTTTTTCATTGAGAAAGTATTCACGCTGGTTGCGTTCCATCTGGCGTTTTACATTTTCATGTAAATTTTGCTCAATTTGCTGCTCTTCAGATTGCTGAGTCAGATACTCAGTTAATTCTTTCACATGTGCAGAAATATCGGCTTGTTCCAAAAATTTTTGCTTCACATCAATGGCTAATGGCGCACGTGTGGCAATGAAATAAACCAGCTCAAGCAAATCTTCAATTTTATCGCTTGCTGCGCTTAATTCACGCGCATTACGCAGCTTTGCTTCTGCATAATGAGTAAACAGGTTTTGCAGCCCTTGACGGGTTTCTTTTTGCTGCTCGGCATTTAAGGCAATAGGCGCAGGCTCGGCTGTGGTTTCAGCGCGAATATAGTCAGGCAGCTCGATAATGTGATCAAGTCGCGCACGGTATAAGCCTTCTATTAGTACTTTAATGCAGTTGTCATCGTTTTCATGATTTACGACCTGGACGATGCGACATACAGTTCCGTATTGATACAGATTTTCGTTGTCGATCTCTTCGGCCAGTGAATCGCGTTGTGCAACCACAAAAACAAGATTGTCAGTTTCACGCGCTACTTCAACCGCATGAATTGATTTTGGACGTCCCACAAATAGCGCAATTTGCATGTGCGGATAAACCACCACATCACGTAACGCCAATAATGGTAAGCTGCCTTCTACAGGGAGTGTCGGGCTTGGATTTTGAATTGTTGTCTCGGACATAGGGCACTCCAGATGAGTGACAAATGATTTTGTCATGTCTCATTAGTGATGTGTTTTACTAAAAATACAAGTCTGTTATTTCAAAAACAATGAACTTATGCACATATTTGAAAGCTTATCTTAAATAAGCTGCTGTTAAATAATATATTTTTTGCCAAAATAATTTACGCAACAACACAAAATATTTTTAGAAAAAATATACAAAATTTGTCTAAAAGCAGCCGCTTAGGGATTTAGGTGAAATTAGAAATTTTTAAAGGCAATAAACGCAATGACAAGTAGTAAAATAAATATAGTGCCGACGACAAAAGCATGTGCCCAATCATCAATGTCAGTCGTTTGACAATAACTACACTCTCTAGAAGGTGCAGAGAGAAGATGGCCACAAGTCGGACATTTTTTAAAAATGAGATCCATGCCGATACCTCCTCATTGTTGACTGAGCATTATTAATAGCACTTGTAACAAAAAATTAAGTCATCAAAGCGTAATTTTTTACGTTTTAAAGTAACTTCATCATGACAAATGTTTAGCCCATGAGTGATAAAAACTTAGGCCTTCAAATTCTTCCATAAAAGATTTAACTGCCTAAGTTTTTTCCAGCATTTTAATGACAGGTTAGCCCATAGCGATGATTAGCTATTGGTTGGCTTATGAGTCAGGCTTTCGTGGCGTGCTTTTAGGGCAGTTTTCACTTCGCCAATATCAAGTTCGCTGTATTGATGCGTAGCGACATAGTCACGAATAGCCATCAAATCATTAACATTCGACGCCTTTTGAATATCCGCCAAAATGTTGGGTAATGATTTAAGCGAATCATTGGCCTGAACATTTTGTTTAACAGGTTTTTGCGCAGGCTTTTTATGGGGTGCTGGCGCATGAACTGTGGCGTCTGGATCATTGTCGCCTTCTGTCGGAATAGCAAACGTCTGGAAGCAGGCATATTTATAGGCAATTGACATGGCCTTGTTGGTGGCTTTGTCACCTGAATCCATTGCTTCGCCATAGGTACAGGCCGTGTGCTTACTACCATCCTCGGCAGATATAAAATCAAACTCCATTTTGACCACCACAAAATAAAGCGTTTTAGGGCCACTCTGGCGCTGTGATTCATGGCGTTCCACACAGCGTGGAATGATAACCAGACCATGTTCAGAGAGCAGGGGACTAAGCGTGTTATAGACATCGTCAATGCCACGAAAGGCATAGCCTGCGCCAAAGCCTGAAGCCATGCGGTCTTTAGAAATACCTTCTTTGGACAATGCGTGCTGCACTGCATTAATTGCTTGGTAAACTTTCATGTTGATTCACCTTGTTAAACTATATTGAAACTTTAAGGCGACGCACACTGATGTTCATGCTTTGATTGCTGCGCCTATGACACGTGTTGTTGACTGTTGTTGGACTTTTATAGTAATGAACCTGTTTATTAAGTGGCTCATAACCTCTTGCATAGAAAATAAATGGGGTCAAAGGTGGCTGTTTACAAATTAGGCGCGTCTTAATCTGTCGCGCAACTAGCTGCTATAAATGGGTTAAATTATTTAGCAGTTGAATCAAAACATGGCGTGTCAAATCCTATTAGGTTGTCATCCTAAGCTGCCATGCTGAGCATGCGTTCAATCGCCATTTCGGCATCTGCTTGGCTAGGAAAATGCCGCGATAGTACAAAACGCCAGCACACCCCAAAGGCTGCTTTATAAAATTCACTAAACTCAGCCTGGGACATTTTACTAAAACCAATGGACTTGGCATCTTTTTCAACCGAGCCATCGGGCAGGCGGATCAGATCAAAATAACCACATTCAATTTTAATCCAGCGATGAATTTCAGCCGTGCTCGCAGGGATAGGGTTAATCAGTTTAGCTGCTCGGCTAATGCTCAAGTTTTGCAAATAATCACGTTGCAAGGCCTTACTTTGCTCAGGAGTGAGCGCAATACCTTGAGCCTGTAAATAACGGCAAAAAGAAGCCGCAGTCTGCGATTCAGCAGGGTGAATTAGCCCACTTTGCGGCTCCCAATAATCTTTCATCAGGCCAATTAACCCGCCAAAATACAAACGATGATGCTGCAAGCTTCGGAGTGACTGCGGAGTGGCGTGAGTTTGGATGGCTTGTCCTGTTTTATAAAAGGTACGCATCAGTTCATGATCGTGCTGCGTGGCAGGAACCAGTGCGCTACCATTGCACACCATCATTAAGGTGTTATCGTGCATCATGGGGCAGCTCCTTGAATAATGGGCATCCAGTCTCTGGCAAAGCTGGCCAAATCATGGACAATATCTTTAACGTCATCTTGCATACCTGCATAAGCGTATTGATCCAGCTGGTGATAATCCTTGATAAACACAGGATAATTTCCCAGTAAATTTGGTGTATCAGGCAACCCACTATGTTCAAAAACCTGATAGCTAAAGTGAGTTTTTTGCCGCATGGCCAAATATGCCCGCCATTGCATGCTATCCATGTAGCGTTCATGGTCGAAACGAAAAGTAAGCTTATGATCAATCACCTTGACCGCAGTTTCGGCGTCAATTTTGCCTACCAACAGCACATCATCAAAAATTTGCCACTGGTACTTTTGCTCGCGCACATTGCCTAGCTCAATAGTGCCATCTAAGTCATCAGGTAAAATAAACTCATAACTCTTGTGGTACTGGGTGCTAGATAAAGTCGTGGCTCGCTCAAGCATTTTATGGAATGCCGAGCCTACTTTCATGGCTTGCGTAGGCTTTATGGGCTTAAATAAAGTGTAAGCCAGTTGCTCACTGCTTAAGTCTTCATTGGCCATACCATGCACATAAGTGTCTAGCATGGTGACAGTCAATCGAAGCGGCGTGTTCATGCCGCTGTCTCATGGTTGATAAATTGCTGGGTGACGTCTAAGTCAGCGGGTGTATCGGCAATAAAGTCAGCTGAAAAAAGCTCATCCTGCGCGATAAACGCATCATTTTCAAAAATCACCTTATCGCCTAAACTTTTAAAAGCCAGATCTAAAGCTTGGCGCATTTCCTTTAAATAAATATGCGCCATAGGCAATGCTTCGCGCAATTGGTTGAGATCACTTGCGTATTCAGCGGTCATGCAATCATCACGGTATGCCTCAAGCTCTAGTTGCGCGCTAGCCTGTGCTTCACTTAAATGATTAATGTGCTCTTTGGCTTGTGCAATAATGTCCGCCAGTGCAT
The DNA here is from genome assembly GCA_023393635.1 of Pseudomonadota bacterium. GTDB lineage: Bacteria > Pseudomonadota > Gammaproteobacteria > Pseudomonadales > Moraxellaceae > Alkanindiges. The sequence continues at coordinate 52,078 of JAEWKT010000032.1, forward strand.
GCGGATTTTTATCCAAGTCTTGCAGAATAATATTGCCTATTGCGCCAGAGTCTTTTGCATGATGCGAGGTAGATGGTGAAAAATTCAATGAAGTTTCAGCACCTTCTACGCCTTGCGTGGTGGTCATATAGCCCATCATATCGGCTACCTTATAAGCCTCTTTTTTGCTACCGCCCACCATATCAGGACGAATAATCAGCTCCTCACCTTTTTTATCTTCGGCGGCATGGGCGAGCAAAACCACATCTTTACCAAAAGAGCGAATCAAGTTAAGCCAACTACTAAAACGCTTGTTGAGTGCGCCATAACCCTGAATTGCAAGTTCCTTACTGTTCTTGCGGCAGTTTTTTTGATCTTTTACCAAGTCGCTAATAATGACATCCAGCATCCGACCTGCCGTATCTATGACAATGGTGTCGTAGCCTTCCAGATCTTCTTTGCTAATCGTGGCCACATCTGCCCAGCAGCTAACAGGAACCGTGTCTTTACGAAACTTCCCTGCACGATGCGCCCCGCGGTCAAAGTCAAATAAAATTGGTTTTTTGGCACTAAAAGCCAAAGAGGTTTTACCGATACCAGGATCGCCATAAATAAATACAATCAGGTTTTCAATCCGCATTGGCTGCGCTGCGGTCACAATATTCAACGCCATTTCTGCTACTCCTCAGACTTAGGCAATGACACTTTTAAACAAATACTGCTGGGCTTTAAGGCAATTTAAGCTGTGCAGAATTGTTTGTTTGAGTAATATAAATGGTGCTTAAATGATCTAATTCAATACTTTCAAGCTAAAAGCACATGGATGTAAATTGAGAATTATCTATTTGAAAACAATTAGTTATGTTTAGAATTAATTTTATAGATAAATGCTTGCGTCATCCTGTGTCGCATAAGATGAAATAAGTTCTGTTATAAAAAATTACCTGTTTTACATGAAGTGGCTAGGCACTTACCAACTACTGACCAAGCAATAAAAAAACTGCCTTAATTGAATTGTTTAGCCAACACAGGGGCTTAAAGATATCGGTTAGTTTATAACTGTATTTTCATTTCACAGACTATAAAAGAGGTTAGTAATGAACCATATCAATCAAAAATCCCAGCAGGACACTATGAATCAGGCTCAGCAACAAGCCAATGCGGATAGCAATATTCCAGAATATCCACAGGCAAATCAGCCAAAGAGCGAGGCGGAGCGTCAGCAACAACTCCAAGATGCGCATTTAGAAAATCAGGATGCCAGTGTCAAGTTACCTGAGCAGGACAAGGATAATGAGCCTGAACATAAGGAAATAGGCAGTAAAAAGTAATCCGTAGTTCTGAGCTTGGTAATTTTGATTTGCTAGATTCTGGTTTTGCTCAATCTGAATAGAGGTGCATGATCATGCGTGAATTACTGGTAGTAAACTTATGCAATGGGCAACAACAAGCCTTTGAAGGTTCCATGATTCACGGTGATCTTATGGCTATTCATGGTCAATTTTTATTAAGCAAACCAGAAGACATTTTAATTTCTGAGCAAGAGCTCATTGAAAGTGTATTTCAGTTACGTTGTGAGCATGGCCAGGCTGTTTATATTTTCGACGATAAACAGGAAATCTTATTAGGTCAAATTGATGGCATTGAAATTCATTCAAATTAAAAATAAATAATGCTAAATAGTAGTTTAAAAATTTACTTATTTTCATTGAGACAAACCGAACTATTGTTAAGCTTATTTACGGTTGGCTATATATTCACCACATAAGTGGCTTTGTTAGTAACAATGGCTATTGCTATGTTAGCAGTATCAATATTCTACTGGATGCAATAAAAATGTTACCACTGGCAAATAGTCTTGATCATTGTTTTAACCCTAATTTAGCAAAAAATAAATCAGGGGCTAGTCCTGCTCAAGTGCAATTAAATCCAAACCACCGAGTATGCCAAAGTGGCGATAAAGCAACTATCAATGTGAAAAAAGCCAATTTGCAGTATTGATAGAGTATGCATATTCAAGGTGTTAAATCATTAAACGACGCCTAAAAATGCAGTAGTAAAATTATCTGGAATAAAGTGCTTTATAGAAATTAAAACAATTAAAAACTTGTCAATAAGGCAGGTTTTTTTATATGCAAAAATAAATGCTAAAATGAATAGGAAATTAGTGACAAAAGAAAATGGTTTGAATCGAGAAGTTATAATTGCTTATTTTTATAATGGTTCTGAGGATTCATAAATAATATTATTTTATTTTCCATTGAGTTAAGTAGATTTTGGCAGGGCAGATGTAGAAGCTGTAAAAATAAAAAAGGCCACATATCTGACTTGAGTTTTCTCACTACCGAAATTTATCCATTTATCCGTAAAATCCTGCGTGAATATCTTTACGGCAGGCAAGCCCCGTGTTGCTAGAGATATTCAGGGACTATTAATGGATATGTTGAGCACTCTAAAAAACAGCAGGCCATAAAAAACCCCGTACCAAACGGTACGGGGTCTTCGTCTTTTGCCCATCACCAGGGCAGGCAAGAGAACAGGAGATAGAAATATATATGAAAACTAATAAGTACTCTGTCGTAAAGCGTGACTGGCGAGTTTGCACTTTTGACATGACTATTTGGTCATTTTGGTCAATCGATAAATCTTTAGGCCATAAAAAACCACAAATACAGGTGCTGAGGTTTAGTCGTTGGCGTGAATGTTCATAATATGAGTCGTAAAGTTGTTTAGTCTACAAACGATCTACAAAATAGGATTTATCCACAAAAGTAATTTTTAGCGATTTAAATAGTAAATTTGCAATTTATTGATTTTATTCTAATGAATTATGGTCCCGGGGGTCGGACTCGAACCGACACGTCATTTCTGACAGTGGATTTTGAGTCCACCGCGTCTACCAATTTCACCACCCCGGGAAGGCGTAGCTAAGGGTTGTTATCTTATATCTCTCAAAACTATTGTCAAGCACAAGCTTTCTTATTTTGCGCTGTTTGATTAGTTTTTGACTTGCTTATTCGATATAATTGCTGCTCTTTTTGTTTCTAGCCTTGTGTTCATGCAATTATCCGATTTTTCTTATGTTCTTCCAGATGAGCTGATTGCCCGTTATCCTTTAGCCACCCGTAGCGCATCACGCTTATTGTATTTAAATGCACAAGGCCAAACACAAGATTGCACCATTAAGCAGTTACCCGAGTTATTACAAACGGGTGATTTATTGGTTCTCAATGACACGCGAGTCATTAAAGCTCGCCTACAAGGCAAACGTGAAAGTGGGGGCGCAGTAGAAGTATTGGTTGAGCGAATTACAGGAACCCATACTGCTTTAGCGCACGTTAAAGCCAGTAATGCGCCTAAAGCAGGGATGAGCTTATTTTTTGCAGATAACCAGTTAGAAATACAAGTCCAGGGGCGGCAAAATAATTTGTTCGAGCTGAGTTTTAGCCAGCCAGTCTTAGCTGCGCTTGAGCAATTTGGTGCCTTGCCAATTCCACCGTATTTTAATCGTGCTGCTGATGCAACCGATGATGAACGTTATCAAACCATATTTCATGATCCAGCCAAAGCGGCCAGTGTGGCGGCACCAACGGCCAGTTTGCATTTTGATGAAGAGTTATTGGCCGCATTAAAAGCAAAGGGCATTAATACCGCATTTGTCACCTTGCATGTGGGCGCAGGAACGTTTCAACCTGTGCGTACTACAAACATTACCGAGCACTTAATGCATAGTGAATGGGGCGAGGTGCCGCAAGCCACTGTTGATCTGGTACAAAAAACCAAGGCAGCTGGGAACAAAGTGATTGCAGTCGGTACCACAGCAACACGCGCGCTTGAAAGTGCCGCAAAAGCCAATAATGGCCAGCTTAAAGCCTGGTGTGGCGAAACTGATATTTTTATTTATCCTGGATATCGGTTTAATGTGATTGATCGTTTGCTTACCAATTTTCATTTGCCTGAATCGACGCTGCTGATGTTGGTTTCTGCACTGGCAGGCCGCGATAATGTTTTAAAAGCTTATGAACATGCCATCAAGGAAAAATATCGTTTCTTTAGTTATGGTGATGCGATGCTGATTGATAGTATTACTCACTGTTAGCTAGCCAATGAAAGGACACTTTATGCATTAAGTGTTGTCTATAGTTCATGAATCAGCGCTAGCACTTGTCTAGATAATCAACGACAATATATGCCTGATTTGAGACGTCGTTTTAAAAATCGGTGAACTGTTTCTTCACTTAGATTCTTTTAGGTTAATTTATGAAATTTGAAAAGCTTGGCCAGCAAGGTCGTGCGCGTCGTGGCCGTTTAACGCTGAATCATGGCGTGGTAGAAACCCCTGCATTTATGCCAGTTGGCACTTATGGCACGGTTAAAGGCATGTTGCCACGTGATATTGAAGCTATTGGTGCGCACATTATTTTAGGCAACACCTTTCACTTATGGCTACGTCCTGGGCTTGAAGTGATTAAAGAACATGGTGGCCTGCATGATTTTGTGCAATGGGATAAGCCTATTTTGACCGACTCAGGTGGTTTTCAGGTATTTAGCTTGGGTGCCATGCGTAAAATTAAAGAGGAAGGAGTGACCTTTCGCTCGCCCATTGATGGCTCAAAAATCTTTTTATCACCCGAAAAATCCATGGAAATTCAGCGGGTATTAAATTCAGATATCGTCATGATTTTTGATGAATGCACACCGTATCCTGCTACCTATTCTGAGGCGCAAGTTTCAATGCAGATGTCCTTACGCTGGGCAAAACGTTGTAAGGATGCATTTGAAGGCAACCCCAATGCCTTGTTTGGTATTGTGCAGGGTGGCATGTACCCTGAGTTGCGTCAGGAATCACTGGATGGCCTAAAAGATATCGGCTTTGATGGCTATGCCATTGGTGGCTTATCGGTGGGTGAACCTAAAGAAGACATGATTAAAATTCTGGATTATTTACCCACTAAATTACCAGAAGACAAGCCACGTTATTTGATGGGCGTGGGCAAGCCTGAAGATATTGTCGAAGCCGTGCGCCGTGGCGTAGATATGTTTGATTGTGTGATGCCCACCCGTAATGCGCGTAATGGACATTATTTTATTACCGATGGCATTGTACGGATTCGTAACAGCCAGTATCGCCATGATACTAAGCCACTTGATCCGCATTGTGATTGCTATACTTGCAAAAACTTTACTCGTGCGTATTTATATCACTTGGATAAATGTGGCGAAATGCTGGGTGCAATGTTAGGGACTATCCACAACTTGCGCTACTACCAGCGCCTGATGCAAATGATTCGGGATTCTCTGGAAAATAACAATTTTGACGATTTTGTAATAGATTTTTATCATCGTCGTGGTTTAGAGGTACCCGCGTTAATTGAGCAATAAAGATTTGTAAGTTATAAAAATTTACATTTTGTAAGTTTATCTTATTAAATGAAGGTGATACTTATAACGCCACTAGTTATACCGTTATAAGTATTGCTGAGAGATTGTTTAAATTACATGCTGATTGCTTAAGTTTATATGTTTATTGTTCAAAAAATGTTAGGCTAGTCACGAGTAACATGTAACAAATTAAAAGACGTAGACACTACGCGCATGAAGATAAACTTGTTTGAGGAACTAGGATGATTGAAGCGGAGCTACCCAGCAATGAGCTGGAACGTGTTCAGGTGCTAAAGGAATACGGCATTATGGATACGGATGAAGAAGCATGTTTTAATGATTTGGTACAGTTGGCTGCCAGAATCTGTGGTGCGCCAATTTCTATTGTTAGCTTGCTTGATGAAGATCGTAGCTGGTTTAAATCTTCATATGGTCTGCCACGTGGTCAGGTTGAACGTAAGTATAGTATTTGCAGTCATGCCATACTAAAGTCAGAAGTATTTGTGGTTGAAGATACTTCCCTTGATCCGCGCTTTATGGATAACCCGATTGTTAGTGGTGATCTCAAGGTTAGATTTTATGCAGGTGCGCCATTAATCACTTCTACAGGCCACCATCTTGGTACCTTATGTGTTTTAGATTCTACAGCACGTAGCATTACAAATGAACAAATTGACAGCTTGCGCACACTTGCGCATCAAGTTGTGGCCCATTTGGAGTTGCGGAAATCACATCAGGCACTTGAGCTGGCCAACGAGCGTTTAAGAGAAATTAACGCCAGTAAAGATAAGTTTTTTTCTATTATCGCCCATGATTTACGTGCCCCTTTTCATGGAATTTTAGGCTTCTCGGAAGTTTTAGAAACTGAAATTGAGGAGCTGGATCAAAAAGGGATTCAAGACATTGCAAGCTATTTACGTAGTACCGCCCATGCAACTTTTAGGTTGTTAGAAAATTTATTGCAATGGGCAATGTCTGAAGGGGGCGCGCTAGTGCATCGCCCGCAAGAAGTCCAGGTTGAGCAAGTATTTCAGATTATTTTTGAAGTTTTAGGGGCGATGGCTCAAAAGAAAAATATCATTCTGCATAGTGATGTATCACCTGAAGTGCATTGTTTTGTTGACCTGAATATGATGACATCGGTTTTACAAAATCTGTGTTCAAATGCGCTAAAATTTACCCGTAATGGCGGCCATGTGTATTTGTCGGCTCATCAGTCAGGGAATGAAGTGCATATTAAGGTACGCGATACTGGCATTGGAATGACAGAGTCACAAATACAGGATTTCTTTAGTCGTCAGCAACCGCGTAGTATTAAAGGAACTGATGGTGAAAAAGGCACAGGTCTAGGTTTGTTATTGTGTCGCCAGTTTGTTGAAAAGAATAATGGTAAAATGGTGATTGAATCTGTTATGGATGAAGGCACCACATTTACTATTACGCTGCCAACTGGTTTGATTGCCTCTTAGCCATTTAAATGGAATCTTAGGTTAGCCATGTCATGGTTGAAAGATTATGTATTGCTAATCCAAAAGCCATCTTTTATAGATGGCTTTTTAGTATGGAATTTTAAGTGCTTATCAAAGCATTGTGCTTACTGGATGCCGTAATTGACAGTCACGACCACTCGTGCAGTTTTATCAATGGTGGTGGTGTTGTACTCACCACCGTATTCATCCGAGCCTGTGGATAAAGGGGTGCTAATTTGAAACACGCCTTGCGATGCTGAGCGCATGGCGCCTACTTTGACATCACCACTTTTGGCAAATTCAATGGCACGATCATGGGCATTTTTGGTGGCGGCAGCAATTAAAGACAGTTTAATGTCTTCAATGTTAGATACTAAATATTGGGTTTCATTATGCTCAAGGTTGGTGCCTTGAATGATGAGCTGGTTTACGCGGTTATTGAGTTTAATGGGCATATTAACATCGTTGAGTACAGCACCTAAACGCTGAGTCAAACGATAACCCACCACCTGATTTTCATAGCCTTCACTGCGTTGATAAATAGGCTCAGTCGTCCAGTCATATTGCTGTAATTGATTGGCTGGCAAAAGATCGGATGTCGTGAGCTGCTTTTTAATGGCTTCTACCTGGCGTTGTAGCTCGGGCAGGGCTTGAGCCACACTACTGGCAGAAGTAAATACTGTCACACTCCATAGTGCCTTATCTGCTTTGACTGCTTTTTCGGCGGTTCCTTTAACCGTAATGCTTTCTCTGGAGCTGGCCACTTGTTTGGCACTTTGCCCTATAATAAATGCAGCGATAATAAGCCCCAGTGCCAGCATTGTGCCAAGTGTTAACCAGGGTAAAATGGAAGATTGGCTGGTATTATTGTTCATTGTCTATTTTCCAATAATGAAAGTGGTTCTAAAGCATTCTGATTCATCATAGCCAGCTTATGAATAAATTGTATTCAGCTTTTGTAGTTTTAACGCGAAATGAACTTAAACACTAATCCAGACAATACCAGCAGAGGCTGATAATGACAGTACCCGCAATAGCAATAAATCAGGAGCATTATCAGCGTACTTTGGTTGCCAGTAATTATGCCGCCCAAGTAATGCAGCAGTTGCCCGAGGCATGGCAGGCTGACTATCAAATTGATCAATTTGAAAAAAATTTAAGCACCGAACAGATATGTAATTTAACCAAGAAAAGTTTAGATGCCTGTGAAACTGAAGAACAATGGATGCAGGCAGCGCGTCATTTGCGCGCACGTTTCATGTTGCGCTGGATCTGGCAAGATGCCAACCAGTTGACCAATGTGATCCAGCTTACTCAGGAATTATCTGATTTTGCTGATGCCTGTATTTGGGCAGCGGTTGAGTTTGCCAAGGTGCCTTTGGTGGCTAAATATGGTGAACCGATTGGTATGGATGGCAAGGTACAGGATTTAATTGTGATTGGCATGGGCAAGTTAGGTGCGCAAGAGCTTAATTTATCTAGTGATATTGACTTGATTTTTGCGTTTGATGAAGCAGGAGAAACAAACGGCCAAAAAGCAAACGGACAAAAGTGCATTGATAACCAGCAGTTTTGCATCCAGTGGGGGCAAAGTGTAATTCGCATGCTGGATCAGGTGACGCAAGATGGCTTTGTGTTTCGGGTAGATATGCGCTTGCGTCCTTGGGGTGATGGTAGCGCATTGGCCTTAAGCTACGCTGCTTTAGAGCGTTATCTGGCACAGCATGGGCGTGAATGGGAGCGCTATGCATGGATTAAAGCACGGGCGATTACAGGCGGCAAAACTGGCCAGCAGCTCGTTGAGATGACGCGGCCGTTTGTCTATCGACGCTATGTGGATTACTCCGCTTTTGCTGCCATGCGTGATATGAAAGCCATGATTGAGCGTGAAATGCAGCGTCGTAATACTCTGGGTGATATCAAGCTAGGCGAGGGTGGTATCCGCGAAATTGAATTTATTGTTCAGGTATTTCAGTTAATTTATGGCGGCGCAAAAAAAGAATTGCGGGTGCGACATTGCCTGACAGCCTTACAGCGGCTGGGTGAATTAGACCTCATAGAAAGCCATGACGTAATAGCACTACACAATAGTTATTTATTTTTAAGGCGACTAGAACATGCGATTCAGGCCATGGATGATCAGCAAACCCAGTATTTACCGACTCAGCCAGCAGAACAAGACAGACTGGCTAAAGTATTAAATTTTAGTGGCTGGGATACTTTTCTCGAGGCTTTAAGTGTAGTACGGGAGGTAGTAAGCAATCAGTTTTATCGCTTGATTAGCGAACGAAATGAACTGGCAGAATCGGTTGACAGCAAGCAATTGATTACTGATTTTCAGCAAAAAGTTGATGAGTCCACTTGGCAGTTAATTGAGGCGTTCTGGAAAAGCAACGCTGTTAAAAAATTACCCAAAAGTGCAAAAATACGTTTGGATGCTTTTTGGCCTGCACTGATTAAAATTTTATTGACCAAGAAAAACCCACAGGTCGCCATTGTCAGGCTTATTCCTTTAATTGAAAGTATTTTAAGGCGTAGTGTGTATCTGGTGATGCTGGTTGAGAGCCAAGGCGCGTTACAACGGCTGGTGGATATCGTGTCGGTCAGTCCGCTGATTAGTGAAGAGCTGACTTATTATCCCGTTTTACTGGACGAGTTTTTATCAACCGATTTTGAGCTGCCATCACGGGAAGATTTAAAAGATAACTTGCGCCAGTTATTGCTGCGTGTAGAACGTGATGATGTTGAAGAGCAAATGCGGGTCTTGCGTTTGTTTAAAAAGAGCCAGGCACTTGCGGTGGCAGCCAGTGATATCTTGGCCGAACGTCCACTCATGAAAGTATCTGATGCCTTAACAGATATTGCTGAAGTGGTATTAAAGGCCAGTTTGGGACTGGCTTTGCAATCTATTTATACCAAGCATGGGTTTCCAAAGCGTAAAAATGGTGAGTCATTGAGTTTGGATGCCGCGGCTTTTGCCATTATTGGTTATGGCAAATTAGGGGGCATAGAGCTAGGTTATGGCTCTGATCTGGATTTGGTCTTTTTGCATGATGTCGATGAGCAGTCCGATACCGATGGCAAGCGCGTGATTAGTGGCATGCAGTTCTGCGTTAAAGTGGCACAAAAGCTGATGTCATTATTAAGCACGCAAACTCTCGATGGCCGTGCGTATGAAGTGGATACGCGGCTAAGACCATCAGGGCAATCGGGAGTATTGGTGTCCAGCCTGACTGCATTTGAGCAATATCAGGAAAAAAGTGCATGGTTATGGGAACATCAGGCATTGGTCCGTGCCCGAACTATTGCAGGTGATGCACAAGTATGCGAAGCCTTTAAACACATTAGGCATCGCGTGTTAACTCGCCCGCGTGATGAGGTCTGGGTGCAGCTTGAAGTAAAAACCATGCGGCAAAAAATGAAAGATCATCTTGGCTCTACGCCAGAACAGCAAAAAGCTGGGATTTTTCATTTAAAACAGGATGCAGGAGGTATCGTTGATATTGAATTTATGGCACAGTATGCAGTGCTTGCTTGGAGCGGTTTGAGACCAGATCTCGCCCGTTTCTCCGATAATGTACGCATTCTTGACGACACTGTAACAGCAGGCTGCTTATCCCGTGGCGATGCTGATGCCTTGACTCAGGCGTATTTATGCGAACGTACCGAAAGCCATCGGTTAGCCCTTGCTCAACAATCCATGCAAGTGAATGCCGCCGACTGGTTTGAGACCCGCAAGGTCGTTTGCACCCTATGGCAACGTTTGATTGATCCAGCCGCAACGTTGGGCTTGGACGAGTAGGCTTTTGTACGACGAAGCTTTTTAACATATTTTGTAAGATATTGGAGTAACAACGCCGTGAGTATGGCTGATCGTGATGGGCTAATTTGGCAAGATGGTAAACTGGTTGACTGGCGCGATGCCAAGGTACATGTACTAACCCACACCCTACATTATGGTATGGGTGTCTTTGAAGGCGTGCGTGCCTATGAAACTGATCAGGGCACAGTGATTTTTAAACTACGTGAACATACCCAGCGTTTGCTGAATTCGGCACGTATTTTTCAGATGAAAGTACCTTATGACTTGGCAGCACTGGAAGAAGCGCAAAAGGCGGTAGTGCGTGAAAATAACTTGAAATCCTGCTATTTGCGTCCTATTGCGTGGATCGGCTCTGAAAAACTGGGTATTGCTGCTAAAACCAATACGGTGCATGTGGCAATTGCTGCGTGGCCATGGGGTGCTTATTTGGGTGCTGAAGGTATGGAAAAAGGGATTCGGGTAAAAACCTCTTCCTTTACCCATCATCAGCCGAACATTACCATGTGTAAAGCTAAGGCAGTGGGCAACTATCCTGTGTCTATTTTGGCCAATCAGGAAGTCACTGCGGCGGGCTATGATGAAGCCATTTTGCTTGATCCGCATGGTTTTGTTTGTCAGGGTGCTGGCGAAAATATTTTCCTGGTTAAAGATGGTGTGTTGCATACGCCAGATTTAGGCTGTGGTGCCCTGGATGGTATTACCCGTCAAACTATTTTCCAAATTGCTGCTGATTTAGGTATTAAAATAGTTGAGCGTCGTATTACCCGTGACGAATTTTATATTGCTGACGAAGCATTCCTTACAGGAACAGCCGCAGAAGTCACCCCAATCCGTGAATATGATGACCGTCCAATTGGTATTGGTAGCCGTGGACCGATTACTGAGCAATTGCAGCGCATCTTTTTTGAAGCGGTAACAGGCAAGCGTGAAGAATATCGTCATTGGTTAACCCCTGTTGCATAAACGATATTTAACCCAGCCTGTCTGACTTTTATGCAGAGAGGTTGGGTTTTTTAGTGTTGGGCTTGGGGCATTGCTATGGATTTTTTGCTATTGGTTTTGGCTGTCAAGTTAGGATAGCAGCATGAAAATCTGGTATATCAGTGATGGCAAAGCAGGACATCGGGCACAAATGCTGGGTCTGGTTGCCGCGTTGAAGCGACAAAATATTCCTGTTGAATGCTTAGAGATACCAGCACCACAAATTTCTATTTTAGGCTTGCTGACATATTGGCTAAGTTTTGGCTACGTTGGCCAACTGCCTAAATTAGTTAAAGATGCTGCTTTGCCCGACTTCATTGTGGGTATTGGGCATCAGACCCATTGGAAAGTACTGGGGCTTAAAAAACTTTATCCCCTCGCCAAAACATTGGTATTAATGAAGCCAAGTCTTAGTTTAAACTGGTTTGATTATCTGATTATTCCAAAACATGATACACCGCCTAAATTACCGCATATTTTTATTAGTGAAGGAGTACTAAATCCACTAATTAATGAACAGCGACATCAGGTCGGTCGTAGCTTAATTTTAATCGGTGGGCCATCTAAGCGGCATGGCTGGTCTGAAGACTTAATTGTTAAACAGTTGCAGCAAATTTTAGCGCAAAGAAAAAACCAACAATTTATATTAACTACCTCGCGTCGTACGCCGATTGAGTTTTTGCAGCATTCTTTTTTTAAGCAATCTCCAAAACATCTTATGGTATGCCCTGTGGAACAAACGCCTCAGGGCTGGCTATTTGAACAGCTTCAACTGGCAAGTGATGTGTGGCTTACCGAAGATAGTGTTTCTATGTTATATGAAGCATTAGCTGCGGGTTGTAACACCCACTTGATCAGCATGCCGCGCCTCAAGCAGGATAGGATTACTGATGCAGTAGATGATTTGCTAGAGCAAGGCTGGGTGAGTGATTTAAGTCAAAAAGACATTGATTCTGGCCAGCAAATCGCTTTGAATGAGGCTGGCCGTGCAGCGCATTGGCTTATTCATCAATTACAGGATTAACCCATCTACATGACAAATTGGATAATATTTTTCATTGTTGTTGCAGGCTTTGGCTGGTTTAGCCATCGTTATGCATGGTGGAAGCCGCCCCTGAACTGGAACCGTCCGCGGATTTTAATGTATCACATGGTACGTGAGCATATTCAAGGGGCTAAGTTTAACAAGTTGCGTGTCACTCCTGGGCAGTTTGAACAGCAAGTGAAATGGTTATCTGAGCAGGGTTTTCAGTTTGTGACCATACAAGCGCTTTATGTTAATTGGGGAAAACATCCTGATAAAACGATTGCTATTACTTTTGATGACGGTTATGCCGACAATTTGTTAAATGCTTTGCCTATTTTAAAAAAATACAATGCTTGTGCCACGATATACGTGGTGGTAGACCGCCATGATCGTGATTGGTCCAGTTATAAAAAAGCTCATCATAATACTGGTGAACTGGCGCGTGAGTCAAAATTGAGTGATGAACAAGTTAAGTTTTTGGCGCAAAGCGGTTTGATAGAAATCGGCTCACATACCATGACTCATGCCAATCTGGATGCAATTGATGATGAGCAGCGCTCTAAAGAAATGGTCAAGTCACGTAGTATTTTGCAGCAACAAACTGGTCAGGCCATTAATAGTTTTGCCTATCCGTTTGGTATTTATAGTAACGCTGATATTGAGGCAGCACGTTTGGCAGGTTATAACACTGCAGTAACCACTATTGAAGGTATTGATGAAATTTTGCCTAAGCCAGATTTTTTGCAGTTAAAGCGTATTAAGGTAAGTGGTAAAGATAATCTGTTGGCGTTTAAATGTCGCATACGCACTGGTCAGAGAGGCCTATAAGTGACAGAAATAATTGATAAAGCTAGTAATAAAATTACTATAGTTATGGCTGGTGATGAAGAAGGTGGCTTAGAAAAACATGTGATTGAGCTGAGCAATGGTTTAGCACACCGTGGGTATCAAGTCAGTGTTATTGCACATGCTAAATATCAAAATCGTTTAAATATCGCTATTAATTTTTTTGCCGTTGATTTGAGCAAGAGTAGGCGTAATCCAATTATTTTATGGCAGCTATTTCAGGCAATTAAAAAAAGCCAGCCCGATGTATTGCACGTTCAGGCCAATAAAGCAGTTGTTATGGTCGCCCCATTACTTAACTGGCTAGATGTGCCTTGTGTTGCAACATTGCATAATAAAAAGAATAAACTGCAAGATTTTATGCGGTTTGATCGAGTTATTGCGGTGAGCCAGCAAGTAGCAGCGCAATTTAAGCAGCAAGATAAAGTGCGTGTGGTGCTTAATGGTGTGTCAATGCAGGCTGCTAGTAAGGCTCTTATTGATAAAACTCCCACTAATAAAACCAGTAACGATAAAACAAGTATTAAGGCTATTGCAATTGGTCGATTAGTATCAGCCAAAGGCTTTGATTTACTGATTAGTGCGTGGCAAAAAATTGATGCCAAACTGCAAATAATAGGCGATGGGCCAGACTATAACGCATTACAGAGTCAAATCTATGCATTGGGTTTAGAGCATCATATTGAACTGTTAGGCCATCGGCAAGATGTTCCACAATTACTTAGCCAGGCAGATGTATTTATCATTTCCTCTCGGAATGAAGGTGGCCCCTATACTTTGGCCGAAGCGTTATTGATGCAGACTCCAGTACTGTCTACTGATGTCGGGATGGTAGCTGAAGTACTACCGCGTGCATTAATTTGCGAAGTGAATAATTCTGACGCTTTACATAATCTATTGAAAAAATATCTGCAAGATTTGACTGATTTATCGGCTTTGAATGAGCCTGTTTATGAGTTTGCGAAATTACATTTAACTTTTGACGCCATGCTGGATAAAACCATTGCAGTGTATCAGGAGTTGGTTCCTGAATTAATACCTCAAACACAGGAACATCATCCAGTATGAGCAACCCAATAAAGCCTAAACCTATAAAAACTGTTTGGGTGATAAGTGATGGTATTGCAGGTCACTTTAATCAATCTAAAGGTATTTTATTGGCTTTAGAGCAGATCTATAACTTAAAGGTGGAGTGGCTAGATTTACATTTAAAACGCGGTTTATACCGACGCATTTTAAGCGTACTACTTAATCATATACAACCACCTATTCATTGGTTGCCCTATTTTTATCATGGTGAATTTCCAGTAGGTAGGCCAGATATAGTGGTTGGTGCAGGTGGTAAAAGTAGTTTTGCTGTTGCATGGCTGGGGAAAGTATTTAAGGCGCAAACTATTTTTGCAGGTTCTTTACGTCAACTTAATTCTAAATTATTCAATGCGGTGCTAGTTTTAGAGCCTATAGAGCAGCCTCCCTTTATCAGCTTGCAAACCTCACCGATGTCTATTAATCAACTCATATTAAAGCAGGCTGCTGATGCCTGGTTAGTAGCGCATGGTAAACCTGTAAAAACTTTGTGGGCAATGCTGATTGGTGGTGATGGCGCTGGTGCAACATATAGTCAAGCGGATTGGCAAAATTTGGCTGGGCAAATGAATAGCCTTGCCGAAAAAAATGATATTCAATGGTTAGTTAGCACCTCAAGACGCACAGGTAAGCTGGCAGAGCAAGTTCTACAGCAGCATTTAAAGTCTGAAGTTATTGCGCAAGCGGTGTGGTGGAGTGTTAAACCTCAAACAGTGACGCAGGCCTATTTAGGTTTAAGTGAGGTTGCATTTTGCACGATTGATTCGATGTCCATGTTAATGGAGTCAATTAGTGCCATGCGTCCAGTGGTGGCTGTGAAGCCAGAACACTTTGAGCCTGAACATAACTTTCAAGCTGCTATTAGCCGTTTAGAGCAGCAACAATTATTATTAAAAATCCAAATCATCGAATTAACTCAGAAAAGTTATAACATTTTTATGCTAAAGCCTTTAAAATTAGAACCAAGTATTATTTTGGCGCAGCATTTGGCGGCTAGGTTGGAATTTTGAAAAAATTAAAAATTATTAATACGGTTTATGGCGATGCAACAGGCGGTCGCTGGCAAGCCATGCTCAATATGGCAGATACGCTGGAGCAATATGGTCATGAGATTATTTTGGTTCGTGGTGAAGAAAACGCTCACTTAAGTAGTGGTGAGCGCCCTATCACTGTGCTTGAAAATCGTGGTTTTTATAGTATTAATGCCGCGTTACGGGTCAGGAAGTGGCTAAAGCAGCAGCAGCCTGATTTAATTATTGCGCATAGTGGTCGTGCAGTGTGGTTATTTAAAAACGCAACTGTTGGTATAAATATACCCGTGATTGCAGTTAATCATAGCCATAATGTAAAACGAACTGTGCGTGCAGATGCCTTTATTCATATTACGCCGCATGTACAACACTTAGTACAGATACTACAAAATGAGACTTCGAAAAGAACTAAGCCGCAAAAAGTAATTTCAAATTTAATTCACTTGCCTGATGAGCCTGCACAACCAGCCTTAATTGGTACACCGCCTACGGTATTGATGCTCACTCGTATGATAGAAACCAAAGGCGTGCAGGTGCTAATCAAAGCCATACATCTATTGTCTCAAAAAAATATTTTCGTGCGTGCCATTATAGCGGGTGAGGGAGAGCTTAAGGCTCAATATGAAAAGATGGTGCAGGACTATCAATTGACTGATCGGATTGAGTTTCCAGGTTGGGTAAATTTGGCACAAAAAGTAAATTTATATCATCAAGCTGACTTTGTAGCAGTTCCTTCATTAGTAGACATCCAGCCTTTAGGTATTTTGGATGCTTTTGGGTGGGGGAAAGTGGTATTAAGCAGCGATGCGATTGGGCCAAGACAAGTTTGTCAGCACCAGAAAAATGCATGGGTGAGTAAAGTAGGTGATGGGCAGGATTTAGCTAATGGAATTGAGTATTTAATTAACCATCCTGAAGAAGCCTTGCAGATAGCGCGACAAGCCAAAAAAGAAGCTGTGGAACAGTACTGTTTTGCGCAAATTGCTAAGGAGCATGATGCATTTGTACGACATGTGCATGCACATTCTCAAGATAACTAAAACTTCAGTTTATAACTGCTTGCAAATCAGGAAATCGGCCTAGCCATGGTCATGGTTTCATAAAGCTGCATCAGATCATCACTACTGACTTGATAGTTACTATGAATACTCTCCAGATTATTAGCTTGGGCAATTATAAATCTTAAATCGCATTATTTTGGAAAATGAAGGGATTTTTTTAACGGATTCATCCAGAATAAGTGTCTTGATGTGATGGATATCTAATAAATCCTGTTTAATTTGTAGAAGCTTAGGGGCTATTTCAATGAGCCAGTGGTAATAATTAAAGACTCCATTACCTCCTAAATAAAGTGCCTTGGGAAATATCTTTTTATTTTTTTGATTGGATGTACGCTTGTAAAGGGCCTTATGAGTGTTATGGGCTTTGATATAACCTGTTGAGTAATTACAGTATTGAAGCTCGGCATCCAATACACGCTCCATAATGATCAGGTTATTCTCTGCCACAAAATGACTGGAGTGTGTATGTAAAATAACGTTAGGTAGGCGATATAAATGAAGATCAGGCGTACTGACACTAACTGATGGCGTTAGCTGGTTTAGAGTTTTTGGTGAATAGGAGAAGACAGATTTGGCATGCTGAACACAGTGAACCTGATTTGTTTTTAGGGTATCCAGCCAGATAATTTCACGAATTTCCAGCTTTTTTAACCATTTTAAAATAAGCCGTTGCAAAAAATTGATCTTGAAATTTTTTCTTATGATATAGCGAATGAAAAAACGACTGTTCATGTCAATTAAATTGTCTGCTTAAAAGAGTAAGTGTAAAATCACAGAACTATATTAAACAGATTTGGCATGTAATTAAACGGCTTGGCTAGCTAATTCAACCAATTTTCTGGCAGGAATTTTAAAAACATACAATAAAAATGATAACACGAAGAAATTTTAAAAATTTTCATGCTGATTTCAGCATGATTCGGACTATTTTTGCTGCCTGATAACACGATATAATGAGATTTTATTTATTCCTTGCGGGCAAAATTTTATGCGGATCTTAATTACTGGGGGTGCTGGTTTTATTGGGTCTGCAGTAATTCGTCATATTATACAACATACCAATGATGTAGTGTGTAATGTCGATAAGCTAACCTACGCAGGTAATCTGGATTCTCTGGTAGAAGTAGAGCACAGCAATCGTTACTCCTTTGAAAAAGTAGATATCTGTGATGCTGAAGCGTTAAGGCAGGTTTTTGAAAAATTTCAACCTGAGGCAGTGATGCATCTGGCGGCAGAGTCGCATGTAGACCGCTCTATTGATGAACCAGCTGCATTTATTCAGACAAATATTGTAGGCACTTACACCTTGTTAGAGGCTGCGCGTCATTACTGGACGGCATTGACCGCTGATAAAAAGGCAATTTTCCGTTTTCATCATATTTCAACTGATGAAGTTTATGGAGACTTAGAAGGTACCACGAACTTATTTACCGAAAAGACCGCATATGCACCAAGCTCACCGTATTCAGCAAGTAAGGCTAGTTCGGATCATTTAGTACGAGCCTGGTATCGCACTTATAACCTTCCTGTAATTATTACCAATTGTTCTAATAACTATGGGCCTTATCATTTTCCAGAAAAATTAATTCCTCTGGTTATTTTAAACGCGCTGGATAAGCAGCCCTTACCTGTTTATGGCAATGGTCAGCAGGTTCGCGACTGGTTATATGTAGAAGACCATGCGTGTGCTTTATATCAGGTTGTCACCAGAGGACTGGTTGGAGAAACATATAATATTGGCGGTCATAATGAAAAACGGAATATTGATGTGGTAAAAGCCATTTGTCAGACTCTGGATGAGCTACAACCGCAATCCGACGGTCAGCCTTATGATATGCTCATTACTTTTGTGCAGGATCGTCCAGGCCATGATTTACGCTATGCCATTGATGCTTCCAAAATTCAAAGCGAACTCGGCTGGATGCCTCAGGAATCTTTTGAGACAGGCATACGCAAAACTGTAGAGTGGTATCTGAATAATCTGGAATGGTGCCGCCGCGTGCAGGATGGTCGCTATCAACGTGAACGATTAGGGGTAACGGCATAATGCCAGTCAAAGGAATTGTTTTAGCAGGCGGTTCAGGAACGCGGTTGTATCCTATTACTAAAGGGGTATCCAAGCAGTTACTGCCTATTTACGACAAACCCATGGTGTATTATCCGTTGTCAGTTTTAATGCTGGCAGGTATTCGGGAAATTTTACTAATTTCAACCCCCGAAGATATTGATGGCTTTAAGCGCCTTTTGGGTGATGGCACCCCCCTTGGCATTAAGTTGTCTTATGCGGTTCAGCCAAGCCCTGATGGTTTAGCACAAGCTTTTATCATTGCAGAAGAATTTATTGGCCAGGATAATGTGTGTCTGGTGTTAGGCGATAATATTTTTTATGGACAGGGTTTTACGCCTATGCTGCGCCAGGCGGCAGCTCGCCAAACGGGGGCAACGGTATTTGGTTATCAGGTAAAAGACCCAGAGCGTTTTGGCGTGGTTGAATTTGATGCAGACAAAAAAGTAGTTTCATTAGAAGAAAAACCAAAACAGCCCAAATCGCATTTTGCGGTAACTGGACTTTATTTTTATGATAATGATGTGGTTGATATTGCTAAACAGGTACAACCTTCTGAGCGTGGTGAACTGGAAATTACCACAATTAATCAGATGTATTTGCAGCGTGGTGATTTAAATGTCGAGTTGCTGGGGCGCGGGTTTGCATGGCTAGATACTGGTACTCATGAGAGCTTGCTAGAAGCTGCACATTTTGTGGAAACGATTGAGAAACGCCAGGGCTATAAAGTGGCTTGCCTGGAAGAAATTGCATTGAATAATGGCTGGCTTAGTGCTGAACAAGTGCTGGCTATTGGTCAAAGTATGGCTAAAAATGACTATGGTCAGTATTTAATTTCACTGGTAAATGACCAAAGATGAGCCTGGTTCAATTAATTGATCTGCCTGATTTGGGCGATGAGCGCGGTGGTCTGGTAACTATTGAAGCCAATAAAACCATTCCTTTTGATATCAAGCGGATTTATTATATTTTTGCTGCCTCCAAAGATAAACCACGTGGCTTTCACGCGCATAAGGATTTAAAACAACTAGCAATTTGCCTCAATGGAAGCTGTAAGTTTATTTTAGATAATGGTTTTAAAAAAGAAGAAATTATTCTGAGCTTACCTACTCAAGGTTTATTAATTGACAGTTTGTTATGGCGCGAAATGCATGATTTTTCAGTTGATTGCGTTTTACTTGTTCTAGCTAGCGAGCATTACACGGAATCTGATTATATCCGTGATTATACTGAGTTTCTGGCGCATGTAAATCGTCCTTTTATTCATCCTTTGTCGGATGTGCAAAGTACAAATATTGGTCAGAATACACGGATCTGGCAATACAGCGTGATTTTAAAAAATGCTGTCATTGGCCATGGCTGCAATATTTGTGCGCATACCCTCATTGAAAATGACGTGATTATTGGTAATAACGTAACGGTTAAATCGGGAGTTTATCTCTGGGATGGGATAACCCTAGAAGATAATGTCTTTATTGGCCCCTGTGTGGCCTTTACCAATGATAAAAAACCGCGATCCAAACAATACCCATCAGATTTTGCCAAAACCGTGGTGCAACAAGGGGCAAGTATTGGCGCAAATGCGACTATTTTACCAGGCGTTACTATTGGCCGTAATGCCATGATTGGCGCAGGTGCAGTGGTTACCAAAGACATTGCCGAAAATGCTATTGTGGTAGGCAATCCCGCAGTTATTACAGGCTATACCCAATAATGATACCCTTTTTAGATTTAAAAAAAATTAATCATCAATATCGTGAGCAACTTATACAAGCATGCACCAATGTCATTGATTCTGGATGGTATATTGGTGGAAAAGCCTTAGAAGACTTTGAACAGGATTTTGCCGCCTATTGTGGTACACGCTATGCCATCGGCGTGGCAAACGGGTTAGATGCGCTAGTTCTAACCTTGAGAGCGTGGAAAGAATTGGGCTTTATTCAGGATGGCGATGAAGTTATTGTTCCAGCCAATACATATATTGCCAGCATTTTAGCAATTAGTGCTAATCAGCTTATACCCGTCCTGGTTGAACCAGATCCTTTTACATTTAATCTTAATCCACAAAATATTGAAGCTGTTATTACTGTGAAAACTAAAGTCGTTGTAGCAGTACATTTGTATGGGCAACTAGCTAATATGCCAGCAATTCTGTCTATTGCAAAGCAGCATCATTTACTTGTGCTGGAAGATGCAGCGCAGGCACATGGTGCGTCAGTAGCAGGCAGGGCAGCGGGAGCGTGGGGAGATGCAGCAGGTTTTAGCTTTTATCCTGGAAAAAATCTGGGCGCTTTGGGAGATGCAGGAGCGATTACCACTAATGATGAAAAGCTGGCTTCCATGCTTCAGGCTTTGCGTAACTATGGATCGCATGAAAAATATAAAAATTTGGTGCAAGGGGTCAATAGTCGACTTGATGAAATACAGGCAGCAATGCTGAATGTTAAATTAAAATTCTTGCCACAAGAAATCACCCATCGCCGTCAGATTGCACAGCTTTATCTCAGAGGTATAACTAATAAGCTGATCCAGTTACCATCTTTGCCGATTGACGCTGAACATGCAAACCAGCATGTCTGGCATTTGTTTGTAATTCGCTGCGAATATCGCCAGCAATTGCAGGATTACCTGATGGCCAATGGTGTGCAAGCATTAATTCACTATCCGATTCCACCGCATCAGCAAGCTGCCTATGCTGAATGGAATCAGTTCAGTTTTCCTATCACTGAAAACATGCATCAAACAGTACTAAGCCTTCCTATTAGTCCTGTATTAAGTGTTGAGGATGCTCAAACTGTTATTTGCCTTTGTAATCAATTTAAACCATGAGTTTGACTAATATGCACCAACAGCCGCTGGTTTCTATTATTGTGCCATGCTATAACCATGAGGATTATATTCAGGCCTGTGTCGAAAGTATTATTGGCCAAAGTTATAATAATATTGAATTTATAATCATTGACGACGGTTCAAAAGACAGTTCGGCTGACAAAATAAAATCATTGGAAAATCAGTGCAAGGCGCGGTTTAGTCGCTTTGAATTTAGAGTCAGACCAAACAAAGGTTTAAGTGCAACTTTAAATGAAGGGCTGGCATGGATAAAAGGCGAGTACTTTTGTGTGATTGCATCCGATGACCTGATGGCTGCGGATAAAGTGACAATTCAAATTAGTTACGCCCTAAAAAGTCCAGAGGTGACCTCTATCTACGGTAGTGTTCAACTGATTGATGAAAAAGGAAATTTAAAAAAAATAAAGCAGCTTGATTATAAGGAGTATGGTTTTGAGGAGATTTTTCTAAATTGTTTTACATTGTATGCGCCTACCCAAATGCATAAAACCAAAGATTTTCTAATGCTTGGTGGGTTCAATGAACAAACTAAAATAGAAGACTGGGATATATTATTGCGACTGGCAAAGAACAATAAAAAAATAGTCTGCTTACCAGAGTTATTGGCCTATTACCGTATCCATGCTAGTAATACCTTTAATCAGCATGACTTAATGTTGCGCGAATTACTTAAAATTATTCAGCCTTATTGTAATGAGCCATTATTTAAAATGGCAAGGTTGAATATTCTAAGAATAAATAAATTAAAGCCGATGAAAAAAGTCAATAAATTACACTATTATTTATTAAAAATGACTTATGTCTTATATCAATACTGCCTGAATTTAACTCTAAAAAGATAGAAAAATTATTTAAGGGTTTTAACTTTCAAAACCGTTTGGATTCTTACTTTGCCAGTTCCATAAATCCTTAATCATGATTTCTAGAGAATGTTGCGCCTGCCAGCCTAGTTCATCTTTAGCCTTATCGGCGTTGGCCCAAAACGCAGCAATATCACCATCGCGTCGTGGTGCAATTATAGAAGGAATACGAATTCCTGTGCCTTGCTCAAAAGCTTGAACGATTTGTTTAACCGATTGACCCTGACCCGTACCCAGATTCCAGATAAAGTTGCCTGTTTTTCCGCTCAGATATTGTAAAGCCTTGAGGTGGCCATATGCTAAATCCATCACATGTAGATAGTCTCGTATGGCAGTGCCATCAGGTGTTGGGTAATCATCTCCAAAAATATTTAAACTAGCCAGCTTGCCCACTGCCACCTGGGCTATATAGGGGAGCAAGTTGTTGGGAATACCTTGCGGATCCTCCCCTAAAAGGCCACTAGGATGTGCTCCAATAGGATTAAAGTAGCGTAAGTTGGCAAATGCTGACTGTGGCTCGGCCTGTGCTATTTTTTCCAGCATTTGCTCTATAACCAGTTTAGTGTAGCCATAGGTATTGGTAGGAGTCCTCAATGGCATGGTTTCGATAAATTCATGTATTGAATTATCTCCGTACACTGTAGCTGATGAGCTAAATACGAGTTGGTAGACCTGATTAGCGTGCATGACTTTTAGCAGTTGCACAGTTCCAGCAATATTATTGTCAAAATAAGCAAGGGGATTTTGCATGCTTTCGCTAACGGCTTTAAGTCCTGCAAAATGAATTACGGCCTGTACGGGATAGTTTTCAAATACCTGCTGAAGCTGGCTTTTATTACGAATATCACCTTGTACGAAAGGGACGCGTTGACCTGTGATTTCCTTAATACGCTCAATGGCAACTATTGAGCTATTGCATAGACTATCAAAAATAATAACCTTATAGCCAGCTTCTAGTAATACCACTGCCGTGTGTGATCCAATATAGCCTGCGCCACCAGTAATTAAAATCATTTTAGATCCATAATTTGGGAAATATTATTAGTCATTCATAAGTTTTACAAAATTGTGATACATATGATGCATAGATATTTTTTGCTTATCTTCATCTGTGATCACGTAAGGTTGTTTAACAGTTTCATACAGACCTTTGGCCAGTGCTTGTTGGTCTTGTGGGGGTATGAGTCCCCGCCGCATATGCGGTGCCGCAAGTTGCTCGCAGATTCCTGAAGAGCAGGCATAAGCCACCACAGGAATTCCTAAAAGTAAAGCTTCAGCTATACACATGGGTGTACCTTCAGCAAAGGAGCTTGAGACTAGACACTTGGCATTAACCATATATGGCGCAGGGTTATTAACCCGTCCAACCATATCAACCCGATCTTCTAGCTTTAGCTGTTGAATAAGGTTCTCAACCATAGCGCGTTCTGGCCCATCACCGATAATTGCCATGCGCCCCGTTAAACCACTTTGAGCAAAGGCAAGCAGGGCATGGTCAACCTGTTTGATTTTATGAACACGGCCCACAAAAATAACCTCCCAGTGTTGATTAACGTACACATCATTCAAAGACTGATAGAGTTTTTGCTGATCTACACCATTGTGAATAGTCAGCAGCGTTGAATTTGGGAGGAGGGGGCGATATTTATCCGTTAAATGCTGGCTGACAGTGATAATATTGGCACCATCTAATAGCTGGACGAACTTTCGAGTATAGCGATTAACCCGTAGAGCCTCTTTGATGTTTTTAAAAATATTGCGGGTTGGCCGTTTTTCAATCAAATCGCCGTGTACCCAATGCCAGACATTGCCAGTTAAATACGGCCTTAACCAGTGGCCATTGTTGTACTGGGGGATAATCAGGTCAAATTGTTGCCCAAGTAGTTGCTGAATACGGCACTGTTCATCTAAAGTTAGAGAGCGAGCTTTCCATAATTTACCAAAAGCAAAAAAATCAGAAAATTCTAGGTCAAGATAGTGAATTGTGGTGGGTACAGTAAAATAATTTTTCTTACCATTTAATACAGCTATGGTGACATTATTACCTTGTCTCGCCATATAATCTGCCAATTCAATGGTGACTTTTTCGGCACCGCCACAACCAAGATGGTCAATAATAAAAAGTATTTTTTTTGACATTTTAACCGCTGAAAATTCCTAATTGGTCTAGGGCAACAATATATCTTAAAACTGATCTGGTGAGCAGGTTTGTTTTACCACTTTTCAAGTAGTTAATATTCAATTTAAAATAAAATTAGAAAAATAGGTTGGCACTTGCAGAGGTAAATTATATAAAAATTAACCAAATTATGTACTTAAGTTGCAAAATGAATTTTAGTAATTCATTAATTATGACAGAATGACCATTATCAAGTATTTGAGTCTTAGGAAGGGTTATGTCCGTAACAAAAGCTGTTTTACCCGTGGCTGGTTTGGGAACCCGTTTTTTACCTGCAAGCAAGTCAATTCCCAAAGAAATGGTTACCGTGGTAGACCGCCCTGTGATTGATTATGTGGTACAAGAAGCCATCGCAGCAGGCATTAAACAAATTATATTAGTCACGCATTCATCTAAGCGTGCCATTGAGGACTATTTTGACAGTCACTATGAGCTAGAAGACACACTACAAAAAAAGAATAAGCAGGAATTACTAGAAAGTATTCAAAATATTGTACCCAGTGATGTCGATATTGTGGCGGTGCGTCAACCACAGCCACTGGGCTTAGGGCATGCGGTGCTGTGTGCCAAATCTATTATTGGTGATGAGCCTTTTGCCGTATTGTTACCTGATGTGTTGGTTCAAAATACTGATCAACCCAATGATTTAAAGCAAATGATTGCGCATTATAATCAGCATCAGCATTCACAAATTATGGTGGAGCAAGTGCCCACCAATCAAGTGTCAAGCTATGGCATAGTGGATATTGCAGGGCAAAATTTAGCTGCTGGTCAAAGCTTGCAATTACAAGGAATTGTAGAAAAGCCAGCTATCGATCAAGCACCTTCTAATTTGGCGGTGGTAGGGCGGTATGTGTTGCCAGCGCGTATTTTAAGCTTGCTTGAGCAGACTCAACCTGGTGCTGGTGGCGAGATTCAGCTAACCGATGCAATTGCCGCTTTAATGAATGAAGAGTTTGTAGATGCCTATCGTATGGATGGCAAAACCTATGATTGCGGCAGTAAGCTTGGTTATTTACAGGCCATTTTAAGTTACGGTTTGGCGCATCCACAGTTAGGGGCAGAATTTTTAAAACTCGTGCAAAACTCTCTTAGTTCAAAATAGATTATTCGCATGAAAATACAGGTATATGGCGATAATTTGTGCGCGCTCGTGAGTGCGGCGATTTTAGCTTCAGTGGGACATGAAATTTGTTTATGTCTGC
The DNA here is from genome assembly GCA_023393635.1 of Pseudomonadota bacterium. Taxonomy (GTDB): domain Bacteria; phylum Pseudomonadota; class Gammaproteobacteria; order Pseudomonadales; family Moraxellaceae; genus Alkanindiges. The sequence continues at coordinate 77,922 of JAEWKT010000032.1, forward strand.
CAGATGGATATATTAAAAAAACTTTGGCGGCTGGCAAAGAGGCTTATCCTGAACCACGGCTGCATGACTTATTACAGCAACAACAGCGTGAACATCGCTTAGTGATTGGCGCATTAGGCCAGTCCATTGATAAAGATGTTGAAGCGGTATTTTTGGCGTTTTCACCTAAAGATTTTAATTTGGCTGAGCAAATCGTCAAAAATGTGGCCCAGCATCAACAACCATTATTGGTAATCAATCAATCTACGTTTGTGCTTGGAAGCTCTGAGCGACTAGCTGCTCAATTATCAGAGCTGCAACGTCTGGTGTATGTGCCAGATTTTATTCAGGAAGGCATGGCTATTGAAAGCATGGCACGGCCTAATAAAATTATTTTAGGCATTGATGATGCAGCGGCAGAGCATCAGATTAGAGAGATTTTTAGACCATTTAATCGCTTAAAAGATTTGTTTTTAAAAATGTCTTTACGTGAGGCAGAGTTCACCAAGCTGGCAGTATCAGGCATGTTGGCCACACGAATTAGCTTTATGAATGATTTGTCTAATGTGGCTGATAGCATTGGCGTAGACATCGAGCAAATTCGAATTGGCATTGGTAGCGATAAGCGCATTGGTGAGTCTTATTTATATCCTGGTTGTGGTTTTGGTGGGCAGGGTTTTTCTGAAGACGTGATCAATCTGGCACAAACGGTTTCGGGCATTGGTATTAAAAGTAAGTTGCTAGAGCAGGTTTTACAAATTAACGAAGACCAAAAAGAGGTCTTGTTTAGAAAGCTTTGGCGTTATTTTGATTGTAATTTAAGTGGCAAAACTATAGGAATTTGGGGGGCAGCTTATAAGCCCAATACCAATAAAATTGATAATGCACCTATTTTAAAACTGCTAGAGGCACTGTGGGCGCAAGGTACCATTGTAAAACTGCATGACCCAAAAGCATTGCCAAAAATTGAGCAATTGTATGGTAAGCATCCGCAGTTAATTCTTTGCGAGGAACAGTATGATGCCGTGCAAGAAGTAGATGCGTTGATGCTGGTCACCGAGTGGAAGCAATATTGGAGTCCTAATTTTAAACGGCTGAAACAATTGATGCATCGGTCATTAATCTTAGATGGCAGGAATATTTATAATCCTTATTACTTAAACGAGCTGGGCTTTGAGTATATTGGTATTGGACGAGGTATACAGCATGCAGCAGACTGATCTTTTAAAAGAGAGTTATCAACAGTTAAACCAGCATGCACAGGCTGCAAAGACACTGCATTTAAAAGATTTATTTGCCCAGCAACCAAATCGTTTTGACCATTTTAAGCTGCAAATTGGCCCTATTCTTTTTGATTACAGCAAACAGCGAGTCACTCAAGAAATTTTAGCATCACTGGTTCACTATGCAGATGCTGCCTTGTTGAAAGACTGGATTGAAAAGTTATTTGCAGGCGAAAAAATAAATAACACCGAAAACCGTGCTGCCTTGCACTGGGCATTACGTGTGCCAAAGGATAAAAAACGAAGTGGTATCAGTGGTGAATTAGATCAGCAGGCACTACAAGATATTCATGAGCAAATTGATCATATGGGATTTTTGGTGGATCAATTACATCAAGGGCAATATCGTGGCTGTACAGGTGAGATAATTACTGATGTGGTGAACATTGGGGTAGGTGGTTCTGACCTTGGGCCGCTGATGGTTAGCCGTGCGCTAGAAGATTATCGTGTTCGCACGCCGCAGGAGCTACAAGTTCATTTTGTATCATCCATGGATGGTAGCCAGCTATCTCCTTTGCTCAATGAACTGCGCCCAGAAACCACCCTGTTTGTAATTTCGTCTAAGTCATTTACCACTGTAGATACGCTTTATAATGCTGAAACGGCCAAAAGTTGGCTGGAGCGCAAGCTGGGTAACAATGCGCGCGTAAATCGCTGTCATTTTATTGGCGTGTCGACCAATACAGAAAAAATGAATGAATGGGGAATTTGCCCTGAGCATCAATTAGGCATGTGGGACTGGGTGGGGGGGCGGTTTTCTTTATGGTCTACTATTGGCTTTCCGATTGCATTGACCATTGGCATAGAAGGATTTAAGCAATTGCTGGCTGGTGCTCACTTTATGGATCAGCACTTTCAGCATGAACCATGGTCACAAAATCTTCCGGTATTGATGGGTTTAATTGGCATATGGAATACTAATTTTTTAAACATTAAAACGCAGGCAATTTTGCCATATGATGGTCGCTTGGAACATTTGGCAGATTACTTGCAACAGTTAGAAATGGAGTCTAACGGCAAGTCGGTAACTCGTGAGGGTAAACGGGTTGAATTAAATACTTGCCCCATTATTTGGGGCAATGTAGGCCCCAATGCGCAACATGCGTTTTATCAATTATTGCATCAGGGTACCGAAGCCATCACCTGTGATTTCATTGCGCCAGCCTTGCGTTATCATGCCAAAGAAACTCAACATGCGGAGGCTGCGCAAGAGCTACAGGCGCAGCATCAACTGGCACTTGCTAATTGCCTGGCACAGTCGCGATTGTTGGCCTTGGGCGAGGCAGCATTAGATGAAAGTTATGGAAAATTACCTGCCTATAAACGCTATTACGGTAATCAGTCAAGCTCTACCATATTATTAAATGAACTAAACCCGTTTAGTCTGGGTGCTTTGTTGGCCGCTTATGAGCATAAAGTTTTTGTGCAATCGGTGATTTGGGGCATTAACCCATTTGACCAATGGGGCGTAGAAATGGGCAAAGAAATTGCCAAAGAATTGTTGCCAGCCTTACAGGGTCAGCGAAAGGATAAGCAATTTGATTCATCTACAGAAGGCTTGCTTAAATTTATTTTAAAGTAACTTGATATATAAACTTGCCAAATAACGCGCTTATTTTTCATGTAAGGCGAGGGCAAAGTTATGCATGTAAAAACGCTAATAAGGAACAGAAATTGAAAAAAACTTTACTTTTTTGTGGACTATTAATCTGTGGTTTTGCTCAATATAGCGATGCACAAGATCAGCCCGAATTTATAGAAACGATAGAGTTAAAGCGAACAACAAAAACACTTGAGTTTAAAGATATTTTAACAGGGATTTATGCGCAGCAAATCGTTAATACTCAACAATACGATAGCGATGAGGACTTTAAACCATACACCAAAACTGTATTTTATGATGCAATAGCCGAAGAGAAACAATTGGTGTTGATGCATCCAGCGATTGTCTATAAAAACTCAGCAGGTGAAATACGTTACTTTGTGCTTTTAGAGAAAATCCCTTTTGGCTATAGTGGTTATCCTGAAGCCTGTAGGGCTTGCAGTGCCAAAGCAGACTTTTTAATATTTAAAAAGCAGGCCAATGGCAGTTTTTACCTTATCAATTACACACTAAATGCCACTGACTTACCAGGCGGGGCGGGGCGACTAAAATTAGACTTACAGCAAATAAGAAAAAATATGCAACATATGGGTCAGCAGTTAACTGGTAGTTATTTTATTGGGCATTATAGTGGTGCTGGGGGAGAAGCTGGTTCTATGTGGCACAACTTGTTTTTGCCAGAGCAGGGTAAAATTCAGGTGGTGGATATTGGGGTGGCAGGCCGCGATACTGGCTCTTATTATGCAGATCGACCTAATGAGAGTTCTAAAACTACTTCATCATTAAAAGTCATTAATAATGATAGCCAATATTTTCCAATAGAAATTACTTATAAAACCTACAGTGGCACCAGTAAAAAGCCTACTTTTACAAAATCCAGCTTCACATGGGATACTAAAAAAAATGCTTATATTGAAAAGGAAATGAATCACACTAAATGATAGCTTTTCGCAAAGCTCTATGAATTATTATAAAAATGAAACTCATCAAACTCTTTTTTATCAAGAAAGAGTTTGATGGGTTACTAACTATTTATCTAATCTACTTTTGCTCAATCAGGCCAGTCAATAAATCCACATATTGCTGTACGTGATTGTTTTCCAGCCAGCCTTTTGTTTCAATATTTAAACGTAGTAATGGTTCGGTATTGGAGGCGCGTAGATTAAAACGCCAATGCCCAAAATCAAGACTAATCCCATCAGTTTCATCAATAGCAGGTTGTTGAGGCGCAAAATAATCCATCACGCGCTGTATGGTTACTTGGCTGTCTTGTACTACAAAATTAATTTCGCCACTGCATGGAAACTTGGTAATCCGCTCATTCACCAGTTTGGATAAAGGCTTACCAGTCTGGCTAATTAGTTCAATGACTAAAAGCCACGGAATCATGCCACTGTCACAATAGGCAAAATCACGGAAATAATGATGTGCGCTCATCTCACCACCGTAAATGGCATTGTCTCTACGCATTTGTTCTTTGATAAATGCATGACCACACTTGCTTTGAAGTGTTTGGCCGTTATTTTGCGCAACAATATCAATGGTATTCCAGGTAAGGCGCGGATCGTGAATAATTTTTTCATTGGGCGACTTGATTAAAAATGCCTGTGCCAGCAAGCCAACAATATAGTAGCCTTCAATAAATTCGCCAGTTTCATCAAATAAAAAACAGCGGTCAAAGTCACCATCCCATGCAATACCCAGATCTGCCTGATGCGCAATCACTGCGTCACGGGTAGCGGCACGGTTTTCTGGCAAAATAGGGTTGGGAATACCATTTGGAAAAGTACCATCAGCTTCATGGTGAATTTTAATAAACTCAATAGGAACATTGCGCTGGATAAATTGTTGTTCAATGGCATCAATCACATGGCCAGCCGCCCCATTTCCAGCGTTGACTACCAACTTCAGTGGTTTTAATTGACTTAAATCGATATAAGTCAGCAGATGGTCAACAAATTCTTTCAGCACTGATTGTTGGGTTAAGCTGCCTTTTTGTGCAACTGGATGAAAATCCTGACTGATGGCCAATGCTTCAATTTCTTTTAAACCGCTGTCTGCGCTAATAGGAAAAGCATTTTCGCGTACCAGTTTCATGCCGTTATAATCCATAGGATTATGGCTGGCAGTGACTTCAATACCACCCTGAACATCTAGATAAAACGCTGCAAAATAAACTTCCTCGGTGCCAGTCATGCCTAAATCAATCACATCAACGCCAGCATCCATCAAACCACGTGCTGCGGCTTGTTTTAGAGATTCACTGGTGAGGCGAATATCACTACCGACCACAATGGTTTTGGGCTGATAAATTTGCCCATAGGCGCGGCCAATGCGATAAGCGATATCTTCATTGAGTTCTGTACCTAAGCGGCCACGAATGTCATAGGCTTTAAAACAGCTTAACTGAGCAGCAAGTGTCGTCATAAATTTTAAAAATAGCTAAAAAAACAAAGCATAAAGTCTAACTGATCTATTGTTAAAAGCATGAAACATTTTCAAGTTAATTGTTATATTCTTTTATAGAGGTCTTGTTCATCTGGCACCGCTTTAAAACGCTTATAGCCCCACATATATTGTTCGGGCGCACGTGCAAGCATGCGTTCAATTTCTACATTTAGGCAATCTACTGAGTCTTGCAAGTCTGGGCTTAAAATTTGTGTATCTAATAAATCACAAAAAACGTCGAAACCTAAGCCATCAGCACGGCGAATACAGCTTAAGCCCACCACGGTACACTGAGTTTTTTGGGCAAGTTTAGATACTAGTGTGGTTGTTAGTACCCGTTGCCCCATAAAATTTGAGTAAATACCACCTGACTGATCAGGCACATGATCAGGCAAAATAGCAGTAAAGCCGCCCTTTTTTAAGGCTTTAAAAATTGCACGCACGCCAGATTCATCAGTGGGCACCAAGGTGGCGTTTAAGCGTTGCCGTGCTTCTAGCATGAAACGGTCAAGACCCGCATCTTTGCTGGGCTTATACATAATCACTGGGCTTGCATATTGATTAAGCCATGCATTCATTAATTCCCACGTGCCAAAGTGAGGCACTACAGCAATGACGCCATTTGGATTTTTAAGGGCATCAGTCAAAATATCCAGGCCAGAAACATGATGAATCTGCTTTAAGCTATAACTGGTTGGCATACCCCAGCTTTTAATCGATTCAATGGCAGTAAAGCATTGACTGTATACAGTAGACTTTTCTAGTTGCGCTTGTTGCTGCGGGTTTAGTGCAGGATAAGCCACACTTAAATTAACGCGGATTACCCAGCGCATGGTGGAACTAGGCATCAGCAATATAAATAGGGCAACGCAGCGTGCTAAAAAATATAAAACACTTAATGGCAGCGCTGCCAATAACTTTAAAAATAAATACATAGCTAAAGATATGCTTGCTTAGTGCTCTAAAATAACCCAGTTTTTATCATGTTTTACCACGGTAATTTCGCCAGTTTGCGTATTTGAGCCAATAATGGGCAACTCTAGATTAGCCTGAATATGGCAGTGGTAATGCTTTTGCTCGTTGGGTTTATCACATGATAGTTTTTTAAACTCATTGAGTTTAATAGCCATGGCATTGCCACCAATACGCTGTGTCATTTGGTTGGCTTGCGTTAAAGATGCTTGATATGCTTGCTCTAAGTCTTTTTCTGTTGGCTCATGTGAGCAAGCAGCCAGTACTGGCAACATGAATAATAAAGCAGTTCTAGAAATCGCCATAACGTCACTCAACAATAAAATTTATTATTTCAAAACCATATGATATTCAAAGCATCGCTAGGCTTGAATAATCGTAAAAATCAACCTATTTTCAGCCTACTATTTTCAGCTTACTAAGCTAAGCTAAGAGAAGCGTTGAGTAAGTAGGAGCGTTGAGGCGAGCACTTAATATTAATAAACCAAAGGCTATTTATGACTAATGATCTGGGTTGCCTTTAATCACCATGTACAGTAATGATAAAAGGATCAGTGTGGCGCAGGCAATACCGCTTAGCGTAAATACGGCGGCACGTTGCGAATGGCTCAAATCAAACCATTGTTGATGTACAGAAGTCTGCAAAATAATACACTGCAAAATAGCAAAACCAATGATGAGCAGTCCATTTCGTTTTACAGCAGGGCGCATTGCCATATCAAAAGCCTGTATAAAAATTGTGAAAGAAACAACAAAGTTAAAACAGATTGTCGCATGAAGTCCGTGTAGGGGCAATGTCTAGGCGCATATAAAAAAGCCCTCCAGAGGAGAGCTTTTTAGACACTAAAAATTGGTATCATCTCAAATCTAAAAAGACAAAACCAATTGGCGTAAAGTTGGCTTATTGGGCTTCTTCAGCCTTTGGTTTTTCACGCAAGCGAATGCCTAAATCACGTAACTGCGTTGCATCAACAGGTGCAGGTGCTTGCGTTAGTGGACATTCGGCCGTTTTGGTTTTCGGGAAGGCGATCACTTCACGAATAGAGCTAGCACCAGTCATCAGCATGACCAGACGATCCAGACCAAAAGCCAAACCACCATGTGGCGGCGCACCGTATTTTAGCGCATCGAGCAGGAAGCTAAATTTGTCTTCTGCCTCGGAATCAGAAATACCCAAAGCCTCAAACACCGCTTTTTGCATCTCTAGCGTATAAATACGCAAGCTACCACCGCCCACTTCAGTACCATTTAATACCATGTCATAAGCTACAGACAATGCCTGACCTGGATTGTTTTTCATCTCCTCAACCGAGCCTTTAGGCAAGGTAAATGGATGGTGAACAGACGTCCATTTGCCATCGTCGGTTTCTTCAAACATTGGGAAGTCAACAACCCACATTGGCGCCCATTCACAGGTAGCCAGTTTTAAATCATGGCCAATTTTTACCCGCAAAGCACCCATGGCATCGTTAACCACTTTGGCTTTATCAGCACCAAAGAACACGATATCACCATTTTGCGCACCAACGCGCTCAAGCAGTTGCATCACAATTGGTTCAATAAATTTCACGATGGGTGATTGCAGACCAGCAACACCTTGGCTTAAGTCATTGACTTTAATATAAGCCAGACCTTTAGCACCATAAATACCCACAAATTTGGTGTATTCATCAATTTGACCACGGCTTAAGTCAACCGCATTTGGCACACGCAAGGCTGCAATACGGCCCTTAGGATCTTTGGCAGGACCTGCAAATACTTTAAACTCGACCTCTTGCATTAAATCAGCCACGTCTACCAGTTTTAATGGAATACGTAAATCTGGTTTATCAGACGCATAGTCACGCATGGCATCGGCATAGGTCATGCGCGGGAAAGTATCAAACTGAACGCCAAGCATTTTATCAAATAGCTCAACCGTTAAGCCTTCCATCATATTCATGATGTCTTCGTCATCCATAAAGGATGTTTCAACGTCAATCTGGGTGAATTCTGGCTGACGGTCAGCACGTAAATCTTCATCACGGAAGCATTTGGCAATTTGATAATAACGATCAAAACCAGACACCATCAACAACTGCTTAAATAGCTGCGGTGATTGCGGTAATGCAAAGAAACTACCTGGTTGGGTGCGACTTGGCACTAAATAATCACGCGCACCTTCTGGGGTTGCACGGGTTAAAATAGGCGTTTCTACATCTAAAAAGCCATTACGATCCAGATAGTTACGGATCAGGCTGGTGACTTTGGAACGAAATACCATGCGCTCCTGCATTTCAGGGCGGCGCATGTCCAGGAAACGATACTTTAAACGGTTTTCTTCAGACACGTTGTTAAAGTCATCATTCAGTGGAAATGGTGGTGTTTCAGAGGTAGCCAGCACTTCAATTTGTTTGGCCAGCACTTCAATTTGGCCACTAACCATATTGGCATTTTCAGTGCCTGCATAACGCTTGCGGACTTTACCACTAATTTTTAATACATATTCTGAACGTGCGCGGTCAGCAGTCGCAAACGCTTCTGGAGTATCTGGATCAATAACAACTTGCACTAAACCTTCACGGTCGCGCATATCAAGGAAAATAACACCACCATGATCGCGGCGGCGATGTACCCAGCCGCACAGGGTAACAGTTTGATCTAATTGGCTTTCTGTTAAAGAGCCGCAGTAATGAGTTCGCATCATGGCGCGTAGAATCCACTAATTATCTAAAAATTTGAGCGCTTTTGGGGAACGCAAGAATACCCGCAATTATGCCTATATATGCTTATAGGCTCAAGGCGCTTTTTTGCTTTTAAATAGGAGCCGTTGAAACACTGGTCGAAGTGCTTGTGAAAATAAATCACATGTTATAACATAACATTAACTTTTGGGGCTTTATCAACAACGGATTCAAATAATGATTTTAAAACTTCATCCCTTAACCATGGCTATTATATTGGGTAGTGTGGCTGGGCAAGCAATAGCAGATGTCGCAGCTGAACCTGCGACGAGTACAAGCAATTCTGTTCAGGCCGCTAGTACCAGCAGCACCGTTTTGCCAACGATTGTAATTCAGGCACATCCCTTAAACCGCAGTGCTTCTGATATTGCGACTCCAGTGAATGTGATTGAGCAGCAACAACTGGCTAGTGGCGCAACCACATTAGGGCAGGCGCTAGAAGGTCAGGTAGGGGTGCATGCCGATACGTTTGGTGGTGGCGCCAGCCGTCCTGTGATTCGTGGACAAACTGCACCTCGGGTCAAAGTGTTGGCCGATGGTTCAGAGGTAATGGATGCTTCCAGTATTTCACCAGATCACGCAGTAACGGTCGATCCATTATTGAATGAAAAAATTGAAATTCTAAGAGGGCCTGCTACTTTACTCTATGGCAGCGGTGCGATTGGCGGTGTGGTGAATGTCATTGATCAGAAAATTCCCAGCAAAATGCCAGAAAAAAATATTGAAGGCGAAGTTAATTTAAGGGCGAACACGGTCGCGGATGAAAAAGCCGCAGCGGCAGCACTTACTGTAGGATTGGGTGAGCAGTTTGCCTTGCATCTGGAAGGCTCTAAACGTGATGCCAATGACTATAAGGTACGGAGCTGGGATGAAAAACGGGTAGATGGCACCTATGCAGATAGCCAGAATGCCAGTGTTGGTTTATCGTGGATTGGTGATCGGGGTTATGCAGGCGTCGCGTTTAGCCAGCGACAGGATGAATATGGTTTGCCAGGGCATAGTCATGAATATGAGGGGTGCCACCCGCATGGCAGCCATTTGCATTGTGGCGGTCATGACCATGAGGGTGAAGATGACCATGATGATCATGACCATGCTGCACACAATCATGCGCACGACGATGTGCCTTATATCAAGCTGGACAGTAAACGGGTTGATTTTAGAGCGGAGGTTGAGCAGCCATTTCGCGGTTTTGAAAAAATTAAGGTGCGGGCAGGTTATACCGATTATCAGCATGATGAAATTGATGATGGCAGTGTAGCAACCACGTTTAAAAATCAGGGTTATGATGGTCGTGTTGAGTTAACCCATGTGCCCGTTGCAGGCTGGCAGGGTGTGCTGGGCTTGCAGTATAGTAATTCGGATTTTAGTGCTGAGGGTGAGGAAGGATTTTTACCTAAAACGGTGACTGAAAATATGAGTGCGTTTTTTCTGGAACATTACCAGTGGAATAACGTGCATTTTGAGCTTGGCGCACGTCATGAGTTACAAACAATAAAACCAGAAACTACAGCCCAATCCAGTAAAGAGTATAGCAAGCAAAAATTTGATGATGCCGCAACCTCGGCATCAATTAGTGCAACCTGGGAGTTTGTGCCTGATTATGCACTGGCCTTATCACTGGCGCATTCCGAGCGTATGCCACAAGCGCAGGAACTTTATGCCAATGGTATTCATATGGCATCCAATACCTATGAGTTGGGTAATGCCGATTTAAACAGGGAAAAATCCAACAACATTGAACTGAGTTTGCGTAAAACTGCGGGCGATGCCATCTTTGTCTTAAGTGCTTATCATAACCAGGTGGATGATTATATTTATGCCAATACACTGGATCGTTATGAAAACTTCAGGCTGATTCAATATACCCAATCTGATGCAACTTTTAATGGCGTAGAGGCAGAAACCCGTTATCGCTTTAATGATACTTATAGTGGTACAGTTTTTGGTGATTATGTGCGTGCCAAACTGGACAATGACCGAGGAGATTTACCACGTATTCCAGCAGCCAGACTTGGTGGGCGCATGCAGGCACAGTGGGATGCAATCAGTGGGAGTCTTGAATATATCAGAACCTTTAAGCAAAGCGATATTGCTGATTATGAGCAAGCAACGGCTGGGTATAATCTTGTTAATGCGTCAGTGGCTTATTCTGGGACATTAAATCGGGGCAAGTCGAGTCAGGAAAACGACTATCGCGTATATCTACAAATGAACAATTTGCTGGATGAAAAATATTATAATCATAGCTCGTTTCTGTCTGCTTTGCCCCAGCCAGGGCGTAACTTTACTGTAGGGATGCAATATAAATTTTAAGTAAGCTTCTTGTCTAACCCTCTGTTTTTCCCTTCTTAAGGGGGAGTTAATCAGTTAACCTCAGCCACCTTATTTGTCTCAACAAGGTGGCTTTTTTTATAATTAAAGCTGAAATTGCAAAAAAGGACTTTCAATTATAAAAGGATTGTCGGTTATAGAAATAAAAAAGCCCATGACAATAGACATGGGCATAAGCAGGTATCAAGAAAGCGAGAGCTATTATTTTTTACGGCCTGCAAAACGGGCAAAACGTTTGTTAAAGCTAGCCACACGGCCTTCGTTACTGGTTTGCCTGACTTCGCCTGTATAAAAAGGATGTGAAGCACTGGAAATATCTAGAGTGACATACGGATAAACCTTGCCTTGATACTCCCGAGTTTGCTTGGGTTGCAAGGTTGAGCGAATGATCAGGTATACATCAGCGTTTGTGTCATGAAACAGAATTTCCTGTGAGGCAGGATGGATATTAGCGCGCATATTCAATCTCCATAAATTTATAGTTATATTATAACATAATGTTTCTTGAAGAATAAAATTATGGCCTGTTTTTTTAAGGGAGGATAAAAAAGGATGAATGAAAAAAGTAAGAATCAATAAAATCCAACAGATGAAACGAGTACACTAGCTTTAAATAAATATAGAGTGGTTAATATGCGTTTTTTTCGGTATCTGCTTAATAAACTACACTGGACAAAAAAAACTGTGTTTATTTATCTACTGGGACTATGGTGCGTGGTGTATCTGGCCTCGGCTATTTATCAGGTATACAAACCGCTGCCTGTGGGCTTAAGCGTTGCGCTGCCTTTACGTTCAGCCGAGCAGGTAGAATTTTTAGCCGATTATACCTACACCGATGCCACTGGCCAGCGACAAAAGCAACAGGTTGTTTTTGATCAGGCGTTTGCCATGATTAACCAGGCGCGTCGCATGATTGTGCTGGATATGTTCCTGTTTAATGACTATGTGGGAGAGTCAACAACTCAGCATCGGGCACTCTCTGCACAGCTTACTCAAGCATTAATAAATAAGCATCAAACCGAACCAGATATCCAAATTACGGTGATTACTGATCCTATTAATACAGTATATGGCGGCCAACACAATGAAAGCTTAATCGCCTTACGCCGTGCTGGGGTTGAGGTGGTTGAAACGGATTTAAGGCCTTTGCGTGCCTCTAATCCATTGTGGTCAGGCTTTTGGTATATGTGCTGCCAGTGGATTAATAATAACCCTGAGGCAGGTTGGCTGCCCAATCCATTAGGGGCTGATAAAATTACCTTGCGTAGCTATTTTAGCCTGTTTAATTTTAAGGCCAATCATCGTAAAACCCTGATTACCGATGCACCATCAGGTTGGCAGGCGTTGGTCACCTCAGGCAATCCGCATGATGCCAGCAGTTGGCATGGCAATATTGCATTAAAATTCTCTGGTCAAGCGGCATTAGATTTATTGGAAACTGAACGACCTGTGGCTAAATTTTCAAATGTTGAATTGCCTGTGATTATTGCGCGCAATCCAAAAGTACGGCAGCCATCTGATCCACAGGTGCAAATTTTGACTGAAAGTAAAATCCGTGATGCCTTATTAAACAGTATAAATACTGCACAAGCTGGCGATCAAATTGATATTGCTGTGTTTTATTTCTCGCATCGCGGCATTATTCAGGCCATTAAGCAGGCGCACCAAAACGGGGTAAATGTGCGGGTAGTACTAGACCCAAACGAAGATGCCTTTGGCCGTAAGAAAAATGGTATCCCCAACCGTCAGGTCGCCATGGAGTTGCATCAGGCAGGTATTCCTGTACGCTGGTGTGACACGCATGGTGAGCAGTGTCATAGCAAAATATTGATTAAAACTAGCCAAAAAACTGCACAAAGTGAGCTTATTCTGGGTTCGGCCAATTTCACCCGTCGTAATTTGAATAACCTAAACCTGGAAACCAATGTACGTGTCATTGCACCTGCTAGTGATGCCACGATTCAGGACGCCAATGCTTATATGCAGCGTATTTGGAGCAATGAAAATGGGCAGCATTTTACAGTCGATTATTCAAAATATAAGGATGAATCTAAGCTGAAGTATTGGTGGTATCGCTTTAGTGAATGGAGTGGTTTATCAACGTTTTAATGGTTTAATGCAATAAGTCATCAATCTATAAAGCATGTTTTTAGTCAGCCCCTTAATTTGAGGGGCTATTTAATGAGAGTGCTTTATTGCATGATGATAAATTTTGACCAAAATTCTAACATGTGCTGTGCTTTTTCAATCAGCCAAGTATCGATATAAAATGCCAAAAACAACACTGCTAAGGCAATAAAAATTTGAAAGACATATTTTGCTGAAATGCCCATGTATAAACTAATTCGATAGCCAATTGCCAATGCCGCACCCGCCAAAAATCCACCCAAATGCGCGGCATTATTAATGCCAGCCACAAATAGACCTAAGCCTAAATTAAGTAGCATGAGCATGATTAGAGCATTTTTATTAAGGCGGTATTTAAGTTCCAGGTCTGCTTTTGGCCAAAGTGCTGCAATAAGTAAGGCACCGCCTAAACCCATAATCGCACCTGATGCACCAGCACCAACTGATGGCACCAGACGTTGAATTGCTTCTTGACTGGGTGATTGCAAAAACTCAGCCGCATCTTGCACACTCACAAAATTGCTGGACAGGTTGCCCATAATGCCGCCCAGCACATAAATCACCACATACCATGCGCGACGATAATAAAACTCTGCATAGGTGCCAAATAAATACAGTGCCCACATATTCACCAGCAAATGAACAATACCAATATGCAAAAACATACTGCTCAGCAATCGCCAGTTTTCAGTGGTTAAGGTAAGTGGTGCAAAATCCGCACCCCAATGAATTAAATCCATCACGCTAGGATCGGTTGGACTGACACCTTGCAATACCTGAACGGCAAAAAGTCCTACATTGATAATAATGAGTAGCGCGGTGAGCCACCAATAGCGTAATGGTTGTTTTATTAAATATTCATTCATACGTGGACAAAACCTTCAAAAGCGGTTTGATGGGAGCAGAAATTGAATATAACGTATTTAAGCCATCGAAAAACATTGGAGTAAAATTTAACGCTTTGATAGCATGCCGCAACTGTATTTTTTATTATGGCATTATGAAGGCATTTATTGCACGCGCTGCTTTGGTGGTAGTGTCACTATTTTTACTCATTCAACTGTGGATTTTTTCAAGTCTGGTCTGGTGGAAATACCAGCCTGTTGAACGCTCTATGTTTATGCGCATTTATGAATGGAGTTATAGTCAACCTGCAATTCGCCATGAGTGGAAAGACAGTAATCGCATCAGTGATAATCTAAAACGTGCTTTAATTGCTGGCGAAGATGCAAAATTTATTGACCATTCAGGCTTTGACTGGGATGGCATTGAGTTTGCACTGTCACGTAATGAGAAAAAAGGCGAGGTGGTGGCAGGTGGTTCAACCATCAGCCAGCAGTTGGCCAAAAATTTATTTTTATTTAATCAACGTTCTTATATCAGAAAAGGGCAGGAAGCCGTTGCCACATGGATGATGGAACGCCTGTGGAGCAAACACCGAATTTTAGAGGTGTATGTCAATAGCGTGGAGTTTGGCAAAGGTATTTATGGTGCAGAAGCTGCCGCACAGTATTATTTTGGCAAGTCAGCCGCCAATTTAAGTAAAAGTGAAGCCGCGCAGTTAGCCGCTTACTTACCTAACCCAAAGTATTATCAGGATCATCCGCGTGACCGAAAAGTACAGGCACGTAAAGCACGCATCCAACGCTATATGGGACATGTCAGATTGCCTAAACAGAACTAAGTTTAAAATTGAGCTGATGATTTCGCGAATAATTAAAACACAGTTAATGGTCTGGTTGTATTGATGGTAGAACGGCAGGAAATAGCCCATAGTCGGCACAGAGGTGATGGCCGTTATATCAATGCTGAATTATCGTTGCTGGATTTTCATTTGCGGGTATTGGCGCAGGCGGTTGATCTTGCGCATCCTTTACTTGAACGCTTAAATTTTTTAATTATTTTTGCACGCAATTTAGATGAATTTTTTGAAGTGCATGTCGCCAGGTTGTTGCCGCAATGCAATAAAATCACTGATCCACCCGCTGATACCATTATAGATACAGCCGTTTTAAATCAAATTTTTAATACCACTCATGCTGCCGTAAGCCATCAATACGACATTTTAAACCAGCAAATATTGCCATTATTGGCACACCACCACATTCATATTTTAAGCCAGAAAGAATTAAGCCCTGAGCAAGCTATTTGGGCAGAAAATTATTTTATACAGCAAGTGCTACCACAACTTCAGCCTGTTTTTTTTGATGGCACAACAGATAAGCGAACTAAGTATTTTTCAAATTTAACCAATAAAGCACTTCATGTATTCATAACAGGGCAGGTAAACGCATCTGCCAGCGTTGCGCCATCAACCGCATGGGCAGTGGTGTCTGTGCCCAGTACGTTAGCGCAATTCATATTATTACCAAATGCCAAACATGTACCTGCCATTGCAATGCAATATATACCGCTCACCACACTCATTCAGGCATATATCACTGAGCTATTGGTAGGCTGGCAAGTCACTGACTGTGGTGTTTTTCGGGTGACTTATCAAGCGTATCAAAACCATGGTACGATTTTGCCAGACTCAGGTTTGACAGATTTAAATTTGGCAAATTCGGACTTAGTAGATTTGGATGTAGCAGCGTGGCAACCCAGGCAAGCCGTACGTTTGGAAATAGAGCAAGGCTGCCCAACTGCAATGACGCAGTACTTATTGCAGGCTTTGAGGTTAAGTGAGGCGCAGCTTTATACAATTAACGGGATTATAGATTTAACGCAACTGACGACTTTATATCAACCGCCTGTCCTAAAAGAACAGGCATTGCAAAATCAACTATTAGAAAAAGTACCATTAAAATACGCAGCATTTACACCTTATCTATCGCCTGCTTTAGAGGCATGCCAGAATATTTTTGCGCAAATTAAACGGCAGGATATTTTATTACACCACCCATTTGACTCGTTTGAACCCGTGATTCATTTGCTGCGAGCTGCGGCACATGACCCACAAGTAATCGCAATAAAGCAAACCTTATATCGTAGCGGGCGCAACTCGCAAATCGTGCAGCAATTGATCCATGCTGCAAAAAATGGCAAGCAAGTGACTGTTATTGTTGAGCTACGTGTTCGTCAGGATGAAAAAAATAATATCCAGATTGTTAAAGCATTACAACATGCAGGCGTTCAAGTCATTGCTATAAATACAGGCAATAAAGTGCATGCCAAAATACTATTTATTACAAGGCGCGAACAGCAGCAACTAGTTTCTTATGTGCATTTGGGCACAGGCAATTATCATGCAGTCAATGCCCGTCTTTATACCGATTATGGCTTGCTGAGTGCCGATACAGCACTGAGCAAAGATGTAGCACAAATTTTTGCATACTTGATTAATGGTAATCCTATACGATCTTTGAAAAAACTATTATTAGCCCCTGCTAATTTACACTCAACCCTATTAGATTTTATTGCGCATGAAATTAAACAGGCGCAAGCAGGACAGCCTGCACATATTATTATCAAAGCCAACGCACTGGCCGAACCGCAACTTATTGATGCCTTGTATACAGCCTCACAGCATGGGGTAAAAGTTGATTTAATCATTCGTTCTATTTGCTGCTTACGCCCACAGGTGGCTGGCTTATCAGACAATATTCGTGTGCGCTCTATTGTGGGGCAGTTTTTGGAGCATACGCGGGTGTTTTATTTTTTAAACGCTGGCGGGGAGCCACGGGTTTACTGTGCCAGCGCAGACTGGATGGCGCGCAACATGTTTTCACGCATTGAGGTTTGTTTTCCCATAGAAAATCTGGAGTTAAAGCAGCGCATTATTCAGCAAGGCCTGTTTAATTATTTGCAAGACAATCAGCAGGCCTGGGCACTCGATGGCAGTGGCATGTGGCAGCGGATTAACCCTACTAAGGGAGAGCCACCACATACAGCGCAGCAGCTATTACTAGATACATTCAATACTTAATGGGCGGGTTGCTCACTGGCTAAAGGCAAAATGACCATTAAACAGGTTCTGCCAGCTTGTGAAACAATATCGAGCTGCCCACCAATTCGCTTAACCCGAATTTGCATACTTCTTAGCCCAATACTTATATTTGATTGTTGAATGGCTTCTACATCAAACCCCACGCCATTATCTTCAATCTCAAGCAGCAATTGATTATGTTGCGGGTAATATAAACTCACCTGTACATTATTGGCCTGACTATGTTTAATCACATTGGTCAGGGCTTCTTCAGCCACCCGCAGCAAGGTTAAGCACTGTAGCGGTGTAGGTTTGGCTTGCCATTGCGGCGGAAAATTCCAGCGGGACTGAATATCCAGCTCATCAAATAATTGAATAAAGCGGTGCCGCACAGGGGCGCCCCATAAAATAGGCGTATCGGGTAGTTTTGCACCCATACTTGAGCCACTATCAATCACCTGACGTAAATCATCACGTAATAGTTTTAATATGGATAAAAACTGTTGATTACTTAAGTTAGTATGGTTTTGATCCACCATTAGCATGGCGCGTACGATTGAGCCGCCCAGACCATCATGCAAATCATGGGCAAGGTGAATCCTTTCTTGCAGTTTGGTGTTTTTAAGTGCCAATTGATGCTGGTTATTTAAAGACAAGCTCAGCTCTTGTCGGGCAGAGTCTATCTCATGTTTGAGCGTCTGGTTAAATTTCTGAATATGCCGTGCATTTTTGGCCAGCCGCCAAGCCAGAATAATGGCAATAGTTAACGTAGTAAGTGGCGCAGTATAGGGTGTTAGGGGGTTGCTATCGGGCTTGGTAACAAGAAAATATATATCATGTACAGCAATGAGCAGATAAAAGACAAATACCACAGCCAGCAGATAGGACTCTGGCTGTCTGGTGCGATAGGCAATCCATGGAAAGGTTATAAAATTGATTAATAAAATGAGCGTCGCTACAGAAAAAGTAACAGTAAGAAAGTAGTGAATATATTCATCAGGGATAAATATGGCATTGATTACCGCCAGAAACAGCAAACTAAATAATAATCGCTCAATACGTGGAAAATATTGATGCGCAAATCGCCAGGCATATAAACAGACACAAACCCCATAAGCAAAAAGCAAAACCATATTTATGCGGGCAATCTGCAAGGTGCTTAGCCCAAAAGGCGTGTGTACCATCACCACATTATAAATAAACAGCACCCAGAGCAGTGAGGTTAAGGCAAACCAGCCAAAGGCTTTTTCTTCACGGTGAAATAACCAGACCAGAAATGCCAAAAGGCCAAGCGTAAGTGAAAAAGTAAGATTAAAAAAATGCAGTACGCGCTGCTCATACCAGAATTTTTCAAAGTGCTGCACGGCAAGTGGCAGGGGTGCAAGCATGGTTTTGCCCAAGCCTGGCTGCTGCCAAGCCACACCGACTACGCGCACCCATAAAATATTTTCACCATCTTTTAAAATTGATGCAGGCAGTTGCCATTGCCGTGGCATATTCCAGCTACGTGATAATGGCTCTACCAGTGACTGGTCTTGCCATAATAGCTCATCATTAATATAAACCTGCCCTGCCATATTGATTGAATTAATGATCAGACTAACAGGGGTTTTTTGATGGCTCGGGCAGTGGTATTGCCAGATAATTTTGTACCATGCACTGCCAGTATAATCATGCCAGCGCGTTTCCCAGTGGTCAGGCAAGGTGGTTTTTTGCCAGCCTTGCTGTGGACGTTGTATGCCATTGGTCCCTACTGCCTTGGCAACCTCAACCGACTCAACCTGTGCTGTACACCAAACGCTGCCAGATTCTGTATTGGCTGGATCCGCAATAGCAGCATAACTATTATTTATCGTACTTATAATACCTAGCCAGACAAATAGCAATGTAAACAGTAATGGCAAAAACCGACTCATAATAATCCTATGCTGCGGGCAGTATGAATGGCCTTGCTGCGGCTGTTTACCGACAGTTTGCGGTAAATATTTTTGATATGTCCTTCTACCGTATAGCGCGACAAACTAAAATGCTCGGCAATTTCACGATTACTTAAACCTTGTGCTACCAGTTGCAAAATTTCCAGTTCCTTGGGCGATAACGCCACGACTGGCTCTGTAACGGGTGCTTGAGAATCAGGCATATTAAATACCAGTTGCGATAAAATTTGCTGGGCAATAAACGGGTCAATCGGTGCGCCGCCGCGCATAATACTTTTAATGGACAGGCTAATTTCGATATCGTCACGTTCTTTAAGCACATAACCAGTTGCCCCTGCCTGAATAGCACTTAAAATAGTGTCTTGCGTGCTCCAGGCTGAAATGACCAGTATCAGGCTACTCGGGTCAGCCTTGCGCAACGCTTCAATAAATTCTAGCCCATTGCCATCGGGCAAGCCGAAATCCACTAAAGCCAGTGCAATAGGCTGATTGGCCAGAAGATGCATGGCCTGTGCCAGTGTTTGCGCAAGGCACAGGCTGTCCATTGGGTAACCCAGTTGCTGTAATACAACAACAAGACGCTGCTGCATACTCGGGTCATCTTCTAATACCAGTACCGGACTTGGCAGAGTAAAGTTGGCATCGGGCACGGATATATCCTTCAACACCATAAGATTTGACCAGCTTAAAAAAAGCCTTGTGCTTTGCCTACCCCTGAAATTAAGGATATGGGCTTAAATATGATAAATAATAGGATAAAAATATATAAAACACCCATTTTTAGGGGTGTCCAGAGGGTTTGTTTTGTCCTTTAATTAAAAAATAACCATTTTTGTACAGGAAACACCCATGAACCACATCTTTAAAAAAATCTGGAGCGAAAAACTAGGGCAAATGGTGGTGGTATCAGAGCAGGCTAAAAGTGCAGGCAAAAGCGATAACACGACAGGTAGTGTAACGCTGGAGAGTAACCAGCCAGCAAGCCAGCAAGGTTCAATGAGCGGTCTGATATTTCAACCTTTGTTATTAAAAAGTCTAGTGCTTTGTATGGCGGCTATTTCGGGCGCAAATGCGTGGGCAGGATTGGTTTGTACCACAACAGGATCAGGTTCACTTGATTCGACTGCCACAGGTATACATGCAATCGCCTGTGGGGTGAACAACACCGCATCGGGTTTTAATAGCATTGCAATGGGAACTCTAAACACGGCCAGTGGTGCTGGCAGTGCCGCCGTGGGTAGTGGCTTGGCCGCTCATTACACCGAGATGTATACATATGCAATAAAAGAGTTGTCCTTTGAAGGTTTTAAAATAGTCACCAATTTACCAGATAATGTGTCAGCATTTACGTCTGAGCTTACCCCTGAGATGATTGTGTCCATTAATGGGCAATCCAATTTGAGTGATGCGGCCAAGCAGGTATTTGTAAGCTATATTAGAGGTTCTATAAATAATACAAAGCTCAATAGCGCAGCAGGGATTGCAAGTAGTGCGATAGGGGTTATTAATAACGCTTCTGGCTTGGCCAGCAGTGCAGTTGGGTTCAAAAATATTGCTTCTGGGGATGCAAGTTCTGCATATGGAGCAAGCAACACGGCATCAGGTAACTCTAGCAGTGTTTTTGGCAGTAATAGTCAAGCTAAGGCTGAGGGTGCCACTGCAATTGGCAATAACTCTCTAGCTGATGAAGCCAACACTATTTCAGTGGGGCGTGCTGGTGCAGAAAAACGTATTACCAATGTGGCAACACCAACCAAAGCCACCGATGCCGCCAATAAGGGTTATGTGGATACCCAGATTGCAGCCATTCCAGCAGTAAAATATTATAGCGTTAATTCAACCCAGACAGGCACAGGCAGTAATGCCAATAACGATGGTGCAACAGGAGCAGATTCGCTTGCTGTAGGGGTGAGAGCGAGCGCATCGGGTGATTATAGCAGTGCGGTGGGTTATAACAATGATGCACGGGGTAATAAGAGTAGCGCGGTAGGGTATCAGAACACTACATTCGGTGAGTCGAGTAGTGCGGTAGGTAATCTGAATAGTACCTTTGGAGAAATGAGTAGTGCTGTGGGCGTGGGTGGTACCGCGATTGGCAATGGCAGTGCAGTCATGGGTGGCGCACTGATGGATTATGACCCAGGTCAGCCGCTACAACAGGCCACTGAGATCAGCGGTCGTATTGTAGAGTTTGACCCGCAAACGAACATGATTACCAAAATTGATGGCCTGGATGTCCAAGTGGATGACACCGATCCTAGTGATATTCAATGGACACTGGGCGGTAAAAACATCACTCAGGATGAACTCTCTAGAGTATTCATGTCCACCCTGGCAGGCGGCGCCATTGCTATTGGTGAGCAAGCTCAAGCGATTGGCTCACGCTCCACAGCATTTGGCGATAAAGCCACAGCAATTGGTGCAGAAAGCAAAGCCTATGCGGATAACAGTGTTGCGCTGGGTGCTGGCGCAGTTGCCGACGAAGCCAATACGGTATCAGTTGGTAAAGCAGGGGCAGAAAAACGCATTACTAATGTGAAAGCAGGTACAAACACCACTGATGCAGTGAATAAAGGACAATTAGATTTAAAAACTGATTTAACGATCTTTAGTGCTCTAGATGACCAAGTGAATGATGCCAACACAGGGCTTGCTACTAAGGCATCGCAAACTGATTTAACTGCATTAGACGGTCGTGTGACTACTAATGAAGGGAACATCACCACTAATATCAATAATATTAGTGCGCTTGATGGGCGTGTAGGTACTGCTGAAAACAGCATCGGTACCTTGCAAACCGACCTAGGCACTGCCAACAGTAACATCAGCACGCTGCAAACTGACTTGAGTACAACCAATAGCAATGTGAGTGCCTTAGACGGTCGGGTAAGTACTGCTGAAACCAATATTGGTAACTTACAGACTGATTTGGGTACAGCGAATACCACCATCGGTGTATTGGATACACGATTGGGAACTGCCGAAACTAGCTTGGCTACAGCGCAGAGCAACATCACTAGTTTAGATGGGCGAGTTGGTACGAACGAAACCGCAATCACTAATATTGGTACACGCATTGACGGCGTAGACAGTACTGTTGCAAATGCCGTCATTTATGACAGTGCTACAAAAGACCAGATTACCTTGGCAGGCGGTGCAAATGGAACCACCATTAGCAACTTAAAAGCAGGGGTTGATGATGGTGATGCGGTGAACTTTGCCCAATTAAAAACCACCAATGCCAATGTCACTACCGCACAAGGCACAGCCGACACCGCTTTAACCACCGCACAAAAAGGCTTAAAAGTCCGCGCTAATACCAAGACTGAAGATACACTGGCACTGGGCGATACCTTAACCTTTGCTAACGGCACCAACACCACGGTTGACTATGACGCGACCAGCAATACCTTTAAAACCAACCTGGTTAATGCCCCCGTCTTTAGCGGACAGGTACAGGCCGCTTCATTTAAAACAGGTAATGTGGTCATTGATGGCAGCAGCAATAAAATTAGCGGTGTAGCCGACGGTCAGGTTAGTGCAACGTCTAATGAAGTAGTGACGGGTAAACAACTGCATACTGTGGATAGCCGTATTACTACAGAAGTTGGCGCCTTAAATAACCACATTACCACCGAAGTGGGTACAATCAATGACCGTATTGATGGCGTAGATACCCGCATTAACGGGGTTGATCGCACAGTGGCTGCTATTGATGATCGAGTCACAATTAATGAGAGTGATATTGCCAATTTACAAAGTGGTTTAGGTGGATTAAGCGGTAATGCAGTCATTTATGACAGTGCTGCTAAAGACCAGATTACTTTAGCTGGGCAGAGTGGCACCAAACTGTCTAACCTGCAAGATGCGACCTTAAGCACCACCTCAACGGATGCTGTCACTGGCCGTCAACTACAAGCCACCAACGACACCGTAGCCACCAAGGCAGCACAGGCCGACCTAAATACCACCAACAGCAATTTGACCACCTTAAATAATCAGGTTAATGATGCAAGCACTGGTTTAGCAACTAAAGCCTCGCAAACTGACCTGAACACAGTCACTGGACGTGTAGATACCGCAGAAGCGGATATTAGCGCTTTGGATGGTCGTGTGGGCAGTAATGAAACCAAACTCACCACCCTGGATAGCCGGGTCACCACCACCACCAATCACATGCTGACCTCTTTAGGCGGTGGTGCTGCCATCACTAATGGACAATTTGTTGCACCAAGCTACCAGATTCAAAATAAGGCTTATCGTGATGTGGGCAGTGCATTTACAGCAGTAGATCAAAGTCTGGATGGTTTAAACGACAAGGTAAGCAGCTTGTCACAGCAAGCCACCACTAACCTTGCCGATGCCAAAGACTACACCGATCAAAAAGCAGCCAGTGCATTAAACGATGCCAAAGGCTACACCGACCAACAAACGGCAGATACCAAAGCCTATATTGACCAACAGGCAGCCAATACCTTAACCGATGCCAAAAGCTATACCGACCAGAAAGCAGCCAATGCCCTGACGGATGCCAAAGGTTATACTGACCAAAAATCAGCCAGCACCTTAAATGATGCCAAAGGTTACACTGATCAAAAATCAGCAGCGACTTTAGCTGACGCCAAAGGTTATACTGACCAAAAAGCAACTGACACCTTAACCGCAGCTCAAGGCTATACCGACCAACAAGTCGTTGAACTCAAAAACACCATGGATGCTAAAAATAAAATGTTGAGTATCAATGGTGCTGAAAATGGTCAGGACCATGCAGCTCAGGCGACCAGTACAGGTGCCATTGCCATTGGTGATAGCGCACAGGCCAATGGCGGCTATAACACCGTGATTGGTGCAGGTGCACAGGCCACAGGTGAATCCAATACCGTGGTTGGTAAAGGCAACAAGGTACAGGGTAACGCTTCAGGTGCCTTTGGTGACCCTAACGTGGTGAACGGCAATGCCAGCTATGCGGTAGGGAATGACAACACCATCACTGCTGACAACACTTTTGTACTGGGCAATAACGTCAACACCAGTGCCAAAAATGCAGTGGTACTAGGCAATGACTCAGCCGCTGAGCGTGACAATACCGTATCAGTTGGGGCAACTGGCAAGGAGCGTCAGGTGATCCATGTGGCTGCTGGTGTAGAAGATACCGATGCAGTCAATGTTAAGCAAATGAATAGCAGCAAAGCTGAGGCTGTTCAAACTGCACAAACCTATACTGACAGTAAACTGGCGGTGTTAAATGATAGCTTGCAGAATTATCAGTATCAAAATGAACGTCGGTTTGGAAAAATCAATGAACGTTTTGATCGTCAGGGTGCCATGACGGCCGCCATGATGAGTATGGCTACCAGTACATCGGGACTACAGGGACAAAACCGTATTGGCGTCGGTGCTGGGGTGCAAGGCTCTGAGCAAGCAGTGTCGGTGGGTTATCAGCGCGTAATTAGTAACAATGCCAGCATTAGCGTGGGCGGTGCTTTTACTCAGGATGAAAGCTCAGGCGGTGTGGGTGTCGGTTTTAGCTGGTAATTGTATTGGCTAAATAAATCTGGTTAAGCCAAGGGCATCTTTAATAGATGCCCTTTTTGATTGGATTTAATATATAAAAGTATGAAAGATTGATTCAGAAAGTCACACAAGAAAGGCTTAGTGAACCAGAGGCGTAATAATCTGTGCCAATTGCTTAAATTCCGCCTGTAACGGGGTACTTTTACGGGTAAGCAGGGCTAAAGTACGCATCGGTGCTTGTTCAATTGATTTGACCTTAAGCTGACTCTGACCAGTTAAAATGCCCGAGTTTAGGGCAATGGCAGGCAACAAGGTAAAGCCAAGCTGCGCTTGCACCATCTGGATCAGCGTTGGCAAGCTACTGGCAGATAAGCTATTGTTTTCACGTTTCAGCTCACTAATTGAACAGGCACTTAAGGTATGTTCACGCAGGCAATGGCCTTCTTCTAGCAATAACAAACGGGACAAATCCAGGTCTTGCATACTGTTTGCCTTGGCACAGCTTTCATCGGCCTGATGGTACACCAGACATAAAGGCTCGTCGCGTAATTCCTGCACCATTAAATTACGTGTGTCAAACGGTAGTGCCAGTAGCACAATATCCAGTGTGCCATGTTCCAGTCGTTCAATCGCTTGCTCACTTTGCACTTCATGCAAAAATAATTTTAAGCGCGGCATTTGTTGTTGAATGACTTTAATTAGCGGTGCCAACACAAAGGGCGCAATCGTTGGAATAACGCCAAAATGCAAATCACCCGTAAATGGCTCACTCATTTCGCGGCTTAAGCGCATTAAATCTTGCGCATCGGCCAGCAAAAAGCGCGCACGGCGTACCACTTCTTCACCAAGCGGGGTTAAGCGAACATTTTGGCGATCACGCTCAACCAACACACCGCCGAGCAAACGCTCCAATTCCATAATCCCGCCAGATAGCGTGGACTGAGTCACAAACGAACGTCGTGCTGCTTCAGTAAAGTGCAATGTTTCAGACAACGTCACCAAATAAGAAAGCTGTCGTAGTGAAGGAAGAGCCGCCATGTGTTTACTTCACCTGTGTTTGAATATTTTGTGTGAATAATTTTACCAATTGGGGCACAAAGAATTGCGGAATATCGTGTCCCATCCCATCAATCAGCTCAAATCTGGCACCTTTAATGGCTTTGGCCACTGCACGACCATGCGATGGCGGCAACAAACGATCTTTACTACCATGCACTACCACAGTCGGTTGCTTAATTTGGTGGTCAATATCGGTTAAAGAGCCAGTACATAGTATTGCCAGAAAATGCTGCATCACGCCAGCAGGGTGAAAGCTACGGCGATACAGTTTGCGTGCGGTTTCTTGTGCTTCTTCAGAGTTGACATAACCAGGCGAGCCAATATTGGTAAACAGTTTGATTGAGTGTGCCACTATGCCTTCTTCATCAGTAGACTTCGGACGACCAATTAGGCTTAAAAACTGCTTGGGATATGGCGGTGGTAAAAAGGCACGGTTATTACTGGTAAATAGTAAATTTAGGGTTTGTACTTTCTGTGGATATTTGGCTGCCAGAATTTGAGCAATCATGCCGCCCATAGAGGCACCAATAACATGTGCTTTTTCAAGCTGTAAAGCATCCATTAAATTGCTGGCATCTTCTGCCATGTCATATAGGGTATACGGTGCGCCATCATTAGGCAAACCCAGTGTAAATCGCCCCATTAGTTTTAACTGATTTAAGCGCGGGCCTTTATGACGAATTTTACTGGATAAGCCAATATCCCGATTATCAAAACGAATCACCCGATAACCAGCATTGATTAAAGCTTCACAAAAATAGTCGGGCCAAATCAGCATTTGTGCACCCAAACCCATAATCAGTAAAATAGTTTCCTGATTGTCGTTGCCGTTTTCCATACCACCAATTTCAACATGCAGCTTGATGTCATTGCCAATATCAATCTGGCTTTCTTGCATGAGGGCATTGTATTGAGACGGTTTTAAGTTGCTGATTGCATTCATGTGTTAACCCATTTTACTCGTTTAGTGACAATCCAAATTGTCAGATTTTACTATCATAAGATATTTTAACGGTTTTAGCACACTTTTTACTGAACGGTCACGCCCATTATTTTAAGTCGATGTTTAGGGGCTGTTGAACCAAGAATAACCTAGACAACACTCAACAGAACATGCCTGTGTATTGTAAAGTGAAGCTAAATGCTTCATTGCTTAAAATAGATAAAAATAAAGAAAGAGGATAGAATCGGAGTCAAATACTTTTAATTATTCATGCTCAGCTTTTAAAAAATAAGAGCAAGGCTATTTTTACAATAAGCTTGCTCTTATAAAGTTTTGCTAAAAAAAGCAGTTACTGATGAATTATAACCTGCTTATAACTTACTTCGCTTAGGCACTGGTTGCAGGCAAAAGGTCTGGCACCAGTTTGGTCAATGCCATGCGTTGTTTGGCAGCGGTTGCGCCTAATAATACAAAACCGCGCAATGTGCCTGCTTCATCAAGTGCTGTGGCAATCATGCCATCCTCAAAGCTCTCAGTTTCCCAATTAACTGATACATCAAGAGGTGCAGGCAATACGGTAAGTGGTGCCGCAGGGGTTTTGACTGCAACTGGCATGGCAGGGTAGTGTACCAGGGTAGCTGTCCCTGACAGGGTTTTTGCCAATGCGCGTGCCTGTTGCATTAATGGCATCACGTAGGGCAGCAAATGACCTTCTACTTCCGCGCAATCACCCAGGGCATAAATGTCGGACTGGCTAGTTTGAAGTAAGCTATCTACCGCAATGCCGCGACTGGTTTGAATATTGGCAGCCTGAGCCAGCTCCAGATTTGGTCGCAGGCCAATAGCAGACAATACAATATCTACCACAAGTGCAGTGCCATCGGTTAATGTCACATGGTAGTCATTATTGATACATTCAATGCGCTGCACAGTAATATTTAAGGCAAAGCGAATCCCAATGCCTTCAAGCCCTGCCTGAAATGCTTGAGCAGTTGGTGCAGGCAACAGGCGGCCTAAAGGTTGTGGCGCAATATCTACTACAGTCACTTCATGGCCAGTGCTTTTAAGGTCATTGGCAAATTCACAACCAATTAAACCTGCCCCTAATAGCAACACGCGTTTGTCGTTGCGCAGGGATAAATTTTCACGGAAAGTACGGTAATCTGCCAGACAATTGACCACGTGAATATCTTGTGCAGCATTGCCTTCAATGGGTAAACGAATTGGGTTGGCACCTACTGCCAAAACCAGTTTGCTGTAGGGCTGGGTAGTTTCAGTACCATTTTGCTGCTTTAACACCAACTGATGGTTGTTACAGTCGATATGGCTCACAGTGGTGTGCGGCAAAATATTAATATTAAGCTGCGCACTCATTTTTGCACAATCACCAAGTCCAATCTGGTCTGGATGTTTATTGCCCACCAATGCGTTAGATAAAGTAGGTTTTGCATAATTGACCGCGTCATCCGCGCTAATCATCACCACTGGCGTTGCGCTATCAAGCTTACGAAACTCGCGTGCCAAGGTGTAGCCAGCCATACCAGAGCCAACAATGACAATCGGATTCATCTGCAATTCTCCCACAATAAAATTAATAAACGCATAAAAAAGCCATGCACTGATGGTTGGGCATGGCTCTAGGGATTTATTTAAACTTCGATCATTTCAAAGTCTATTTTGGACACGCCACAATCTGGGCAAGTCCAGTCTTCAGGAATATCTTCCCATTTGGTACCTGGTGCAATGCCATCTTGCGGCCAGCCTTCGGCTTCATCATAAATCCAGCCACATACGATACATTGATACTTCTTCATTCTCTTCTCCAAAACGGTCGCGCCTGGCCTACAAAATACGTGGGGGCAATGGGTTTAAATTGTGCCACTGCGCAGGCGCATTTAAAACGCTAAAACACCAAAAAAACAGTCTAAAACACCAAAAACCGAGTAATCACTCTAAATCTGGCACAAGTTAACGGGCTATGGATCATTTGTCGAGTGCATTCTGTAGCTTTATTGGTCAAGTGTTCATTCACGAAGACTTTCTTTTAAATACTACAATTTTGGTGGTGGTATCTTGTACTACCTGATCGTGTTGGTTTTTGGTGAGGCTGTGATAAGTCACAATACCCATGTTGGGTTTACTTTTAGAGTGTTGAATATCAATAATTTCTGCTTCCACTCTTAAAGTATCGCCTGCGCGCGTCGGGGTTGGCCATTTTAAATGGCAATCAATACCAATGAGGCCATTAGCAACATTCAGCGTTTGCGTCCATAGCTTCATGGTAATGGATGCGGTTTGCCAGCCACTGGCGGCAAGACCATTAAACAAGGTATCTTTGGCAAAATCATCATCAAGGTGAAACGGCTGCGGGTCATATTCGCTGGCAAACTCAAATAGCTTGTCTTTTTCTAAGGTATAGGTGGCACTGCTAAAGCGATCGCCAATATGTAAATCATCCAGATACAAAGGGGTTTTCATATCAATAATCCGTTGCGTAAAAGACTGGGCATTATTTAATGTTTAACGGCAGATTGTCCACCAATCAAAATAATAATTGACTATTAAGGTTGATTATCTGAGATAGACTGGACAAATGATGGTGTGATTTTCTGCATACAGTCCTTAATCTCGCGCAAAAAAATAGTCATCCTGAATAATCAGCATGACTATGTGAGTAAAGCAAAAGATGGGTAAAACAAAAAGCTGTAAAATGTGCAATGTTAAAGTTAAGGTTAGAGATTTAAAATCAATGTATTAAAGTCAAGGCGTTAAAATGACTTTACGGCAATCTTGCTCACGTTGCTCAAAGATACGATAACCCTCGGCAGCATCTTCTAGCTTCATGCGATGGGTGATAATAATTTCAGGGTTTAAATCACCGTTTTCAATATGCTCTAAAAGCTGTGGTAAAAAGTGATGCACATGCGTTTGCCCCATTTTAAAAGTAAGCCCTTTATCAAACGCATCGCCAAATAAAAAGCCATGAATCGGGCCTGCATACACACCTGGCACACTGACCACGCCACCACGGCGCACCGCAGCAATACATTGACGTAAGGCTGCACCACTTGAACCTTCCAGTTTTAAGTTGGTTAATACGGTTTCAATTAAACTGCCTTTGGCTTCAAAACCAATGGCATCAATTACGGCATCGACACCGCGCTGGCCTTTGGTTTGACTAATAATGTATTCGGCAGCATCGACCTTATCAAAGTTGACAGGAATTACCCCATAAGTTTCCTGGGCATATTGCAAGCGATACTCATGGTGATCCACCATAAAAATTTGCTCAGCGCCCAGCAAACGGGCACTGGCAGCTGCCATTAAGCCAACAGGACCTGCGCCATAAATGGCCAGACTTGAGCCTTTTTTAACCTGTGCATTCACTGCGGCTTGCCATCCTGTGGGCAAAATATCAGTCAAAAACAACACTTTTTCATCAGACAATGAACCTGGCACTTTAAATGGCCCTACATTTCCTTTAGGTACACGCACATATTCAGCTTGTCCGCCTGGCACGCCACCATATAAATGACTATAACCAAATAGGGCAGCACCTGGCGGAATTTGTTTTTTATTAATAATGGCACCGCGATCGGGGTTGGTGTTTTCACATGCAGCAGTCAAGTCATGTTCACAAAAAAAGCAGTGACCACAGGCAATGACAAAAGGAATAATGACACGGTCACCCTTTTTCACCTGAGTGACTTCAGGCCCTACTTCTTCTACGACGCCCATAAACTCATGCCCAAAAATATCACCATGTTTGGTAGCAGGAATTTTTCCGCGATATAAATGTAAATCAGAGCCACAAATAGCAGTAGCAGTAACTCTTAGGATAACGTCATCTGGTTCCTGAATCACAGGATCTGCAACTGTCTCAACTCGAACATCCTTAGCACCGTGATAAGTTAATGCGCGCATGTATTCTATCCTCAGGTCTGGGCAATTATTATGTTGTTGTAACAATAATGGCTTATCTACAAGAGGTTTTATACTGCCAGTACTTGTCATAAGCGCACAATTCCTGTTCGGTATAAAAAACAGGTTGAAGCTGTTGCTCCTGTGTAGCTTATGAGGGTTTCAGGTTAATACCCGTGCTTTAACGTAGCGGCTGTACGTGAAAGTTATAAAAACTTAATAATCGAAGCATGGCGAATGCAGCAAGTACGAAAAGCCAGGGTTTTTCTGCTATTATCAGTGCCTTAATTTTTCACTGCATAACATTAATTTAAGGGGCAGATGATGACGCAACAAGGTCAATCCACTTCTGAACAAACCAATCCAGCAAATACAGTTTCTAACAGCAATGCTTCTGAAAATGTAGCTGCTGAGGATATGGTTTCCGAAAACGACTTAATTGCACAGCGTCATGCCAAGCTCAAGAGCATTGAAGAAAATGCCAGGGAAAAAGGAATTAGCCCTTGGCCAAATACATTTAAGCGTGAACATTACGCTCAGGATTTACAAGAACAATTTGCTGAGCAAAGCAAAGAAGCCATTGACAGTGCCGAGCGTGTGTATGTCAAAGTGGCTGGGCGAGTCATGTTAAATCGTGGGTCATTTATTGTGATTCAGGACATGACAGGACGCATCCAGTTGTATGTTGCGCGCAAAGAATTAGACCAGGAAGTGTTAGCCAGTATCAAAGGTCTGGATTTGGGCGATATTATTGCTGTTGAAGGCTATATCGGACGTTCAGGTAAAGGCGATTTGTATGTTCATATTGAGCATTTTGAACTATTAACCAAATCATTACGCCCTCTACCTGATAAGTTTCATGGCCTAAACGATACCGAAATGAAGTATCGCAAGCGTTATCTTGATTTAATGGTCAATGACGACACCCGCAAAACATTTGAGATTCGTGCCAAAGTGGTCGCGGGTATTCGTGCATTCCTTACCGAACAACGTTTCATGGAAGTAGAAACTCCCATGATGCATGTCATTCCAGGTGGTGCTGCTGCGCGTCCGTTCCAAACCCATCACAATGCATTAGATATGGAGCTATATTTACGTATTGCGCCTGAGCTTTATTTAAAACGTCTGGTGGTGGGTGGTTTTGAACGTGTATTTGAAATTAACCGTAATTTCCGTAACGAAGGCGTATCCACGCGGCACAATCCTGAATTTACCATGATTGAGTTTTATCAGGCCTATGCAGATTATAAAGACCTGATGCAGCTTACTGAAAATATGCTGGAAAAGCTCGCATTAGATATTCTGGGTAGTACTGATGTGCCGTATCAGGGCGAAGTATTTAGCTTTAAAGGGCCTTACAAAAAGATTTCCATGGTTGATGCTATTTTGGAACAAAACCCAGAACTCACCCGTGATCAGGTCAATGACCGCGAATTTTTGGCTGGTTTTGTGCAAAACACCTTAAAAGAGCAGGTGAAGCCTGGTTTTGGTTTAGGCAAGCTGCAAACCATTGTGTTTGAAGAAACAGTAGAGACCAAATTGCGTCAACCGACGTTTATTACCGAATATCCAGCAGAAACTTCACCGCTGGCACGTCGTAATGATGATAATCCGCATATTACTGATCGATTTGAGTTCTTTATTGGTGGGCGCGAGCTTGCCAATGGCTTTAGCGAGTTAAATGACCCAATTGATCAGGCCGAGCGTTTTGCTGCCCAAGTAGCTGAAAAAGACGCAGGCGATGATGAAGCCATGCATTATGATGCTGACTTTATCGAAGCCTTAGAGTATGGCTTACCGCCAACCGCAGGTCAGGGTATTGGTGTGGATCGTTTAGTCATGCTATTTGCTGATGCTGCCAGTATCCGTGATGTGATTTTATTCCCGCATATGAGACGTGCAAATAACTGAGCATCGCTCAGGCACGTCGCAAGACTGAGAGCTATGCTCGAAGTGCGCGAAAAAGAAGCGCAATAATTGTTTTAACATAGTATGTCGCTAGTCGAGAAAGTCCCTGCATAGGGACTTTTTCATGGTCAAATTTTTAGCCAATTGACGTATCTATTTTAATTTATAAAAGTTTTAGGCTTGTAGGAAAAATACATTACAGATTGACCCTACTTGGTTAATATCATAGTGTAATTATCTATCCATTTAATTAACAAAAAACAATGCGCCTGACTTTACTCACCTTGGCTCTAGCACCCATTCTTTATTATCAAGGAAAACGCGTTAAAAAGAGCATAGTACGCTTGCCAGAACCTGTTGGCGCTAGAAGTGGCACCATTGGTACTGGTCAGCCACTAAGACTATTAATACTTGGTGATTCAGCGGCAGCAGGCGTTGGTGTTAAGACCCAACAGCAAGCTCTGGCGGGTCAGCTCATTGAACAGTTAGCACAACAATACACAGTGGATTGGCAACTTGAGGCGACCAGCGGTCATACCACACAACAAGTCATTGAGCATCTTAAAACGATTCAGCCTAAGTCTTTTGATGTGATAATTACCTCGGTAGGGGTGAATGATGTGACCAAGCTTATGTCTGCCAATAAATGGATCGCCCTACAGGATCAACTCATTATTCAAATTCAACGCCAATTTAAACCCCAGCTATTACTCATGTCTAGTGTGCCGCCCATGCAGTTCTTTTCGGGTTTACCGCAGCCATTGCGCTGGCATATGGGTTTATATGCCAAGCAAATGAATAAACGATTGGCAAGTCATATCAAGAATTGGCCTCATGTGCAGCAAGTAATCTGGCCATTAGGGCAGGAGCAGCGCGATATTCCATTGGCGGAAGATGGTTTTCATCCTAGTGCAGTTGCTTATCAAATATGGGCTGAGGCTATTGTAGAGGTAATTAGAAAATATAAATTTTATTGAGATACACAGGTATAAGCATGCTAAAGCATATCGCTATACGGTGTTTAAAGGACTTTATTGTTGAGCATTGAACATTGAACAGAGTGGCAGTTGGTAGATTACGCTGCTGAAAATTGAGAGATTCAGCAGAGTAATCTACCACGATCAAAATTACTGCAACACCAAATAACCCGTCACTTCTTCACGGTCATGATACAACTGACGGAATTCTAATCGAGCAATTTTTTTACCTGCCTGTTGAAGACGATGTTCAATAATATCGCGGCATAGCTCGACTTCGTCCAGACGGGTTTTCATGGGAAGTTTTAAGTTAAACATGGCGCGTTTTGCGTCACCATCAGCCAGCCAGTCTGCCATAAGTTGTGCCACGCGGCTTGGTTTTTCCACCATATCACATACCAGCCAATGTACTGGCCGTTCAGGGCGATATACAAAACCATCGGCTTTAATGTGCTCAACCTGACCTGTTTCCATTACTTTTTCATTCATGGCACCATTGTCTACCGCAATGACTTGCAGGCCATGTTTTACCAACTGATACGTCCAGCCGCCTGGACACGCGCCCAAATCAACTGCTGTTAGACCTTCACGCAGCCATTCTTCCTGTTCTTCTTTATCCATAAAATAAGCAAAGGCCTCAGCCAGCTTTAAGGTAGAGCGGCTGGGTGCATCCTGTGGCATTTTTAAGCGTGGAATACCCATCGGCCATTTCAGGGTTTCACCAGGTTCACTGATCCCAAGCCATGCTTCGGTACCGTCAACAAATACCAGATGCGCACGTTGCTTGGCGTCACGGTTTAAAATATTGGCTTTGCCAGCGGCAGACAAGAGCGGTTTTTGCAGACGATGAAACAAATCCGACATGCTATTGCCGTCATTGGTATCGGTATTATCTAAATAAATAGCGCTATAAGATTGACCTTCAAGCGCACTTAAAATAGGGCTAATGCGGTTTTTGGCATCAAAATATAAAGGTTTTTTATCAATCAGCTTAATCACCTGACGTGCAAAAATAAGTTCGCGGGTTTTTGGCCAGATGTCAGATTTACCAATCCAGATAATTTGGCCACTTAGCTTTTCAAACTTAACATAGCCATCAGCCATGCGTTCACCGAGCCAGCGTTCAATTTCTGTGGCGCATTCACGTTCAAAGCCGATACGGCAAAGTGCCAAGATGCCCACAATGGCTGGTGTAGTGCTGGAGGTGTTCGACATAGTTTTTTTAACAGGTACAAAATGAATGCACCATTATAGTCAGGTTTTGCACAGTAGGCTTGATATTTATTATCCAGATGCAGTGATATTGCTGAAGTGCTGTGCGACAATACGCGCAAATAGATGGATGTACTTGGGTTTACTATTCGGTGAGCCTTAGCTTTTAGGAATACAAACCTATGTTATCTGCTGTCAAAGTTTTAGCTATTTTAAAAGACTTAAAAGCCCAGCCTTTAGATCAAGAAGCGCAAGCCATTATTGATCAATATGCGGCCAATAAACCTGACTTAAACGAGGTTTATCAGCAGGCATTTATTGCTTTATATGAACACTATGAACAAGGCATGCAAACAGCAGCGGTGGCTACTTTTGGTTTAAATGCATTTCAGGCAAAAAAGATTTTATATAAAAAAGACCGTGTACGTTTATTTAGAAAACACCATATTGACTTTAATGCCATTGAATATGCTGAGTCGATTCATACCTTAGGGCTTATTTTTAACGCTTTAGAATATGAAGGTCATGTTACCGAAGCACTTGCAGAAGTATTTCCACAATGGGAAGTAGGCGCGCCGTTAACTCAATTAGATAAAGTATATGAAGCGCTTGCACCCCAATGTGTCATTCACTACTCAGCCATGCTTGATGCCTTGAGTGCAGCAGTTAATTAGCTGATAACATGTGTTTCTACACCAAAAGCGTCCATTTCTGGGCGTTTTTTGCTTCTTGCGCTTTATCATTGACAAACGATTACGGAATTAAGGTATTAAACAAGAACAGTTCTTATTATGATGTCATTACAAATAATAGAGGAGATATTGGATGAATGGATTAATGGGGAAAGTAGTTGCCTCGTCAGCGTTGTTAAGTATTTCTATGTGTGTAATGGCAGACTTTAAACAGGCACCGCTACCTTATGCTACCAATGCCCTGGAACCTTCTATTGATAAGCAAACCATGGAAATTCATTATGGTAAGCATCATAAAGGCTATGTAGATAATCTAAATGGTCAAATCAAAACCTATCCAGAACTGGATAAACTAAGCATTGAGCAGGTGCAGGCACAAGTATCAAAGTACAATACTGCGGTGCGCAATAATGCTGGTGGCCATTATAACCATACATTTTTTTGGGAAAGCATGGCACCTGCCAACAAAAACGGTAAGCCAAGTGCGGCGTTGTTAAAGCAGATTAATGCTGATTTTGGCTCATTAGCCAACTTTAAAACCAAATTTAATGAGGCTGCAACCAGTCGCTTTGGTTCGGGTTGGGCATGGTTAATTGCAACGCCTGATCATAAACTGGCAGTGACATCCACACCCAATCAGGATAACCCTTTAATGGATGTGGCAGAGCAAAAAGGCCAGCCTTTACTAGGCCTTGATGTGTGGGAACATGCCTACTATTTAAAATATCAAAACAAGCGTGCCGATTACACCAAAGCATTTTGGCAAGTGGTCAATTGGAACAAAGTGAATGAACGCTTTGAGAAATTAATGCCAACAGAAACCGTGGCGCAAAAGCCTGCTGCTTCTGCCAACAAATAATCTTGCCAAATAACCTGGCTAAGTTATTTTTTAGGTTTAAAACCAGCTAAACTATGGCTGGTTTTTTATTTTAATGGATCAGTGATGATTCACGTGATTTTGTACGAGCCAGAAATACCCAGCAATACTGGCAATATTATTCGGTTGTGTGCCAATACTGGGGCGCAATTACATCTGGTTGAACCTTTGGGTTTTACGCTTGAAGACAAAAAATTAAAGCGTGCAGGGCTGGATTACCATGAATGGGCTGCCTTAAAAATTTGGCCCAGTTTGCAACCGTGTCTTGATGACATAAAAGCGCAAGGCATTGAGGCAATTTTTCCATTGACTACCAAAGGTCAAGCCTCTCCGTTTGAGAGTGATTTAAACCGCAATGTGGCATTTTTATTTGGTCCAGAAACACGTGGCTTACCCGAAGACGTGCGTCAGTTATTTCCGCTTGAGCATTGGTTGCGCTTGCCCATGCAACCTGATTCACGCAGTTTGAACTTGTCCAACTCAGTGGCAGTCATGATTTATGAAGCATGGCGGCAGCAGGGTTTTCAATAATAGGTAGGTAATTGACCCCATATATAAAAACAGATTTTATCTTTCTACTGATTAAATCTGTTTTTTGATAAAGCGCTGTTGATTAGTCTTGCTTAAATTGTGGCGGCGGATTTTTAAAGC
This sequence comes from Pseudomonadota bacterium, assembly GCA_023393635.1. Taxonomy (GTDB): domain Bacteria; phylum Pseudomonadota; class Gammaproteobacteria; order Pseudomonadales; family Moraxellaceae; genus Alkanindiges. The sequence goes on from JAEWKT010000032.1 coordinate 115,007, forward strand.
CACGGGTTTTATAACCCAAGTATAGCAGTCCTGTCATTGCCCAAATGATTCCCCATTTAAGCGCCAGTTGATCGATTTGCAGCCACAGTGCGCCAATACATATAAAGCCTGCAAAGGGAATGACGACATAGTTAAACAATTGCTTGGGCGTTTTGGTTTTATTTTCACGTAGCGCGTATTGTGAAATTACCGATAAATTAACAAAGCTAAAGGCAGTCAACGCGCCAAAACTAATGAGTGACACCACGTGGTCGAGGTCGGTAAAGCCCGCAGAGAGTGCAACAATACCCACCAAAATAATATTAAAAGAGGGTGTGTGACTTTTTGGGCTGATGCGTGCAAAGTATTTTTTATTAAAAACGCCGTCACGTCCCATCACATACATGAGGCGCGATACCCCAGCATGCGCTGAAATACCTGACGCCATCACCGTAATAATAGCGAAGGCCAGCACTACCGACTTAAATAGCTCACCGCCCACCATTCTCAAAATATCAGGCTGGGTGGCATTAATATCGCTAAAGTATTGGGCAGGATTGCCAGCAAAGTAATTTTGCATAAAATAAGTGGCAACAATAAAAATAACACCCGAAATCAGCGCGGTTAAAAAAATAGCACGTGGTAGTACTTTTTCTGTATTTTTTGTTTCTTCCGCCAGCGAACTTAAGGCATCAAAGCCTGTAAATGAAAAGCACAAAATAGTTGCCCCTGTAATCAGTGCAGTCACTTTGGTTTGGTCACTCCAAAATGGCTCGGATGTCCAGAGCTTGGGTGGTACCGCATTTGCTGACATATGGGTAAGGGCAGTGTGCCCCAGCATTAATTCTTTAATCACCAACACCGTAAAGATAACAATGACTAACACCTGAACCAGCACGATCCAGCTATTAAAATTAGCCACAAAGCGAATACCTTTCAGGTTTACTGCGGTCATAAAGGCGGTTAGCGTGATGACCCACACCCAATGGTTAACCTCGGGAAACATATCGCTTAAGTAAATATTGGCCAATAAAATATTAACCATGGGACTTAAAATATAGTCCAAAAGCGATGACCAGCCGACCAAAAATCCAGCATTGGGGTTAATGGCTTTTTGGGTATAAGTATAGGCAGAACCAGAGGAAGGAAAGCGTTTAATCATATGGCCGTAGCTCACAGCGGTGAGCAAAATAGCCAGCAAGGCCACAAGATAAGACGTAGGCACATGTTGATGACTTGCTTCTGACACCATGCCAAAAGTATCAAACAAGGTCATAGGCTGAATATAGGCCAGACCAATAATAATGATGTGCCATAACAACAGGGTGCGCTGTAACTGCGCGGCTGGTGCTTGTGTAGAATAAGTAGACAATGCGCTAACCTCTAACTGTCAAATCGCTTAATCCCTGATATGCAGGTAAGTGCTAAAAGTGATCTAAAAAATCAGGTTGGCAAGTCTAGTGCAAAAGTTGGTAAATGATAAGTAAAAGTTAATAACTCCAGACATGCTTTAGTAAAACTAGAGCAAATAAAAAATCCCGCCGAAGCAGGATTTTATAGTCTGGGTTTAATGGCTATTTTAAGCCCAGGCTTTTTGCAAAATCGCGCGCAAATCGGCTTTGGATGCTTCACGCGGATTAAAGATAATAGAACCATCATCAATGGCTTTATCAGCAATTTCATCTAGCTGCGCTTCAGTGACTTTGCCCGTTTCTTTTAAGGTACGTGGCAACTTGGTGCGCTCATATAAAGTATCGCGCAGCTCACGAATGTGCTGAATCGTGCGGCCAGCACGCTGGGATTCTGGTGTGCTGGCGTATACATCTGCACCCGCCAGCGGCAATAACAGCTCACCAATTTTATCACCATTGACGGACTGGTTATATTCCAGCACATACGGCATATACAGGTTCATGACCAATCCATGTGGCAAGTGAGCAACTGCACCAGTGGCATGACCCAGTGAATGCACCAAACCTACCATCGCATTAGAAAAGGCAATACCAGCCATGGTGGAAGCCTGTGCTAACTCTAGGCGTGCATCGGTATTAGATGGATCATCCAGTACTTTAATAATATTTTCACTAACCTTTTTAATGGCAGCAAAGGCATAGGCATCGCTAATCGGGTTAGAACCCAGGCAAGTATACGCTTCAACCGCATGGGTCATGGCATCCATAGCCGTCATGGCCGTGATATGCGGTGGTAGCGTTAAAGTCATGCGTGGATCTAAGATAGCCGCATGCGGCATTAAAAATTGGGAGGCAAAAGGCAGCTTGATGTTTCTTTCAAGGTCAGATACCACGGCAACCGCAGTCACTTCAGAACCAGTACCTGCGGTAGTAGGCACCACAAAAAAAGGATTTAACGGACGCGGCAGGTTATGCGCGCCTGAATACTTCACTAAATCATCACCACCTTCAGACACTAAAATATTAACACCTTTGGAGGTATCAATCACCGAGCCACCGCCTACGGCGATAATCGCATCACAATTATTGCTGCGATAAAGCTCAGCGGCAGTACGCACAGTTTGCAGGCTACTATCTGGTGGGACATCATCAAAAATAACGGCTACAACGCTATCTGCACTCTCAAAAGCCGCCAAAATTGGTTCTAATAGATTATTAGCGCGCACACCTTTATCAGTAATAATCATGGCGCGTTTAGCACCCAAGGTGGCCAGTTCAAAAGGAACATGCTCAAGTGCTGCATTCCCTGCAATGACTTTAACTGGACAAAAAAATTCGTAATACGGCTTGGCCATCATTAGCTCCGATCAATATAAGTTTGAGCAACTTTAAGGTAAATTTTAGAAGCAAGATTTAATTTTTGCTTTAAGCTTAAGTCTTCTGGATATTGCTTAACTGCCATTTTAGCAACCATTTTTGGCAAAATTAAGGCTTCCATTTTGTTTAGGCAGCGCACCAGACGAATTGCATAGGCTAAATCGCCATCGGCAATCATGCGGTCATTAGCAAACGCCCGTGCGGTGCCTTCCTGGAAACTAAATACCAAAAACGCATGCGACATATGCTTAAACGTAATCGTTAAGTCAGGCTTGCCATCAAAGTGTTTTAATAGCTTGATTGAGCCATCAGGCTGACTTTGCGCGGTAAAGCTGGGGCCTTTCGGAAAGACGGACATTCTGAACACAAATCCATTAGGGAAGCCCTTTGTTTCATCGTGAATTTCTGGGTCAATCTGGCTGGCAGAGGTAAGGCCACGTCCAATGACATCCATCATCAGGGTCACATAGGCGCGCTGTGCTGCTGGAAGAAGTTTACTGGTAGGTTTCACTGCACATTCTCAATTAGCAAATATTTAAATCAAATGGGTAAAACTTTTAATTAGAGCAAATACTCTAATAGTTATCCCTACAATAACAGATTGTTTAATCAAGTCTAGTATTAATATTAGAAAATATCTGCTGTTGTGCAATCAAATATTGGATTTGTTGGCATATTTGCGCAAAATCAGGCGGATTATCCAGCACATCAATAAGCCGAGTCATTTGTAAGCCCACATAACCACAGGGATTAATGGTAGAAAATCCTGCCAGGCTGCAATCTATATTTAATGACAAACCATGATAGCTACAGCCTTTACGAATCTTAAAACCAAGTGAGGCAATTTTTTGCTCATTAATATATACGCCAGGCGCATCTTTTTTGGCATAAGCTGTTAAGCCATAAAGTTTTAGTAAATCAATGAGCAGTTGTTCAGTAAAATTGACCAAATCGCGTACATGCCATTTTAAGCGGTTAAGATCAAACATCAAATAACCTACCAATTGACCTTTGCCGTGCCACGTCACTTGTCCACCACGATCAGTTTGCACCACCGATAAATCACTGGGTAAGATAATATGTTCTGGTTTACCTGCCTGACCTTGGGTAAGCACATCATGATGCTGCAATAGCCACAGTTGGTCTGAGTCCTCTTTGGTTCGGTTTTCCGTAAATTGCTTCATGGCTGCAAAGGTAGGTTCGTAATGTTGCAGGGCAGAGAATTGCTTGATGTTTAATTCTGGTTGATTCATAAGACACTAAATCTGGTTTAATTTTATTAAATCATACATTGTTGAGGCTACTTCGCGTGCCATACCTTGGTCTATTTTTAATTAACTTATTTCTAGTGGCATTTTGTTTAGCAGCATTATTATTCGAAAATATCTGCTGCTTTCATATCAGCAATAAACTGCTATAAAAATAAGCGCCACTGTTATGACGCTTAAATTTAATTTTTGCGGGGCTTAGTGCTTACAACGCTGTCTTAATATGCTCACATGCCTTTAAATCCGCATACAGCGCATGAACTTGTTCAATATTATCAAAGTGCAATTGAGCACGCAGCGAATGATAGGTTCCTTTGCTGGAAGGCTGAACCACAATGCTATTCGTATTAAAGTGTGGAAAATGCTTTAAAAAAATTGCTTCAACTTCCTGCCGTAATTCTGGCACCGCAAGACCAATTAGCTTAATCGGGTAATCCATCGGGAATTGCCACAGGGCTTCATTAAGCGGCTGAATATTTTGATCATCACTCATCATTTTACTCTCTAATTTTTGCTTACACTATATATTGGGCTGATATCACTAAAATAAAGTTTAGCCTACAAAATATATGGTTAATTTAGTTTGTTCTAATAAAAACGCCCGCAACAAGGCAGGCGTTTTTTTGAGTTTCAACTGTTAGTCATTTTCTAAAAATGAGCGTAAATGCTCAGAGCGAGAAGGGTGACGCAGTTTGCGCAATGCCTTGGCTTCAATCTGGCGAATCCGCTCACGGGTCACATCAAATTGCTTACCAACTTCTTCCAGCGTGTGGTCGGTTGGCATATCAATACCAAAACGCATTTTGAGTACTTTGGCTTCACGTTCGGTTAGGTTGGCCAATACTTCACGGGTTGCTTCACGTAAGCCTTCAGAAGTTGCCGCTTCCACAGGTGAAGTGATGTTGGTGTCTTCAATGAAATCACCCAAGTGTGAGTCTTCATCATCACCAATTGGCGTTTCCATGGAAATAGGTTCTTTGGCAATTTTTAGAACCTTGCGAACTTTCACTTCATCCATTTCCAGGCGTTCGCCCAATTCTTCAGGCGTCGGCTCACGGCCCATTTCCTGTAGCAACTGGCGCGACACACGATTGATTTTGTTGATGGTTTCAATCATGTGTACTGGAATACGGATGGTGCGGGCTTGATCGGCAATAGAACGGGTAATCGCCTGACGAATCCACCAGGTGGCATACGTAGAGAACTTATAACCACGGCGATATTCAAACTTATCTACCGCTTTCATCAGGCCAATATTACCTTCCTGAATTAAATCAAGGAATTGTAAACCACGGTTGGTATACTTTTTGGCAATAGAAATAACCAGACGCAAGTTGGCTTCTACCATTTCTTTTTTCGCACGGCGCGCTTTGGCTTCACCAACTGACATGCGTTTAGAAATATCTTTAATATCTGCAACAGATAAGCTTAAAGCACTTTCTAAATCTGCAATTTGCTGCTGAAACGCTAAAACATCAGCACGTACTGCATTTAAATAAGAGGCAATGGCTGGTTCTTGCTCAATTTGCTCATCTAACCAGCTATTGCGCGACTCATTACCTGGAAAGGTTTTGCGGAAACGCTCGCGGTTCATGCGACCACGACGAACGCTATAACGCATAATTTCACGTTCATATAAACGTATTTGATTATGAGTATCACGCACCATTCCAACCAGTATTTCAGAGAGGCGAGGCGTGAGCTTAAACATCATAAACACGGTAGCCATGCTATCCAGCGCAGCTTTTACTTCTTTTGAATTACGGTCATGGGCTTGTAGGGCTGCTTGCGCCAGATCGAACTGCGCTTGTAATTCTTCAAAACGAATACGTGCGACTTCAGGATCAGGGCCAGATTCAACTTCTTCTTCAGCCGTGTCGGCTTCAGCTTCTTCCTCTTCTTCCTCATCATCCGCCGCGTCTTTTACTTTAACGGCTGATGCGGCTTCCTTGGCAACAATCACTTCTTCCTCAATCACCTCAGGAATTTCTTCTTCACTGTCAGGATCAAGGTAGCCAGATAAGACATCGGATAAGCGTCGCTCGCCAGTCACGGTTTCTTGATATTCTTGTAATACAGTTTCAACTGCGCCAGGCCAGTGGGCAATGGCGTGCAGTACATCACGGATACCATCTTCAATTCGCTTGGCAATACTAATTTCGCCTTCGCGTGTTAACAGCTCAACCGTGCCCATTTCACGCATATACATGCGCACGGGGTCAGTGGTACGACCAGGTTCATTTTCTACAGATGCCAGTACGGCAGCGGCTTCTTCAGCTGCTACTTCGTCATCATTGGTATCTGGCTTATCTTCCAGTAAGATTTCGTCAACTTCTGGAGCGCGGTCGTGAACAGGAATACCAACATCATTGAGCATCTGAATGATGTCTTCAATTTGCTCACTTTCTGTGATGGAGTCTGGCAGATGATCGTTGACTTCAGCATAGGTCAGGTAACCCTGTTCCTTGCCTCGACTAATTAGAGCCGCTACTTGCGAGGTAGGGGATTGCAAATCGCTCATCATTCGTCACTCTTGTGGTTAATCAGTAGCTTAGGGCAATCGCATATAATAACACGATTCATGCAGCAATTTTAATCCTAAACTCAAAAGTAAAGTTAATAAATAGATAGATAACTATTATTGCTAATCATGTCGATATGGTGCTCATTTTTTGCATTTCAAGGGCGATGCTGCACAACTTATAATTATATCCATATGATAATGCTTATCAAAAGCCCTGTTTTAAACTTGATTTGATCTAAAAATATACAAATTTTATCAATTGTCGTCAATATATTCGGCACAATTAAAAAACCACTTGACAAGACTTTTATTCACCTATAAATAGCCGCAAAGATTAAAAAATTTATGATGAGGTGAACGCTGTGACTAGTCCAAGTCAAGACTTTGAGTTAGATGATACCTTTAATGAGGACGAAGTGCCTTTTGAAGAAGAAAGCAGTGCCAAAGCAGTAAGTGCCAAGGATTCATTGCTAAAACGCCGCCTGATTGACGATTTATTGGCAGATCGGCGTTTAGAAAATGAATTAAAAGATTTAGATTACGATTTTGATGATGAAGACGACTAAGCTAGCGTAATTTTTAAATCATTTGCGCGAAATTTAGGTACTTAAGCGTCGATCCAGCATGAGATACATCTGTATTGGTGTTCATCTTGCGTTAAACTCAATTAAATAACCCCAGTATTAAAGGTATAAAGTGATGGCAATGTTAGACATAGAGATGCTGGCTGATTATTTGGATGGCGAGCAAAACGAGCATGGATTAGATTTTGCAGCAACACATGGTTTTTTGTGTGCCACCGTGGTGGGGCCAGCACTTAAAGACTGGCTATCACAATTGTTTGAAGAGAAGCAAAATACAGTTCCTAAAGATATTATCGAGCAAATTAAATTATGGCGCGATGATATCCAGCAAACCCTAAGCAATGAAGAAGATATTGAGTTTCCCTTTGAAATTGAAGAGGCAACCGAAGATTCAAGCTTGGGAGACTGGAGTGTCGGTTTTATTGATGCCCTGTTTTTAAATGATGAGGCATGGTTTGAAGCCAATGATGAAATGGATGAAGAAGCCATTATTATGCTAACACTGCCAATGATGGTTTTTAGTGGCATTGAAGGTGAAACGGAAATGGATAATATCCGCCGTAATGGTGATTTAATGGATGAGCTGGCTGAAGAAATTCCAGAGAATCTAACCAAGCTTTACTTATTATATCATTCGCCAGAAAAATAAAATTCATGAGCATCTACCAGATTTAGAACGAGTAATAGATAGTTGAGCTGCTGGCTGTATTGGTGATTTATAAAATTTATGACCAAATATACTTAGCAGCTTTTTTATTATTGAGTGGTGGATTGCTTTTTACGTGATTTATGCCGATAGAGTGCAAAACCAGCCACTGCTATGATTGCAATTAAAATAAAGTTACTACTCATTGATAACAAAGGAATAATTTTTTCATAATTTTGGCCAAAATAGTAGCCAAGTAATGCAAGAAAACTGGTCCAAATGATGGTTCCTAAACTACTATAAAGTAAAAATAGCCCAAACGGCATATGTGCCATTCCTGCTGGAATGCTAATAATTGAACGCACTGCAGGAATCATACGACCAAAAAACACAATTTTTCTGCCATGTTGATTAAACCAGCCGTTCGCTTTTTTTAAGTCATCGGATTTCAAAAATAACCATTTACCATATTTATCCAACCAGGTAGTAAGGCGTTCTTCATTTAATAATCTACCAATCCAGTACAAACTCACAGCAGCGATAATACTGCCAAGACTGCCAGCAATAATGACTCCTATAATGCTTAATTTACCTTGTGATGCTGTGAAACCAGCCGCTGGCATAATAAGTTCAGAAGGAAGAGGCGGGAAAATATTATCTAAGAACATGAGAAGGGCAATGCCGATATACCCAAGCTCCTGCATCACGCTATTAATCCATTCAGCAGCAGAAGACATTTTTGATTTTCCCAATAAATAAACAAAATGGACAACTTACAACAGTAGCGTGAAAAAAGCACCCGAAGGTGCTTTTTTATCAGTCAGATCTAAGCAGCTTTATAAAAATTGCTTAGGCTAAGAACTGACTTAGCGAGTTGCACGATCCCATGCATCGCGAGTAGCATTTTTGGCTTGTTCCCATTTTAAACGGGATTCGCCTTTTACTTCTTCCCATTCACGGCTTAGATCATTTTCCGCACGGTCAAAGGTATAGTCACGGTCATAACTGGCACGTTTGTCGTAGCCCAAGCGATAGGCAGTGCTATAGTCACGGTCATAATCTAAATCTGAATACTGAGTCGCATCAGTTTGATAGTATGGTGTATTGGTGTAGTTTTCGCGCCAATACGCTTCTTCTTCAGTTGGGTTTACTGCTTCACCAGCTGCATGACCAGCCGCTGCACCAGCAATTGCACCAACAACGCCACCTACCATAGCACCCACTGGGCCACCTACAGCACCAATGGCAGCACCAGCTGCTGCACCACCAGCAGAACCTAAACCAGTACCTACTGGATGTGAGCCAGGTTCACCAGTAATTGGGTCGGCATTTAAGTCATCGCGTGCCTGATCAGGCATATTTTTAATTTGGTCGCGATCCATATTGTCTAAGTTATCACGTGAGTTACTCATTAATCGTACTCCAGTTATCTAAGGTATAATGCAAGCAGCTTGAAGACGCTGCATTTAATTTCTATAAAAGGGAGTATTTACCCTGTGAATCCAATGTAGTTTGTCTCCATTGTATTTGCTAAGGGTTTCTTGTTGCTGGCTTGCAGTTAAAAAGTCGTTCTACGTAAGCAAGCGTGAAAAGTGTGATTAATGCGTAAAAATAAAGAGAATATTATAAATAATAAAAACATAAATTTTTTACTAATCAATAAGTTGTTATTCTAATTATCTCGTTTAAACTTTCTGTATTGGCTTTTTAATGCTTCATTTAGCCTCAAAATGGGATTAAAAAATAAGATAAGTTGGTGATAAAAGGCGCGTTAAGGAGTTTTTAGGATATCTAAGTAAGGAAATGGTTAGGCCAGTCTTGACTAACCTAACAATAAGAATTATTAATAATTTTAGTGATTATAGCCGCTTACGTTTGGCGCGCGTCAGTTGGGATTGACGCATTCTAAAGCCAGATTTTTGTTGCTCAGTGGTTTTATCAATGCAATAAACGCAGCTGACCCCTAGTTCATAGCTGGGCAACGCGACTTCTTCTGGCGTAAGGGGCCAGCCACAAGCATGGCATTTCACACTACTGCCTTCTTGCACCCCATGGGTGACGCCAGTGCGGTTATCAAAGACAAAGCATTCACCTTCCCATAAACTTTCTTCAGCAGGAATTTTTTCAAGATAGTTTAAAATACCGCCTTTAAGATGGTATACCTCTTTAAAACCTTGCTGTAGCAGAAGACTGGTAGATTTTTCACAGCGAATACCGCCTGTGCAAAACATGGCAATTTTCTTATCTTTTGCATGACTTAAGTTTTTTTCTACATATTCAGGAAATTCACGGAAAGACTCTGTATTTGGGTCAAGCGCGTTTTTAAACGTTCCTGCTTTGTATTCATAATCATTACGTGTATCAACGACAATGACATCTTCTTGCTGAATAAATTCATGCCATTCATGGGGCTGCAAATAATGACCCACTTGTGAGCGTGGCTCTACTTCTACACCCAGAGTCACAATTTCTTTTTTTAATTTAACTTTGGTTTTACGAAATGGCTTTTCTGAGCTAAAAGACTCTTTATATTCCATATTGTCAAAACCACATCCCAGCAAATGTTCCTTTAATTGATCAATTGCTGCTCTAGCGCCCGCGACAGTGCCGTTAATGCCTTCATGAGCTACAATTAATGTGCCGCAAATATTTAAAGATTTAAGCGTATCGAGTAAGGTTTGCTGAAGAGTTTGGGGATTTGCAACTGCGTGAAATTGATAGAGCGCCGCCACAACCCAGTTTTGATTTAAGCGATCTGATTGAATTGCTTGTTGTTCAAGATTGGGTGTAGAAGACGCAGGTGCAAGCTGCTGGTCTAATGTTGCGGACATGGAACGCTCCAAAATGGTCTGCATAATAAATTAACGCGCATATTCTAACGGTTTACAAAGCAAAGTGCGATAAAAACCATAAAGAAAATATGGGTTAAAACTAAGCAGTTGATTTACCATTTTAACAACTGAATCAGAAGATTAAAAAAATCAACCCAATCTATATATAGAAACCATTATTTAATCAGGTACTATATATTGTGGTTTTAGAAATTAAATAGATGTTTAATAAGTAGGAGTGCTGACTTGAGTGCCACATTGACTCCTTGTGCAGGCAAATGCTCTACCGTATTTGGGGATAGTGTTTGTCGCGGTTGTCGGCGTTTTAGCCACGAAGTGATCCATTGGAACAAGTATAGCTTTGAGGAGCAACAATTTATCTGGCAACGCCTGGATGGGCAACTTGATCAGATTTTATTGCCGTTGGTTTCTATTCATGATGAAGTTGCTCTGGATCAGTTTTTGCAGTCCAGGCAGGTACGCTTATTAGAAAATGCCACAAAAGGTAGAAAAATTTATCATGCACTACGTATTTGTCAACGTGACCCAGATTGTCTGGCGCAGGCTGGTTTACACTTATTGCCTGAACATTTAAAAAGAATTTGGGATTTGTTTGAACATCGTATTTATTCGCTGGCAGTGGCTAACTTTGAATTAGCCTGGCTACGAGCTGCACAGTTTAGTGACGAAGTTGAGACTGGAAACAGTTTTTAAAATTTATAAAAAAGGAAGGCATTGTACCTTCCTTTCGTATTAACAGACATTCTAAAGCATAGGCGGCTATTTATTACCCAGTTCTCTGGCGGTACTGCACCAGTTCTTCAATGCTTAAAATGACCAGGTCATGTTGTCTGGCATAGTCAAGTATTTGCTCTCCACGCATCATGCTGCCATCGGGGTTCATCAGCTCACATAATATGCCCGCAGGTTTTAGACCAGCCAGCCGCGCCAGGTCTACACTGCCTTCTGTATGGCCTTTTCGGGTTAACACACCACCTTCCTGAGCGCGTAATGGAAACACATGCCCAGGTCGCGCCAGATCATCTGCAACAGCGTGGTCATTGATGGCTGCCATGATGGTAGTTACGCGATCAGCCGCGGATACTCCAGTACTGACACCTTGTTTGGCTTCAATAGACACTGTAAATGCCGTGCTAAAACGGCTTTGATTATCCTGAACCATAGGTGCAAGTTGTAAATGATTGGCAAGTGCATCAGTAATACACAAGCAGACAATGCCGCTGCCATCACGGATCATGCGTGCCATGCTATCTATGGTTATCTTTTCGGCGGCGACAATTAAATCGACTTCGTTTTCACGGTCAAAATCATCCATTAATAACACAGGACGACCAGTACGCATATCACAGAGTGCGCGCTCAATACGCTGGGCAGCAGGGGCTAGGGATGAGAAAAATTGCTGAGGGTAAAGCGGAAATTGAACCTGTTGAGGTGGTTGTTTAAGGTAATTAGACATTGAAATGCTCTTGAAAAAATAGGCCAATGAACATTTCAGGACGTTTTGACTAAAAGCGTACATCATGCAAAAAGATATCAGCCAGTATTAAGCCGATACCTTATTTACATTTGAAAAGCTGCACATCTTCTTTCATCCGGACTATACCGTTGGCTTTGGAGTCACACCAAATCTGCCGCTATCCCAAGATAACCGCTCGCGGGCTTATGGCTTTATCACATCAGCCATTTACCGCCAGTGGGGAATCACACCCCGCCCTGAAGAGTAGCCTTTATTGTATCTAATAGACTTTTAAAGTGGTAGGTGAAACCACAAATTGTTTAGTAATCCTGAAAAATGATAGAGAATTTTAAAATTAATATAATAAATGACTTGTTAATTGCTAAAAATAGATATATCTTTTTTATATCTAAATTTTGACTTTTAAATGAACTATGGTTGATATCGAGACACTTTCTACAGTAAAGCAGCGTGGCTTTGGACATGGTGGTTTACGGTTGGTGTTGCTGACCCTGATTGCTCAACAGCCACGGCATGGATATGACCTGATTAAAGCAGTAGAGGCATTAACCGCTGGGCATTATCGGCCAAGTGCAGGCATGATTTATCCACTATTAAACCAGCTGGTTGAGCAAGCTTTAATTCAGGTGGATGCTAGCACCAGCACTGAATCCAAGCGGCAGGTGTATGGTATTAGCCCTCAGGGAGAGCAGCTTTTAGTGCAGGATTCAGCGCGGGTGTCCGATATTTTTGAGCGTGTAAAGCAGCGTGCCAAGCAACCTGTGCAGGTCACCCGTGCTCTTGAGAATTTTAAACTAGCCCTAAAGTTGAAATTAAAAGAACAGGTTCTAAGTCCACAGCAGGCCAAGCGGTTCGCTGAAATTTTAGATGACGCCGTACAGCGTATTGAACAAATTTAACCCTTTTAAAAACGATAGAGGTGAAACATGTTACAAGATGAACAAAATCGCCAGCCACGCAAAGCCTATCGGGTACGTCATCCATTAAAGATACGCACCATCACCGTCAGCAGCATCGAAAAGCTTGGCCCTAATATGCTGCGCTTTGTGTTTCAGTCGCAGGATTTATTAGATTTTACCAGTGCCAGTTTTGATGATCATGTGAAGGTATTTTTCCCCAATGTTCAGACTGGAAAACTGGTTTTACCACAGGTCACTGAGCAAGGCATTGTATTTCCTAACGATGAAAAACCCATCATGCGGGACTATACACCACGTTATTTTGATCAGCAGCAGTATCATCTAACCATTGATTTTGCCTTGCATGAGGCTGGCCCAGCAACTAATTGGGCACGGCAAGCCAAGCTAGGTGACGTGATTGGTATTGGTGGCCCAAGAGGTTCGATGGTGATTCCGATGGATTTTGATGGTTATTTATTGATTGGTGATGATACCGCTTTGCCTGCTATCGGTAGGCGGCTAGAAGAATTACCCGCGCATGCACAGGCAGTAGTAATTGCCGAGGTAGATAGCGTGCAGGATCAGCTTAAATGGCAAACACAGGCGGAGCTTGAAGTGATATGGGTACAACGGATGGGCCAACCAGCAGGGCAGGCTGATTTATTCTTGCAGGCGTTAAAACATGCGCCTTTGCCAACTGGTGATTTTCATACCTGGATTGCGGCAGAAACCAGCGTTGCCCGACAAATTCGTAAGACGTTAACTGAAGATTTTGGCGTTAATAAAGCATACATTAAAGCAGCAGGTTACTGGCAGCTTGGTAAAAGTGATACGCATGAAGTACTGGAAGATTAATGTGGCGTAAACATAAGATTTTTAATCAATAAAAACCCGTTTTGGCCGCTTGCTTAGTCGACACAGCAGCTCATAACCAATGGTGTGATTATACTGTGCAAGCTGGTCAACCTCAGGATAGTTGCCCCATAGTTCAACCTCGTGGCCAATTTGAATAGTTTCAGTGAGGTCGGTTAAATCAATTGCCATTAAGTCCATGCTCACACGACCAAGCACAGGTGCTGCCTGCCCATCAATGCTCACAAAGGCACCAGTAGTTAATGCCCTTGGGTAGCCGTCACCGTAGCCCACTGCCACAATACCCAAACGGGTAGGACGCTGTGTCATAAACGTTGAGCCATAGCCTATCATTTGGTTCGCCGTCAATTGCTGAATAGCAATAATATGGCTTTTAAAGTGCATCACTGGTTTTAGAACTAATGTGCGCGCGCTAATGTGATTAAAAGGTGAGGAACCATATAACATAATGCCTGGCCGCACATAATCAAAATGCAGTTCTGGCCAGTTATGGATTGCTGCTGAATTACAACAAGAGACTTCAATGGGTGCAAGCTGCTTTTTTAATTGCAAAAAACTGGTAATTTGCTGCTGGTTTAATGGGTGTTCTGGCTGGTCGGCATTGGCAAAATGCATAGTGAGTACCAGTGTAAAACCAGCTTTGCGCAAGCTTTGCGCAGCTATTAATAACTGATCGGGTGATAACCCAAGGCGATTCATCCCACTGTTTAGTTTAAGCCAGATTTTTAGGCCACTTTGCTGAAACAACACAGGGTTTTTAAGTGCCCATGCAATTTGCTGCGCTTGGTGAATCACACAATCATAGCCGTTTTGGCTGGCCTCTAGCCATTCAGCTTCATTAAACACGCCTTCAATCAAGGTAATAGGCTGTTTATAACCGAGTGCCCTAATTTGCCGTGCTTCTTGAATACAAGCCACACCAAAGGCATCACTTGTCGCCAAAGCAGGTAGCGCAAACTCAATGCTATGCCCATAAGCATCTGCCTTCACCATACACACTACCTTACTATGCGGGGCAAGCTTACGTACCTGCAAAAGGTTGGCGGTTAAGGCGGAGCTGCTAAGCTCTATAAAAGGCTGTCTTGTAAAATGCGATGCTGTTATTGAATTATTCATCATCATTACTATTACGATAGTATTCTGGGCTTAAATTCTCAAACTTGGTGAATTGACCTTCAAATGCAAGCCGCACTGTACCAATAGGGCCATTACGCTGCTTGCCAATAATAATTTCTGCCGTACCTGCTTCTTTGGATTCCTTGTTGTATACATCATCGCGATAAATAAACATGATTAAATCGGCATCCTGCTCAATCGCACCTGATTCACGTAAATCCGACATAATCGGCCGTTTATTAGGGCGGTTCTCCAGACTGCGGTTTAACTGTGACAGTGCAATCACAGGGCAGTTCATTTCTTTGGCCAGTGCTTTTAAGCTGCGGGAAATCTCCGAAATCTCGCCTACACGGTTATCACCCATGCCTGGAACTTTCATCAGTTGTAAATAATCCACCATAATACAGCCCAGCTTACCGCCATGGTTTTTGGCAATTCGACGTGCCCGTGAGCGCAATTCGTTAGGTGGTAGGGCAGATGAGTCATCAATATACAAAAACTTGGTTTGTAGCTGCATCAAGGTACTAGAAAATTTAACCCAGTCACCTTCTTCTAAACGGCCTGAACGCAAGCGCCCTTGATGGATGCGGCCAAACGAAGAAATCAAACGAGTGGCAATAGAATCAGCTGGCATCTCCATAGAAAATACCAAAGCTGGCAAGTCGGCATTAAAGAGCACACTTTCTACCAAGTTCATCGCAAAGGTAGTTTTACCCATACTTGGGCGCGCGGCCACAATAATTAAATCGCCTGCCTGCATACCAAAAGTTTTATTGTCTAGCTCAATAAACCCTGTGGATAATCCAGTAATGGGGCTATCGTTTTTTTGTAGTTCTTCTACTTTATGCAACACATTTTTCAGCACACCCACTAAAGGTTGCGGGCCAGTTTGTTTATTGCGGTTATTGTGCTGCTCACTAATCGAAAAAATTCGACTTTCAGTATGGTCTAAAATATCGGTGACTGATTTATCTTTGGAGTCATAAGCATCTTGCAGTAAATCATTGCCTGCTTTAATGAGTTCACGCAACGCAGATAGTTCTTTTACTTTCTCTGCATAAGCATTTAAGTTATACAAACTTGCTGGGCTTTCTGCTAATAGCTGCATTAAGTAGGCTTCGCCACCGCTACCTTCTAATAAATGGTTTTTGGCCAACCAGTCATTGACCAGCACTGCATCATAAGGCATGTTGGTGCTGGCCAAATGGCTAACCGCACGAAAAATAAGGCGATGGCGTACCGCGTAAAAATCATTTTCTCCCAAGAGCTCGCTAATGCTGTCCCATGACTCAGAAATAGTCATTAAAGCCGCCAATACGGCTTGCTCCATGGATAAGTTATGTGGTGGCACGCGTACTTCTCGGCCATTAGGAAGTGTATGCGATGTTTTGCCTTCGGCGTTATTGGTCGCAATGGTCGAATCAAGAACAGAAGACAAAGCCATAGTTAAAATCCAGAAAAAAGTTAACGCAAAAACCAGAGGCTTATTAAAGCAAAAATTAGCTTGGCAGTGTGTCCAATTAAAAGGCAATTGGTCTAGTTATTGAATAATAAAGAAATTTTTTTAATAATAAAAAAGGCATGTGATTAGACATGCCTTTTAATTGAATGATTCTAAAAAGAATTATTCAGAAACAACAGTTACCAATACTTCAGCAGTAACATCATGATGCAGTTGAACTGCAACATTGAATTCACCAGTATTGCGGATCGCGCCATTCGGCAGGCGAACTTCAGTACGGTCAACTTCAATGCCAGATGCAGTTAAGGCATCAGCAATATCACGAGTACCGATAGAACCAAACAGCTTGCCTTCATCACCAGCTTTAGCAGTAATAACAACATTCACTTCGTTTAGTTTATCTGCACGGCTTTGAGCAGAGGCTAATACTTCAGCTTCCTGGCTTTCTAGCTCAGCACGACGCGCTTCAAAAGCAGCCGTATTGGCTTCAGTAGCAGAAACAGCTTTACCTTGAGGAATAAGAAAGTTACGACCATAGCCTGCTTTCACAGAAACTTTGTCGCCTAGCTTACCCAGGTTTTTAATGCGTTGTAATAAAATAATATCCACAGCTCAACCTCACTTATGATTGTCAGTGTAAGGGATCAAAGCCAAGTAACGAGCTTGTTTAATCGCAAGCGCTAATTGACGTTGATAACGAGCTTTAGTACCAGTAATGCGGCTAGGAACAATTTTACCGTTCTCAGTCACGTACTGTTTTAAAGTGTCGATATCTTTGTAGTCGATGTATGCAACGTTCTCAGCAGTGAAGCGGCAGAACTTGCGACGACGGTAGAAACGTGCCATGTGAGTTCTCCTTATGCTTCAGCAGCTTGGTTTTGATCTTGGTCATTTGACTGACCGCCATCATCATTGCGTTGCGCTTTACGAGCACGTTTTTCTTCAGCACTCTTAGCAAGCAAAGACTCTTCAGTAATTGCATTTTCACGACGGATAATCAAATTACGGATAATCGCATCGTTGTAGCGGAACAGCTCTTCAAGCTCATCCAAAGTCGCTTGACCACATTCTACGTTCATCAAAATGTAGTGCGCTTTATGGATTTTGTTAATCGGGTAAGCCAGTTGACGGCGTCCCCAGTCTTCTAAGCGATGAATTTGACCGCCAGATTCTTTAATTTGAGTGAGATAGCGTTCAACCATTCCCACTACCTGATCGCTTTGGTCTGGATGAACCAAAAGCACAATTTCGTAATGACGCATATGAAGCTCCTTACGGTTTGGGCAGCCACTGATTCCAACTCAATGGCAAGGAGATAATACGGTTTCCCGTATTGCTATAAAGCAGCGGCAGATATTATACAAATAGAGTAAAAATTACAAGAGAAACATTTACTAAATAGCTTGGCGACACCAAGGCAAACGTTAAGAAAGTGGAAAATAAAAAAGGAGCATTCAACTGCTCCTTAAAGTTTTAAAGCTGTACTTTTAAGCGTTAATGATAAAAATATGGTTAGGGTTTAATTGGTAGTCCAAGGCAATACATACACTAAAGACGCTAATAATAATAACGGAGACTAAAAAAAAGCGACGTGCCCATAAGCGATCATCAATGGCTTTAAAGCCTGCAATCGACAAGTACAGCCAATAAGCACACATGACTAAAAATAAAACCAGATAAACAATAGCGACATAATTAAACACGTACAGTAAGCTGCCAGAAATTGTGAAAAGCAGCACATAAACCAAAGATTGAATTTTAGTGGCTTTAATGCCTTTTTTAGCGGGTAATACAGGAATACGGGCTGAGATGTAATCGTCTAAACGATACACAGCGATACCAAAGGAATGTGGCATTTGCCAAATGCAAAAGGTAATAAATAAAATAAGTGCACCAATATCAAATTGGCCGCTAGCAACACAATAACCAATCACTGGGGGTGCAGCACCAGAAATACTACCGACTAAGGTTTGATGAACAGAATGGCGTTTGAAGTACAGGCTGTATAAAACCACATAGTCAATATAGCCAATCACAGCAAAGCCAAAAGCAAGCCAGTTAGAATAACAGTAGAGCAGGCCGAAGCCTGCAATACCGAGCAGAGCGGCAAAAATGTATGCCGCCCTGTTTGAAACCGTCTTTTTTACAAGTGCACGGTTTCGGGTTCTTTCCATTTTAATGTCAATATCCTGATCGATGATATTGTTTACTACACAACCAGATGCCACCACCAAAGAGGTTCCTAGTAAAGCCACTACCAGAAGCCATAAATCAATGTTGCCTTGAGCAGCTAAAAAGAAACCGCCCATAACTGAAATGAAATTACCAAAGATAATTCCAGGCTTGGTTAGAAAAATAAACTGTTTAATCATCAATCAAGCCATTTACATCATAAAGAAGTGAAGGTAGTCCATCACCCAAATTGAACCAATAATCAAAATTGCAATGGTCAAAATGGTATAGACGAAAGCAATTAGATTCCAGCGCTGCTCAGAAGAAGTATTCAAATGCAGGAAGAAAACCAACTGTACCAATACCTGAGCAATGGCAGTAACCACCACAGTTAAAATTAATGGCTGACGCTCAAAGCCACCATCCATTACCATCCAAAATGGAATAATGGTAAGGATAATAGAGATAATCAGGCCAATAACATATTGCTTGGTGCTGCCATGACTTGCACCAGCAGCAGTAGTATGCTCATGATGACTCATCCGATTGCTCCTAGTAAGTAAACTACACTGAACACACAAATCCAGACAATGTCCAGGAAGTGCCAGAATAAGCTTAAGCAAGCTAGGCGGCGGATGTTCGGTATAGTTAAGCCATTTTTAGAAATCTGGTAAGCCAGTACAACCATCCAGATTAAACCAGCAGTAACGTGCAAGCCATGCGTACCTACCAAACTAAAGTAAGCACTCAGGAATGCACTCACGGTTGGGCCATGACCAATTTGGATTAAATGGTGGAACTCATACACTTCCATGCCAATAAAGCCAGCACCCAATACAAAAGTAAGGGCCAGCCAGCCTAAAACCTGACCAGTCTTTTGCTTGTGTTGTGCAAGCATCGCCATACCAAAGGTAAAGCTACTGACTAATAATAGGAATGTTTCCACCATAACAAACCCTAAAGTGTCACCAAACACTTCAGGAGCTGTAGGGCCATCGGCAGAGTGAGTCATTAGTACAGCAAACGCCACAAACAGACTTGAGAACAAAATCAAGTCGCTCATGATATAGGTCCAAAAACCCAATACGGTCATATCCGTATCGTCATGGTGATGAGCGTCATGATCATGCGCATCAAGATGTTGAATATCAGACATAATTAGCCACGCTCCTGAACTTGTTCCATTTTCATGTAACGTTCATTTTCAATACGTTCCACTTCAGCTGCTGGTACGTAGTAATCCACTTTTTTAGTGAAAGAACTTACAATCAGACTAATGATTGTAGCAGCCAGTGCAGCAATAGATAGCCACCAGATATGCCAAGTCATTGCAAAACCAAATATAAACAAGAATACACCCATGGCCACACCCGCAACGCGGTTAGTAGGCATATGAATATCCTGATATTGGGTTGGGCGTGGATAAGCTCTACCTTCTTGCTTGGCTACCCAGAAAGTATCGATATCAGCCGCTTGTGGCAGATGAGCAAAGTTATAAAATGGTGCTGGAGAAGTGGTGCTCCACTCCAAAGTACGACCATTCCATGGATCACCCGTCATATCGATGTTTTTCTTACGATCGCGAATACTCACAACCGCCATAATTAATTGGCAGATAATACCAATTAAGATCAGTATTGAACCAAACAGCGCGATATAAACATAAGGATCCCATTCTGGATTATCAAATGTATTTAGGCGACGTGTCATACCCATAAAACCAAGGATATAAAGCGGCATAAACGCAAAGTAGAAACCAGTAATCCAGAACCAGAAAGCAGCCTTGCCCCAAGCTTCGTTTAGCGTAAAGCCAAACATTTTTGGGAACCAGTAGGTGATTCCTGCAAACATACCAAATACCACACCCCCAATAATCACGTTATGGAAGTGAGCAACCAAGAATAACGAGTTATGTACTACAAAGTCAGCAGGTGGAATTGCAAGCAAGACACCAGTCATACCACCAATGGAGAAGGTGACTAAAAAGCCCATTGTCCAGAGCATTGGTACAGTAAACTGGATGCGGCCTTTGTACATGGTGAATAACCAACTGAAGATTTTCACACCAGTCGGAATAGCAATAACCATGGTCATTAAACCAAAGAACGCGTTAACGTTGGCACCTGCGCCCATGGTAAAGAAGTGGTGAACCCATACTACATATGATAGGAAGCCAATCGCGATTGTTGCGTATACCATGGCTTTATAGCCAAATAAGTACTTACGGCTAAACGTTGCAACGACTTCAGAAAAGATACCAAATGCAGGGAGTGCCAAGATATATACTTCTGGATGACCCCAAGTCCAAATCAAGTTGACGTATAGCATTGGGCTACCGCCAGCATCATTGGTAAAGAAGTGCATGCCTAAGTAGCGGTCAACTGTTAACATTGCCAATGTACCCGTTAGAATTGGGAACACTGCAATAATAAGAATAACAGTTACTAAAGTAGTCCAGCAGAAAATAGGCATGTCCATCAGTTTCATGCCAGGTGCACGCATTTTAATGATGGTAACAAAGAAGTTAACACCAGTTAAAAGTGTACCTAAACCAGAAATCTGTAATGCCCAGATATAGTAATCTACACCCACACCAGGACTATATTGAATGCCCGATTGTGGCGGATAAGCCAGCCAGCCTGTTGAACCAAACTCACCAAGCACCAATGACATCATCACGAGTGCCGCACTGACACCAAACATCCAGAAGCTGACGGAGTTTAGCAGTGGAAAGGCAACGTCACGGGCACCAATTTGTAGTGGCACAACCACGTTCATTAAGCCAACCACCAGACCCATGGCCACGAAGAAAATCATAATTACGCCGTGGGCAGTAAAGATCTGGTCGTAGTGTTCAGGGTGTAGGTAGCCTTCAGCACCACCAGTAGCAAGTGCCTGCTGTAGACGCATCATAATGGCATCAGCAAAGCCGCGTAGCATCATGACGACAGAAACAATGATATACATGATACCAATTTTTTTATGGTCTACCGTGGTAAACCATTCTGTCCATAAGTAATTCCATTTTTTGAAATACGTTATGGCAGCAAGCAGTAATAAACCGCCTAAAATCATGCCGGCAATAGTTACCTGTACGATGGGATCGTGCGGTATTGCCTCAAGGGTTAATTTTCCTAACAACATTGCTTATTCCTCTACAACAGCAGTATGGCTACTTGTCGCAGCATGACCACTCTGATGACTTGCTTCAGAACCATGAACAGCAGGCATGTATTGATCCATGACTGACTGGAAGAAACCAGGTTCTACAGAAGAAAAGTACGTAACTGGATGTGGTTGCGTAGGACGATTTTTTGGTTCATCTCTTAAGCTACGAAGCGTAGCCATATCAAGAGTTTTACCCGAGGCTTTAACCTGATTAACCCAAGCAGCGTATTCTTCATTGGTGACTGCATGAGCTCTAAAGCGCATGTTAGAGAAGCCATAGCCGCTATAGTTGGCAGACATACCACGATAACCATCGTTTGGACCAAAGCCAGGTTTGCCATCCTTATCACTTAATTCATCAGCAATTAAATGCAGTTTGGTTCTCATGCCTGCCATTGCGTAGATTTGACCGCCTAACTCAGGAATGAAGAATGAGTTCATTGTTGCGTTAGAGGTAATCTCGAAATTAACAGGTGTATTTACCGGGAACACAATTTCATTGACGGTAGCAATGTCAAGTTCTGGATAAATGAAAACCCATTTCCACTGCTCTGCAATCACCTGAATAGTGACAGGTTTGTTCTGAGCCTGTTGAGCCACCACCTGATTTGGATTGGTCTGAATAGACTTTGCAATCTTTTCATCAGTGAGCGGCTTATAAGGATCAAGGCTATGTGAAGCCTTGTAGGTAATTGTGGCAAGAATACCAATAATTATAATTGGTACACCCCACACTACAATTTCAATTTTTGTAGAGTGAGCCCAAGTTGGCAGGTATTCAGCCGCCTGGTTGTTCTCACGATACTTCCATGCAAACCAAAAGGTCATGAATATTGCAGGGATAACCACTAATAGCATTAACGCAAATGCGATAAGAATCAGGTTACCTTGCTCAACTCCAATTTGACCTTTTGAGTTAAAAAGAACCATGTCTCCGCCACAGCCGCTTAAAACAGCCATCGCACATAAAGACAATAGGGTGAAGAAGGTTTGTCTCATTTTAAAACCTCGGTTAAGAGTCCCATTACAGCGAAATATGGGTTGCTATTTAGAGTGCTAGCCTAATACAGCTTGCTACTGCTTAAATTGCAAAACAGCTAAATTTTTCTGCTTTGCTTTGCACATTAAAGTGCCGCACTGCTACTTTGCGCGTCATTATAGCCCTATCTATATATACGAAGCTATAACAATTGCCCCACGTTAAGCCTTAAAGATGAATTTCAAGTCACTGTAATTTAGAGTGATGTTAGAATGACCTAATATTTTTATGGCTTTTTAGAGCAACATTGAGTTTTTTTATATAAATACATTTATAAAATTAGTTGCTTACAGGTTTTTAGGCAAAATTGTCGCAAATAGCCTCTATTTATCTTAAGCTGTTTTTAAGAAAGTAAAAAATTTGTCTTATTTACAAAAGTAAAACTAAGAAATGAGGTCAATAATGGACTAAACACAAATTATAGTAATGATTTAAGTAAAATTTTCCTGGAAGATGAAAAGTTATAGACTGCTTTCCTGTGACAAGCAGGGCAGTAATCAAATTTTTTATATTTCAATTTGGATAGTGTTTTTAACAAAATGGCTGTAAGTCATTTGATGACTAGACTCCTTGCATCAGTCGTCTATAGCTTTTGAAACCCACTTTTCAACATTGAGCGAAGCACAAGAGGGATAGTGCAAGAAGTCTACTGTATTTTTATATTTCATTGCCCTGTAAGACAACTTTCTTACAGGGCAAGCTGATTTATTTGGGTAGATCAACTACCACTGTTTTTGCTAGGCGATCGTGCAGCGTGCGGTTGCGTTTGCTAAAGATAAAGGCAAAATCAATCAAAGCAATCAGAAATACAAAGTAGTTGAGAATAATAAAAACCACAGAGCGGATTAAAAAACTACGCGTCAGGTTGGTTTTCTCATGGGTTTGATCATCCACAATCTGAATGCCCAATGCTTTTTTACCTACTGTTTGGCCAAATTTATGCAATAAAAATGCTTGCAGTACAAAGTAGGCGAGCACGAAACCCGCTACCGCATAATAAGCAGTCGATGGCAAAGTCGCCACTAAACTTAAAAGCTGTTCTTGTTGCTCTGGAGAGGGCAATACAGCTTTACCTGCAATGGCTTGGTACTTTTGTACAAAGTCTGGCGTCACAAACTGGCCAAAAATCATGGAGCTTGGAATCCATAATAGTAAAATATCAATAATTTTGGCTAAAATACGTTTGTTGACTGATGCCAATACAGGCTTGATTATTTTTTTTGCCGCAACAGGCTCAATCACTTGGTTAACGGGGGTGCTAAATGGCACTTGGATATTCGGCTCATAAACCAGTTTACCTTGGGTCAAATCTCCTAAAGGCTTCCATTCTTGCATCCCTTCATGCCATGCCAAGTCACTCAAAACCACCTGGTTGCTGGCAAGCATCTGGTTTACTTGTTCTAGACTATAAGGCCCAGCTTGTTCATTGTTTCGAGCCAAATAAATTTGCATCGTATTAAACCTTATAAAAATTACATGTTTATTTTAGCGTCATTTTAATAATAAAGACCCATAAATATGGGTCTTTATTGCGCTTAGACCACCATACTTAAGTTACAAATAAGAAAGCATAGTAGTGCAATAGGGCTTATTTTGCTTTGTTGGCCTGTTCCTCGGCAAGGAAGAACCATGTTTCAAGCACAGAGTCTGGGTTAAGGGAAACAGATTGAATGCCTTGTTCCATAAGCCAGTGTGCAAGGTCAGGATGATCGGATGGACCTTGACCACAAATACCAATATATTTGCCAGCTTTATTACAAGCTTGAATGGCCATAGATAATAAAATCTTAACGGCTTCGTCGCGTTCATCAAATAGGTGAGACACGATGCCTGAGTCACGATCTAAACCTAAGGTAAGCTGAGTTAAATCATTTGAACCAATAGAGAAACCATCAAAATGCTCAAGGAATTTATCAGCTAATAACGCGTTAGTTGGTAATTCGCACATCATGATGACTTCCAGGCCATTTTCACCACGGCGTAGACCGTTTGCCGCCAATAGCTCAATCACGCGGGCTGCTTCATTGACAGTGCGCACAAATGGAATCATGATTTTGACGTTGGTTAAGCCCATCTCATCACGTACTTTTTTAAGCGCACGGCATTCTAGTTCAAAGCAGTCACGGAAATTTTCAGAGACATAACGACTTGCGCCACGGAAACCCAGCATTGGATTTTCTTCTTCTGGCTCGTACAGCTTGCCACCAATTAAGTTTGCATATTCGTTTGATTTAAAATCAGACATACGCACAATGACGGGTTTATCAGCAAAGGCTGCGGCTAGTGTAGAAATACCTTCGACCAGTTTTTCAACAAAGAAGTCAATTGGTGAGGCATAACCAGCAGTACGTGCCAGCACGGCAGCACGGGTTTCACGCGGTAGGGTATCTATGTTGAGCAGTGCTTTAGGATGCACGCCAATCATGCGGTTGATGATAAATTCTAGACGCGCAAGGCCAATCCCTTCGTTTGGAATCTGGGCAAAATCAAACGCACGATCGGGATTACCCACGTTCATCATGATTTTAAAGGGCAGTGGCGGCATAGATTCTATGGAGTTACGCTGAATTTCAAAATCCAACGCACCTTCATAAATATGGCCAGTGTCGCCTTCAGCACAAGACACGGTGACCAATTGGTCTTCAGTCAACACTTCAGTGGCGTTACCACAGCCAACAATAGCAGGTACGCCTAATTCACGCGCAATGATTGCTGCGTGGCAAGTACGGCCACCACGGTTAGTAATAATGGCAGATGCACGTTTCATGACTGGTTCCCAATCTGGGTCAGTCATGTCAGATACAAGCACATCCCCTGGTTGAACCTTGTCCATTTCTTTAATAGAGGTAACCACGCGAACCTTACCAGAACCAATGCGCTGGCCAATTGAGCGGCCTTCACAAATCACGGTTCCTTTTTGCTTCAGCAAATAGCGTTCCATGGTGCCCACATTTTCACGGCTTTTCACGGTTTCAGGACGTGCCTGTACGATGTAAATCTTGCCATCATCACCGTCTTTAGCCCATTCAATATCCATGGCAGAACCATAATGCTTTTCAATGATCAGTGCTTGTTTGGCCAGTTCGGTTAACTCGTGGTCATTTAGGGCAAATTGATGGCGTTCTGCTTTTTCAACATCCACAATCACTGTAGATTCACCAGTCACGCCGCTTTCACCATAAATCATTTTTTGGTGCTTGCTGCCTAAATTACGACGTACAATGGCTAGTTTATTATTTTCTAATAATGGCTTGGATACATAAAATTCGTCAGGGTTAACTGCCCCTTGAACAACCATTTCACCCAGACCATAAGAGGCAGTAATAAATACCACGTCAGGAAAGCCAGATTCGGTGTCCAGGGTAAACATCACACCAGCCGCACCAGTTTCTGAGCGTACCATGCGCTGAATACCAGCCGACAATGCCACGTTGGAGTGGGCATAACCCTGATGGACACGGTAAGCAATGGCACGGTCGTTAAAGAGGGAAGCAAATACTTCTTTAACGGCTACTAATACGTTATCAATACCACGAATGTTTAAAAAGGTTTCTTGTTGACCCGCAAAAGAAGCATCTGGCAAGTCTTCGGCGGTTGCAGAGGAGCGAACAGCCACTGCAATATCAGGATTATCTTGCGCAAGTTCTGCAAAGGCCGTACGAATTTCGCTTTCAAGCTCGTGCGTGAGTGGAGTATCAACAATCCACTGACGGATTTTGGAACCTGTTGCCGTCAGTGCTTGTACATCATCAACGTTGAGTTGATCAAGCTCGGCCTGAATTTTTGCATTCAAACCACTTTGCTCAAGGAAGTCACGATAGGCTTGTGCTGTAGTTGCAAACCCGCCTGGTACACTGACACCAGCATTGGATAAATGGCTGATCATTTCACCGAGAGAAGCGTTTTTACCGCCCACTCGTTCAACATCGTGCTTACCAAGCTTTTCTAAACCAATTACGCGCGCTTCCAAAATTGACACTCCATTTAAAAATACATTACTGGATCACAGCAATGATACAAGAATGTAGCACCTATGAGATAGGCATAGGCGACAGCTACTAATTATCAGGTTACTATAAAGATAATATCGACTTTAGACAAATATTTAAGAGACTCAAATGGTGGATAAAACAGCAGCAAAACGCAGTGTATTTTTTGTTTCAGACGGTACAGCGATTACTGCTGAAACACTGGGTCATTCACTTTTAGCACAGTTTCCAACGGTTGAGTTTGAAATTCACATTAACCCTTATGTGGATAGCGAAGAACGGGCACATGAAGTGGTCAAACAAATTAACCAGTGCGCACGACGTGACGGGGTGCCACCCTTGGTGTTTGATACTTTAGTTGACCCTGCGGTGCGTGATGTGATTAGTTCGGCCAATGCGATTAACCTGGATGTATTTGAAGGCTTAATTAGTAAGATTGAAACTGAGCTTAACGTCACGGCTTCACCGCGCGTAGGCAATGCGCACAGTAGTGTAGACTCTGAAAACTATAAATCCCGTATTGATGCGGTGCATTACGCATTGGATAATGATGACGGTGCCAGAACCCGTCATTATGATATGGCTGACTTAATTTTGATTGGCGTATCACGTTCTGGTAAAACGCCAACGTCGATTTATTTGGCATTGCAGTTTGGCATTCGGGTAGCCAACTATCCGATTACTGAAGAAGACTTAGACGATAATCGCTTGCCTAAAGTGCTTAGAGAACATAAGAAAAAACTGTTTGGTTTGATGATTGAACCTGACCGACTGGTAGCCATTCGCAAAGAGCGAAAAGCAGGCAGTCGCTATGCAAGTTTTGCCCAGTGTCAGACGGAGTTGCGGGCGATTCAGGGTATTTATATCTCTGAAGGAATCCCATTTTTAAATGTGTCAGAAATGTCCATTGAAGAAATTTCAACGCGTATTTTACAACTCACGGGTTTAAAACGTCGTATTAGCTAGTGGTTATATGCTAGTAGCCGTGTTAAAGATTTAAGCAGTTCAATAGCAATCACCACTGCTGTTTAAAAGTGGTGATGGTGCTTATCCTGCATAGTGAAGAGAAGGTTGCTGCTTAACATGATTGTGTGAAAATAAAAATGATCAGGCCAAAATTCCTGAATTTAAAATAAATATAACAACCATTATTGCTTTAGCCATCGGTTTGAGAAAGTGCCTTAATTTAGTGCTGATAACGTTTTATTGCTCACTCTTACAATACAAGTGTTTAAAACTGCAAGCAAAATGAACAATAGTCTAATAGGTCTTTTTTTAAGGCAAATTTAAGTATTGCAAGTTTTAGAGGTGACAATGAAAGGCAGTCGGCTGGGCAGAAGTATTATTGGCCAAATTAGTAGCGTGATTTTTGGTTCATTTATCATGCGCTATTTGGTGTGGATTATTGCTATTCTTTTCACCATTATAAGTCTGGCTGCCTGGCCTTATAGCGATAACGTCATTGACCTGTTTATATCCGATAGTAGCCAGCATACTCTAACCTTGATTTGTGCGGTGCTGAGTATGGTGGGTTTATACGATGTGCTGCAAAAAAAGCACACCTTATTGCGCACTTACCCAGTCATTGGTCACTTACGCTATCTATTTGAGATTTTTCGTCCCGAATTCCGTCAGTATTTTTTTGAAGGCGAGCACGATTACCTGCCATTTTCTCGTGCTCAGCGTAGCTTAGTCTATCAACGCGCTAAGCAACAAAGTTCAGAAAAAGCCTTTGGTACCTTGCTTGATATTTATGAACCCAGCTATGAATTCATTAGTCATTCAGTAAAGCCCGTAGCTCAGGCTGATCCAGATAGTTTTCGGGTGTGGATTGGGGGTGATCAGTGCAAACAGCCGTATTCTGCGTCTATTTTTAACATTTCCGCCATGAGTTTTGGTAGCTTGAGTGCCAATGCTATTCGTGCCTTAAATAAAGGCGCTAAAATGGGAAATTTTTCTCATGATACGGGAGAAGGTAGCATCAGCCCTTATCATTTAGAGTTTGCTGGCGACTTGGTGTGGGAATTAGGCAGTGCATATTTTGGCTGTCGAGATAGCATGGGGCAATTTGATCCAGAAAAATTTGCACGTCAGGCTGCTTTACCGAATGTAAAAATGATTGAAATTAAACTAAGCCAAGGCGCAAAACCTGGGCACGGTGGCATATTACCTAAAGAAAAAATCACCCCGCAAATTGCTGCCGTACGCGGTATTCCCATGACAGAAGACTGTATTTCGCCAGCAGGGCACTCAACATTTTCTACACCACTTGAGTTAATGCAGTTTGTACAAAAACTGCGTGAGCTAAGCGATGGTAAGCCAGTTGGTTTTAAACTATGTATTGGGCAGCCATGGGAGTTTATGGGCATTGTTAAGGCAATGTTAGAAACGGGAATTTTGCCTGATTTTATTGTGGTAGATGGAGCAGAGGGCGGTACAGGCGCAGCACCTATGGAGTTTGCTAATCATATTGGTGCGCCCATGCGCGAGGGCCTTTTGTTTGTGCATAATACGTTGGTTGGGGCAAATTTAAGAGACCAGATCAAACTGGGCGCAGCAGGTAAAGTGGTCAGTGCGTTTGATATTATTCGCGCCTTTGCATTAGGTGCTGATTGGGTCAATGCTGGCCGCGGTTTTATGTTTGCGCTGGGCTGTATTCAGTCCTTAAGTTGTAATACCAATAAGTGCCCAACAGGGGTAGCGACACAAAGCGAATCACGGCAAAAAGGCCTGGTGGTAGAAGATAAAGGCGAGCGTGTTTACCATTTTCATCGCAATACATTGCATGCATTGGCGGAAATGATTGCTGCTGCGGGCTTATCGCATCCTGATGAAATAGAGGCGCATCACGTGGTCAGGCGTTTTTCTGCTACAGAAATTAAAACTTATGCACAAACCTTATTTTTTCTAAAGCGGGGAGAGTTGTTAAACGCGCCCATTGATAGCCATTTTTATCGGGAAAACTGGCACGCGGCAAGCAGTGCAACATTTGCGCGCCATCAATATAATCCATAAGACTAAGCTAATAAGTGTACCTAGGGGAATTAACCAAGATAGCCCCAAGTGCATTTAGCGTATTTATTCATCATTAAAGGTATGTGTGAGTGCTTCTTGCACGACTTTAATCCGTTGCTTGCAGATTTTATAGGCTTGCATGGATTCTTCAACAATCTCCATTAGCTGATCAATATCAGGCTCTTGCTGGTCTTCTAGTTTCTCTGCATTTTGTTTAAGTACATCAAACGCTTGCTTAAAATTTAATACTGATCCAGTCATTTTTCTTGCCTCTATAAATATATTAAAATTACTATGCCATCACAATGTAATGACGTTATCAACATTGGCAGTTAGGCTACCGTCTTTCATATCGATTTGAATTTGTTTAGTTGTCAAATCTTTTGCCGAAACAACAACTTTGCCATCAACACGCACAATGGCATAGCCACGATCCAGGGTTTGTCTAGGACTCTGCAGCAATATTTCACGCATTAATTGTTCGGTATGCTGCACTGCTTGATCAATACTGCGCTGAGCAAGATGCTTGTGGTCATGTAAAAGTTGATCAAGCTGATGATCCAGTTGTGCCAGTTGATATTTACTGCCACTCTTAATTGCCGCCATATGCGCGTCAATGTCTGACTGTAGCGCATTAAATTCATAATGAGCAGTTGAGTAAATAGACTCAAAATATTCCTGTGCCTGATGCGTGACTTGAACAATATGCGCTTTAATTCCTGCAATCACCTTGCTGGGTGTATCAAATGACCGATGGGCAATTTCATCTAAAATGGTTTGGTCACGCTCATGCCCAATGCCGACCCAGATAGGTACGTTGATTTGGCATAGCATGGCAGCCAGTTCATAGTCATTTAAATAGGCCAAATCATTTACTGCCCCGCCACCGCGAATAATCACAATGAGGTCGGGTGGTAACGTTTGTTGTTTTTGCCAGTCTTGTAGTGCCTTGCCTAAAGCTTGCCGAATACTGCTAGAGGCAGTTAATCCCTGAAACGTTGCATGCGCATAGGTAAATTGGCAGATTTGATGCTTGGCCAGTTGATCTGCATCTTTTTGAAAGTCGCCCAGTCCTGCTGCATTTTCTGGTGCAATGACCAAGACTTGCTGAATATCAAATGGCGTGGCTAAGTTACGGTTGAGTTTAATTAATTGGTTTATTTCTAATCGCTGCACGATGTCCTGATATTTTTGCGCCAAATCTCCCAAGGTAAAGCTAGAGTCAATGTCTTCAATATTTAAAGAAAATCCGTACAGTGGATTGAAATTGGCTTTTACTTTGACTAATACACTTAAGTCTTTAGATAAGTCAATACCGCTTTCTGCTTTAAACTGGTTAATCACTCGCTGCGCTTGTCCTTTCCATAAGGTAGCGCGGCAAGTGGCAATGGTTTTATCAGTAGTTCGATCTTTTTCAGCCAGCTCAAAATAATAATGCCCAGCTTTGGAGTTCATGTTGGTAATTTCTGCCTTAACCCACATGCCTTCATCACCAAAGCCTAATTTGATTACCGATTGAATGGCAGCAAGGTATTCGCTTAGGCGGATGGTCTGTGAGTTCATCATAAGGCAGTTACTCTACTTCAATACTTAAGGGTTAACATTAGGGCTTGCAGGCGCAGCTTGATTATTTGGTAAGGTTATTAAGGTGGTTTCAGGAGATGATATTGCATCAGGCTGTTGAGGTTGCAATGGTACTTCTTGCTGCTCAGTTGCTGGCGGCTGAGTTTGAGGGGCAGTTGTATCTACTGGCTGACTAGCGGGTGTCGCAGGCGCAATAGGTGTATTTAAAGCATTGCTATCAAAGGGCTGGCCAACCACCACGGTAAGCATTTGTTCAGGTTTAATGTATTTACCAATAGCTTGTTGAATGTCCTGCGCTGTTACAGCAGCAATTTGCTTGGGGTAATCGGCCAAATAAGATGTCGGCAAATCATAAAAACCAATCATGCCTAAATAACCAAGAATACTTTCATTGCTTGATAACGACAGTGGATAGCCATTGAGTATGCCTTCTTTGGTTTCATTGAGTAATTGCTGATCTAGCGGTTGAGTCATAAACTGGTGAAGGGTTTGCTTGGCCACTTTAATACTTTCTACTGCCTGATCACCACGGGTGGAATAGCTAATAATAAATGGCCCTTTGGCACGCATAGGCGTAAAGCCGCTATAGGCACCATATGTTAAACCGCGTTTTTCACGTAGCTCTTTCATCAGCAGTGCATTAAAACCACTACCACCCAGCATTTCATTGCCAACAGCCAAGGCGTAGTGGTCTGGATTATCGCGACTAATACCAATTTGCCCAATCATCACATGTGATTGTGAGGAGTTAAAAGGCACCGCAACAGTTTTGGCACTGGTTAGGGTACTAGGCTCTGGAAGTGGCTGGGCTTTTTTCCCTGCAGGTAAACTTTGACTAATCCGATTGGCTAGCTCTTGCGCTTGCTGGCTGTTGAGCTGCCCAGTAATGGCAATATTTAAATTGTTTGCCACCAAATAGGTATCTTTAAATTGACGAATGTCTTGCGGCGTAATTTTTTTCAGGCTGTCTTCGGTGCCAGTGACTGGCTCAGCGTAAGGATGTTTGCCATAAAGCTCACGATAAAAACGAATCCCTACCACCGAAGCAGGCGATTCCTTGCGTTGCTGCTGGCCAATCGCGGCATTATTGAGTACACGATCAATACTGCTTTGCGGAAACTGTGCATCCTTTAATATGGCCAACAGTTGGTCAATTGCAGGGTTAAAATAAGCAGGATCAGACAAGACACGTAAGTTCACGGTAAACATGTCACGGTAAGAGGCTGCGCTAAACTCTGCCCCCAGTTGCTCAAAACGTTTTGCAATATCGTCCGTAGTTTGGGTAGAGGTGCCTTCATCTAATAGTTGGGAAGTCAAAGAAGCGAGACCAAATAGTCCTGCGCGCAATTCACTATCACGCGCAGCACCTGCATCAAAGGTCAGCCGAACATCAATAATGGGCAACTCGGGCGCCGCAACAAACAGGGTAGGCGTACCCGATTTGGTTTTAAATGATTGAATGTCAGGAGTTTTTAGGCTGGTACTGACTGCAATATTGCGCAAGCTACTCAGCGTGCTTAATGAGGTAATTGGTGCATTGCTTAATTCAGCCTGATGATTTTCTTCAGCCAGAACAGGATTATTGAGTGCAACCGTCAAAGTGCCAACCGCTAATGCGCCAACCATAAAATAAGAAACATTTAAAACTCGCATTAGGGCTGGTTTCCTGTGCTGGTAGTTGTGGTTAAAGCTTGAGTTTGCTTGGAATTAGCTGGCTTTGGTGCGCGTAAATATAAGGTGCTTAAATTATCTTTGACTAAATACTGACTGGCCACTTGTTGCAAATAAGGCACCGTTAAGCGACTCATATTTTGTGGAATGTCATCTAGTTTTTTATAACTTAAATCGGCACTTTCAAGCATACCAATCAATTGCGCCTGGCCTGAAATACTATCTTGGCTATAGACTAATTCTGCCAAATAACTGGTTTTAACGCGCTCTAATTCATCAGTTAAAATAGGATCAGTTTTTAATTTTTCCACTTCTGCCAAAATAGCAGCACGCGCCTGTTCTAAACTCACGCCTTGTTCTGGTGTGGCAGTAATGGTAAATAAACTGCTACCCCGATTAAATAAATCGTAATTACAACTGACTGACGCCAAAACACGTTGCTCGCGGATTAAGCGACTTTCAAATCGTGCAGACAAACCGCCGTCCAATACTGATTGCAATAATGCCAAAGCATAGGCTTTATCTGGGTTATCGGCTGTTTTTAAGGAATCAACATTCCACGCCATATACAGTGCAGGAATTTGAACAGGCAGGGTTAAATCCATTTGCCGTTCGCCAATATTTAAAAATTCTGTCACATCGCTACGTTTGGGTGTGGCACGGCGCGGCATATCACCAAAATAGCGGCGTACCTCGTTCATGGTTTTTTGTGGTTCAACATCGCCTACAATAATTAAAATTGCATTATTGGGGGTATACCATTGTTGATACCATTGCTTGAGTGAATCTAGTTTTAAGCCTTCAAGATTTTTCATGTGGCCAATGGGAGGCTGGCGCAATGGACTTGTAGGATAAGCCATCCAGCGAAAACGCTCATAAGCCAGTGCTTTGGGGTTGTCATCAGTACGCTGGCGACGTTCTTCCATAATCACTCGCATTTCTGGTTCGAAATCCTGCTGCCGAAGCTGTAAGTTTTGCATGCGGTCGGCTTCTAGCTCTAAAGCCAGCGGTACGTATTGCGTGGGGTACAGCTGATAGTAGCCCGTATAATTATTAGAGGTAAAAGCATTGGTCGAGCCACCAAATTTATTGCTAATGCGTGACAGCTCTTCTCCAGGTACTTTGCTGGTGCCTTTAAACATCATGTGTTCCAGGGCATGAGAGAGGCCTAAGTCGTCACCTGTTTCATCAGTTGAGCCTACTTTATACCAAATCTGCGTCATGGCCACTGGGGCACGGTGGTCTTCCCGAATAATCACTTTTAAGCCATTTGGCAAGGTTTCTTCATGCGTTTTGTTATTGGTTTTAATAGGTGCCGCCTGTGATGCAACAACTGTGGGTGCAGCCAAAACCACAGATGATAAACATAAGGTCAAGCCAAAAACGACGCTTTGGCTAAACTGAACTAAAGTATGGGGAGATTGTTTTAAAGCAGATCTTGTTGTTGCGTTAGCTTTTTGCATTACTTAACCGTGAGTCCTTATTCATCTATTCAATAATCATTAATCTTCTTGCATTATCACTTAAAGCCAGCTTGAGAAAAGGGATTTCAAGGCGATAAATTGCGGGTGCAAGAAATTGATGATAGCTATGAGCGCGAAGCCAGAAGCATGTCTTCAATATACGTTAAAAGAGTGCTTAATTTTAGTCATGCTTAAGCATACTCAAGCGAATGCCACTTGGCAGCATTTTTCTGGCAAAAACCCTAATTTGTTTGTTATTAAACGTGAATACTATCCACAATCTTTCCATAAAAATCCATGCAATATGCTAGGATACAGCGCATTGAGAAATAGATATTTAACGCGCAGGAGCAACCATGCAACCTCAGCAACCAGACAAGAAAGTATTCATTATTGATTCGGAAATTAGTGATGAAGATGTCACGCTACCCAGTCTGCCTGTGGTTGATATTCCTGTCATAGAAACACCGCGTATTGTAGAGCGTGCGGGCGATCCTGCATCAACCATTGCTCCACCGCCGCAGCCTCAACCTACGCCTATTGTTAGTAACGCTCCTAATGCCGTGGTTCAAGCTGCACCAACTGACAGTGGCATTGCGCAAGACACAGCGTTACAAGACACGACCATACAGGAGGCAGGTGGCTTTTTCGGCCGTATGAAAGCAGGGTTAACCAAGTCGCGCAAAAGCTTTACTGAAGGCATGGTCAACATTCTGATTGGTGGTAAAGAAATTGACGATGAACTGCTTGAGGAAGTAGAAACGCAGCTTTTGGTGGCGGATATTGGTGTAGATGCAACGCGCACAATTATTCAAAACCTGACTGAGCGTACTGAACGCAAAGAGCTGATTTATTCCAATGCCTTATATAAAGCATTACAGGAAGAACTGGTCACTTTGCTGGCACCACGGGTTAAGCCGTTGCATATTGATAGCAATAAAGCACCGTTTGTAATTTTGGTAGTAGGGGTAAATGGCGTCGGTAAAACCACCACCATTGGTAAGCTGGCCAAGCGTTTGCAGGGTGAAGGTAAAAAAGTCATGCTGGCGGCTGGTGATACCTTCCGTGCGGCGGCGACCGAGCAACTACAAATCTGGGGTGAGCGCAATAATATTTCGGTTGTGGCGCAAGGGCATGGTGCAGATAGCGCATCGGTTATTTTTGATGCCTTTGAAAGCGCGCGTGCCCGTGGTATTGACGTGCTGATTGCCGATACCGCAGGCCGTTTACATACCAAAAGCAACCTCATGGAAGAACTTAAAAAAGTTAAGCGTGTGATGCAAAAAATTGATGCCACCGCACCGCATGAAATTATGCTGGTGGTGGATGCAGGAACTGGCCAAAACGCGATAAATCAGGTGCAAGAGTTTGATAATGCCGTGGGATTAACAGGTTTAACCATTACCAAGCTAGATGGAACCGCCAAAGGTGGTGTGCTGTTTAATATTGCCAGCCGTACTAATGTACCAATCCGTTTTATTGGTGTGGGTGAAAAAATTGACGACTTACGGCCGTTTGCTGCCAAGTCTTTTGTGGCGGCACTGTTCCAGACTGATGAATAACTATTAGAACTTTATGCTTATGTTAAAACAGGGCAGTAATTATTTGGTTACTGCCCTGTTTTTATTACTATGCCGAATATCTAAACGCATTGAATAGACTCAGTGTTTGATAACTATCTAGCCTAGTTTAAACTGTCGCTTCAACTTCAACACCTTCATTTAAACGCAATTGCAGGCTATTGGTATAAGTGGCTGAAATGGGTGATGCGCCATCTAATTCTAATAGATTGAGTGTTTCTGCCATAGGATGGTTACTTACCAAATCAAGACTTAATTTTAAACTGCCGCCCGTGGCAAAGGTTGCGCCATCTAAGGTGCGGGTGTTGGCAGTGGCACGAATAAGCTGGCCATCAAGTTTGGAATACAGCACTAAATCTGCCCAGGGTGCAGGAAGACCAAGCCCTAATTTGCCATTCAGACTTAAAATAGGGCTATCGGGGTTATCTGGATTCATCACTTGGCCAGTAAATTCTTTATTGTTTAAATGAAAGTGAATAGGCGTTACAAATTTAGGATATCCCCATAACTCTTTACCTGCGGCACAGGCGTCCTCTGTAGTGACGGGCAAGTGTAAAATATGCATTCCTGTTTGACGCCGATCTGGCGGTAATGACAGTTCTAATAATGGATGTTTAGTTGGTTTTTCGCCAATAGGTTGTACCACGAGGCTTGCAGCAACCTCATGGTAAGGAGCACCATTGGTTAAATCACGATAATCATAAAAGGCAAGCGCAAATAAAGCCTTGTTTTCAGTCACGCGTACCACTTCTATGCCAGATAGCTTGACTAGGCTGCTGGCTTTTTCATAATCCACCATAAAAAAAGCAATTAAACTTGAAGCATCAAAGTAGCGGACTGGCACATGCATAGCGCCAGTACTAATTTGTTTAGGATGGGTTGCTACCTGAAAAAAAGCATCTTTTAGCCATGCAGTCATACTTTATTAACCTCATTATCTGATGAATGTAAGTCTGTTTTATTAAGCACCTGGAAAAAGAATTACACTGTTGTTTTCTTATTTAAAGACTTGTCAAATTAATACAGATATCTTGATGTTTAGTCATTTTTTAATTTTAGAACAATAGCTTATTATTCAAAGGGATAAGGTTCCAGCAAAGGAGGGGCGTAATTACATTGTATATTTTTATAAAATTAAATACATTTATTTTTAGAGATAAGCAAGAAACTCCAATAAAAAAAGCAGCCTAAATAGCTGCTTATGGTTGGCTTAAACTATTTGCCTACTACTATCTGTAGTAATGATGGCGATGCTTTTTTGCCTTTTTGTAGTTAACGCGCTGCCATTTGGCATTGTTTGATCTTTTACTATAGCGGGCATCATAACGGGCTTGCCGTGCTTTTTCGGCTTTTTCTTCCGCTTTGTCTTTGGCAATTTTATTTCCTAAAGCAGAACCGCCTGCTGCACCAACAGCTGCGCCAATCAGGTCGCCATTTTGTAGGCCAGTATTACGCCCTACCGTGTAACCACCTGCTGCGCCAAGGCCGCCACCAATTGCACTTTCATTACGGTTACTTTTGCTGCTGGCTGCTGCAGAACCACCAGCACCACCAATTGTTGCCCCAATAAGGGCACCAGACTCACCACCTAGCTGGCGGCCAACGGTGGCTCCAACCACGCTACCTAATGCACCTGCGGCAGCAACACGTCCAGTATTATCTGCATACGCGACATTGCTGATGCCAAACAAGGCACTGGTTGATAACAGACCCGTTAATAAAATTGATGTAAGTTTCATATTGTTCTCCTATAGCCAGCCATTTATCGAGCTGAGTTCTTAAAAGTTATGCTAGATGTTCTGAAATGTTTCAATGTAATATTTGGTAATATCTTTGCCAGTTTCTGGTTAAAGGACGCTGGCTAAAAGAAGTAACCGTGAAGTTTATGCTTCAATTTAATAGTAAATATGGTTCTGCTTACAAAACCCATGCATTTAAATTAATGAAAGAAAAAATTATCCTATTTTTGTATTCTAAGCTTTGAATGACATACACTATGTCGCCTGAAAATTAGCTTTTATAAGCTATAAAATTTAATTTTGCGAGATATAACACGCTTATGAAGCCTTCACTACGCCTGCGTCTCGATCAGTTGTCTGATCGTTTTGAAGAATTAAACGCGCTCCTGTCTGATGCTGAAGTCATCAGTGATAACCAGCGTTTTCGTCAATTATCCCGTGAGCATAGTGAATTAGAAGAAATTACCAATGTATGGCTGGCTTATACTCAAGCTGAAAATGACAAGCAAACTGCTGAGGCCATGAAAGCCGATCCTGAGTTTAGGGATATGGCAGAAGAAGAAATTCAGGATGCAAAAAGCCGAATTGATAGTTTAGAAGATCAGCTTAATATCCTAATGATTCCAAAAGACCCGAATGATGCCAATTCGGCATTTTTGGAAGTTCGGGCAGGCACAGGCGGTGATGAAGCAGCAATTTTTGTGGGCGACTTATTTAGAATGTATGATCGTTATGCGCAAACAGTGGGCTGGCGTGTAGAGGTGTTGTCAGAAAACCACGGCGAGCATGGTGGTTATAAAGAAATTATTTGCCGTGTAGAAGGCGATGGCGTGTATGGTCGACTAAAGTTTGAAAGTGGTGTGCATCGTGTCCAGCGTGTGCCAGCCACAGAATCACAAGGTCGTGTGCATACCTCAGCCTGTACCGTGGCCATTTTGCCAGAAGTAAACACTGATCATACGGTGGAAATTAATCCTGCTGATTTGCGGATTGATACTTATCGCGCTTCGGGTGCGGGTGGTCAGCATATTAACAAAACTGATTCGGCCGTGCGTATTACGCATATTCCAACAGGTACAGTGGTTGCCTGCCAAGATGAGCGCAGCCAGCATAAGAACAAAGCCAAGGCCATGGCATTATTGGTGTCACGTATTGAAGATGCTAAACGCTCGGCACAACAAAGTGCCACTTCTGAAGCGCGCCGCGACTTGGTGGGTTCGGGTGATCGCTCGGAGCGCATTCGTACCTATAATTATTCGCAAGGCCGTATTACCGACCATCGTATTAACTTAACCTTATATAAATT
Source organism: Pseudomonadota bacterium (assembly GCA_023393635.1). Lineage (GTDB taxonomy): Bacteria > Pseudomonadota > Gammaproteobacteria > Pseudomonadales > Moraxellaceae > Alkanindiges. Next base: position 154,202 of record JAEWKT010000032.1, read on the forward strand.
AGATGCATTTATGGAAGGTGATTTAAACGAATTGCTGGACAGCTTGCATCGTGAGTATCAGGCCGATCAGTTGGCCATGCTTGCACAGCAAAATGGTGGCTAAAAGGCGAGACAGGGTGATATGAATATTGCTCAGGCATTAGAATATTATGGCACGCCCGATAGCTTTGAGCGGCGTGAATGTGCATGGTTGCTTGAGCACATTATGGACATTAATCATCTCACTTTAAAGTATAAACCTAAGCAGCAATTAACGCCTGAACAGCAAGGCATATTTTTAAAGAAAATTGAGCAACTCAAACAAGGTGAGCCTTTGGCTTATGTGATTGGCGAGCAAGATTTTTGGTCGCTCACTTTAAAGGTGACGCCTGCTACCTTGATTCCGCGGCCTGATACGGAAGTTTTAGTAGAGCAGGCACTAAGCTTAATCGATTTAACCCAAAATGTGACAGTACTGGATTTAGGCACAGGGAGCGGTGCGATTGCATTGTCCATTGCCAAAGAACGGCCAAATGCTCAGGTCATTGCTACTGATTTTTCTATTGAAGCGTTAAAAGTAGCCCAACAAAATGCAGTGTTCAACAGTATTGATAACGTGCAGTTTTTGCAGGGAAGTTGGTTTGACGCGTTGCCTGCTCAGCACAAGTTTGATGTGATTGTTTCTAATCCGCCCTATATTGACGAACAGGATCAGCATTTAATTGACTTAATGTATGAGCCAATGAGCGCTTTGACTGCTAAAAATAATGGCTTAGCAGATTTGGAAGTTATTATTGTTCAAGCACCGCAATGGTTAACAGCAAATGGTTGGCTATTGGTTGAGCATGGGTTTGATCAGGCTTTAGTAGTTCAGAAGTTAATTGTGCAAGCTGGGTTTAGCGATGTGAACACTGTAAAAGATTATGGTGGCAATGATCGGGTGACGATGGGGCGGTTGGTTTTTAAGTAATAATTGATTGAGTGTGTTTTAAACAATGTCGAAAAGTGGGTGGTGTAAAAGGGTTTTGTATGGCAAGTTGCTGAGTGCTTATAAGCATGAAATTCTAACTTACTCTAGTAGCTTTGATACATTATTGGATTTTTGAATGAAGGTAATTTTTTATCACTTGGCAAAAGTTAAATTATTGTTTTGTTTAAAAAATTCATATAAATTTATTGGATTGCAAAATAAGCCTAAGCCATCAATTAAAAATATTTTTGGGATTGAAAATGGAAAGTAAAAACGCTTTTATATTAATGCCATTTACTGAGTCATTAAATGATGTGTATGATTTTTTGATAAAAGAAGCACTTGTTAAAGCTGGATATCAAGTAACAAGAGCCGATGATATTAAAAGTCAAAGCAATATATTAGAAGACATTGTAAAAGGCATTATAGAGAGTGACCTGATCGTTGCTGATTTAACAGATTCTAATGCTAATGTATATTATGAGCTTGGTATTGCTCATGCACTTCAGAAAAAGGTTGTACTGATAACCCAGGAGATTGACGAGCTGCCATTTGACTTAAGATCTTATAGGGTAATAGGTTATTCAACACATTTTTCTAAAATGAATGAAGCGAAAATTGAGCTTCATCAATTAGCCCAAGAAGCTCTAAATGGAACATTACCTTTTGGAAACCCAGTTAAAGATTATGGTAAGACTCAAGATTTGAATAAGTGTTTTTTCCCTGTTGTGGTACATGATATTAAAGATGACAAGTCAGATTTAGGTTTCTTGGATCATATAGTGCAAGTAGAAGATAATTTCGAGGAGTTAAGCGAAATTGTAACCGTAATAGGTAGTAAGCTGCTAGATGAGCTTACTCCTGAGATAAGTAAGACTACCGACATACTAACTAGAAGTAATTTAACGTCTAAACAGCGACGAAACGTAATTAATGAATTGGCTAAACACGTAGATGAATACACAAATTTTTTAAAGCCAAAAAATGATGAATATAGAGAGTTGAATAAAGAGGTTGAGACGAGTATTGAGATGGTTTTAACCGTAAAACACACTCATGATGAAAAATCCATTGAAGATATAGAAAATTTTTTAACTAGTTTTGAAATGTTAGAAAATGGAGCTCAAGAGGGACGAGATGGTTTCATTGGTCTGTTGGAATCTACAAAGAATGTACCGAATTTAGAGAAAAGTTTTAACCGTGCGAATAAAGGATTACAGAGAGAGCTACAGATTTTTATTGATAATATTGATCAAACAATTTCAATGGCTTCAAGAGCAAGAACTCTAGGTAAATCTTTATTAGCAAAAAATATTGGATAGGGTTTCTCAGGAAAGCGTATAGGCAGATAAAACTTTTTTTAAATAGACAAAAAGTACTTGATCCTATATTAAATCATACTAAAGCGAAAAATTTCGCTCAGCGCTCAATTTATATTTAAAAGGTATCATTCACCACATTCTCATATTAAACCAGAAATCAATGACCAAAACTGAACTCAGTAACGCCGAACTCCTGCGCTATAGCCGTCAAATCCTACTACCAGAATGGGATATAGACGCCCAACTCAAATTGGCCAATAGCCGTGTATTAATGATTGGTGCTGGTGGTTTGGGTAATCCTGCTGCGCAAGTATTGGTGCGGGCAGGGCTTGGGTTTTTACGCTTAATTGATTTTGATGACATTGAAGAAAGCAATTTACAACGGCAGTTTTTGTTTCAATCCAGTGATGTTGGCCTGCCAAAAGTGCAAGTGGCAGCACGTGAACTACAAAAAATTAGTCCATGGGCAAACATAGAGGCCATTAATTTAAAAGTTGATTTAAGCAATTTACCGCAACTACTCAGTGATATTGATGTCGTGCTGGATGGCTCAGATAATTTTTCTACGCGTGATCTGGTTAATCAGGCGTGTGTGCAGGCGCAAGTACCGTTGTTATCTGCCGCGGCTATTGGCTTGCAAGGGCAGTTGGCTTTTTTTCAGCCCAATTTAGGCTGCTACCGTTGTGTGTTTGGCGGCGGAATAGAGGATGACACACGGCACTGTGCAGAATCAGGTGTTTTAGCCTCTACCACCTCAGTCATTGCTAGCTTACAAGCACATCACGCCTTACTGTATTTGGGGCTAGGCCAGGTGCCTTTAGCCAATAAGTTGTTGTTATGGAATGGTATGAATATGCAGCAGCGTCTTATAAATTACGCTAAAGATCCACAATGCCAAGTCTGTGCGCCCACAAATTTCAAAAAATAGTGATTGCAAAATAGCTAAAAGATCGCCCACTACACTTAAAATTATTTACAGCACGTCTATTTTAGTTAATTTATACTCGGGCATTATTTTTAGGTAAGGCTGGCTGTCCTTTTTAGTCAGTGGCACCAGTTAAGGATTTTCCATGATTAAAAAACAAATTATGAATGGTTTACGCTCTGTAGCCAGATTGGGTGAAACCGCCAGTGTTGTGGCTATTGCAGGCATAAAACATTTAAGCAACGGCACTGCAACCCCGCAACTTATGCGTGAAACCTTTGAGCAACTTGGCGCAACTTATATTAAATTAGGCCAGTTTATTGCTAGTTCGCCATCACTTTTTCCACGCGAATATGTGGAAGAATTTCAGCGTTGTCTTGATCAAACGCCTTCTTTGCCATTTAGTTATATTGAACAAACCTTAAAAGAAGAGTTTGGTGATACACCGCTTGAGAGTATTTTCCAGCATATTGAACAAACGCCACTAGCTTCTGCCTCAATTGCCCAGGTGCATGCTGCTACCTTGGTTACTGGCGAAGATGTGGTGATTAAAGTACAAAAGCCAAATGTTCAAACCATTTTGCATACTGATCTAAATGTGGTGTATGGCATTACCAAGCTATTTGAAAAAATAGTGCCTAAAGTAAAATTTGCCTCCCTGTCTGAAATTGTTGATGAAATCCGTAGCCGCATGGTAAAAGAAGTGGACTTTGTGGCTGAAGCGCAAAATATTGAAGACTTTCAGCAATTTTTAAATGCGACGCAAAACACTCAAGCCATTGCGCCCAAGGTATACCCACAGGCATCTACTCGCCGCGTGCTCACCATGCAACGCTTATATGGCGTGCCGCTAACAGATTTAGACGTGGTAAAACAACATGCCAAAGATCCAGCGCAAGTATTGATTAGCGCAATGAATACGTGGTTTGCCAGCCTGATGATGTGTAAGAGTTTCCATGCTGATTTGCACGCAGGCAATTTATTGCTATTAAAAGATGGCCGTATTGGATTTATTGATTTTGGTATTGTGGGTCAGCTAAAACCTGAAGTATGGGGCGCAACACTTGGGTTTATGGATGCGCTGCAACATACCAATTATATAGAGATGGCCAAACACATGGTCAATATGGGCATGACGCATACCACGGTTGATGTAGACCGCTTAGCGCAAGATATGGAAAAAATATTTTCTGGTGTATTGCTGGCCGATCCGCAAAAAGTGATGTCTGGCGATGTGGCCGACCTCAATACGATTATGCTGGATATGGTTGGGGTAGGTGAGCGGCATGGGATTCATTTTCCCCGCGATTTTGCCTTGCTGATGAAGCAAATGCTGTATTTCGACCGTTTTATGCGCGTATTAACACCGTATATGGATGTGTTTAGTGACTCACGCTTGCAGCTCATGCAGGACACTCAACCCATATCAAAGTTAATTCATTGATGAGTTGCGATTTTAACAAGCTAAACTGAAAAATAATCAGGCATTGTTGTGTGGTTAAACGCCATAGACTTTGCCTGTTTTTAGTTTAAGCCTGTAGAATAGTGTGGTTGTAAAAGTTTGGTTTTAAAGCGGATCTATTTTAAGGCTAGTTTATAAGTTTCAATTTTTATTTTTAAGTAGTACAGCAGGGCACATGTGGATAAAGTAATTGTTGAAGGGCTGCGTGTTGATGCGGTGATTGGCGTTTTTGATTGGGAGCGTCAGATATTACAACCCGTGTTAGTTGATTTAGAACTAGGGTGCGATATTTCACGTGCGGCGCAAACTGATCACATTGATGATGCCGTGAATTACAAGGCCGTATGCGATGAGGTGAGCCAGTTAATTATAAATACCAAGGCGCAACTTATTGAGCGTCTGGCTGAGCTGATTGCCCAGCAAATTTTGTCGCAGTATCAGGCAGTACAACAGATTAAAGTGACGGTGCGTAAGCCAACGGCCATCACCAATACCACAGCAGTTGGCATTAGTATTGAGCGCAATCGTGACGCTGTACGCCCTAGCCATTAGTACTAATCAAAACCGCACGCATTGGACTCGCGCTGCCATGCAACAACTGAGTGCATTAGGTAGTTGTCAGTTTTCTTGCGTGTATCAAATCCCGTGTCGGCAAGGCAAAGGTGATGATTATTATAATTTTGCAGTGCTATTAGAAACCAAGCTAGGCTTTGATGAATTAAACCAGCTTTTAAAACAATTAGAACAACAGGCTGGCCGAGTTCGCCCTTCACATGATATTCCTTTAGATATTGATATCATTGCGTTTGGTGAGGATATGAATGACTTGCATATTGTTGCCTCACGCTTGCCTTTGCCATTTGATGCAGTTAAACCCTTGTCTGAGTTATGGCCAACTTGCCCCAGTAGTGCTACAACTATGCCATATCAAATGGTTGATTTTGCAAAGACTCACCAATCATAAAACTGGTGCAACATAAAAACTAAATTGTAAAAGATAGGCTTAAGTATTAACTAAAAGCCTGATGAAGTTTAAAACTGCTTTGTTAAAATTTTAATTTCTTCAATTATTTAGTTTATTCATGTTTAACCTTGCACGCCCTAAACCTATTTTTTATCCTGCTGCCGAGCCTGCAAATACGCATGCTGTGTTATTGCTGCATGGATTTACTGGTTCACCATTGGATTTAAAAAAGCTGACTAATTTTTTAAAAAATCAGGGTTGTGCTTGTTATGCTCCCATTTATAGTGGACATGGCTTAGGGGGAGAAGCACTAATTAAAACAAGTGTGCAGGCATGGTGGCAAGATGCTTTAAATGCCTTTGAGTTCTTAAAAAATCATGATTATGCGCAGATTAGCGTGATTGGCCATTCTATGGGGGGCGTATTTGCCCTAAGGCTGGCACAGGAATATACATTATCTAGTGTTACAACCATGTGTTCACCGATTCAAAAACGGCCAGTAGATGACCTCAAGAGTCGGCTGATTAATTACGCGCAAGAATATAAAAAGTTTGAGCAAAAACAGGCGGTGCAAATTGAACAGGAAGTGGCGGAGTTTGCAGGGTCAGATTTTTCTTTATTAGATGAATTAAGTGATTTTACGGCATTCACTGGCCAAAATTTGCCAAAGGTTAATTGTCCTGTGCAGGTATTACAAGGCGAGCTTGATGATAAGTGTTATCAAGATAGTGCAAATATTATTTATGAACAGGTGAGTTCTGCTATTAAAGAAATCAAAACTTATCCTAATTCTGGCCATATGCTGATGCAAGAAGCCGATCATCAGCAGGTGTTTTTGGATATTGCTGGGTTTTTGATAAATAAGTAAATTGATAAGGATAGATATTTTTAAGATGAATAAGCATTTTACCAAATAACATTTAATGCGTAAGCAGGACAGTATTGATCTGCGCTAATAAAATCAAACTCCTTGGAAATTGCCTGAGCAATAAGCATGCGATCAAAAGGATCACGGTGATGAAATGGCAGCTTTTCCACTATTTGAATTGCAGCCCAGTTTAATTCAATAGGGTAGATATGATTAGCTTGTAATTCAGCCTGAAATACAGAATGCCATTCATCAATAAGAATTAACTTGCCAAGACTTATTTTTATTGCAATTTCCCAAAGACTAATCATACTAAAATATAAGGCATTGCTATTATTCAAGATAATAGACTGCACTTTTGGACTAAGCTTTTCAGGTTGAGTGAGTAACCAGATAATCACATGGGTATCTAGCAGATAGTTTGAATGCATTTACTGGTAATCTGCCAAATCAGCTAATGGGGCATCAAAATCATCAGCAATGAATTTTACGGTATGGCGCGCTGTGCCAAGTCGGCGCTGGGTTTTGACTTTATTTAATACCTGAAGCCTTACTAATGGTTTACCCGCTTTTGCGATGATAATTTCTTCCCCCGCTAAAGCTTGTTCAATAAGTTTAGATAAATGGGTTTTGGCGTCATGAATATTAATTTGCATGAATATAACCTTATCCGAAATTAGTTAGCTAACCAGTAAACTAACTTTAACATAATTATTATAATTAATCATGCAACCGTGAGAGGCTGCATGATTGATAATAGACTTACTTCAATTCACTGGACGATTTACCTAGTTCACGACGCGCAATAATCAATTGCTGAATTTGCTGGGTGCCTTCAAAAATGTCCAGAATTTTGGAATCACGTGCCCATTTTTCGAGCAACTCATCTTCACCATAACCAACACTTGCTGCCAGCTCGACACATTTAAGTGTGATTTCGCTACCAATACGGCCAGCTTTAGCCTTGGATATAGAAGCCTCTTTAGAGTTTGGCATTTTATTGTCTGCCATCCAGCATGCTTTTAAGGTAAGTAACCGCGCGGCTTCCCACTCAGCTTCCAGGCGATAAATAGTAGCAGCTATATTGCTTGTATTGAGTACAGGCGTGCTGTAGTGAGGGTCGAGCTGGTCTTTAAAGATTTCTTTAATGCGTTCTAGCGATGCTTTGGCACACCCTACTGCCATAGCAGCGACCAAAGGGCGGGTATTATCAAAGGTTTCCATCACGCCAGCAAAGCCCTTGGCCACATCAATTTCAGCATTGCCTAAAAGATTGGCTGCTGGCACACGGCAATCTATAAAACTGATGGCGGCGGTATCAGAAGCCTTAATGCCCAATTTGTGTTCAAGACGCTCTACCGTCATGCCAGGCGTGCCTTTTTCTACCACAAAGGATTTAATGGCCGCGCGGCCTAAGTTTTTATCCAGGGTTGCCCATACCACCACGCAATCAGCGCGCTCGCCACTGGTCACAAAGATTTTTTCACCATTTAAAATATAATGGTCGCCATCTTTTTTGGCAGTAGTGCGAATGGCAGCAGAGTCAGAACCACAACCTGGTTCGGTAATGGCCATGGCTGCCCATTTTCCTTTAAAACGCTGCTGCTGTTCGTCATTGGCCACGGCTGCAATGGCTGAATTACCCAAGCCTTGACGCGGCATACTCAGCAATAAACCTGTATCCCCATAGCACATTTCAATAATACCAAGTGCTGTAGACATATTAGACCCATTGCGGATACCACTTTGTTGTTCCTGATCACCTTTGCCCGCAGTAGCCGCACCTGTTTCTGAACCGCCGCCATCATTCATGCCATCTAGCAAGGACGCAAGCATGTCTAGCTCTTTAGGGTAGCTATGTTCAGCTTTATCATACTTGCGTGATATAGGACGCAGGACATTTAAGGCCACTTCATGCGCCTGATCAACCATCATTTTGAATTTTTTAGGATTTTGTAAGTTCATATTTATTTCCTTAAACTTTGGTGAGAATCAGGCGTGCAGGCCAGAATGCATAATGGCAGTGGCGCGTAAATCACGGTACCAGCGCTCTACTGGATGCTCTTTGGTATAGCCGTGACCACCGACAATTTGTACGCCATCGTTGCCAATTTTCATCGACTTTTCAGTGCACAATAAGCGTGCCAGATATGCTTCACGATGAAAGGGTTTGCCTGCCTCGGCAAGACTGGCCGCATTCCAGACCAGCATACGCATGGCATCAATTTCAATGGCCATATCGGCAATCATAAACGCCACACTTTGCCGATGAGAAATAGGCTCACCAAATGCCATACGCTCATTAGCATAGCCAATGCAATATTGCTTCACGGCTTCACAGGTGCCTATTGCAAGTGCGCACCAGCTTAGGGCACCTAAATCAAGAAAAGCCTGATAATCAAAGTCGTCATCGCTAAGCAGTTGGGCAGGCGTGTTGCCAAAGTTCAAATGAACAGTTTGGCAGGCTTTTAGCCCCATGGCAGGGTTTTGACGCATGCCAACGGTATCATTTTTTTCTACTACGAAAATATTGGGTTTATCTTCAAGCATGGCAGCGACCAAAAACACTTCAGCTTGCTCGCCAAGTACGACCAGGGTTTTTTCACCAGTAATTAAATAACCCTGATCTGTTTTTTTAGCTTGGGTTTGCAAGATATTTGGATTAAAAGCAGGCGTATTTTCTAGCACTGCAAAAGTAGCGTTTAATGGCGTTTCTTCGGCAAAAGCAGGTAAATATTGTTGCTGAATATGCTCATTGCCCCAGCGTGTGATTGCATTTGCCACACCAACGCGACTTAATATACTGGCGGCAAGGCTAAAATCACCATAGGCTAAATCTTCAGCAATTAATACATTGCTGAGTACAGACTGCTCGCTGGCTACCCCTCCGTAACTTTCAGGTAGTGCATAAAATAATAAGCCCAGTTCATTCACCTGACTGGCCACATCGGCTGGATAGGTAGCCTGATCATCAGCTTGGTGAGCCGCAGGGCGTAACACATCGGCGGCAAAACGCTGGATGCTGTCACGCATCATTTGTTGTTCGTCGCTTAAGCTCAAGTCAAATAAGTTCTTATTGCTGCCTGGAAGACGCTGTTTGCTGGTGTTTGCTGCTGGTTTAAATTGTCTTGCAGTGCTGTCTAGTAATTTAAAGCCTGATTTACTGCCGTGATAAAGGCTTGTTTCAAGAAACTTGCGCATTTTAAGCTGATCAATTAACTTGCTACCTGCAAAGCGTGTGAGCAAGTTAAGGCCAAGGCCTTGCGCTTTATTGATACTTGAGTTGGTAGTCATGTAGCCGATATTCCTTTATACCTCTAATATATGTTGAATCCTGACACAAAAAAACTTTAATCCCTATTGCTTAACTGACTGACTTTACAATTATGGTTGAGTAAGCAAAAATATATAGTTTTAGGTTCAACTAATTGAAAATAAATGCAATAAATATTCGTAGTTTTTTGAGCCAAGCTATTCCATTGGCTTAACTGACAAAAGATAGGTGTATATCTTTAACTCATAGTGATCATTTAAAATTTTATGCTACTCAATAGCTATTTTAATTAGATTTAGCAATGTGATATTTAATAAGCAGTGCTGAATTTTAAATAAACATAAAAATGCCGCAAAATAATTGCGGCTTGTTGGCGTGATTAACAACTTAAAGTTGGGCTTCCAGCATCTTACGCATGTTGGTATGCGCATCAATCACCGTCATAAACGTATAAGCACCAATAAATTTTCGGCTGATAAACATAAATTCTTTTGGGGGTACACTAAAATACCGTGATGCCATGGATTCACCTGCTTGCTTAATTACTCGGGCGTGCAACTGGCTTTGACGCCAATCATAGTTACCATCAGCATCCATGACGCCAGGCGGTAGTTCAGGGTTATTTTGGGGTGAGCTAAAGCTTTCAGTAGCCAGCAAAAATACTTTAGCCATGCCAGGTTTAACATTATCAGGCATTTGGTCAAAGAAACTATAGCCTTGCATGGCGGCAACCATATTATCTAAACTATGGTTATACCCAGCCATAATTAAACCACGCGCAACATTCAGCAGGTTTTGGTCAAACTGTCGAATGGCACCAAAATCTAGCAGCACAATTTTATCAGGTACTGTATCGCCATCACCCAGTCTGACTAAATAATTACCAAAGTTGGGGTCGGTTTGCATCTCACCCCATTCAAAAATTTCACGTAAGGTAATTTCAAGAGATGCTTCGCCTAATTTGTCGCGGCGCACCTGAGGTAAAGACAGCATCACTGGGCTATTAATAGGCACACCGCGCTCAAAGGTCATGCAGAGTACACGGTCTGTGCAGTATTCATCTATAATTTGTGGCACGATATAGCGGTTGTCATCTTTTAGCCGATCATGAAAGCGTCGAGTGGTATCGGCTTCCATGTGGTAGTTGACTTCGCGGTGCATCATCTCGCGCACTTCTTCAAACCATTCATCAAACTCGCGGGTTTGTGGCACCATGCGGGTGAGTTTAAGCATGTTGCGAAATAGGCTCATATCAGAATCAATGGCTTCTGCCACCCCTGGATATTGTATTTTTAATACAATTTCAAGGCCATCAGATTTGCGCACGGCACGATGAACTTGCGCTAGTGATGCTGTGCCCAAAGGCTCATGGTCAATTGTTAGATCATCCAGTTTATCACCTAGCTGTAGGCGTAACTGAGTTTTAATAGAAGGCCAGGATAAGGCAACTGTATTATTATTTAAGGTGTGCAGGGCTTGGGTAATTTCTTCAGGTAAAAAATGCTCGCCATATAAAGCCATCATTTGGCCTATTTTTACAATAGAGCCTTTTAGCTTGCCAATTTCTTGCACCAGATAATTGGCCTGTTCGCTCATTGCTTGTTTGCGCTTTTTACTTTTATTTTCTTCATTGGCAAACATGCTGCTCGCATTGGCACTAGCCCAGCGCGTGCCAGCCACTAGCGAGGCTTTAGCAATTGAAAAACGACGGTCAAATGCTGAAGTTTTAAGCTGGTCAAGTTTATCTGAACGATCAGACATATTTGCGTTATCCTCAAACTAAAATGCAATTGGGTACTTTTAAGCAAGTGCCATTTTATTGAAAGAAGTAGCATGCTTCAGTAACAAATCGGTGTCTGATCAAATTCTTTGATGTGTTCAAGTAATTGATTTAACCGTTTTTTGCAGTCCCTTCAAAATAAAAATAAGCCGCTTTTAATATAGGTTACTAAAAGCGGCTTAAGTATTGTAACAAAAGTATAGTCTAAATTTGACTATCTAGGTCTTTATATTTTGCTCACGCTCAATAGCACGATAACCAATATCGCTACGGTATTGCATGCCGTCAAAAGATACCTGACCACAGACTTCCAGTGCAGCAACTTGTGCTTCAAGCACATTATCGCCTAGTGCTGTCACACAAAGCACGCGACCACCGCTGGTAACTGTATGGCCATCTTCACTTAGGCTGGTGCCTGCCTGAAAAATTTTGCTATCTACAGGGGATTCACCCAAGCCTGCAATCACGTCACCCGTTTGAATGTCGCCTGGATAACCTTTCGCTGCCAGCACAATACCTAATGCAGGGCGAGGATCCCAGGTTGCCTCATTTGGTAAGTTACCAGCAATACCAGCTTCAACCAGCTCAACCAACGACGATTGCAGACGCATCATAATTGGCTGTGTTTCAGGATCGCCAAAACGGCAGTTAAATTCAATCACACGAGGCTGGCCCTGTGCATCAATCATCAAGCCAGCATATAAAAAGCCAGTATATACATGACCATCGGCTGCCATGCCATCAACCGTGGGGCGCATAATCTCACGCATCACACGTTCAAATATCTCAGGGGTGACCACTGGAGCAGGGGAGTATGCACCCATACCACCCGTATTTGGGCCTTGATCCTGTTCAAAAATACGCTTGTGATCCTGACTGGTAGCCATTGGCAAAATGTTGTTGCCATCAATCATGCAAATAAAGCTGGCTTCTTCACCATCAAGAAATTGCTCAATGACGACGCGTGAGCCTGCATCACCAAACTTATTGCCAGACAACATATCGTCAATGGCTTCAAAGGCTTCGGTGTTGCTCATGGCCACAATGACGCCTTTACCCGCTGCCAGACCATCAGCCTTAATGACAATAGGTGCACCATGTTTTTCAACATATGCTTTGGCTGTCGCAACGTCGGTAAATACGTCATAAAACGCTGTTGGAATCTGATGACGTTTTAAAAAATGTTTGGCAAATGCTTTAGAGCCTTCTAATTGCGCAGCATACTGGGTTGGTCCCCAGATTTTTAAATTGGCTGCTCGGCAAGCATCAACCACACCATTCACTAGTGGGGCTTCAGGGCCTACAATAATTAGGTCAACCTGATTGGATTTAGCAAACTCAACAATTGCAGCATTGTCTAAAATATTAAGCTGCACATTGCTGCATTTGGCTTCAAAAGCTGTACCCGCATTGCCTGGCGCAACAAAAATGGTGTTAACACGACTGTCTTGGGCACATTTCCATGCCAGTGCATGTTCACGGCCACCACTACCCAAAATCAAAATTTGCATAGCTTAAAATCCTTAATATTTACATTATATCAAGTTGAAATTTTAAATCAGCGCGATGGTGCCTTGCCTTTTTTAAGTTTAATAAAATGATTAACCTTACTTTTCTTTCGGGAAAAGTAAGCAAAACCATTTCCTTTCGCAAAACTCGACATATAGCTGCTTTTAAATAAATGAATCCTTGATTCACTGTTTACATCTATCTGTTGTAGTGTTGCCTCAACAATTGCGAAAGGCTTAAAAGCAAAAACACCTCATGCATCAGATTATTTATTAAGTTTAAAAATTAATGGCGGAAGTGACGAACACCAGTAAATACCATGGCAATCCCATGTTCATCAGCAGCAGCAATGGTTTCACTATCACGCATTGAACCACCAGGCTGAATAATACAGGAAACGCCAACCGCAGCAGCGTTATCAATGCCATCACGGAACGGGAAAAATGCATCTGATGCCATCACTGCACCTTGCACATTGAGGCCAGCATGCTCTGCTTTAATCGCAGCAATACGGGCAGAGTTAACACGGCTCATTTGTCCTGCACCCACCCCAATAGTCTGGCGATCTTTAGCATAAACAATGGCATTGGATTTCACATATTTGGCCACTTTCCATGCAAAAATCAAATCATGAATTTCGACTTCCGTAGGCGCACGTTTGCTGACTACTTTTAAATCAGCTTCACTAATAATGGCCAAGTCCTGATCTTGTACCAGCAGACCGCCAGTGACCCGCTTAAAGTCTAATTGGCGGTGACGTGCATCAAGTGCTGGTAATTCACCACACACCATCACTCGTACATTTTGCTTGGCTGCGGTAATTTCTAGTACGCCATCTTCAATGCTTGGGGCAATGATTACTTCTACAAACTGACGGTCAATAATGGCCTTGGCGGTTGCTTTATCCAGCATGCGGTTAAAGGCAATAATACCGCCAAATGCAGATTCAGGATCGGTTGCATACGCTAAATCATAAGCTGTTGCAATACCGTCTAGAGATACAGCCACACCACAAGGATTGGCATGTTTTACAATCACGCATGCTGGCTTGGCAAAAGATTTCACACACTCAAGCGCAGCATCGGTATCGGCAATATTGTTATACGATAAGGCTTTGCCTTGCAGTTGTTTGGCAGTAGAGACTGATGCTTCGGTTGCGGTAGGCTCGTAATAAAATGCAGCAGATTGATGCGGATTTTCACCATAGCGTAAATCCTGAGCTTTAACCAGTTGTAGGTTAAAGGTGCGGGCATACGCATCGGGTGCTTCGCCTGATTGCTTATTGACACGGGCACCTAAATACTGGGCAATCATGCCGTCATATTGTGCCGTGTGCTCAAATGCTTTAACGGCTAGATCAAAACGCGTAGCCTGTGACAGGGTTTTGCTGCCTTTTAATTCATCAATCACGGTGGCGTAATCTGAGCTGTTTACTACAATACCCACTGAGGCATGGTTTTTAGCTGCGGCACGCACCATGGTTGGGCCGCCAATATCTATATTTTCAATGGCATCTTCAAGCGAGCAGTTTGGTTTTGCAACAGTTTGCGCAAATGGATACAGGTTGACCACCACCAAATCAATCGGCGCAATGTCATGCTGCTGCATTACTGCATCGTCAATGCCACGGCGTGCCAAAATACCGCCATGAATTTTGGGATGCAGGGTTTTTACCCGCCCGTCCATCATTTCGGGGAAGCCTGTATGTTCAGACACTTCCACCACAGGAATATTATTTTCCTTTAATAATTTATAGGTGCCGCCCGTAGACAGCAACTCAATACCAAGCTGGCTTAGACTTTGAGCAAATTCAACAATACCGGTTTTGTCGGATACAGAAATTAGAGCGCGTGAGACAGTCATATTAATCAATTAAAACAAAAGTAGAGGCGGAAAAATAAAAATGCCTGTGAACAGGCACAGGCATTTATCAATTACTCACTCATCAATCCGTGAGTTTTGAGTTTTTTACGCAAGGTACCGCGGTTTAAACCCAAAATTTCAGCAGCACGGGTCTGGTTGCCACGGGTGTACTCAAGCACGACAGAAAGAAGCGGTTTTTCCATTTCAGCCAAGACCATGTCGTACACTTGCGAAGGCTGTTCACCTTGCAATTGTGCAAAATAATGACGTACTGCACGATCAACATGGATACGTAATGCCACATCGGACTGAGCAGTAAAAATTGGGGACTTGCTATTCATGGTGAAAAAATCCAAAACGAAACCACATGGTTGCACCGTTAAAAACGATACAGGTTAAAATTCATCAAGCGGTAGTAGACATGACAGAACCAAATTCTTAACACGAATATTAAGCTAGCCACTTTATGAAAACAGGGGCATAGTTTGCTAGATTTTGACCAAAAAACAAGCATCAACCGCAAAATTCGGTTGGTTAAATGTTAAACAATCATAATTAAGCAAAAAATACTTCTTCATCCACTTAAATTTTAAGCAGACTATGAGTTCGATTTAAAAGCTAAATATGGCTAGCAATAAACATCTTGCTAATTGCCGGGAACACTACCACTGTGCGGCCGCTATAATAGCATTATGTCGAGCAATACGGCAGCCCCTGCATGTTTTTTATCCAAAATAAAATGCTTGATTTTTACCCTTAACTTATGGCAGAGCATTGCTACTAGTAGTATTGCGCCTGTAGTTCGTAACCTTGAATATCACTACGCTTGGTATTAATCGTAAATTCGATCGGGTAAAGATTTTTGGAGGCGAGGCGTGCCAGGGTCTTGAGTTCTTTTGGTAAATATTGTCTAGGCTGGATGATCTGACTGGCTACAGTTTTTCCATTTTCTTGCAGCGTTAAGCGCAAAGCAGGAAAAGGCTGGCTTAATTTAGCGGTATTGCTGATTTTTCCCTTAAACGTGGTTTGCCCTAATTTTTTATTGGCCGTTAAACGAATGTTTTTAACCTCAATTTCACTGGCATTCATATAAGGGATTTGGCAACCAACGATGGCACAAACTTTGGTCATATAGGCTGAAGTTTTAGGGTTCATGGCCAAAGTTTCAAAATTAAAATAAAGATATTGCGTAATCAGTAAACCTATCATTAATAAGCACATCAAGCTCCAGCCAATAAAATGTGCAGGATTTGACTGAATGGGTGTGGGCTTTAATATACGGTGGCTGGCTGGTCTTGAGTTGGGTGAGTAGCCAGTTTTGTCAGCCTGGCTACTGGGCATGGTCACTGCACCAGTACGATTTAAAAAACTCAATAAGTCTTCGTCATGACCAGGGTAGGCTCTGTGCGCCATAGTTTCCGAGATCTGGGCTGGTGCGGTCGTAGAGCCCATGTTGGCTGTACGATTGTTTAATTCTGGGCTGGTTTTTAAATCTTCTATAATTTCTGGTGCTTCTTCCTCTGCCAGTAGGTCATCTAGCCAGCTGTCATCGGCAGCTTTGTGGAGTTTTTCAACCCCTGTTAGCTCATGCTGGCCTAATAGGTCAGCCTCTTCAAAGGTATCATTTAAAAAGTTTTGATCAAAAGTACCATCTAACACAATAGTCGATGATTTATTGCTGCTGGTTACTATAGGTTCTTCATGGGGATAACCCACATCATCTGAGAATAACAGCGCATCATTTTCTACAGGATCAGTTTGTTTTATCGCCTCTGGCTCTAAGCCGTTTTCATCACAAAACAAAAGTAGCTCATCACTTATCGCGGTGTCTGCAATAATGGTATCTGCTGGTTTAAGCACTTGAGTGTTAGTTTCGTTTGCAGATGTCGAAACAGGCAGCACAGGCGCATCCAGGTGTTCAGCATCAGTACTGGATTTATGAGTAGAAGTACCAGGTATATTTTTGGCACTATTTATATCTGCACTTGCCTGCTTTTCATCAGAGGCGGAGTTTGAGTTAACAGGTGCTGGAGTGGTGCTGACCATGTGAGCAGTGGCATCAAATATCTGATGGCATTGGCCACAGCGAGCCTGTCCACGGTAAGCATTTAATTGCAATGATGTAATATAAAACGCACTACTACAAAATGGACAGCGTGTTTGCTTGACTGTCATTGATCCCCAGCTCCATACCTGTAATTAAAATTTTTATACAGATGCCAATCGCTCTCCCGATAATCGACACCAGTTTTCTTCTCTGCGTTGCAGTGTATGCAAATTAAACCAGTTTGCATAGCTAACACGTAGGTCATCTACCTGATCTTCAATAATGCCTGCCATTGCAATCAGGGCATTTGGTTTTGCCAGCCCTGCAAAGGTTTCTGCCAGTTGCGACAATGGCCCAGCCAGAATATTGGCGACAATCACATCGGCTGTTAACCCGCCAAACTGTTGCTCAAATTCTTCTGGTAAACCTGCCCAGATTTTACCTTCAACCTGGTTAATGGCCGCATTTTGCATGGTAGACAACACAGCTTGCGGGTCTAAATCGACCGCGTAGACTTGTTTTGCACCAAGCAGCAGGGCGGCAATACCCAAAATGCCAGAACCACAACCATAATCAATGACTACTTTATCGGTTAAATCTTGCTGATCGAGCCATTGCAGGCACAAAAATGTGCTGGCATGGTTACCTGTACCAAAGGCTAAGCCAGGATCAAGCATTAAGTTAATGGCATCTGGGTTGGGCGGAGTGAGCCATTCAGGCACAATCCATAAGCGTTCACCACATTGAATAGGCTCATAATGATCCATCCATGCACGTTCCCATACTTGCTCTTCCAGATAGTCATGCACAATGGTGACATCGGGTAATTGGTTAGCTAAAAAACCTTCCAGTTGAATGACGTCTGCATCATCAGTAAATAGCCCTGTCACAATCACTTGATCCCACAGTGGCGTTTCACCTGGTAGGGGTTCAAGTAATGCCTGATCCTGCGCATCATCGAGGATGACGCTGACAGCACCTAATGATTCCATTAAAGTCTCTGCCAGAGCAACCTGTACTTTTGTGACGGTTGCCCGAATTTGTAGCCAACGCATGATCATGTTCCCAATATTAAAAATTAAATTATCGTATTAGATAGAAGTTACTTTAAACATAAAGCATTTTAAATAGTCTGCTTCTGGCATTGAAAGCAGGCGTGGATGGTCGGCTGCTGGACGCGCCTGATGAATTAACTGCACCTGTTTTTGTTGCCGTCTGGCAATTTGCTGCACAATTTTGAGCAGTTCATCACTGGTCATATGCAAAGAACATGAGGCAGAAATAAAAATACCGCCTGCTTTAGTGCGTTTAAGTGCTTGCTCATTAAGTACAAAATACGCCTGACGACCTTGCTCAAAATCACGACGTTTTTGAATCAGTGCTGGTGGGTCTAATACCACCACGTCAAACTGCTCGTCTGTTTTGGTTTTTAAATAATCAAAGGCATCAGCACAAATAGCAGTCACATTGCTGAGCTGATTTAAGCAGGCATTATACTGCACTTGATCAATGGCTTTTTGCGAGGCATCGACACAAGTCACTTGTGCTGCGTCATGCTTGGCCGCCTGAATGCCCCAACCGCCAACATAACTAAATACATCCAGTACACTTTTGCCAGTCACGCACTCGTTTAGCCATTGGCGACCTGATCTGTGATCAAAGAACCAGCCTGTTTTTTGCCCATCAACAGGTACCTGAAATTGCACACCATTTTCATCTAAGTCAATATGATCAAATTTGCCACCAACATGCTCGGTATATTCGGGCAGTTGTTCCATGTGGCGGCCTTTACCATCATGCTTAAATAAAATTCTAATATCCTGACCAAACACAGTTTGCAGGGCAGCAATCAGTTCAGGCTTAACATTTTCAACTGCTTGTGTACTAATTTGCACCACCAGAATATCATTAAAGCGATCAATCACCAGACCTGGCAAAAAATCCCCTTCACCAAATACTAAGCGATAATAAGGCTGCGTAAATAACTGCTCACGAATAGCAAGCGCGGCTTGAATTTTCTGGGTAAAAAAAGCCTGATCAAGTTTATCAATAGGTGTAGTGCTGACAATACGGGCGCAAATTAGTGCCTGAGCATTGAAGCTTGCGGTAGCAATAAACTGGCCGCGATAATCTTCTAGATCGACTAAATGGCCCGAAATGGCTTTTAATGGGGTCACTTGGGTGTCTACTTCATTAGAATACACCCACAAATGACCATCGCGTAGGCGTTGTTGGTCACGTTTTTTGATGCGCAGGCGCGGCAAGCTCATGGGCTTATTCCAATAAAATGTCATTGGGCACCAGTATAACGGCTGTTTAACCCAATAGTGGCACTATTGCTTGCCAAAAAATCAGCAATTAAACCTCTCTTGTTTGTGCAAATCCAGTTTATGTAAATGAAGCTTCCTGCAAATTTAAGGCTTCATTGCGAATAAGCATGAGGGTGAATAAGCAATAATTGCTGCAAGAAGTCTAATATTATACTTGCAGATAAGCAGGCAGGTGGCAGCAATTAGCCACTAATATACTGCTGTAATTGGTCAATCATGTTTTGCTGTTCGGCCATCACGTTTTTAACCAGGTCACCAATAGATACCAGACCAATTAAGTTTTCTTGATCTACTACAGGCAAGTGGCGTAAATGTTTGTCTGTCATCAGTTGCATGCAATGATCGGTATTGTGTTGTGGTGTTACGGTTAAAACCGCATGGGTCATAATTTCAGTGACCGTGGTGCTATACGATGACCGCTCCATCAAGGCAACTTTACGCGCATAATCCCGTTCACTAATAATGCCCACCACTTTATTCGCTTGCACAACGACTAAGGCCCCAATTTCTTTTTCTGCCATTAGATTTAAGGCTTCTAACACGGTGGCTTCTGGCGAAATGGTATAGGTTGCTTGAGTGGCTTTGGCATTTAAAATCTGGGCTACAGTTTGCATGATGGGTGTTCCTGTCCTTGTGATCAATAAATTCCAGTCATGTGTTTGCCTAATTACATCGCTCTAGGCACTCATGACGTGGTTATTGCTTAATATTTTTAATGGGCTGATGAAAAAACGACAAGCAGGTTTTATGTTTTATCATAACTTGGCTAAAAATGGCTTATTGGTATGTAAAATAATTTTTAAGGTTTTAAAAAAAATTTTATGGTGAGGAGTTTTGCAGTATTTTGCTTATAGCTTGGAAAAATAGCTGAGTTTTATTTATTAGATTTAAGTATTCGACTTCTTGCATTCATCGCTTATATCCTTTTAAGAAGGAGAAGCAGGCATTATACAAGAAGTCGCAAGAAGTCAACTGAAACTAAAATTAATCCAAAGTGGCTTCGTAGTCATCAGCAGATAACAAGGCATCTAATTCTGATGGGTTATCAGGACGAATTTTATAAATCCAGCCTTTGTTATACGGGTCAGTATTGATAATCTCTGGATCATCTTCTAGCTCAGTGTTGACTTCAACTACCACGCCAGATACAGGCGCATGTATGTCTGATGCTGTTTTTACTGATTCAACCACACCAGCCTGTTCGCCCTTAACCACAGTACTGCCCACTTCAGGGGCTTCTACATAGACCAGATCACCTAATGAATCTTGCGCGTGGTCAGATATGCCAGTAACAATTAAATCACCTTCCTGTTTTGCCCATTCATGGGTTTCAGCATAGTGTAAGTCGTTAGGGTGGTTCACCATTTATCTCCAGTATTTATTTGGCCCAACTTGTTTTAATCATCAAGGCAGGCATAAGATTTTGCCTAAGTGTAACGATAGTTTTGATAAAAATGTAGTTGGCTGAATAAAAAAACAGTTGTATTTGGCTTCTTTTAAGCGCAAATATTTAAAAGTTTCAATTTATTGTAATTTTACCATTAGCCCTTATATAGCCTATCTGTAAAATAGATAAATTATCAACGTTTAAATAATGAGTTCAACACCTTCTATGCCACAGCCTTTAAATCAGCAAAACCTTGTCATGGCGCGTGATCGTTATCGACTACAACGTCTCAAGCAAGGCAAATTTAAGGACGAGCAAGGCTATCAGCAACTTTTAGAAAAGTCTCAGCATTTGGTGCAGGCACGTATTGCGCGATTGCCTAATATTACGCTGAATGAAGATTTACCCGTTTCGCAAAATGCTGAACGGTTAATTCAGGCCATTCAGGATCATCAGGTCATTATTGTGGCAGGTGAAACGGGCTCGGGTAAAACCACCCAGTTGCCCAAAATTGCCATGCTGGCAGGCCGTGGTTTAACAGGCATGATCGGTCATACACAGCCGCGACGTTTGGCTGCGCGTAGTGTGTCACAGCGCATTGCTGAAGAATTGAGCGAGCCTTTGGGTCAGTCCGTAGGCTTTAAAGTGCGCTTTAATGAAACTGGCAATAGCGATGCGTTTATTCGGTTAATGACTGACGGGATTTTGCTGGCGGAACTGGGCAATGATCGGTTTTTAAATAAATATGACACCATTATTATTGATGAAGCGCATGAACGCTCACTCAATATTGATTTTTTGCTGGGCTATATTCGCCAGATTTTACCTAAGCGGCCTGATTTAAAGGTTATTGTCACTTCTGCTACATTAGATGTAAACCGTTTTAGCCAGTATTTTGCTGATGTTTCTGGTCAGGGCGCGCCCATATTTGAAGTAGAAGGACGCAGTTATCCTGTTGAAGTGCGTTACCGTCCTGTGTCCGAGCTGGCTGTGGGCGGCAGCGAGGATGATGCCTTTGATGATGTGGAAGAAAATTTGCCACGCGCGGTAGTTGCTGCGGTCGAAGAGTGCTATCAGGATGCGATTAACAAAGGTCATCCAGAACATGCTGATATTTTAGTATTTGCCAGTACCGAGCAAGAAATCCGTGAGTTACAGGAAACCCTGCAAAAATATGGCCCGCGTCACACTGAGATTTTACCGTTATACGCACGGCTGGCTTTAAGCGAGCAGCAAAAAATATTTAGCCCATCGGGTAAAGGGCGGCGCATTATTATTGCTACCAACGTGGCTGAAACTGCACTCACAGTGCCCAATATCCGTTACGTGATTGATAGCGGTTTTGCACGAATTTCACGTTATTCCTATCGGTCACGCGTGCAGCGTTTGCCCATTGAAGCCATTAGTCAGGCAGCGGCCAATCAGCGTAAAGGCCGCTGTGGCCGAGTTGCGCCTGGTGTGTGTGTTCGCTTGTTTAGCGAAGAAGACTTTTTAGGCCGCCCAGAATTTACCGAACCAGAAATCAAGCGCACCAATCTGGCCTCCGTGATTTTACAAATGGAAAGTCTGGGGCTTGGTGACTTAGACAACTTTGATTTTATCGAGCCGCCTGATCACCGCTTGGTTAATGACGGTAAAAAATTACTGATAGAACTAGGCGCACTTTCTACCTCTAAAGGGATTAACAAGCTCAGCAAAACTGGTCAAATGATGGCAAAAATGCCGATTGACCCGCGTTTGTCACGCATGATTTTAGGTGGTGCGCATTTTGGTGTATTGAAAGAAACCTTAATTGTGGTCAGTGCCTTGGCGGTACAAGACCCACGAGAACGCCCAGCGGATAAACAAACCCAAGCTGACCAGAAACATGCCTTGTTTAAGCAGCCTGATTCTGATTTTTTATTTTATATTAATTTATGGAATACCATTGCA
Source organism: Pseudomonadota bacterium (assembly GCA_023393635.1). Taxonomy (GTDB): domain Bacteria; phylum Pseudomonadota; class Gammaproteobacteria; order Pseudomonadales; family Moraxellaceae; genus Alkanindiges. The sequence continues at coordinate 176,814 of JAEWKT010000032.1, forward strand.
GCGCAGCGAGGTGAGGGAACGGGTGCGGCTTTAACCGAGCGACAACGACGCCAATTTGCCAAGCAGCATTTTTTAAGCTGGTTACGCCTGCGTGAGTGGCGACAAACGCATCAGCAATTAACCGATATGGCGGCTCAGCTGAAGTTGTCATTTAATCGCCCATCTGGTCTTGATCAAACTGCCAGCTATGCGCATTTGCATCGGGCGTTACTCACAGGTTTATTGTCCTTCATCGCACAAAAAACCGATGAAAAAAACACCTACTTGGCAGTGCGTCAGCAAAAAGCCAAAATTTTTCCAGCCAGTACCTTGCACAAACAGCAAGTGCCTTGGCTGATGGCCTTTGAAATGGTAGAAACCTCGCAGGTTTATTTGCGTACACTGGCCAAAATTGAGCCAGAGTGGATCATGCTGGCGGCAGGTGATTTGCTCAAATATCATTATTTTGAACCGCATTGGTCTAAAAAATCGGGCACCGTCAATGCCTATGCGCAAATCTCGTTATTTGGCCTGATTATTCAAGCCAAACAGCCGTGCAATTATGAAAAAGTAAACCAAAGCGAGGCGCATGAAATTTTCCTGCGTGATGGATTAGTGACGGGTAATTTAGGGTTAACGCCTCCGTTTTTAAAGCATAATCAGCAAAAAATTGAAGATGTAGAGCGCATTGAGGACAAACTTCGCCGCCGTGATTTATTGGTGGATGAAGAAACGTTGTATCAATTTTATGCAGCGCGTATTCCTGAGCATGTGGCTAGCCGCCGAGCCTTTGAAGACTGGCGTGCCGATGCTGAAGCGAAAGATTCGAATATTTTATTTTTAACGGAAGAAGATGTACTACTCGATTCAGCACCAACCACTCAGCAATTTCCTGATTATTGGCAGGTAGGGCAGTTGTGTCTTGCCACGCGTTATGTATTTGACCCAAGCCGTGAAGACGATGGCGCAACGGTCAGTATTCCCATTCAAGCGTTGCCGCAAGTAGATGGCAATGCCTTGTCATGGAGCGTGCCAGGCTGGCGACAGCCTTTGGTTGAGGCATTATTAAAGTCATTACCAAAAGATAAACGTCGTTTGTTTGTGCCTATTCCAGATACTGCTAAAAAGCTTCTCAGCCAACTTGATCCGCAAAAGGCTAATAGTTTAAGTGAACAATTGGCTTTTTTACTACGTGGTGAACAAATTCAAGCACAAGATTTTGACCTTAATAGCGTGCCTAATTATTTGCGCCCAATGATTCAGGTGATTGATGACAAAAAACGCGTCATTGCGCAAGGCCGTGACTTAGAGGAATTGCAAGCGCGCTGTCGTGTTGCAACCCATCAACCGATTCAGCAAAAACAAGGTGAACTGCAAGCATTTCCTACCGATTTTGCTTTTGTCACCCAAAAGAAAGTCAGTGGCTTATTGGTCAATCAATATCATGCTCTAGTGCCCATAGACATAGAGCCAAGTGGCAATCACAAAACGCCTGCTCAGGCTGATGATAAAAAAGGCGTGGTAATCCAGACCTTTAATGATGAAGTGGAGGCCAAAAGACAGCATCGGCAAGGGGTGCTGCGTCTGGCTAGCCTGCAATTAGGGGATTTAAGCCGCCAGCTCAAAAAGCAATTGCCTAAATCGCTGGTGCTGGCTTATGCACCGCTGGGCGATAAAGCGCAACTGGAAAACATACTGATTTACGCCACCTTGGATATTTCATTTGATGGCTTAAATGCTGATAAACTGGCTTTAGATCAAGCCAGTTTTGCCCAAAAACTTGAGCAAACTAAAGCACAGTTTTTATTGCAGGGTCAAAAAGTGCTGGCTTTGCTGAATGATATTTTTATGCAATGGCAAAGCATTCGACGCCAGATGCTGGGTATTGATTTAGAAATTTTTGGCCGAAGCATTGATGATATTGAAGATCAACTGCATGGCCTGCACCTCAATAACTTTATATATGAAGTTGATCCTGAGTTCTGGCAGGAATATCCGCGCTATTTAAAGGCATTAAATATCCGTTTGGAGCGTTTACCCAACAACCTTCAACGTGACACTGAAGCTGTGGCGCAAATAGATCCATTGATGGAAAAATTGCTAAACTTTGATCGTTACCAAGCCAGACAAAGTAGGCCATTTCAAGTATTTCGTTGGTTGGTTGAAGAATGGCGTATCTCGTTGTTTGCTCAGCCCATGAAAACCAAAATGCCCGTTTCACAAAAACGACTGGAAAAAGCATGGCAGGATATTTAACGCAATCTATTGCTATACCTGCCAACAGGACTTATCAATAATACTGATTAAATAACAGTTTAATGCTAAAGTTTAGCAAGCCAAAAATGAAATATTCATTTATGATGAAGCCTAATTACGCTGCGCCCCAACACATAACAGGAGTGATTCATGAGCATTCGTATTACAGGGACTGGATTATATACACCGCCTTATTCAATTAGTAACGAAGAGTTGGTGGATAGCCTGAATACGTATGTTGAGAATTACAATAATCAACATGCTAGCGAAATTGAAGCTGAAACTATCAAACCTAAACGTGGCTCATCTGCTGCTTTTATAGAAAAAGTGTCAGGTATTAAATCTCGTTATGTAGTTGAAAAAGAAGGTATATTAGACCCAAATCGGATGTGTCCGAATATTCCAGAGCGTAGTAATGACGAATGGTCGATTCAGGCGGAAATGGGCACAGCCGCAGCCAGACAAGCCATTGAAAATGCAGGCTTAACCCCTGATGATATTGATGCGGTGATTTTGGCTTGCTCTAATATGCAGCGCGCTTATCCAGCGGTAGCAGTTGAGATTCAGGCTGCGCTTGGCATGACACAAGGCTATGCATTTGATATGAATGTGGCCTGTAGTGCTGCGACGTTTGGCTTGCAACAGGCAGTAGATGCCATTAAAGCAGGTTCTGCCAAACGTGTATTGGTGGTGAATGCAGAGATTACCTCTGGTCATTTAAACTGGACTGATTACAGCAGCCATTTTATTTTTGGTGATGTTGCAACGGCAATTGTTGTGGAAAATACTGACACTAAACCTGGTTTTGAAGTGTTAGGCACACAGTTACTCACCCAGTTTTCAAATAATATACGCAATAACTTTGGGTTTTTAAATCGTACTGATGAATCTGGCGTTGGACAAAGCGATAAGCTGTTTGTGCAAAACGGGCAAAAAGTATATCGCGAAGTGTCACCTTTGGTTGCCAAAACCATTACAGAGCATTTAGCCAAGCATGACTTTAAGGTAGAAGATGTGCAACGCTATTGGTTACATCAAGCCAATGAAAATATGAATAAATTTATTTTAAAAATGATGCTTGGTCATGAAGCTGAAGAAAATCGTGCACCTATTATTTTAGATGAATATGCCAATACCAGCTCGGCAGGTTCTATCATTGCATTTCATAAATATTCTCAAGACATGCAAGACGGGGATATTGGCGTCATTTGCTCTTTTGGCGCAGGCTATTCTATTGGTTCAATTATTGTTAAAAAAGTCAGCTAAACTTCGCTCAAACTATAAAAAAGCACTCATGGATTTAGTGCTTTTTTTATTATGGAGAGTTTTTGCCAATTGTTACCTAACTCATCATAAATGTTAACTTGAACTACTTTTGGCAAAACTTTTTTAGGCCACACTGAATTAAGTTGAGTTACTACATTTAGTCAGGGGCAAATCTTATGAAAAACCTACTATTAACAGGAGCCATAGGGCTGCTGGTTTTAAGTATAAGCGGTTGTGTTACCACACCGCATGATAGAAGCGATAGAAATAGAGGCTACCAGAAAAATTATCCTGCGCATTATGATCGTCAGCAGCGCAATCTGGGGCATAAAAAACCACACCACGTTAAGCATGCAAAACAAGAACAAAAGCAAAACAATTGGCGCAAGCAGAATAAACGTGCTTATCAAAATAAGGATTATCCAGGTAATCGTTATGGCAATGATCGTCGATATGATAACCGTTAACCAATTTTTGCCATCCAAGCCGTTTTTCATAAAACGGCTTTTTACCAGGATTTTATAAAATACAACTAATTAATGCTAAACTTCAAATATTCATAAAGTCGATTTAGTGTTGTTTCATGACCCAACAGAAAAATAAAATCTTACGCATTGGTATCGTGGTGGGTGAGGTTTCTGGTGACACCTTAGGTGTGGCTTTAATACGGGCATTTAAAGCGCAAGGAATCCAGGCTATCTTTGAGGGTATTGGCGGCCCGCAAATGATTGATGAGGGTTTTGACAGTATTTATCCGATGGAACGCTTGGCGGTGATGGGTCTGGTTGAAGTCATGGGGCGGCTAAAAGAGCTGTTTGCCATTCGTGATGATCTGGTTGCGCGCTGGACGGCTAATCCTGTGGATGTGTTCATTGGCATTGACGCGCCAGATTTTAATTTACGCTTATCTAGTCAACTCAAACCATTAGGCATTAAAACGGTTCAGTATGTTAGCCCATCTGTATGGGCATGGCGGCAGGGGCGTGTGCATGGTATTCGCGCTGCCGTTGATTTGGTGTTGTGCTTATTCCCTTTTGAAGTGGATTTTTATCGTAAGCATCATGTTGCAGCGGTATTTGTTGGCCATCCACTCGCGCAGGAAATTGCTTTAAATCATGATATAAATGCAGCCAAACAACGGCTTGGCATATCCGAGACACAGCAAACCATTGGTTTATTACCTGGTAGTCGTGCTGGCGAAGTGTCGCGTCTGGCTCCGTTATTATTTGATAGTGCATTAAAGTTGCTGGACACTCGTCCTGATATCAAGTTTCTGGTGCCTGCCATTAATCAGGCACGCCTGCTGCAAATCCAGGCCATTTTGGCCAATTATCCCATCAAATTAAAACAAGCCGTGCAAGTCATTGAGGCACAAGAAAGCACGAGTAAAATTGGCCGCGATGTGATGGCTGCCAGTGATTTGGTGTTGCTTGCTTCAGGCACGGCTACTTTAGAGTGCCTTTTATTTGGTCGCCCGATGGTGGTGGTGTATAAGCTGCACTGGCTCAGTTATTTGATTATTAGTTTTATGGTTAAAATTCCGTATAAGTCATTGCCCAATATTTTGGCCAATGCGCAAATTGTGCCTGAACTGATTCAATATGACGCCACGTCCGACAAGGTGTATCAGGCTGCCATTGAATTAATAGAGACCTCAAAAGGTATACAGCAACAACGCGCTTTAACTTTAATTCATCAGCAATTACAAGGTCAGCAAGCGGTTAATCCTGCTGCTGCGGTACTCAATTTAATTCAGCAAACGAACTAAAGTTTTTATTAATTCTTAGATTAAAAATAAAGCCAATTATTAGGGGAAATATATATGTCTTTGCTGGCCACATTAAATAATAATGCAACAGGCATCTTAGCGCGCTCCCAATTAAGTCCAAGTCTAATTTTGCCTGACGCTCATTTGCTTATTGCAGGGGTGGACGAAGCAGGCCGCGGCCCTTTAATTGGTTCAGTGGTCACGGCAGCCGTCATTTTAGACCCGAATAAACCTATTGATGGCTTAAATGATTCCAAAAAATTAAGTGAAAAAAAGCGTGAAGCCTTGTTTGTAGAAATTCAACAAAATGCTTTGGCATGGTGTATTGCCGAGGCAACGCATCACGAGATTGATACGTTAAATATTTTGCATGCCACCATGCTGGCCATGACCCGAGCCATAGAAGGTTTAGCTATTGCGCCAAGCTTGGCTTTGATTGATGGCAATCGTTGTCCACAAACAGCTATTAATTGTCGGGCAGTGATTGGTGGCGATGGAATAGAGCAGAGCATTGGGGCGGCAAGTATTTTAGCAAAAGTAACTCGGGATCATCAGCTTCGACAGTTAGATCTTGAGTATCCCCAGTTTGGGTTTGCAAAGCATAAAGGCTATCCTACCAAAGCACATTTAGAAGCCATTGCTCAATATGGTATTTTAACTGAGCACAGGCGTAGCTATGCACCTGTTAAAAAAGCTTTAGGTTAAAGTCGTTCTCATATTAATTTATTTATGTATAAAGCAACATCGCATCAAAACATAAAAGCGACCTAGATCGCTTATTTATGATATATCCAAATGTATCGGCTTAGCGGTTATAATTATCATCATCAAACGATGGTTGATAATCCTGCTCTAAGTGTTGCAGATGTTCATGCATGGCGCGTTCATGTTGAATACGCTGATAGATTTCTTCGCGATGCACAGATACTTCTTTTGGTGCATTAACCCCAATACGTACCTGATTGCCCTTAACACCCAATACAGTGACGCTCACTTCATCGCCAATCATTAGGGTTTCCCCAACGCGGCGGGTCAGAATAAGCATTGTCTTCTCCTTGTCTCAACTTTTCCAGCACCTGATCTGTTGCTAGTTAGTATCACCTAAATTTATTTTTTACCAATAGCCTTCGCTATCATTTATTGTAAAATGAACAGTTATTGTTATTTCTGTTCATTTTACAAAAGCATAGAAAGTACTGATACCAGCAACAATGATCAATTTAGCATGAAACAAATGCTTTTGCTGCACTAAACATTGTCACAAATGCTTAATTATTAAGCACGTGTACTACTTTCACCACTTGCACGATCTAAATCAAAAGCAGTGTGCAAGCTACGTACTGCCAATTCCAGATATTTTTCATTCACTACCACAGAGATTTTAATTTCTGATGTTGAAATCATTTGAATGTTAATACCTTCGTTGGCTAAAGCGCTAAACATTTTACTGGCTACACCAGCATGAGAGCGCATGCCTACACCCACAATAGATACCTTAACAATACTGTCATCACTTACTACCTGACGTGCGCCAATATCTTTAGAAATTTGTTCAAGAAGCGTAAGTGCTTTTTTGAAATCTGTACGATTTACGGTAAACGTGAAGTCTGTGGTGCCGTCAGCTGCAATATTTTGCACAATCATGTCAATTTCAATATTGGCATCACCTACTGGCGACAAAATACGTGAGGCAACTCCTGGTTGATCAGGGACACCGCGAATGGTTAATTTTGCTTCGTCACGGTTGAAAGCGATACCAGAGATAATAGGCTGTTCCATAGTATTTTCCGATTCAGTAGTGATTAAGGTACCCACATTGTTTTTAAAGTCTTCATCAAATGCACCGTCGTTGTCATTGTCAAAGCTAGACAACACGCGCAGCGGCACCTGATATTTACCAGCAAATTCAACCGCGCGAATTTGTAACACTTTTGAGCCAAGGCTGGCCATTTCCAGCATTTCTTCAAAAGTAATGCGGTCTAATTTTTTGGCTTTAGGTGCAACGCGTGGGTCAGTGGTGTAAACGCCATCCACATCCGTATAAATCTGACATTCATCCGCTTTTAGTGCGGCTGCTAGTGCCACACCTGTGGTATCAGAGCCACCACGGCCTAATGTTGTGGTGTGACCTTCGGCATCAACCCCTTGAAAACCAGCAACGACCAATACTTTGCCGCTATTCAAATCTTTATGCATTAAGTCGGCATCAATGCTTTGAATACGTGCTTTGTTAAATGCGCTGTCAGTCATAATACCAACCTGACGGCCTGTATAAGAGCATGCATCTACTTCTATTGATTTTAATGCCATGGCCAGCATTGCAATAGTGACTTGCTCGCCAGTAGATACCATTTGATCAAGTTCGCGTGCATCAGGCGTATCACAAATTGATTTGGCTAAGCCCAGCAGACGGTTGGTTTCACCGCTCATGGCTGATACCACCACCACCACACGATGGCCGTGGTCATGCCATCGTTTGACACGGCGCGCAACATTTAAAATGCGCTCAGGCGTTCCCATTGAGGTGCCGCCATATTTTTGTACAATTAAAGCCATAGTTATTCCATCTAATTTAATTATTCAGACATTCTCAATACTTAAAAAACATGACTGAGAAATACCTAAATAATACCGTTCATCATTGGTTTTAAAAGGCATACGGCAAATATTAAATAGCCACTAAATCTTACCGATGCCTATCATTTATTTACTTTAAATTAGCTCGTAATTTGAGTAGTCAACCAGCCCGATAAGCTTCCCATCACATCGGCATAGTTGGGGGCGAGAGGTGCACCACCTTGCGCGAGGTCAGGCTTACCGCCACCTTTGCCACCCAGTTGTTGTGTTACGTGCTTAATAATGTCGCCTGCTTTAATTTTACTGGTGTGTTGCTGGGCAACTGATGCCAGCAGAGCTACTTTATCGCCATCAGTTGCAGCCAGTACAATGACACCGTCACTCAAACGTGATTTAATGCTGTCATGCAAGTTGCGTAAGGTTTTGCCATCCATTTGATCAAGTGTTGCAATCAGGGTTTTAATGCCTGCAATATCCTGCGCTTTTTCAATCAGCTCAGCACTTTGGCTATGCGCTAATTTCTGGTTTAAACGCTCAATTTGCTTTTCCAAAGAACGGCTATTTTCACTTAAGGCTTCTACACGGCTATAGACCTGATCACGCTGGGCTTTAATCAAGCTGCTAATTTGAGACAGTTGTTGGTCAGCTTGTTGAATCATAGACAACGCATGCGTACCTGTAACCGCTTCAATACGACGGATACCTGCCGCAATACCGCCCTCAGAAATAATCTTGAACACGCCTATATCGCCTGTGCGATTGACATGGATGCCGCCACATAGCTCAATTGAGAAGTTTTTATCGTCAATCACTGAACCCATCGACAGCACGCGTACATTCTCGCCATATTTCTCACCAAACAACATCATGGCACCGCGCTGCTTGGCAGTTTCAATGTCTAATTCTTCGGTACATACGGCAGTATTAGCAATGACTTCTAAATTGACCAGACGCTCAATTTCCTGCAATTGTGCAAAACTTACGGGCTGCTCATTGGCAAAGTCAAAACGCAATATATTGCTAGATACCAGTGAGCCTTTTTGTGTGACGTGTTCGCCCAGTACCTGGCGTAATGCGGCATGTAGGAGATGCGTTGCAGAGTGATTGCGTGCCGTGGCTGCGCGAATGTCTGCTTTAACTGTAGCCTGAACTGCCTGTGCAACCGCCACACTGCCCATGGTTACTACACCTTGATGCACAATCGCATTGGCGGATTTTTTGGTGTCTTGAACTTCAAAAATTCCGTTGTCGCTGGTGAGCAGACCCGTGTCGCCAATTTGACCGCCGCTTTCGGCATAAAATGGCGTTTGATCCAGCACAATTAGGCCTTCATCGCCCTCAGATAATGATTCAACGGCTTGACCATCTTTGTACAGTGCAATGATATTGCCTTGAGTTTCAAGCGCATCATAGCCATGGAATACAGACGCCTGATCTACTTTAACAATGCTGTTGTAATCCACATTAAACTTGCCAGCATCACGTGCGCGCTGGCGTTGTTGTGCCATTTCAGCTTCAAAACCTGCTTCGTCAATACGCAGGTTGCGTTCACGTGCAATATCAGCCGTCAAATCAACTGGAAAACCGTAAGTATCGTACAGTTTAAATACGGTTGTCCCAGCAATGGTGTCGCCTTGTAGTTGCGCTAGCTCAGTTTCTAACAGCTTTAAGCCTTGTTCCAATGTACGGGCAAACTGTTCTTCTTCTTTCAATAAAGTGGCTTCAACCGCATCGCGTCGAGTTACCAGCTCAGGATAAGCGTCACCCATCACATCAATTAAAGGCTGCACCATTTTAAAGAAAAAACTACCTGTGGCGCCTAGTTTATTGCCATGACGCACTGCACGGCGAATAATACGACGCAGTACATAACCGCGGCCTTCGTTGCTTGGGTTAACACCGTCGCTGATTAAAAATGAGCAGGAACGGGCATGGTCGGCCAGTACGCGTAAAGACGGTTGATTGTTATCTTCGATTCCAATAATTTGTGCAGCAGACTTGATTAAATGCTGAAACAGATCAATTTCATAATTGGAATGCACATGCTGCATCACTGCACTAATGCGCTCTAATCCCATACCCGTATCCACACTTGGCGCAGGCAGCGGATGCAAAACCCCATCTGCCGTGCGGTTAAACTGCATGAATACGTTGTTCCAGATTTCGATAAAGCGGTCACCGTCTTCTTCGGGTGTACCAGGTAAACCACCAGCAATGTCAGCCCCGTGATCATAAAAGATTTCGGTACAAGGTCCACATGGGCCAGTGTCTCCCATCGCCCAGAAGTTATCGGACGCATACGGTGCACCTTTATTGTCGCCAATGCGGATAATGCGTTCAGCTGCCAGACCAATATCCTTGTTCCAGATATCAAAGGCTTCATCATCGGTCGCATAAACGGTGACATATAAGCGATCAGCAGGAATGGCCAGCCACTCGGCGCTGGTTAAAAACTCCCAGGCAAATTTAATGGCATCTTGTTTAAAGTAATCACCAAAGGAAAAATTGCCCAGCATTTCAAAAAAAGTATGATGACGCGCGGTATAGCCGACGTTATCTAAATCATTATGTTTACCACCAGCACGGACGCATTTTTGGCTTGAGGTGGCACGCACATAGTTACGTTTGTCCAAGCCCAAAAAACAGTCTTTAAACTGGTTCATCCCTGCATTGGTAAATAGTAGGGTAGGGTCATTGTTAGGAATCAGGGAGCTTGACGCTACACGCGTGTGGCCTTGCGTTTCAAAATAACGTAAAAACGCTTCACGAATTTCGTTTGATGTCATCATACGGCTCACAAAACAGCTCCAAGGCAAACAATACCCAAAAAATTAAAAAATTGATTGTATTAAATCGCCAATAAATCGTGAGTTAACCAAGGGATATGTTGGTGTACTCATATTAAAAGGAAGTTACTGACGGTTTAAAAACGCTTAAAGTATAGCTGATATTGTGCGCTGCTCAAAATCATTCTGTAGGGCATTGTGGCAAAAATTAACTCCAATTACCTTGCTTGGTTATAAAAAACAAAAAGGATAGGCGATTGGCGCAAAAGTCGTTAAAATGGTTGTCTTTTTTGCTGTTCTTGAGGGCATTGCGTGGATAATTTAACCATCGAACAAGGCGTTTTGGATGAAGCCGCCCAGCATCTGCATACGATTCGGGATTTTATCCGCTTTGGGGTTAGCGCATTACGTAGTCACGAGGTGCATTTAGGTCAAGGTACTGAGGACTTTTTTGCAGAAAGTAGTGCATTGGTCATGCAAAGTTTGTCGCTTGACTGGTCTGCCGATGAGCAAATTTTAGATGCTCGCCTTTTGCCTTCTGAAAAACAGCGCATTATTGAGCTACTCGAAAAACGCATTAATCAGCGTATGCCACTGGGTTATTTGCTTAACGTGGCATATTTTGCTGGCCAGCCTTATTATATTGATGAGCGTGTGCTTATTCCGCGCTCACCTGTGGCCGAGTTGATTGAAAACCAGTTTAATCCATTCTTTAGTAATGGTTTGGCCAATGCGCAAGGTGGCGTAAACCAGTTACCGCATACCGATCAACCCATTGAGCCTACGCGCATGCTGGATTTATGCACAGGTTCTGCTTGTATTGCCATTGCGCTGGCCTATGCCTTTCCTTACGCCACAGTTGATGCAGTTGATATTTCGCGTGATGCATTAGAAGTGGCTGCCATTAATGTGGAGCATCACAACAAAGATGAGCAGGTGTCCTTAATTGAATCTAACCTGCTAGCAAAAATTCCGCCCCAACGTCAATATGATTTAATTATTAGCAATCCGCCTTATGTAGATTCAGCAGATATGGCTGATTTGCCTGAAGAATTTTTGCATGAGCCTGAACTGGCTTTGGCTGCTGGGCGTGATGGTCTGGATTTAGTGCGACATATTTTGGCACAGGCGGCTGATTATTTAAGTGATGATGGCTTGTTGGTGGTGGAAGTGGGCAATAGTGAGTGGGCGCTTAATCAGGCATTTCCAAAAATAAAGTTCCATTGGTTGCATTTTAGTCGTGGTGGTACAGGGGTATTTGCGTTAACTGCGCAAGAATGTCGTCAGCATCAGGCAGAATTCAAAGACGCTTTACAGGGTTAACAGGAGCAATAAACCATGGCAGGAAACAGTATTGGTCAATTGTTCCGCGTCACTACATGTGGTGAATCGCATGGCGCAGGATTGATGGCCATTGTAGATGGTGTTCCACCAGGCCTTGAGTTGTGCGAAGCAGATTTACAAATTGATTTAGACCGTCGTAAACCAGGCACCTCCAGCTTTGCCACCCAGCGCAAAGAAGAAGATGTGGTTGAAATTATTTCTGGCGTATTTGAAGGCAAAACCACTGGCACACCAATTGGTTTATTAATACGCAATACCGATCAAAAATCTAAAGACTACGGCAATATTGCGCAAACTTTTCGCCCAGGCCATGCTGATTATACTTACACCCAAAAATACGGCTTCCGTGATTATCGTGGTGGTGGACGTTCCAGTGCGCGTGAAACTGCCATGCGTGTGGCAGCAGGTGCCATTGCCAAAAAATATCTATTTGAAAAATTTGGCATGCAAATTCGCGGTCATGTGACGCAAATTGGTAATGAATTGGCCCATATACTGGACTGGAATGAAGTACCCAATAACCCATTTTTTTGTGGCGATGTAGAAGCAGTTGGCCGATTTGAAGCCCTGGTGACCAGTTTGCGTCGTGATGGCACCAGTTGCGGTGCAAAGCTTGAAATTTTAGCTGAAAATGTGCCCGTTGGTTTGGGTGAGCCTGTATTTGATCGCCTTGATGCCGATATTGCCCACGCCATGATGAGCATTAATGCCGTTAAAGGCGTGGAAATTGGTGATGGTTTTGCCGTGGCAGGTCAATTTGGACATGAGTCGCGTGATGAGCTAAGTCCAGATGGTTTTATGGCCAATCATGCAGGCGGTATTTTGGGTGGTATTTCCAGTGGTCAAACAATTCGGGTTGCTATTGCATTAAAACCCACCGCTAGTATTACTACCGCAGGTAAAACCATTAATTTGCAAGGTGAAGCGGTGGATGTCGTTACCAAAGGCCGTCATGACCCATGTGTTGGGGTACGTGCCACGCCTATTGCTGAAGCGATGTTAGCCATTGTGTTGCTGGATCATTATTTAAGGCATCGTGCGCAAAATGCCGATGTGATTGCGCCCTTGGCTGCCATTGGTGATTTATAACTTACCATCTTATATGAATTGCTTACGCATATTAAAAAGCCCGAACCTTACGGTGCGGGCTTTTGGTCGTTTGTTCTAAATCTATGCCGAAGCTATGCCAGACACAGATAACAAACTAATTGAGGCTCATCTCAAACTGCCTGAGATTTAAGCATACTCATTTGGCGACGTCAATATAATATCGAGTTGGTCAAGTTCGCTTTTTATAATACCTTTTTATTCAAGCTGGCAAAAAATGACACCCTCTATCACTGGCCTATATAAAATTTCGGGTTTTTACTTCCTGTATTATGCTGTGGTTGGGGCGTTTATGCCGTACTGGAGCTTATATTTAGAAGGTCAGGGCTTTAATCGCGCGACTATTGGCATATTAGCGTCCATTACAGTACTCACGCGAATTTTTGCGCCGATTGCATGGGGCTGGCTGGCCGATAGAACAGGCAAGCGTATACGCTGGGTACGACTTGCTACTTTTATGGAATGTGTTGTCTGGCTGAGTATTTTTTTGCTGCCCAATACGCTGGGGCATTTGGCCATTTTGATGTTTGTGTTTAGCTTTTTTCAAAATGCGATTCTGGCGCAATTTGAAGCCATTACCTTGTTTTGGTTAGGTGATCAGCGTGATCATTTATATGGCAAAGTGCGTAAGTGGGGTTCAATTGGTTTTATCATAGCGGTATTTGGACTGGGCAAAGTATTTGATGTATTGAGCATTCATTACCTTCCTATAGTGCTAATGAGTATTGCAGCATTCACATGGCTGTGGTCTTGGCAAATTGGTGAGCCAAATCAGGCACCTCAAGCACAAAAGCATTTAAGCTCAATCATGCCCATACTTCGGCAATCGCATATATGGCGTTTTTTTACCATAGAGTTTTTATTACTGTTATCACATGCGCCATTTTATAGTTTTTATTCCAATTATTTAAAAGATTATGGCTATAGTACAGGGGTTACAGGCCTGCTTTGGGCACTGGGTGTGGTGGCTGAAATCATCATGTTTAGCCAAAGTAAGCATTTATTAGCCCGTTTTGCGCAGCATCATCTGATTGCGTTGTGTTTGATATTAACTTCAATGCGCTGGCTGATAGTTGCCAGTTTTCCGCAATATTTATGGTTGCAGGTGGTGGCGCAGTGCTTGCATGCATTTAGTTTTGGCTTGTTTCATGTGCTTGCCATGCAAGTTATTTTTAAAGGGTTTATGGCTCAGCAGCAAGGCCGCGCACAGGCAGTGTATAGTACCATGTGGGGCTTGGGGGTGGCCATTGGTTCTCTACTGGCAGGCCATTATTGGCAAGCTTTTGGTGGAAGTAACGTGTACTACGCGGCTGCGCTGATAGTACTATTGGGCTTATTGTTTTTGCCCTTTCAATATGTTGTGAAAACGCAATCAACCCTTGACGTTTAATTAAAAGCACTGCACGATCAAGTTACGCGTTTGAAGATCTTAAGATGATTATAATGAAGCAGTTAAATACTAAATCCGTACCTACCTTTTCTTGTTTTTGCACTATTATGCTTGGGCTAGCGTTAAGTTCGTCTTTAAGTCATGCGGCTGACAATGAATCAGTTGAACAACAGCTACAGCAAGATGAACAAATCTCAGCTGCAAACCCGCCACTTCATCAACATGAAAGTGTTAAACCAGCGGCGGATGTCATGCAGCCTAAGGCTGAGCAACCACCCTCTCAATCTGTACCTGAACAACACGATTCAGAAGAAATGCCTGATGAAGCGATTGAGCTGCCTGAAAATAAAATTGTGATTGTAGGTCGGCCACAAGTATCTGGCCTATGGGGCATGACGATTCCCAAGGCTCACTGCATTGAATATTACAATTTTATGGAAAATGGCGATGTGGTGATTAAAAGCGATAAGGAATGGACGTATGGTAAATATATTTATCAGGTGCCTGCCTTATCTGAGCCAGGTTCACCAGTATTGGTTATGCAAATTAAATATGACAATTTACAAACCGATTGCTCAGGAAATGCCATTGACCAGCGTGGTGAACAGCAGCAGCAATATGTGAAATGGACAGGTGCATCAAGCATGGAGTTTTGCGCTGCACAAGATGGCACCCAGTGTTTTGCCTCGCTACAACGCGTATTGCCTTAACTTGAATAGTTGAGGTTTGGTTGCTCAGTAAATAGTGAATCATGCTTCAATAAAGAATGAAGATTCAAGGCAAAGATAGGCAATGCGCTTTAAGCAATGCCTTTTGCAGGTTCAGCATTGGCTTTAAGTAATGTTTTTTCCAGATAATGAATATCCATGGCATTTTGGCTAAATGCTGGATCGGCTAAAATCACATGACGATGCAAGGTTAAATTAGTTTTAACCCCTTCAATAATGGTCTCGTCCAGTGCTTGACGTAAACGTGCCAACGCTGTAGGGCGATCCTTGCCATGAGCAATTAATTTGCCAATCATAGAGTCATAATAAGGCGGAATGCTGTAGCCACTATATAAGTGTGAGTCAATTCGTATACCTGCACCACCAGGGGCATGAAAACGATGAATGGTGCCAGGAGAAGGCAGGAAGGTTTTTGGGTCTTCGGCATTAATGCGACATTCAATGGCATGTCCACAAACTTCAACATCGCTTTGTACCAACGTTAGCCCTAAACCTGATGCGATTTTGATTTGTTGTTCAATAATATCAATGCCTGTAATGCATTCCGTCACAGGATGCTCTACCTGAACGCGAGTGTTCATTTCAATAAAAAAGAACTGACCGTCTTCAAATAAAAATTCAAAAGTACCCGCACCGCGATACTGCATTTGCTCACATGCGTTGACACAGGCTTGTAAAATATCGGCTCGTGCCTGTTCTGGTAAATCAGGGGCAGGGGCTTCTTCGATTACTTTTTGATGGCGACGCTGTAATGAGCAATCACGATCATATAAGTGAATAGCGTGTCCCATGCCGTCACCCAGAATCTGCACTTCAACATGGCGCGGTTTTTGTAAAAAACGCTCCATATACACGGTGTCATCGCCAAACCACATTTCAGCATCGCGCTGGGCGGCCTGAACCGACTCTAACAACATGTCCACACCTTCCACAATACGCATACCACGGCCACCGCCGCCAGCCGCTGCTTTCACAATAAGCGGAAAACCAATATTTTTGGCCTCAGCCAGTGCATTGTGGGTACTTACCGCCCGAGTAGAGCCAGGGACCGTAGGCACCCCCGCTTTTTTCATGGCTAAAATTGCAGATACTTTATTGCCCATCAGGCGTATGTGTTCAGGACGCGGCCCAATAAATGTAAAGCCAGAATTTTCTACCAACTCAGCAAATTCAGCATTTTCTGACAAAAAGCCATAGCCAGGATGAATCGCATCTGCACCAGTCACTTCGGCTGCGCTAATGAGCGCGGGAATATTTAAGTAACTTTCACTGCTGGCACCTGCACCAATGCACACAGCTTCATCGACAAAGCGTAGGTGCATTAAATCCTTATCGGCATCTGAATAAACCCCCACCGTTTTAATACCAAGGGCTTTACAAGCGCGAGTGATGCGAAGCGCAATTTCACCACGGTTGGCGATAAGGATTTTTTGTAGCATATAAAGTGAACCTATAGGCAATAATGGACAGGCTAAGCAGAATTAAGTTGGGTTAACTCCGAAAGCGAAATAATGGTTGTCCATATTGAACGACATCAGCATTTTTAACCAGAATCTCATCAATCACGCCACTATGCGTGGCTTCAATGGGATTCATAATTTTCATGGCTTCAATAATTGCCAGTGTGTCACCAGCTTGTACTGTTTGGCCGACTTTCACAAAAGGTGATTCACCTGGGTTAGGCGCTGCATAAAATACGCCAACCATCGGTGAGGCTTCAATGGCACCACGCTGGGTACGTACTTCTGGCGCAGGTTCTAGAATAGAGGGTGCAGCCGCAGCAACCACAGGAGAGCGACGGGTAAGCGAAATAGACTGATCACCTTCTTTAACTTCTAGCGCCTGCAAATCTGATTCAATCATAAGATCAATCAGTTTTTTAATTTTACGTATATCCATGCGGCGTGTTCCAGATCATATTGCGGTAAAGGTTGAAAGGCATTGCTCTGCACGCTTTAAGGCAAAGCAAACGATAAATAGTCATGCACTGTTTTGATTTAAAATGCTGAACACATGCTCAAGGGCAAAATAATAGCCATTAGCACCCAGACCACAAATCACTGCTTTTGCTTTGTCGGACAAATAGGAATGATGGCGGAAAGACTCGCGCGCATGCACATTGGATAAATGAACTTCAATAAAAGGGATCATTACACCAAGCAGGGCATCACGCAGTGCCACAGAGGTATGGGTTAGGGCAGCGGGATTAATAATAACAAATTGAGTTTTATCAAGATATGCCTGATGAATGCGATCAACGAGCGCGCCTTCCCAATTGCTTTGAAAATGATCAATTGTAAAGCCTGCTGTTGCTGCTTGCTGACTCAGGTTCTGGTTAATATCTGCCAACGTTGTTTTGCCATAGATTTCTGGTTCACGCTCACCAAGCAGGTTGAGGTTTGGTCCATGCAAAACCAGAATATCTGCTGCTGGCATTATAGGCTGCTCCAATATTACTGTGCAGTTGCTAAAACTAATTTTTTAGCTTATAGGCTTGATAAATAAATAGTTTTTAAGAAGGTATTATTGCGAAACATTTTGCTGAAGAAATTAAAAGAAAGTATTAAATTCTGCCAGATCCTTGCAAAATATCGCAGTTCCACGCTACTTATCAGCAAGATACGCAAAAAACTTAAATTTGGCAATGCTAAATTACGCTGTTTGTCTAAAAATTCTTATTATTTTTCATAAAAATTGCAATCAAATGCAGCTAATTTCGCTGAAAACTCATCAAAAGAAGGGGATTTTGTGTGTAACGTGTTTTTTAAAAGGGAAAAATTAGGATTAAATAAGTAATATGGTTAAATGAGTAATGAGCATCATTTTAGAAAAAATTTAGTAAGCTGGATATTTTAATTGGGCAAATACTAAATGAAATTGCTATTTAAAAAATATTAACTCAAAATAGCCTCATTGGGTTAAATTTTTGTATTAAAAATTATGATGAGCAACGTTGATTATTTTAACATTCTAGTGCATTTGTTCAGTGCCTTAATAGCAGGTGGTGCCATTGGCCTTGAGCGTAGTTTTCATGGCCGCCCTGCTGGTTTTCGTACTCATGCCTTAGTGTGCTTAACTTCCAGTTTATTGATGTTAGTGACCTTATATCAAACTCAGTGGATGCCAGGGATCGCCCACGATATGATCCGTATTGACCCCACGCGTACTGCACAGGGCATTATGACAGGCATTGGTTTTCTGGGTGCTGGCGTTATTTTTAAAGAGGGTTTAAGTGTACGTGGCTTAACGACTGCCGCTTCTATCTGGATGACAGCCGCTATTGGTATTTTAATGGGCATTGGCTTTTTCTTTCCAGCCATTATATGCACTATCTTAGTCCTGTTTATTTTATCGTTCTTTAGGCGCATCGAATCATTAATGCCCACGCATACTTATGCACATTATTGGATTCGTTTTGATCGTGATGACGTTATGTCCGAAAAAGAGTTAATCAAATTGCTCAAAAATCATGGCTTTGGAGTACATGCGTTTAGTTATCATGCTGAGCCAGACCATACGTTTAGATATCAGATGACTATTAGTACGATTAACGATGATAATTTAAATCACCTGAATGAAACCCTACTGAGTATGAGTAAGGTAAAAGCCTATACAATTACACCAACTGGCGATTAAGAGTGATTATTAGAATAATACCCTGACTAGCAAATGCTGCTACAGGGTATTATTTTGGCGTATTCTTGAACAAGTAAGTTGGTAATCAGAAACTGAACTTATCCGATAAAATAAGTCTCTTAATGCTTTTTACCGCCGCCATCTTGCTTATTAATGGTAGACCAGGCAATACGTTCTGCATCCTCTTTTGAACGACCTTCTTTGCGTTCGCTTTCTTCAATGTGCTCTGCCTGACGCTTTTGCTTATCAGTATAAGCTGATTTATCGCCGCGTGACATAATAATCTCCTTAAATGTGTATATTAAAGATAGCTATTAGTTGTAGCACAGGAGCTTTTAAATACGGCTACTAAACTGTGAGCGTATGTAGCATGGATGCAAATAGTGTAAGCATTGCTTTAAATTGACTGAAAATAATAAAGCTTAGAATTATCTGGTAAGGGCACAGTGATTAAAAAAGGAGTCGAAACTCCTGATTAACTGGCACTAATTTTATACTGAGCAAGTAAAGCTTTTTAATAACATCTAAACGCTTCGCTTATAGCATGTTATTTATTCAATTCAAGCAATAAAAATTCCATCAATGCTTTTTGTGCGTGTAAGCGATTTTCTGCTTCGTCCCACACCACAGCACGGGGGTCATCAAGCATGTCTTCAGAAATTTCCTCACCGCGGTGCGCAGGCAGACAATGCATAAACAAGGCATCATCACTGGCCAAATCCATTAAGGGCGGCGTAATTTGAAAAGGGGCAAAGCGACGTTTACGGGTGTTTTGCTCATTTTCTTGTCCCATGCTTGCCCAAACATCGGTAGCTAATAAGTGTGAACCATCGGCAGCTTCTTCAGCACTTTTCACCAGTTCAACGCAATGGCTGTATTCTTCAAGCAGTTCAGGCTCTGGCTCAAAGCCATAGGGTGTAGCAATTTTAAGTTTAAAGTTAAGCATATGTGCCGCTTGAATGTACGAGTTACACATGTTGTTACCATCGCCAATCCAGGACACAGTTTTACCTGCAATATCACCACGATGTTCTTTAAAGGTTTGTAAGTCTGCCAGTAGCTGGCATGGATGGTGTTCATCAGTTAGGCCATTAATCACGGGTACTCTAGAGAACTGGGCAAAGCGTTCAACAGTGCTATGGGCAAAGGTACGGATCATGACAATATCCAGCATACTGGAAATGACCCGTGCTGAGTCTTCAATAGGTTCACCACGACCAAGCTGGGTATCACGTGGAGATAAGAAAATAGCACCGCCACCAAACTGCACCATACCTGCTTCAAAAGACACACGGGTACGGGTACTGGATTTTTCAAAAATCATACCCAGCACTTTGCCTATAAAGGGCTGGTAAATTGTACCGCTATGCTGTAATGCTTTTAATTCTATAGCGCGATCTATGATTGCTTGTAGTTCGGCTGGGTTAAGGTCAGTTAGGGTTAAAAAATGCCGCAGGGCCATAATGTCTCCGCAAGGGCTTTAGGCAATAGTTATAAATGCGAAAAGCCAATGTCGTCCGTCGTTTATTTAATGAGTTCTTCTGAGTATAAGCGATAGAGGGCTAAGCCTGCAAAATATATCCCACACTATCATTTGACATTATATTGTCAGGCTTGGTCTCACGTAAATTGCTTAAAGCTGGTTGAGTTGCGCCAGAATCTGGTAGGCATTTAAAGCTTGGTCTTCCTGATTTAAGATGAGCTGCGTATTGGCATCAAGCAGCACTTGCTCGGCAGTCAATAAATCATAAGTGGTGCGGGTGCCAAGCTCAAGTTCACGGCGAATGGTTTGCAAGGCCAGTTGGGCTGCATCACGCGCGGTAATTAAAGCAGGATATTGTTTTTGGCTGGTTTCTAACAAGGCATAGTTTTCGGTTAAGCGTTGCTGTAGCTGGCGGCGAGTATTGTCGAGTTGCTCCTGGGCAATTGCCACACGAGACTGGGCGCGCAAAACTTCTGCTTTACGGGTACCACCATCTAAAATGGGGAGGCTGGCTTGTAAACTGACGCCATACGCTCCTAAACGACTAGTCGAAAAATCACTGTCTTTTTGAGTGTTGGCTCGGCCTGCAAGCTGAACAGTGGGGTAGCTTTCACGATGGCTTAACTCAAGCTGTTGCTGAGCGGCCTTAAGTTGTAATCGTGCGGTTTCAACCAATGCAGTCTGCTCAATTAAGCTGGTAGCATCAGTAATCTCTGGCACGTTAGGAATACGTTGCAGAGGCTCAAGTTGTTGTGGGACTTGCCCAGTGAGTTGCACGTAACGTGATTGGTCAATTTGTAAATTGGCTGACGCACGGCTTTGTTTGGCGGTACCCTGTGCCTGACGTGCATTGGCTTGGGCCAAGTCGGTTTTGGTGACTTCACCTGCTTTTAGGCGCAAGCTTGCATCGCGTGCGGCCTGGTTTAATGCGCGTTGGTTGTCTTGTTCAAGTTGAATTAATGCTAAGTCGCGGGTAATTGCTGCATGTAGACTAATGGCAGCAAGAGCGGCTTGGCTATCCACATATGCGACATTGGCTTGTGCTGCATCAATGCCAGTTTGCGCGGCCAAAACAGCCAGTTGCTGGCGACCTGCAGTATATAAAGGATAGCTAAATTGAACGCCCACAGTTTGTGGAAAACGTTTGCCTTCTTCTGGAAATAAAGCGTTTTTTTCAGTACTAATGTAGCCTGCGCCAAGCTCTGCATTGGCGGTAAGCTTTAATCCATACTGGGCCCGTATCTGTGCTAACTGTGCAATTTGATCTTCTATTTGCAAGCCCGCCATACGCCGTTCAAACTGATAATTTTTTGCAAGCTCAATGCTCTGGGCTAAAGTTTGAGCATAGGATGCTGAGCTAGCAGCAAAAATGGCAACACACAGCAACTGTGAGGCAATGCGGCGTGCGGTCACAGCTAAATAAGATTGATTCATGATGAAAGACGATGTCCTGCTAAAAAACGTTCTACCAGATATTGTATATAATGATCCGCGTCCAGATGGCTTTCCAAAGGCGATAAGCCCACCAGTAAGCGCCACTGAGCGTGACGAAGCATGCCAAAAAATAGCGTGGCAGATTCGTAGGGAAGCGGGCAGTCAATTTCGCCGTGCTGATGTGCCTGCTCCAGCAAGCCAGCAATAAGCAGTAGTCCACGCTTGGGCCCTGTATCGTATGCCAGTTGAGCCAGTTCAGGGTCACGCTGTGACTCTTCCACCACCAGTCGCATAAAGGCAATGTTATTCGGATCGGTAAGCGCGGTATAAACTGCTCTGGCCATCAATAGCATAATTTCATCCATGCTTTGGCCAGGCTGACGCTCTGGTGGGGGATTTTCCTTAAAAAAATTCTCACTGCGATATTCAAACAAAGCTGCCAGTAAGCCCTTTTTATTACCAAAATATTGATAAATTGCTGCCTTTGAGCCGCCACACACCTGAACGATGTCATCTAAGCTAACAGCGTTAAAGCCTCTTTCTAAAAAAAGAATGTTAGCGGCTTGTAGCAAAGAAGCACGACGTTCTATACCGCGCCGTGTCAACGGTACAGCATTAGTAGGTGTGCACATGTCTTGCTCATGGCTCATCAGAAAAAATGTTCTGCTCTAGTTGATTAAATGAAAAAAAAGTGCAAACTACTGCTCTATTAAAATTGTACTGTTCGGTACAGTACAATATCATTCACCTCAATGCTGCGCAAGGAGCATCCAATGTCGGATCATACGACAAATGTTCAATCGCCTGATTTAGAACAGCAAACAACCAGCAACTCAGCAGGTCAGACCAGCTCAACTGACACACAAGATAGTGTTGTTAATAAAAGGAAGCGTTTGCCTCAACTTATTCTGGCTGTTTTTTTAGTCATTGCAGTGTTGGGAATCATCTATTATTTCATGGTTTATCGTTATTTTGAATCCACTGAAAATGCCTATTTAAAAGCGGATGTCACCTGGGTAAGCCCACGGGTTTCTGGTGAGATTACGCAGCTTGATGTCAAAAACAATCAACAGGTTGAAGCAGGCCAGGTGCTGATGAAACTGGACGACCGTGACACAAAAGCACGTTATGAGCAAGCTACTGCGCTGACTGAGCTAAAACAAGCCGCGCTTGGGGTACAGCGGCAAAATATTGCTGGCCAGCAAGCCATGATTGCCGAGGCAAGGGCAGGTCTTGATGCGGCCAATGCAGAAATGAGTCGTCTAAAAAAAGATTACGATCGTTATCAGCAATTATTACGTGAAGGGGTGACCACCAGACAACGTCTGGAAACTGTACAGTCACAGTATTTAAGTGCGGTTGCGCAGGTAAAGCGTGCCCAGGCGAGTGTCAGCGCAGCGCAAGCTCAGTTGGCAGGAATTGAAGCCAGCCGTGAGCAATTAATTGCTGATGTGAATAGCGCGAAAGCCAATGTTAATATTATTGGCGTTGATGCCGACTCTGCACAGGTTACTGCCCCTATTTCGGGTACGGTTGGTAATTTAGGCGTACGCTTAGGGAGTCGAGTCAATTCACAAACTCACTTATTGGCGATTGTGCCACTCGATAAAACCTTTGTAGAAGCCAATTTTAAAGAAACCCAAATTACCAAGATGCGCGTTGGTCAAACCGTTTCTATTAAACTAGATGCTTATCCAGATGATGAGTTTACGGGTCATATTGATAGTTTCTCACCAGCATCTGGTGCAGAGTTTTCCTTGCTACCACCTGAAAACGCCACGGGTAACTTTAATAAAGTAGTGCAACGCTTGCCTGTAAAAATTTTAATAGACCATAAAGCAGGTCAGCCTGTGCTGCGACCTGGTTTATCTGCCATTGTTAAAGTAGACCTGCGCACTTAATTGGCGTCCCTGTTTTGTCATTACAAAGTCATTACACAGTGGTTTAAGACTGCTTTAAAGTGACTTTGTTTCTTAGTCAGTTTGGAAGAAACTATGAATATCAGTCCTGCTACTGCCTGGGCCATGTTTGGTGCCATGGTGTTTGGCAACTTTATGGCCATTCTTGATATTCAAATTGTGGCAAGTTCCATTAATGAAATTCAGGCAGGACTCGGTGCTAGCCAAAGTGAAGTGGCATGGGTACAAACTATTTATTTGATTGCTGAAGTCATTGCTATTCCGCTATCTGCTTTATTATCTAACTTATTTTCTACCCGAATTTACTTTACCTGCTGTGCCTTAGGCTTTGCTATTGCTTCTTTAATGTGTGGGTTTGCATGGAATCTGGAGTCCATGCTGGTTTTTCGCGCATTTCAGGGCTTTTTGGGTGGCGGCATGATCCCCACCACCATGGCTGCACTGTTTGTTTTGTTTCCAAAAGACAAGCAAGCCTTGCCAATGGTCGCTATTGGAATGGTAAGCACGCTTGGGCCTGCCATTGGCCCGACATTAGGCGGCTGGCTCACCACGCATTTGTCGTGGCACTGGATGTTTTTTATTAATATTCTGCCAGGTTTGCTCATTGCTGCATTTGTTTATTCTGGCCATGATTTAGATAAGCCAAATTTAAGCCTATTTTCACGTATTGACTGGCTAGGTTTAGCCACCATGGCGTTATTTTTAGGTTGTCTGCAATATATACTGGATGAAGGGCCACGCAACGACTGGTTTGCTGATCACAGTATTTTTATTGCCTTTGTGATTGGGGTCATTGCTGCTGTCACGTTTTTTTATCGCTGTTTTACCAATGCAAATCCGATTATCAATTTACGCATATTTTCTAACCGTAACTTTAGCTTAAGTGCCATGATGACCTTTGTATTGGGTATCGGCTTGTATGGCATGGTGTACATTGTTCCTGTGTTTTTAGGGCAGGTACGCGGCATGAACAGTAGCCAAATTGGCCATATTATGCTGGTCATGGGCGCAACCATGTTTTTATTTGCACCCATTGCTGGTGCCGTGATGTCCAAATTTGATCCGCGCAAGGTGATTTTTATTGGTTTATCCATTGCTGCGTTAGGCATCGCCATGAATGCCAATTTAACCATTCACAGTGATTATGAAGAGTTCTTCTGGCCACAGGTGTTGCGTGGTATAGGCATGATGATGGGCTTGATTGTGATGTCACAACTGGCCATGTCTACCTTGCCCATTGACCGCATTAAAGATGCTAGCGGTGTTTATAATTTAACGCGTAATATTGGTGGGGCTATTGGGCTTGCTGTCATCAATACACTAATGGATCGTCAGCATGCAATTCACATGAACACCTTAGAGGCACACCTTACGCCAGATCGTCCAGAAGTAGCCAGCTATTTAGCGCAACTGGCTGAAAAATATCGGGCCGTATTTGGCGATCAGGCTGAGCAATATGCTATGTCATTATTGCATAAGCAGGTGCAGGCTCAAGCATTGACGCTCACCTTTAATGATTTATTGTTAATGTTGGCTATACTGATGTTTGCGGCTGGGTTTTTAGTGGTTTTTATTAAAAAACCTGCCAAAACTTCAAATGAAAAAATGCCTGTGCATTAATTGCTGCAAAAAGAATTGGCAGAAAAATTTAGTATATTAGAGTTTTTGTTCAAATTGTCAGTGCAAGCGAAGTTAAAGCTTTATATACTCGGCAACCATTAAAGGTTGCAATGTTAATGGATATTTTTATGAGTCAATCAAATTCTGCGGGTCGTCGTTTTCGCGATGCGCTTGCTGTAGAAAAACCATTACAAATCCTTGGTACAGTCAATGCCTATGCCGCCATGATGGCAACGCAAGTAGGCTATAAGGCTATTTACCTGTCTGGTGCTGGTGTTGCCAATTATTCTTATGGTTTGCCTGATTTAGGCATGACTAGCCTTGATGACGTCCTCACTGATGTGCGCCGTATCACCAGTCAAGTGGACACGCCATTACTGGTCGATATCGATACAGGCTGGGGCGGGGCGTTTAATATTTCCCGTACCATTAAAGAAATGATTCGTGCTGGTGCCGCTGCTGTGCATATTGAAGATCAGGTTGCACAAAAACGCTGTGGTCATCGTCCTAACAAGGAAATCGTAACGCAAGCTGAAATGGTTGACCGCATTAAAGCAGCTGCGGATGCTAAAACTGATCCTGATTTTGTGCTGATGGCGCGTACTGATGCGTTGCAACAAGAAGGCTTACAAGGCGTAATTGACCGTGCTTGTGCTTGTGTTGAAGCAGGTGCTGATGCCATTTTTGCTGAAGCCATGACCGACATTACCATGTACCAAAAGGTGGTTGATGCAGTTGGCGTGCCTGTTTTGGCTAACATTACCGAATTTGGTTCTACGCCATATTACACGGTAGATGAGCTAGGCGAGCAAGGCATTGGCATGGTGTTATATCCGTTATCTGCAACCCGTGCGATGCAAAAAGCAGCCTTGGAAGTAATGCAGGCAATTCGCAAAGACGGTACTCAAGTAAATGTGCTAGACAGCATGCAAAAGCGCAGTGAACTCTATGAGTTCTTAAACTATCATTCTTTTGAAAATAAACTCGATCAACTGTTTAAGTCGGAGAAATAACAATGGCAGAAGGCAAAGTACTGTCTGGCGCAGGTTTGCGCGGTCAGGTTGCAGGCAAAACTGCACTATCTACTGTAGGCAAATCGGGTGCAGGCTTAACCTACCGTGGCTATGACGTTAAAGACCTTGCAGAACATTGCGAGTTTGAAGAAGTTGCTTACCTGATTTTCTTTGGTGAACTGCCCAATACACAACAATTGGCTGATTACAAGGCCAAGCTAAAAGGTCTGCGTAGCCTGCCACAGGCATTAAAAGATGTGCTAGAGCGTATTCCTGCCAATTCACACCCCATGGATGTGATGCGTACAGGTTGTTCTATGCTAGGTAACCTGGAAACTGAGCAGTCCTTTGCTGAACAACAGGAAGTGACCGATCGTTTGCTGGCAGCGTTCCCAGCTATTATTACTTATTGGTATCGCTTTAGCCATGAAGGCGTGCGTATTGATGAGAATACCAGTGATGATTCAATTGGCGCGCATTTTTTGCATTTGCTCAAAGGTGAAAAGCCAAGTGAGTTACATGCCAAAGTAATGAACGTGTCGCTCATTTTATATGCAGAGCATGAATTTAATGCCTCTACATTTACGGCACGTGTTTGTGCTTCAACGTTATCTGACATGCATTCTTGTATTACAGGTGCGATTGGTTCGCTGCGTGGCCCGCTACATGGCGGTGCTAATGAAGCTGCCATGGACATGATTGAAAAATTTGATAGTCCTGATCAAGCTGAAAGCGAAATGATGGCCATGCTTGCGCGCAAAGACAAAATTATGGGCTTTGGTCATGCCATTTATAAAGACAATGATCCACGCAACGACATCATTAAACAATGGTCAGAAAAGCTTGCTGCTGATGTGGGCGATACCGTGCTATATCCAGTATCTGTGCGCTGTGAAGAAGTCATGTGGCGTGAGAAAAAATTATTCTGTAATGCCGATTTCTTCCATGCCTCTGCCTATCATTTTATGGGTATTCCAACCAAGCTATTCACACCAATTTTTGTGATGAGCCGCTTAACGGGCTGGGCTGCTCACGTGATGGAGCAACGTGCAGACAATCGGATCATTCGTCCAAGTGCTGAATATACAGGCCCTGAATTACGCAGTGTGAAACCAATCGCGCAACGTTAATTTGGTGCCGCATTAAAAACAGGTCTTGATGGCCTGTTTTTTTGAGATCATTTTAAATTACTAGGTTAATATCCTAGTGTAAAATAGCAAATAATAATTTTACCCTCTGCAATAAATTTCTCTCATAAAGGTTTTATAATTTTTAAGTCCTTCTTCTTGAAAATAAACAAAGCGCAAGAGAAGGCTATGCAAGATGATAAACCTAAATACTCACTAAACGATTAAAAAAGCTGCCTTTAAGAGCAGCTTTTTAAACGTAAAACCTGTTTCAATATTTTTACATTGCAAATTTTTCAGGTTGTTTATCCTTTAAATAAGCCTTTAAAGAATCATCCATTGCATGCAGCCACGGGGTATGATGCGGTTTAGACATTTTTCCTGTCATCACAGAACGATAGGTTTTATCCCTAAATGCCATAATATTTTCTTTTTTATGCTGTTTCCACTGCATAAAAATCTCATTGACCGCATCAATGTCAAAGCTTGGGTAGTCAGTTGCGTTGATTAACTGTTTAATATATTCCCCTTGAAACTTCACCATTTCTTCCGAAGTCTCCAGATTTTGCTCTTTGATATGCCATTCATGGGTATGACGTTGCATCACCACTTTTTCGGGCAGCTTAATGTCACCCATAATCACATCACGTACATACCATGCTTGAGCATCAAACATATTAAAGGTATACCACTGATCCTGCATGCCTAAATAAAATAGGCGTGGATTCTGCTCCCAAGCCACTCCTCTATATAACCCTAGAGGATATAAGCAGTTATGCGTTTTAAGGCGTAGATTTTCAGCCATAAATGGAAAGTGATGCAAATAGCCAGTACACATAATAATGGCATCAATTTTTGCCGAAGTACCATCACCAAAGTAAGCAGTGTCTTCATCTACCCGAAGCAGGTTGTATTTTTCAAACCAGTTATTTGGCCACTTATAACCCATGGGCTGACTGCGATAACTACTATAAATGCGCTTGGCACCATATTTATAGCATTGCGAACCAATATCCTCGGCTGAGTAGCTGCTGCCGACTATTAAAATATTTTTATCTTTAAATTCTACTGCATCACGAAAATCATGGGCATGTAGGATACGTCCATGAAAGCGGTCAAATCCTTTGTATTCAGGCACTTTAGGTGTAGAGAAGTGACCAGACGCCACAATCACATAATCAAACTGTTCGGCATACACATGATTTTTTTCATAGTCGCAGACTTGCACCGTAAATTGCTGGGTCTGATTATCAAAATTAACATGGCGTACAGCGGTGTTAAATCGAACCTGATCTTTGACACCCGCTTTTTCAACACGTCCTTTAATATAATCCCATAGCACAGCGCGTGGTGGATAAGACGCGATGGTTTTACCAAAATGTTCATCGAAGGTGTAGTCGGCAAACTCTAAAGCTTCCTTAGGGCCGTTTGACCATAAATAACGATACATGCTGCCATGTACAGCATCACCGTTTTTATCAATCCCAGTTCGCCATGTATAATTCCACAGGCCGCCCCAATCGCTTTGTTTTTCAAAACATACAATTTCTGGAACTGATTGACCTTTGGCCTTTGCTGATTGAAATGCTCTTAATTGAGCCATCCCACTTGGGCCAGCTCCGATAATTGCAATTCGTGTCATTGCTATCTCCATTAGTTTTGAGTTCTTCGAAAAGCGCTTAAAATCTAATAAATCTCTAGCAAAATTTGAATTCTTAAAATAATACTTAATAAAAATAAAGCAGAAACATCATTTCAGGATAGAGATTATCATTGAAATTAAGACGCTTATAAAGCGTAAACAGATTAAATCATCCGCTAGAAAAGCAGATATTTCTGTTCACCAAGAAGAAATACATACGTTACAAGAATGCATACTATATCACATTTTCCCATCATTTTATAATTGTTGATTAGCTTTGTTGATTTAGAGGGTGTCGATAAGTAGTAAAAATAGTTTAAAGCCTTGATGTTCCTGCATGAAATTTCATAGGATAAATTATAAAAAATTTTAAAAGTTAAGGTTTATTTTGGGCAGATAAAACAGTTTTTTATCACAACTTAGGCGAGGATAAGTGACCTGAAATTTGTACAAGACCTGGCATGATTGGCTGCAAAGAAACACCGCATAACACAACTACTCAACAAACAGCCTTAATGAGATTTATTTAACAGGCATTAGCGGCTATAATCTTGTCTTTCTTAAATTTTAGTAGCGCATCAGGATAGACAATGACTGCACGTATTCAACAAGGCAAACTAAGTATTGCCAAAGAACTGTACGATTTTATTGAAAACGAAGCCTTGGCTGGTACAGGCGTCGAGAGCGCAACCTACTGGAAAAACTTTGAGCAAGTGGTCGCTGACTTAACGCCAAAAAATAAAGAGCTACTGGCTAAGCGTGAAGCATTGCAAGCCAAAATTGATGAGTGGCATCGTGCCAATCCTGCTTCTAACGGCAAATTAGACCAAACGGCTTATCAGGCATTTTTGCGTGATATTGGTTATATCGTGCCAGAAGGCGATGATTTTCAGGTGACTACCACCAATGTGGATGAAGAAATTGCCAACCTGGCAGGCGCACAGTTGGTTGTGCCTATCCGTAATGCGCGTTATGCCTTAAACGCTGCCAATGCGCGTTGGGGCTCATTGTACGATGCCTTATATGGCACTGACGTTATTTCTGAAGAAGATGGTGCAGAAAAAGGCAAAAGCTATAACCCTGTTCGCGGTAATCAGGTGATTGCATTTGCCAAAGACTTCCTCAATAAAACTTTTGCTTTAGAGTCTGGCTCACACGCTGATGCCACTCAATATGCAATTGATGGCAAAAAACTGGTTGTTACTTTAAAAAATGGCAACACCACTGGTTTAAAAGACACTGCACAACTGGCTGGTTATAATGGTGATGCTGCCAATCCAAGCGAAGTATTACTAAAAAATAATGGTCTTCACGTTGTCATTCAAATTGATGCCAACAGCCCAGTGGGTCAAACTGATGCTGCTGGTGTGAAAGATTTATTGATTGAAGCAGCGGTTACCACTATTCAGGATTTAGAAGATTCGGTTGCAGCGGTTGACGCTGAAGAAAAAGTTGAAGGCTACCGCAACTGGCTTGGCCTTATGAAGGGTGATTTGCAGGAATCTTTCCAAAAAGGTGGCAAAACTGTTACCCGTAAAATGAATTCTGACTTAACGTTTACCGATTTAGACGGTGGCGAATTAAAGCTGCATGGTCGCTCATTAATGCTGCTGCGTAATGTTGGTCATTTAATGACGAATCCTGCTATCTTGGTTGACTTGGGTAATGGGGAAGAAGAAATATTTGAAGGCATCATGGATGCGCTTGTAACTTCACTGCTCACTTCACATGATATTAAAGGCATTAACCCAATGTCTAACTCACGCACGGGTTCTATGTATATTGTTAAACCAAAAATGCATGGCCCAGAAGAAGTAAAATTTGCAGTTGAATTGTTTGAGCGTGCTGAACAAACGGCTGGCTTGCCGCCTAAGTCACTCAAAATTGGTATCATGGATGAAGAGCGCCGTACATCTGTTAACTTAAAGGAATGTATCCGCGCTGCAAGCGATCGTACCATCTTTATTAATACAGGCTTTATGGATCGTACTGGTGATGAAATCCATACGTCTATGGAAGCAGGCCCAGTGGTACGTAAAGAAGAAGTTAAAAACCAGAAATGGCTGGCAGCTTACGAAAACCGTAACGTGGCTATTGGCTTGGCGTGTGGTTTACAAGGTAAAGCACAAATTGGTAAGGGCATGTGGCCAAAACCAGACATGATGAAAGACATGCTGGCGACTAAATCTGCACATCCTAAAGCAGGTGCTTCTTGTGCCTGGGTGCCATCACCAACTGGCGCAGCGTTACACGCGTTGCATTATCATGATACTAACGTTAAGGCACGTCAGGATGAGCTAAAAGCGCAACCTGCAGCATCGCTAGAAGATTTGCTTACTCCGCCATTGGCAACTGATACCAACTGGACAGCAGATGAGATTACCAACGAGTTAGAAAATAACTGTCAAGGTATCTTGGGCTATGTGGTTCGCTGGGTAGATTTAGGCGTTGGCTGCTCGAAAGTATTAGATATCAATAATATTGGTCTAATGGAAGACCGCGCAACA
Source organism: Pseudomonadota bacterium (assembly GCA_023393635.1). Classification (GTDB taxonomy): domain Bacteria; phylum Pseudomonadota; class Gammaproteobacteria; order Pseudomonadales; family Moraxellaceae; genus Alkanindiges. Next base: position 208,396 of record JAEWKT010000032.1, read on the forward strand.
TTACGTATTTCTAGTCAGCATCTGGCCAACTGGTTACGCCATGGCATCGTGAGCCAGCAGCAAGTGCAAGAAGTGCTTGAGCGCATGGCAGTAATTGTAGACGAGCAAAACGCAAATGATCCATTCTATAAGCCAATGGCACCTAATTTTGCAGGCAGTGTGGCGTTTCAGGCGGCAAGCGATTTAATCTTTAAAGGTACGGTACAACCAAGTGGTTACACTGAGCCATTATTGCACGCGGCACGTTTAAAACTAAAAGCCGAGGCTTAATTTGTTCGTTTAGTTCAAAGAAACCGCTCTTTAATTTAGGGCGGTTTTTTTATGAAAAGTGCTTTATGGTAATATTTTTTATCATTGTTTGGTGTCTGGACGGTTTAACAACTTTACATCAAAAAGCACAGTCGCCATTAAAGCGAACTTTTATTTAATGTTATGATAAATCTGCTTGCATGGAGAGTAGCCGCGAGTGAAAGACAAAAAAAGCAGCAATTTTCGTAATATCGGTTTGGTTGGTCGTACTGGCAAATCATCTGTAGTGGATACTCTATGTCTGCTTTATGATTATTTGCTCCAAAAAGGCCTGCATCCTATTTTTGATGCAGAAACCGCAGAGCTAGTCCCTGTCACCACTGCTCAAGTAGTATCCCGCGCTTTATTGGGGGAAACATGTGATCTTGTTATTGTGGTAGGTGGAGATGGCTCTTTGTTGCATGCCGCGCGTACGCTAGTTCGCCATAGAACCCCTGTGATTGGCATTAACCGTGGGCGTCTTGGCTTTTTAACCGATGTGTCACCACACGAAGTGCTGTATAAGCTTGATCAGGTGTTTAATGGCCAATACACCATTGACCAGCGTTTTTTACTACAGCTCGAAGTACGTTCAGGCAATCATGTAAAATATGAAGCCATTGCCTTAAATGATATTGTATTGCATGCAGGTAAATCGGTGCATATGATTGATTTTGAACTCAGTATTGATGGACATTATGTCTATCGCCAGCATAGTGATGGCCTGATTATTTCCACACCCACGGGTTCTACCGCCTATGCGTTATCTGCTGGGGGGCCAATTATGTATCCAACCATGGATGCGGTGGTAATTGTTCCCATGCACCCGCATACGTTATCAAGTAGGCCAATTGTGGTGGGCGGCGAAAGTGAAATTAAAATCCAGATCCGCGATAATCGGGTATTGCCTATGGTGAGTGCCGATGGCCAAACCAGTTTATCCCTACAAGTAGGTGACTGGTTGCATATACGCAAATGTCCCTTCAAATTGAGTTTATTACATCCACCTGGCTATGATTTTTATGCGGCATGCCGTACTAAATTAGGCTGGAACAAAGACTTTGATAGTTTCCAAGAGGAATAAGATCAATGAATGTTGACCAAATACTGGCTGCCTTAACCCCAGAAATTGTAGCGCGTTTTAAAACCGCCATTGAAATTGGTAAATGGCCCGATGGCCGTCTGCTAAGCCCTGAACAACGTGAAACTTGCATGCAAGCGGTTTTGGCGTGGGAACATGCTCATTTGCCAGAAGAAGAGCGTACGGGCTATATTGATCGTGGGACAAAGAAAAAAGATGAAACATGTGATTCACATGACCATCGTGATTCTAGCGAGAAGAATCCCAATGAAGAACGTCCATTGCGTCTGGTTTAATTGTTATGTTGCTCACATAAATAATAGCTAAATAGTACCGCTTCGCTACTCGGCCAGTGGTGCTGTTAAAGTTTATGGTTTGAAGCATTCATTTAAGGTTATTGTTTTAAATTTACTTATTTTAATTAACTATTTTTAAACTACTTTTTAGAAAATTATGAAAAATCTCTTTAAATATTTATTGCTTGTCAGTCTGTTTATTCATATTAATGCATGGGCTGATGATAATGAGACAGAAGTGACTTATGACTTTTTTACTGGCACAGTAGAGCTTGCACCGCCGCAAAGTCCCAGCCCATTACTGCTTAAACGCTGTGATGGTGCTAGCAATCAGTATTGGTTAATTGACCACAAGCCGAATGTGATTGCTCAATTTATGCAGGATTATAAACAGCAATTGGCTAGTGCCTCTCAAGCAGGTAAAAAAATCCAGTTGACAGTGATTGGGGCTTATCAGCAAAAAAATGATGAGAATTTTTTGCGTGTGGGTGAGCTAGAAGATATTAAACCCAATACCTCTTGCCATCTTGCAGACTGGTTAGAGAGTCTTGAATCTGAGCAAGTGGATTAATTATTGCTTTATTGGCATAAATTTCTACTGGTTAAAAATCAATAGATTTGCGCTATAAGGCTTTTTTGCATGTCACTTAGTGATAGGTAGCACACGCTAAAACAGCTTTGCGTATAAAATAATTGAGACGCTTTGCTATTTTTATTTATCTATTGAATTTTAGCCATTTAGCCTCCATACACTTTTAGTTAAGTGATTAAAATTAAGAGAACTTCGATGTTATTTCATATTCCAAAGCTGCCATCAGAAATGCAAATTACCCATTTAAATGCAAAGCTAGAAGGGCAGCAGCGCAAGTTAGCAGAAACTTTGATGGGCTGGAGCGAAAAACGTGAGCTAAACAAGCGTCTTGATCGTCAGGAAAAGCAACGCAAAAAAGACAATCAAAAAATTTATGTGCTTGATTTTAAGGGCGATATGCAAGCCAGTAGCGTAGAACATTTGCGCGAAGAAATAACTGTAATTTTATCCATCGCTAAGGCTGGCCGTGACCGTGTAGTTCTGCGCTTAGAAAGCCCAGGTGGTTTAGTGCATGGTTATGGCTTGGCCGCTGCTCAATTGGCGCGCTTGCGTGAAGCTGGTTTTAACTTAACCATTTGCGTGGATAAAGTGGCTGCAAGTGGCGGCTATATGATGGCTTGTATTGCACAAGAAATTATAGCGGCTCCTTTTGCTGTGGTGGGTTCTATTGGGGTGGTGGCACAAATGCCTAACTTTCACAAGTTTTTGCAGCAGCATAATATTGATTTTGATGTCTATACTGCGGGTGAATACAAGCGCACCGTGACTGTGTTTGGTGAAAACTCTGATGAAGATCGGGCTAAGTTTGAGCAAGAGTTACAGCAAACGCATGTGTTATTTAAGCACTTTATTGAAAAGTTCCGTCCCCAATTAAATGTGAGCGCAGTGGCTACTGGCGAGCATTGGTATGGTGAAGACGCCTTAAAACTAAATCTGGTAGATAAGCTGGAAACTTCAGATGCGTATTTACTGTCGTTGCTGCCCAAGCATGATATTTACGTGCTGCATTCACGTAAAAAGCCAACACTGGGTGAAAAGTTGGGTTTGCAGGCTGCTCAATTGAGTGCTGAGCTTGCACCTGTACTCACCAATGTATTGCGTGATAGCTTAATGAAGCTGAGCAGTAAAGTTGTTATGTTAAAAGATAGTCGTTTAAGTTGATGCAATAGCTGTGTAAAAAACGCCTGCTAATCAGGCGTTTTTTTATATTCTTATTTTTAAAATCGCTGTACCCACATTTGCTCAGCCAGTTGCATGGCTTCTTGCATATTATCTGCTTTTTGTAAGGTATAAAGTGCCAGCGCCATGGTGCCAATTACGGCCTGATAGCCATAATCATGTTGGGCATTGCCTTGCCAAACCTGCATAAAATAATTTAAATCAAATGCTGCTTCTGGATCAGAGCGCGTGGTATTAAGCATTGGCCACTCTAGCTCATAATTTTCACCATTTTTGATGCCGCAAACCAGTGTGCGCGCATCAGGATTACGCTCAAATTCACCACCTTCACCTTTAATCACAGCAGTATTTTGGTAGCCTAACAGTTGCGCAGCCTGCTGGTGTGAGGTGCGGTAAGCTGGATGAAAAATAGCTTGTAGCGTTGCAGAGGCATTATACGGATTAATCAGCCGTGCCAAGGTATGTACAGGCGAGCGTAAGCCCATAATATTACGCATTTCAATAATTTCACCGAGGCGTGGTGAAAAAGCAGACAAAGGCATATAGGCAAAATGATGCTGAGCCAGAGATTGTTCAACCTGCGCATTGGTGTGGCAGATTGGATAACCTAGTTGCGTCAGCACATCTTCGCTATAGAGACGATTAATGGTATGGCCAGCCGCACCATGCATAAACACTTTAATACCATGTTTAGCAAGTGTCAGGGCAGCCAGTAAAAACCACGGATAATGCTTACGTTTTCCTGCATAGCTAGACCAGTCCAAGTCCACTTGCAAAGGCGCAAGTGTTAAACGGTCTTTGGTAGCCTGGACAAAACCTGCCAACTCCTCAATAGATTCTTCCTGCACGCGCAACAGCATTAAAAATGCGCCAAGCTGAATATCCAGTACTTCACCATCAAGGATCATCCCAAAGGCTGCATAGGCCTCGTCATAGGTGAGTGAGCGGCTACTGCGCTTCCCTTTACCCAAAATGCGCACATACTGGGCAAAAGGATGTTCATTATCTTTATACAAATTAGGCTGGGGGCGAGGACGGGCAGTGGTCATGACAAATTATCTCTAAAGCTAACTTATTCATTTTACGCGATATGGAAAAAATAAGCTGTGACGCAATGCAACCAGCACTGGGCAGAAATAACCTCAGTTTGGTATGAATAAATATTCATTAATGAAAAAACTATCGCGTATAATGGAATAACTGCTCTAACTGTTTTTCGATCAATTTTGAAAGGATTTTTTTATGTTGGCACATGATGCTGATTTAGAACTGTTTCGTGACAATTTCCGCCGTTTTTTGGCTGAGAATATTAAGCCACATTATGAAAAATGGGAAAAAGAAGGTCTGATGCCACGTTCTGTATGGAACCAATTGGGCGAAAACGGTTTTCTTTGTGTAGATATGCCAGAAGAATATGGTGGCTATGGCGTACCAACCAATTATTCGCTCATGCTGGTAGAAGAAACTGCACGTGCTGGTTTTTGTGCATTATCTACCGCCATTTCTTGCCACTCTGAAATTGCGGCACCTTATATTTTGCATATTGCCAATGAAGAACAAAAGCAGCACTGGTTACCACGTATGGTAACAGGCGAAGTGGTGGGGGCAATTGGCATGACTGAGCCAGGTGCTGGTTCTGATTTGCAATCCATGCGTACCAGTGCAATTTTGCAAGGTGATCATTATGTATTAAATGGTTCTAAAACCTTTATTTCTAATGGTCAGCATGCTGATTTAGTGGTTTTAGCGGCCAAAACTGATCCCACAGCGCGTGCCAAAGGCGTGTCACTGCTAATGGTGGATACGCATCTGGAAGGCTTTACCAAAGGCACCAATCTGGACAAAATTGGCCTGCATTCTCAAGATACTTCTGAGCTATTTTTTGATAATGTCAAAGTACCTGCCAATCAATTACTGGGTAACGCAGGCCAAGGTTTTGCTTATTTAATGCAAGAGCTGCCACGTGAGCGTTTAAGCATTGGTATTACAGCGATTGGTGCTATTTTGGGTAGCATTGATGTGACCACGCAGTATGTCAATGAGCGCCAGGCCTTTGGTCAGCCGATTGCCAAGTTCCAGAACACCCGTTTTGTGCTGGCACAAGCCAAAATTGATGCGTTGGCCACACAGGCATTTGTTAACCAGTGCGTTGAGCAGTACATGGAAGGCAAGCTAGATGTACCCACGGCTGCTGCAGTAAAAGCATATACTACTGATATGCAGTGCAAAGTGGCTGATAACTTACTGCAATTATTTGGTGGCTATGGCTATATGACTGAATATCCAATTTCACGTTTTTATGTGGATGCGCGGATTCAGCGTATTTATGGCGGCACCAATGAAATTATGAAAGAAATTGTGGCACGTGAAATGTTAGGTCGCTAATATTTTATAAAGTACTAAAGAAAAACCCTCTTTCAGTTAGCCTATCAGCTTTCTATAAAGAGGGTTTTTTATTGCTTGATGTTACGAAAACGCAGGTTTAAAACTTAAACTTGGTCACGCAAGTAGAGAGGGTATTATTGACGGTATTGGCAATAATGGTGGTGCGAGCATTAGGGTCAAGTGCAGCTTGTGTTAGCTCAACCATGGTAATATTTTTGCTGGCTTCTTCGCCCACACAACCACACACCTGAGTTTCTACATCCGCTTTTTTCTCAGCTGTTAAAACACTAGTCAGTACTTTATATTCGGTATGGTTGTTAAGCTCGACACGGCATTTTTGATCCACTGCCGATTGAAACACAGCCATTCCAATGTTGTTGGCTGTTGTTGCTGTAGGATTCATGCCATCGGTAGTAGCACATGCTGACAGTAAAAGCGCAGGGATAAGGCAAAGTAATTTTTTCATCAGTTATTCCAGTAGTTGATATGGCATCATAAAACGATTTAATAAAACTCAAAAATATTTTCTAGGCATTTAAGGTCACAGCGTTTAAATAAATATAAAAATTTTTATTTAAACACGGAAGTCTTCACCCAGATAAACTTGTTTAACAATGGTATTGGCCAGTATTTCTTGCGGTGTTCCTTCAGCAATCACAGCACCTTCACTGACAATATAAGCTTTCTCGCATATTGCTAGGGTTTCACGCACGTTATGATCGGTAATGAGTACACCAATGCCGCGTGCCTTTAAACGCTCAATAATATGTTTGATATCACCCACGGAAATTGGGTCAACCCCTGCAAAAGGTTCATCAAGCAACATAAACTTTGGCTCTGCGGCTAGGGCACGGGCAATTTCTGCGCGGCGACGCTCACCACCTGATACGCTCATGCCCAGGGAGTTACGAATATGCTGAATATTAAACTCGTCTAATAATTCTTCTAGGCGTTGTAACCGTGCATCTTTGCTTAAATCACTGCGCGTTTCCAAAATGGCCATAATATTTTGCGCAATAGTAAGCTTACGGAAAATAGAAGCCTCTTGCGGTAAATAACCAATGCCACGCCGTGCGCGTTGATGCATGGCCAAATCAGATAAATCTTGTTTATCCAGAAAAATTGCACCCTTATCCATTTTAACCAAGCCCACCAGCATATAAAAACTGGTCGTTTTACCTGCGCCATTAGGGCCAAGTAAGCCAACAATTTGCCCACTTTGCAGGCTAAAGGAGACGTCCTTAACCACCAGCCGTTTGTTATAGCTTTTGGCCAGATGCTGAATTGTCAGTGTTTGTACTTGAGTGTTGAGAGCAGGGGTATTCATGTCAGGAGTATCAGGCGTAGTTCCGTTATTCATAGTTATTAGTTTCTTGCTTTGCTGTTGGTTTGACTGGCCGATGGGGGGATAATAATCTGGATGCGACGTTGCGCATTGCCTGTTGCTTCTACATCGCCTGCATTGATGCTATAGCGTAGAACATTACCTCTAAAGCTTGCACCATCTTGGGTAAGGTAAGCATTACCCGTCATGACAATAATGCCTGTTTCAGCATTATAAACCATCGATTGTCCTTCACCCCGTGCAATGCCTTTTTCACTGCTTATTTGCTGTTGAAACTTGGCAGGACGACCCTTAGCCGTTACTTGTTGAATCTGGCGATCTTTATTTAAGGTGGCTACCAGTGAATCAGCCTGAATTTTAATCGTGCCTTGCTGAATAATCACGTTGCCAGTATAGGTAGTAATACCGCTTTTTTCATTGTAAGTGGCGCGATCTGCCTCGAGGGTAATTGCTTGCTGACGATCACTAGGTAGCGCAAAAATTAAAGTACTTGATAGTAAACCTGCGCTACTTAACAACAATACTGACAAAAACCGTGCCGTACTTGTAGAGGTCAAGCAACGATTAAGAGCTGGGAGCTGGTGCATATTGTCCTCGTATACGGTATAAATTATATTGGCCTTCATTTAAATCTGCTTTTAACGCCTGGCTACTAAATTGTCCCTGATTAGTTTGAATTAAAACAGGTTGATCTGTTTCAATTCGTTTTTGGTTAGGGTAACCCGTCAACCGAGACGTATTAAATGTGATACCGCTTGAGTCATCAGTTTCTAAACGATGCGCCGTGACATTACCTGTTAAGATTACTTTTTCATTATCATTATAACCCAAGGCTTTGTCTGCTTTAAAAGTAGCGTAAGCTTTACCTTGTTGGTACCACGTAGTTTGTAAATTATCTAGCTGAGATAAACCACCTTGCTCCCAGTGCTGCAATCTGTCGGCTTGGGTGGTACCTGAAAGCTGGCCAGTGTCGTTGGTTTTAATTAAATATATTTTTGTCGCACTGTAGGATACATCCTGATTTTGCCTGGCATCCAGATTTTGAGACTTGCCACTATAAAAATAAAACAGGCCACTGAACACTGCAATACTTAGTGCAATAACGTACAGTAAGCGTGTATCCATAAACTGGCCTTTAATTATTAGGTGAGTGATCTAAAGTAGCTATTTTAAAGTACTTTAAAAGCACTTATAGTGCATTAGTGCTGCTGTAAAAATGTTTGTAATAGCTCATCATAGCTGCCATTGGCACGCAGCAAAATATCGCAAAGCTCGCGTACCGCACCACGACCGCCATAAGCTTGCGTAATCAAATGCACACGCTTGCGTACTTCCTCATGCGCATTAGGCACAGTCACCGCAAGACCTGCAATTTGCAATGCTGCCAAATCTGGCCAGTCATCACCCATATAAGCACAGTCTTCAGGCAAAATTTGCAAGCTTTCGCAGGCTTCGCGTAAAGCAACGCCTTTGTCTTCACGGCCCTGAATGACTAAATCGACCCCCAGACTTTGCATGCGGTTATTAACAATATTACTGCTTCTGCCTGTAATCACCGCTACTTTTAGGCCTGCTTTTTGTACAAGTTTCATGCCTAAACCGTCACGAATATCAAAGGATTTTATTTCTTCACCACTATTGGTAAAACTTAAAAAACCATCACTTAAAATACCGTCAACATCTAAAATAAGCGCTTTAATGTGGCTAGCGCGTTCTAGCAATGAAAAAGATGCCATCTAGTTTACCCCCGCGCTAATAATATCGTGCATGGTAATGACGCCAATCAGTTCTTCGTTGTCATCAACCACTAAAAACTGGCTAATTTTTTTATGATTCATGAGTTCAAGTGCTTCAACCACACGCACGTCGGCAGTGATGGTTAAAGGTGTTTTGGTCATAATTTGCTCAATAGACAAATTGCCTTCAATTGAGCTCATTTTTTCAAAGGTACGACGTAAGTCACCATCGGTAAAAACACCTACCACATGATTTCTATCATCTACCACTGCGGCTAAACCAAGGCGTTTACTGGTCATTTCAAGCAGCGCGGCATGTAGCGAGGTATGGGCCTGAATTTTTGGTAACTCGTTGCCTTTATGCATAATATCGCTGACATGTAGCAGCAAGCGTTTACCTAAGGCACCCGCTGGATGTGACCGTGCAAAATCATCGGCAGTAAATCCACGTGCTTCAAGTAGGGCAACCGCCAAGGCATCACCCAAAGCAAGAGTGGCTGTGGTACTAGAGGTAGGCGCAAGACCAAGCGGACAGGCTTCTTTTGCATTGCCTAAAGTCAGTGCTACCTCAGCCAATTGAGGCATTGGGCCTTTATCATCACGACTAATGGTAACCAGTGGGATGGCGTTGCGCTTAACCAGTGGCATTAACATCATAATTTCATCGCTTTTGCCTGAGTTGGAAATGGCAATTAACACATCACCTGGCACAAGCATGCCTAAGTCACCATGGCCAGCTTCACCAGGGTGCATAAAAAATGAGGGTGTACCTGTCGAGGCAAAGGTAGCTGCAATTTTGCGTCCGATATGACCCGATTTGCCCATGCCTGTAACCACAACACGGCCTGTACACGCCAAAATAAGCTCGCAGACACGGATAAAGCGCTCGTCAATTTGTTCGGCCAATACTTGTAGTGCATGCTGCTCTGTATTAAGCGTGGCAAGTGCGCTGGTTAAAAGTTTATTTGAATCAAATGGAAGTTGACTTGCAGTCACTTAAAACACCTTTAGCAAAGAATATTGCAATAACACAAATTTGAGCATGAATTATTACAAAGCCAAGCGCATAACACAAAGCAATATTTTTGTTTAATAGTTGTTAAATGAATGGCATAAGGTATCATTTGTCACTGAGTACTATTTATCATCCATTTTTATTAAGAGTTTAGCAATGAAGTCGTTTGTACTGTACAACTCCGAGTTACGCCGTAAAGTTGAATTTGTGCCTAAAGAAGCTGGCCAAATTGGGCTATATGTTTGCGGAATGACAGTCTACGATTATTGTCATATCGGTCATGCGCGTGTAATGGTAGCTTTTGACTATATTGTGCGGTTTTTGCGCTCGCAGGGCTGGCAAGTCAATTATGTGCGTAATATTACCGATATTGACGACAAGATTATCAAGCGTGCTGCCGAGAATAATGAAACTATTGCTGAGCTAACCACACGTTTTATTGATGCCATGAATGAAGACGCTGCACGACTTGGCTGCTTGGCACCTAATGCTGCACCGCTTGCGACAGATTATATTGATCAGATGCAAAGCATGATTGGCACGCTGATTGATAAACAACATGCTTATGCAGCAGATAATGGCGATGTGTATTATGCGGTAGACAGCTTTGAAAAATATGGACGCTTATCTGGCCGTAAACTTGAAGACATGCAAGCGGGTGCCAGTGAGCGTAATGATGTTGAAGTAGATAAAAAGAATCCATTTGATTTTGTGTTGTGGATAGCGGCCAAACCTGGTGAGCCAGCGTGGCAATCTCCCTGGGGTAGTGGTCGTCCAGGCTGGCATATTGAATGCTCGGCCATGTCTACCTGCTGCCTGGGCAATAATTTTGATATTCATGGTGGTGGCGGTGATTTGTTATTTCCGCATCATGAAAATGAAATTGCGCAAAGTGAGGGTGCAACGGGCGAGCCCTATGTGAACAACTGGATGCATGTGGGTTTTGTTAATGTTGATGGCGAAAAGATGTCAAAGTCACTAGGCAACTTTTTTACCATTCGTGATGTCATGCAAAAATTTATGCCTGAAGTGATTCGTTATTTTATTGTGGCTAGTCATTATCGTAGCCCGATTAACTTTTCTGATACGGCATTAAAAGAATCCAAGCAGGCATTATCGCGCTTTTATAACACCTTAAAACTGGTGGAAGAGAAGACCGCAATTACTGAAATTTCATCTGCTGAAGTTGAAAGTGCTGATGTTGCGATAAATGACTATGTTGTGCGCTTTAATACAGCAATGCGAGATGATTTTAACACCCCTGAAGCATTGGCAGTATTATTTGAATTGTCGCGCGAGGCAAACCGTGCGCTGAACCAAGAAGACTTTGAGCAAGCTGGCAAGTTAGCGTCAATATTAAAGTATCTGGGTGGTATTTTAGGTTTGTTGCAGCAAACCCCCAAAGATTTTCTGCATGGTAATGCTGATGATGCTGAGCAAGGGGTATCTGAGCAGCACGTATTAGACGCCATTGCAGCTCGCCAACAGGCCAAGCTTGATAAAGACTACGCCAAAGCTGACCAGATACGACAGGACTTATCGGCGCAAGGGATTGTACTGGAGGATGCTAAAACTGGCACCACATGGCGACGTGCTGATTAAGAAATTAGCACTTTTTATACATTTGGCGGAATTTTATTCATTTGATAGACAATTGCTTTAAAATAAGTTGACACAGATTTATTTTTGCATAAAATTCCAATCACCAAGTCGCTACAACACTTTAAACGGTTTGTGTCAGACATGCGGGAATAGCTCAGTTGGTAGAGCACAACCTTGCCAAGGTTGGGGTCGAGAGTTCGAGTCTCTTTTCCCGCTCCATTTTTAGGATCAGCCCCAAAACTGATCCTTTTTTTTATCTGTTGAAAAATATAAGAAAATTTTTATTTATTTGAGTTTATCTTTTTATTTCACGGTTTAATTTCTTGTTTGGAAATCCAGATAAAATCTGCTTGTGCCCAAACGGTGCCCATGCATGAAAAAGAAAAAGTTATGTCTTGATTATCTTATATTTGGGATGTGAAACAGCACTGTCTAGAAGTCATAATTGATACATTGAAACAGGCAGAATATCAAGCAGGCATTGGAAATGTACCGTGCTGTAAAAACTGCGATAATTTAAAACCGATGATGGCAGAATCTTCAACCGCCTTAAATATCACATCATCTGCACTGATATCACAAAACCACTGTTGCCGATCCAAAGGACTATTTTGGCTAAAGGCATCTGCAGTAAATAATCCCACACAAGTGGCATGACTGTTTGCATAGTCACGTGCTCGTGCTGAGGGATACTCAAATACTTCTACGCCATCATTTCGCATTGTTGTACCCAATTGCTGGGCATGGGAATAATTTGTAGGATGAGCGATTAAATCCAAATGCATATCAAATGGTGGTGATTGCAACCGCACCCCTTTGTGGCTGTGATAGCCTACTGAAAATAAGGTGTGTTCCGAGCGTATGGTATTTTTTATAGGCTTGCCATCCATTGAATACCAAAAAACAAAACGGTAATACGCTGATTCTGCTAGTGTCACATCTACGCTGCATCCACCATAAAAAATACTCGGCTCAAATGTACGGCCAAAACGCGATCCCCATTTTAAGGGTGGGTAACGAAATGGAGTTTTGAGCAAATAGTGTAAGTGATCCAAATGCTGGGGATAGGGTGGTTTCACCGTTTCCAGCATTTCTTCTAGTAATGCCTGTTCTTCTAGCGTATCAACCAATTGTCGTGTGGCAATGTGTTCCTGACTCTCAATCAGGCGATACAATGTACCAGACAGCGAATCAATATATTTGTGACCCTCACACATATGCCACAGACTATCAGAAACGGTTGTCACACCTTACCCCGAATGGCATCGACAAATTGTAAGACTGCAACTAATCCGCTAATACTCTCAATTTGTTGTACGGGAATACCGCCCGTCACACGGTTTGGTGTATTCATAAAGTGACGCATCCAGTCAGCATCACCACCAGTGAGCGCATATAACGCCCTATGCATACGAATGAGTAATAATGCCAGCTCTCCTTGCTTGGAAGTTGGGTCTAATTCGGATTTACCTTTTAGTCGGCTGATTGCGGTACGATGTACACCTAAAATAGCGGCCAGTTGAGCCTGTTTTAGATCAAGTTGTTCAGCAGCATTAAGTACCGCCTTAGCCAGCACCACTTTTTTGTCTACGGGCTGTTTTAACAATGCACTCATAACAAAGTCCTATGTCATATTTGAACTTATTATAGGGTAAATATGCTATTTGCACAATTAGCTATACTTGTTGTTTATATCACATCAGAAACCTTTAATTTTTTGTGTACTAATGAACAACAGCTAATTTTCCCGCTCCATTTTTAGGATCAGCCCCAAAACTGATCCTTTTTTTAGCTATTGAAAAACCTCTTTAAGATTTTTTGGCACGCCTTGAGTGGATTGCAATTCACCTTTGCTATCTTTCCACACCACCGCGGGCGTCGCAAAAAATCCGTATTTTTCCATCATGGCCATATTGCTATCTATTTTAGTCGCAATGTGTTTTGGAATAGGATTGAGTGCCTTAAACTTCTTTTTGCCCTTAGCCATATTGTATTCTTCAAATGCTTTTTGCGGGTTAGGTGCAGCGAGTAAGGTGGCCACTTGTCCTCTGCTTTCTGGGCGAATTACGGCAACCTGGATATGGCGTAACTGTACTTTGCCTGCTTTTACCCAAGGCCGCGCTTGTTCCCAAAACGTATGGCAATATGGGCAATTTGGATCTGAAAAAACATAAACGATGCGCGGCGCGTTCACATTGCCATCCTGAATCCAGGTGGTTTTTTCTAGACTATTCCATACTTCGTTTAATACAGACTGTTTTACATGTTTATCTAATAAGTCACTGCTTAGATTTGTGCCTTGGGCATTATATAAATCGCCTACAATATAATATTTTTGGTCATTCGAGATAAAAACGGTGGCAGGGTTTTGCTGGGCATGTCCCGCCCAGCCTGTCATATTGGTTGGCGCTTCAATTTGCTTTACAAATTTAAAGCCTTCTTTTTCCAGTTGTTGCTTTATAGAAGGGGCGGCAGAGACGTAGTTCATATTTAAAGCCAGCAAAAGCCCTAAAACTAACTTGCCATAAGAAATGTTCATCACTATTTTTCCTCTAGTATTCAGGTTGAGAAGTTAAGGTATAAAGATACTGCTTGAGCATGGGTTGATTGAGTTCACCTAAATGCTGATCAATGAGTTCACCTTTCGCATTAAAAAATAAGGTGCTCGGTAAACCGAACATATTCATGCGACTGGCCATCTGTCCAGATGGGTCTAATAACACATGGTTTAAGTAAAGCTGATTACGCTGTAAGTACGAGTCAATAGTGTCAGCGTCTTCACCCTGATTAATAAAAACAAACTGCACGTTAGGGTGGTCAATTTGTGCCTGATAAAATAACGGCATTTCTTTATGACAAGGCGGGCACCAGCTTGCCCACAAATTAATGATGGTTGGTTTGCCAATAAACTGTATTAATGAGATTTTAGTGTCTATATGAGACGGTACAGATTCTTGCTTGATAGGCTGCGCTGAGGATTGAATAGCTGAATTGTCGGATTGAGTTGACTGCTTGGCGAGCTGGCCAATTGCGGTAAAGCTTAAATCTGGATACTGTTGCTGCGACCCTAAATGTTTTAAAACACTTAAACCAAATGTTTGAGTTAAGATAAACGCAAGCACGCTGCTGGTCAGTACCACTAGACCTAATGTGCGGTTTTTCCAGCTAAACCAGAAACAACCTGCAATAACGCCCGCGTAAAAATTAAAGCCTTTATCATTTACTTTGAGTATTTCAATAGGGTGTGCAAAATACAGGTCGTAATGATTGAGTACAAATACCACTCTTGCCAGCAAGAATCCAACCCAAATAGATGACCATATCGCATCTTTATAGCGTTGCCATATGACGTCATTCCATTGCTGCTGCTTGTTGAAATATAAACCGACTAAAAACACTGCCAGTAACCCAAGCAAAACAATGAGCAATGTCCATGGAATTATCAGGAAACCCAGATGTAAGGCTTGTGAGGAAATCATTAGTCTGTTTCCTCGTGAAGCTGCTTTATATTGCTAATTAACTGCGCTGCGTTATAAGTTCCTGTCAGG
This sequence comes from Pseudomonadota bacterium, assembly GCA_023393635.1. Classification (GTDB taxonomy): domain Bacteria; phylum Pseudomonadota; class Gammaproteobacteria; order Pseudomonadales; family Moraxellaceae; genus Alkanindiges. The sequence goes on from JAEWKT010000032.1 coordinate 223,463, forward strand.
CGTAAAGAGCGTTGTTCATTTTGATTGCCCTTGAGAAAAAGCATGGTCGGTGGCCCTAAAATTTGCCGCTGCTTTAAAATAATATCTTGTGAGGGCTGATAGGTGGTCAGGTCAAGTTTAATGCGCGTGACATCTTTTAGCGCATCCTGAACTTCTGCTAAAGGCAGTACATCGCGCTCAATAGGCTGACATGCCACGCACCAGTCTGCATAGACATCTATAATAATTGGTGCAGGGGAGCTTGCTTTTAATGCAGCCTCCAACTCTTGCTGATTTTTCACCACAATCCAAGGGTGTAAGTGGGTGGTTTGTTGTTTCACATTACTTATAGTTTGAGTTAAATGCCAGACACCACTTGCCGCCAGAACACAGGACAATACCACTATCAAAAGCTGATGAGGAATACGGACAACATGCCGTAATATTGCAATTAAATAGGCAGCCATAAATATAAGAATTAAGGCAAAAACCAGATGGTATATACTTAAAGAGAGCAATGGCCGCGCAAAATAAGTTGCCAACAGCAGCATGACAAAACCAAAACTAAACTTTAAACGATCCATCCATAAACCAGGATTGGGCAGAAATTTTGCACCAAAGACACTGGCAATAAATAAAGGAATACCAATACCTAGCCCAAGCAAAAACAAGTACAAACCTGCCAGTAACGTCTGCTCAAGTTGTGAGACATACAGCAGTGCGCCAGCCAACGGGGCACTCATGCAAGGGCCAACAATAAGTGCAGAAATAGCACCCATAATGCCTGCGCCCAATAAAGTTCCACCTTGTTGACGCTGCTGAATGCGATCCAGACGTTGTAGTATTCCTTGTGGTAGCGATAATTGATATAAACCAAATAAATTTAATGCAAACACGACGAATAAGACGGCAAATAGGCCAATAATTAACGGATTTTGAAACCAGCGTTGTACGTTATAGCCAATGTGCGAAACAACCAGCCCCATTAAGCCATAGACAAAGGCCATGTTGACAATAAACGTCAAGGCAATCACTGCGGCTTTATAGCCTTTGTTACGCTGCACTAAGATGCCTGATAAAATAGGAATTAGTGGCAGTGAACAAGGTAAGAAAGCCAGTAATACTCCCAGCCCCAAAAAAATAATAATATTTAAAAAAACATTTTGGCTGGATAATAAATTTAAAAAGAACTGGTCACTATTCCAGTCATGGCTCAAGGATTTATTTGCTGATTGCGATTGAACGCTTGATGGTGCAAGTGGTGGAGAGTTGAATTGTTCAGTGAGCTGTGCTGAGGTGGTCGAGGGCGTCTGTTGCTCCTGAACTTGCTGACTCACTGTAGTGGCAGGTTGGTCGCTTAAGCTCGGTTTAGCTGGATTTTTTTCTTGTCTATTGGGGGCTTTATTTTCAGTTTGCTTGCGAATTGGAGAGTTTAATCCAGCTTTTAACTCAGTGTTTAGCGTATTGTTCTGCTCAATATCTGGCGTAGACGTTTGATTGCTCAATAATGAGCGCGAATGATTGCCTTGCGTGATGTGTTGCTGTGCTAACAATCCTTCGGTATTGGTTTGAATGATTTTGCGCTGCGCAGGATAGCAAAGGCCATCTTCTGAACAACCCTGCCAGGTTAAATGGTATTGGCTATTGGGCTGAACATTAATATGAGTGAGAACCTGGTTGTAATGCACTATGGTTTTACCAAAGGTCGGATCGTCTTTTTGTTGTCCTTTTTGATGTAGATTGGGATAGCCTCACCCGTATCGCACTGCCGCAATCGACGCTATATATTGTGCTAAAAAACTTAATTGAAAATGCTTACCTGCACGCGCAATCCTCCACGGCCATTAAAGTCTTGATGCAACATCAGGCGCTGGTGATTTGGGATAATGGTATTGGATTAACTGACACTGAGCTGACATTACTCACCAAGCGGTTTTGGCGTAAGTCAGCGCAAAATAGCGGCTATGGGCTTGGCTTATCTTTAGTTAAAGTATTGCTGGAAAAAAACGGCTATCGCATTGATTTTGCACCAAGTCGCGCAGATCACCAGCACAATCGCGGACTCAAAGTAAGGATTTCGCCTGTAAATTAAGTTGATGAATGATCATTAACATTGGCAAAGCTGGGATAACCAATTATTAGCAATCATTCATCACTTCTCTTGTACTTTGCTCGCTCTGAACATAAGGGCTTAGAAAGTCTAAAAACTATTGAACAGTGGCAGGAAAACCATCATCTGCCAACGCAGCAGTAATTTGATCTGTACTTGCGCTGGTTTCAACGCTTACCATTTTAGTGGCTAAATCAACATGAACTTGGGCATCCGCATCAATCTCTTGAATGCTTGCTGTGACACCACGCGCGCAGCCACCACACGTCATATTTGCTATGTGTAATTTCATTGTCATACTCCATTTAAAGCAGTGGATTTATTAGTATTCTAAAGCTTCCCACTGTGGCAAGGTCAAGCCGATTTTTAATGCATATTTTTATTACGCTGCACTTGACCTTACCATGATGGCAATCTGTATGCTGATGCCATCAGATTAATTTTACCGAGGTGTATGATGAATGCTAAAACGATAACACCAATCACCTACCATGAAACACTTTCCATTGAGGGCATGACGTGTGCATCTTGCGTTGGGCGGGTAGAAAATTCACTCAAAAAAGTGGCGGGTGTAAACACTGCCCATGTTAATTTGGCCACCGAAAAAGCAGTGGTAACTTCAGCACTGCCACTTGACCGCAGCGCACTGATTAAAGCCATTGCGCGTGCAGGTTTTGACGTGGTGCCGCTGCAACCAATTGAGCTTTCAATTGAAGGCATGACCTGTGCCTCATGCGTGGGTAGAGTAGAAAAAGCCCTTAAAAAAGTACAAGGGGTGCAACAGGCCAATGTCAATTTGGCAACAGAGCAAGCGTGGGTTCAAGTTGATGAAACTGTGCCGACCAGTGAGTTAATTAAGGCAGTTAACAGGGCAGGGTTTGACGCAAAAGTGTCGGTAAGTCATCACGCCCAGCAGCAGGATAAAAAAGATTTAGAACAACAGCAGCTCAAACGTGACCTAATTCTTGCAGTTATTTTGGCGTTGCCTGTATTTATTTTGGAAATGGGTTCGCATCTGATTCCCGCTTTTCATGGCTGGGTGATGCACACTATTGGTCAACAGCAAAGCTGGTTATTACAATTTGTCTTAACCACGCTGGTATTGCTGTTCCCAGGAAGGCGTTTTTACCAAAAAGGGATACCAGCGTTATTGCGCTTTGCACCAGATATGAATTCCTTGGTAGCGGTGGGCACCTTTGCGGCTTATAGTTTTTCAGTGATTGCCACCTTTATACCGCAACTTTTACCCACTGGCACGGTACATGTGTACTTTGAAGCTGCCGCAGTGATTGTTGGTTTAATTTTATTAGGTCGTTATTTTGAGGCCAAGGCCAAAGGACGTACTTCACAGGCCATACAACACTTGGTTGGTATGCAGGCTAAAACAGCACGTATTCATCAAGACAGTCAGGTTTTGGAAGTTGCCGTGGCAGACGTGGTGGCTGGAACAAGCGTTGAAATTCGCCCTGGTGAGCGTGTGCCTGTTGATGGCGAGGTAATTGCTGGCCAAAGCTATATTGACGAATCCATGATTACGGGGGAACCTGTGCCTGTGATGAAACAAATAGGCAGCACAGTAGTTGGTGGCACGATCAACCAGAACGGCACCCTTACCATACGTGCTACTGCCATTGGTGAGTCGTCTGTGTTGGCGCAAATTATTCGTATGGTAGAGCAGGCACAAGGTGCAAAACTGCCTATACAGGCTTTGGTTGACAAAGTGACTATGTGGTTTGTGCCTATGGTAATGCTATTGGCCTTGCTTACGTTTTTAGTCTGGTTCATGGTTGGGCCAGAGCCTGCTTTAACCTTCGGATTGGTTAATGCGGTGGCGGTGTTAATTATTGCATGCCCCTGTGCGATGGGATTGGCCACGCCAACCTCTATTATGGTAGGTACAGGTCGTGGGGCAGAAATTGGTGTGCTATTTCGTAAAGGCGAGGCACTTCAATTACTGCAAGAAGTGCGCGTGGTGGCGGTGGATAAAACGGGCACCCTGACTGAGGGTAAACCGACCTTAACCGATTTTCATGTTCAACAGGGTTTTGAGCGGCAGCAGGTTTTAAGTGTGGTGGCATCTGTTGAAGCCAAATCTGAGCATCCGATTGCGCTGGCCATTGTACAAGCCGCACAAAAAGAGAATATAAGCTTGCAAGAGGTCACTGAGTTTGACTCCATTACAGGCTCAGGAATTAAGGGTAAGGTAGCAGGCACATGGATTCATATTGGTGCAGATCGCTATATGCAGCAATTGGGTTTAGATGTTAGCTTGTTTAATGAGTTGGCGGTGCAGCTAGGGCAGGATGGCAAAACACCGCTCTATGTGGCTATTGATGACCAACTGGCTGCTGTCATTGCAGTGGCTGATCCTATCAAACCAACAACTTATGCGGCCATTGACGCTTTGCATCAGTTGGGCTTAAAAGTAGCCATGATTACAGGCGATAATCGCCATACTGCGCAGGCCATTGCCAAACGGTTGCATATTGATGACGTGGTGGCGGAAGTTCTTCCACAAGGCAAAGTAGAGTCGGTGCGTGGATTACAAGCGCAATATGGCCGTTTGGCATTTGTGGGTGATGGCATTAATGATGCCCCTGCTTTGGCGCAGGCTGACGTGGGCGTGGCAGTAGGTACGGGCACTGATATTGCTATTGAAGCGGCTGATGTGGTGTTAATATCTGGTAGCCTTAAAGGGGTAGCAAATGCTATTGCCTTGAGTAATGCCACCATACGCAATATTCGCCAGAATTTATTTTGGGCATTTATTTATAATATTGCGCTCATTCCTATTGCTGCAGGGGTGCTGTATCCCGCATTTGGGCTGTTGTTATCGCCTATATTTGCTGCTGGTGCAATGGCATTGTCTTCTATTTTTGTACTCACTAATGCCTTGCGATTAAAGTATTTTCAGGTGCCCTTATCATAAGATCATGTCATAAAAGCATGGCATAAAGGTAATATCTGGGATTTAGCAAAGTGCTTTATTGACTTTGCTAAAGTGCCTATTAACCATAACCATGAGGTCTAAGATGAATATTGGGCAGGCAGCGAAACAATCAGGCATCTCTAGCAAAATGATTCGTCACTATGAAAGCATTGGCCTGCTTGAGGCAGCACAACGTTCAGCTTCAGGCTATCGTCTGTATTCTGCCCAGGACATTAAAACCTTAAGTTTTTTAAAACATGCCAGAGATTTAGGCTTTTCATCCCAGCAAATGAAAGAATTAATTGGGCTTTGGAAAAATACAGATCGGCACAGTGCTGAAGTGAAGCAATTAACCATCAAACACATTCATGCGTTAAACCAAAAAATTAAACAATTACAGGAGATGGTAGATTTTTTACAGCGATCTGCCAATCAGTGTTCAGGGGATGAGCAAACCCATTGCGCTATTTTAGAGGATCTTGAAAAAGGCACCTGAATTTATAGTTTTGCGTAATAGCGCAATAAACTTCTTAAATCATTCCCTCCTGCGCATCCTCAGATTTCATAAGAGGATTGAAAGATGGATAAAATACTGTGCGAGCAATGTAGTGTAGGCTATATATAAATTATATTGATATATAGCCTGTGCCCTTATTTTTCATCACCTGATATTTAGAGGTATAATGAAGAGTTAATAGAATTAACCATACTTAAATATTTGATTTTTATATAGAAACTCCTAAAGTTTTTTGTAAATTTTACAAATTAAATTCCCTTATAAAATAATTGCTTATAATTTTTTCCTCTAATTATCAAATAAAATTATTTCAGTTTTGTGTCAAATCAACGATCATTACGCAGATTTCAAGACATTAAGCAGAAGTTGCGAATGCCTCATTCAAAAATACATGCCCCTGCACACTGGTTATTTAAACTGGCTGTTGCACTCATTATTTTAAGTGGTTTGATTTATGTGGCGATTCAGCTTAACGCTGATTTAGCCTCACAGGCACAAATCCCCATGATTTCATTTGTCATGCTAGGCATGGCACTGTTAGTCGCACTGGGATTTGAATTTGTTAATGGCTTTCACGACACTGCCAACGCAGTGGCTACCGTGATTTATACTAATGCCATGCCACCGCATCCTGCGGTCATCTGGTCTGGTTTTTTTAATTTTCTGGGTGTATTGCTGTCAAGTGGCGCAGTAGCCTACGGTATTTTGGCATTACTACCTGTCGAGCTTATTTTAAACGTCGGCACCAATGCTGGTTTTGCCATGATTTTTGCGCTGCTCATTGCCGCAATTATCTGGAACATGGGTACATGGTACTTTGGTATTCCAGCCTCAAGTTCACATACCTTAATTGGTTCTATTGTGGGCGTTGGTTTAATGAACCAATTGCTGGCACCGCCTGATATTGCCACCAGTAGTTTGGATTGGACACAAGTCACCAAAATTGGCGCAGCTTTAATCATATCGCCTTTTATTGGCTTTGGTGTTGCGGCCATTGTCCTGCTTATTTTAAGACGCTTGCTTAAAAAACGTCCTGAGCTATTTGTACCACCAGATGGCGATGCACCACCGCCATTCTGGATTCGTGTGCTGCTTATTTTAACCTGTACTGGTGTTAGTTTTGCGCATGGTTCTAATGATGGGCAAAAAGGGATGGGGCTGATTATGCTAATTTTAATTGGTATTGTGCCTTTATCTTATTCCTTAAACCGCACCATGGATGAAACTCAGGCACAGACTTTTGCGGCCATTTCAGAAAAAGCGTCTACCTTGCTTGCAAGCTCAAATAATATTGAGATGTCAGATGATAAGGCACGTGATGTGGTGACTGATTATTTACAACATCATGAGTCATCACCTGAGTTGTTGTCTGCCATTAGTGTGCTTGCGCATGAAGTGGGTGCGGACGTTGCTCGGTTTGGTGCTTTAGATAAAGTGCCTGGTGAAGAAACCCGTAACCTGCGTAATGATATGTACTTAAATGCAACCGCCTTAAAGCACCTAAGCAAGGGTGATGCGCTCAATTACTTGGCACCTGTTGACCGTCAAATGGTAAAAGCCTATCGCGAGCAGCTTGACCAAGCCACGCAATATATTCCTATCTGGGTTAAAGTTGCGGTAGCCATTGCCTTGGGTATGGGTACGATGGTGGGTTGGCGCCGTGTGGTTCGTACTGTGGGTGAACGCATTGGTAAACAACATTTGACCTATGCACAGGGAGCTTCTGCCGAGGCAGTTGCCATGTCTACTATCAGCATTGCCGACACCTTTGGTATGCCTGTGAGTACGACTCAGGTAGTATCGAGTGCTGTAGCAGGGACAATGGTTGCCAATAAGGCTGGCCTACAGATGAAAACCATTAAAATGATTTTATCGGCTTGGTTATTAACTTTGCCAGCTTCCATCATTTTATCAGGCAGCTTATATTGGTTATTCCGCCAGTTTATTTAAGCGACATTATTTAAGTGTCAGTGTGTAAAAAATATTGTTGTTTTAAAAAGCCTTTAAGTTAATTTAAGGGCTTTTTTTATGCCTGTTATTTTCAATATTTTGGTTATTTTTTTATCCTGTTTAAGTGGGATTATTGCCTCAGTTCTTATGCATTTTTTAGGCTTGTCATATTAGTGTCATGTTTATATTTCACAATGTGCCAACGCAACAGGTTCACAGGCCGCAAAATTTGCTGGCCAAGCCATGTTGTTAATACCTTGATAGGCAATATTAAAGAGGGTCGACATGCGACTAAACTCAAATCAAATCAATATCGCTTTAGTAGCAACAATAACTTTAGGGGCAGCACTTCCTGCCAATGCGGCACGTCAAATCATTCAAGTAGCGGGTTCTTCTACCGTGCTGCCTTATGCCAGTATTGTGGCGGAAGAATTTGGCCGTACTTTCCCACGTTTTAAAGCACCTGTGGTGGGTTCTGGTGGCTCAAGCGGTGGTTTAAAACAATTTTGCCAGGGGGTGGGCGATAATACCATTGATATTGCCAATGCATCGCGTCCTATTAAATCTAGCGAAATTGCGGCTTGTAACAAAGCAGGCGTGAATAAAATTTATGAAGTTAAAATCGGTTATGATGGTATTGTGTTTGCCTTTGATGCCAGCAAAAAACCATTTAATTTAAAGCCATCCCATGTTTTTGCTGCATTAGCGGCGCAAATCCCCAGTAAAGATGGCAAGTTAATCGCCAATCCATTTACGCGCTGGAACCAGATTGACCCGTCTTTGCCTCAACAAGACATTGTGTTGGTGATCCCCGCGGCCAATCATGGCACACGCGAAGTATTTGAAGAAAAGCTGGTGCAGGCAGGTTGTAATGGTTATGCCTATAACCGTGCTTTAGCAGAAGATGTCAATAAAAAAGTATGCTCGACATTTCGACAAGATGGCCGCGTGATTGAAATTTCTGGTGATTATACCGAAACACTGGCACGCCTAAAAACCAATACCAGTGCGGTAGGGGTATTTGGTCTGGGTTTTTATGATAAAAACCGTGACCGCTTAAAGGTTGCTTCTGTAAACGGTGTGCTGCCCAGTGAAGCAAGCATTGCCAGCGGTAAGTATCCTGTTTCTCGTCCTTTATATTTTTATGTCAAAGGCGAGCATATAGGGGTTATTCCTGGTGTTGCTGATTACACAGAATTTTTCTTAAGTGAAAAAATGTCAGGCAAAGGTAGTAAGTTACAAGATGCAGGATTGATCCCTTTAACCAAGTCAGAGCGCGCCAAAGCACTGGCTGCGTTTAAGGCGCAAAAATCAGTCAAATAAATAGTTAATACCAGTGTTTCTATAATGAAGCACTGGTTTTTTATTTTGTTGATTTAGTTTTGCTTAAATCTAATCATAAAGTACATCTGCTGGAGAGGATATGAATTTAGCACTGCTAGGCATTTTATTGCTGCTGGTTGCCATTGCATATCAAGTAGGTTTATCGCGCAGTAAAAAAGTAGCAGGTCAAGTCAAAAGCGGCACCTTACATTCGCGCTCAGGCTACTATGGTTTTTTGGTGGCATTGTGGTGCGGTGTACCTGCATTATCGGTTTTATTGATCTGGACATTGGCTGAGCCAAGTGTAATCCGTCACCTTATATTGGGTGCTTTACCTGTTGAACAGTCAGCAACCATGACACCCGTACAATTAGAAATATTCATTGAAAGGTTAAAAAATATTGCTTCAGGCTACGGGGTTTTAGATACCGCATTACCGTATGAGCTAGCAGCGGCTCAAACATTAAAACAATTACAAAGCATCAGTTTGCTGGCCAAAATAGCTGTGGTGTTTTCTGCTGCCTTGGCAGGATTAATTTATGCCAGAAATAAAATATCAGCGCAATTACGCGCTCGAAACCAGGTTGAAACTGCGTTAAAAGTGGCACTCGCGCTTTGCTCCAGTGTGGCGATATTAACCACGCTTGGCATTGTGATGTCGATGCTGGGTGAAGCCATGCGGTTTTTCCATTTTGTAAGCCCCAGTGAGTTTTTCTTTGGCACCACATGGAACCCAGGCTTTAGTACCACGGGTGACTCGCAAGGTGAATATGGATTGCTGCCCTTATTATGGGGCACACTAATGATCAGTATCATTGCCATGCTGGTAGCAGTGCCTGTGGGCTTAATGGCTGCGATTTATATGGCTGAATACGCAACCCCGCGCGTGCGCGCTGTGGCCAAGCCAATGCTGGAAATTCTGGCGGGTATCCCAACCATTGTGTATGGCGTATTTGCCATTATGTTTGTGGGGCCGTTGTTATCGGCGTTTGGAAATTTGATCGGTATACATATTAATGCCACCAGTGCGCTCACCGCAGGCTTAGTGGTGGGTATTATGATTATTCCTTTTGTCTCGTCTTTATCCGATGACATTATTATTCAAGTGCCACGCGCCTTACGTGATGGTTCACTTGGCTTAGGGGCAACAAAATCAGAAACCATTAAGCAAGTAGTTTTGCCTGCTGCATTACCAGGAATTATGGGTGCTTTTTTGCTGGCGATTAGCCGTGCCATTGGTGAAACCATGATTGTGGTATTGGCGGCTGGTAATAGTCCAGTGCTGCATGCCAATCCGTTTGAAGCAGTGTCTACCGTGACGGTTACTATTGTAAACCAACTTACTGGCGATACCGATTTTGCAAGCCCACAAGCTTTGGTTGCTTTTGCCCTTGGCTTGACCTTGTTTGTTATTACCTTAGGCCTAAATATCATTGCACTGTATATCGTGCGCAAATATCGTGAGCAATACGAGTGAAGATACCTACACTGATACCAAACCCAACATCGGAACCTATGCCAAGCAATGCAGAGCTTGCCAAAGCCAAGCGTGATTTACGCCAGCAACGTATTATTAGTACATTAAAGCGTCGTCATAATAAAGAAAAGCGTTTCCATTTGTTTGGCATGGCAGCAGTTGCCATAGGCTTACTGTTTGTAGTAGTACTGTTTGTCAGTATTTTTGCGCGTGGCTTGCCTGCATTTTGGCAATCAACCATTCAAACCACGGTATATTTAGACCCACAGCTGATTGATATTGGTGCTAAACCTGTGCAACAGCCCAATGAAACGTCTGTTGCATTTAAAGAGCGCGATATTAACTGGCAAACCGAAGTGGGTATGGTGGACTGGGATGCAGTACTGGTAAGTGGCTTACTAAAACGATATCCGCAATTTGCTACTGAACCTGCAATGCTGGGCAACTTGTTTAGCAGCCATGAAGCCTATCGTTTGCGCGATCAAGTGGTAGAGAATCCTGGTTTGATTGGTAAAACAATTGAAATGCAATTTTTGACTGATGCCAATGTAGATGTGTGGCTAACGGGCAAAATTGATCGCAGTTTGCCAGATGAAGTACAACAACTTAGTCCAGAAATACGCAATATTGCTGATCAACTCAAAGCAGATGGCGTAATTCGTTCCAAGTTTAGTACCGCCTTATTTTTTAATACAGATTCCCGTAGCGCACCAGCATCCAGTGGTTTGGCAGGTGCTTTGCTTGGCTCGTTATATATGATGCTCATCATTATTGTGGTGGCAATTCCTATTGGCGTAGCCAGTGCCATTTATTTAGAAGAATTTGCACCTAAAAACTTCTTCACCGATTTTATTGAAGTCAATATTAATAACCTCGCGGCCGTACCTTCTATTGTATTTGGCCTACTCGGTGCAGCCATTTTTATTAACTGGTTACATTTGCCCATTTCTGCGCCCTTAGTGGGCGGTTTGGTACTAAGCCTGTTAACCCTCCCCACCGTTATTATTGCAACACGGGCTTCATTGCGTGCCGTATCTCCGTCTATTCGGCAGGCGGCGTTGGGCTTGGGTGCTTCCAAAATGCAAAGTGTATTTCATCATGTGTTGCCTTTGGCGGTGCCTGGTATTTTAACAGGTGCCATTATTGGCATCGCTCATGCCCTGGGAGAAACTGCACCATTATTGCTGATTGGCATGAAAGCCTTTGTGGCGACTTTGCCTGGCACGCCAATGGATCAATCAACGGCATTGCCTGTACAAATTTATTTATGGCAGGGCAATGAGCTGCGTAATTTCTTCGAACCACGCACTGCCGCCGCTATTATTGTGCTGTTATTGCTAATGATTAGTTTAAATGGTTTGGCCATCTGGCTACGCAAAAAGTTTGAAGTAAGAGGCTAAATAGTTATGGTGATTTACGTTTACTAATGATGAATACAATCTCTTCATCGCTTCTTGACCTTGCTCAACAAGGCAATTGAAGCGCGATGAATGACTTATAAAGCAACTGTTAGCCTTGACTGCAAACAAAACATCTGACAATCAAGGCACATAAAGTAGAGAGCAATATGATCCAGAAATTTAGTCCAACGCATTTTAGTAGTGCTACTTCTTTTAATGAGAATGTGTCAGCCAACAATCAACCATCTAAGAAAAATGTAAAAATCAATACCACTGATGTGCATGTGTATTATGGCGACAACGAAGCCATTAAAGGCATCGATTTAGACATTTATCAAAATGAAGTGATTGCTTTTATTGGCCCTTCAGGCTGTGGTAAGTCCACTTTTTTACGCACCTTAAACCGTATGAATGACACCATTGATGGCTGCCGTGTGACTGGGCAGGTCAACATGGATGGACAGGATATTTATGACCCATCACTTGATGTGGTATTGTTACGTGCGCAAGTGGGCATGGTGTTCCAAAAGCCCAATCCATTTCCAAAGTCCATTTTTGACAACGTTGCCTATGGCCCAAAATTGCATGGCCTGGCAAAAGATCGTTATGAACTCGATGAAGTGGTTGAAAATAGTTTACGTCGTGCGGGCTTGTGGGAGGAGGTAAAAGACCGCTTAAAACAACCAGGAACCAGTTTATCTGGCGGTCAGCAGCAACGGTTATGCATTGCACGCACTATTGCGGTTAGCCCTGAAGTCATATTGATGGATGAGCCTTGCTCGGCACTTGATCCTATTGCAACTGCCAAAATTGAAGAGCTTATCAGCGAGTTATCTAGCCAGTACACAATTGCAATCGTGACGCATTCTATGCAACAGGCGGCTCGTGTATCGCATCGCACCGCCTATTTTCATCTGGGTGAGTTAATTGAAGTCAATGCCACCGAAAAAGTATTTACCCAGCCTGAGCATCAACTGACCGAAGCTTATATTACGGGTCGTTTTGGTTAAGGTTTGATGCGTGGTGCTGGGCAAGCAGTGTATTCGCTCGCCTGTAACTCCATGAGCAATTCCTTAGCCATCTTGTGATCTGCATTTAGCCAGTTTGCCCGTAACTCAGGTGGAATGACCACAATGGAGCGTTTCTCATCTTTCGGCGCATGGAAGTCACGCATAAAAGGGTGCTGGTCTGCATTAATGGTGAGCATGGTCATAGAGCGGATGAGTTGGCCATCTTGCTCGGCCAGCTCATAGATTGCGGCAATGGTAAAGGGTTGCTGATCTTTGCGCTTAATGGCCCAGCGTTCTGGCTTATCGTGTATATAGCGCGGTTCATAAAATAACTCTACGGGTACTAGGGCAAATTGATTGTTGTGCCAAGCTTGCCGAAAGCTGGTTTTTTCTGCCACAGTTTCAGCACGCGCATTATAAGTATGTCGCGCAATTTTGGTGTCTTTAGCCCATTTTGGAATTAAACCAAACGTAGCCTCACGCCACTCCATTTGCTTTTTATAACTCACTAGAATGGGGCAGGCTTGGTTGGGATAAATTTCCTCTTTATAGTCAAAACTGGGCGGAAATAAATCTAATCGGGGCGCAAAAGCAGGCCGAAGCGGTTTAAAATTAGCGCACATGTTAATGAGTAACCTGAACTATTTAAAATGAGTTTGGCATATATGGGCTAAAACTGCTATGTGCTGAGCAAAATATAAGCGAGGTCAATATTATGTGACTAGTGGTGGCAGTAAAATTTGCTTAAATTGTCGTTGTAAAGCTTCAAGGTAAGTAGAAGTTTATTTGGTCTATTCTTTCTCATGAAGAGTATGCCCAGCTCTATTTCTTCCTAAAATAAATTTACAGTTGTGACCAGTCGTTGAAGATAAGGAAAACCAGGCTAATAGCTTAACCTGATTTGATAAAAAATGCTCTTAGCCTATTTCACGCTACACGGCATACAAAGGCTGAATGGCTTGGCGGATTTTATCTCCCGTACTAATTTCGGCTAAGCGCAAGTCGTACTGACTTTGCAGGTTTAACCAGCTTTGTGCATCGCCACCAAAATACTGAGCTAAACGTAATGCAGTATCAGCTGTAATACCGCGTTTCTCGCGAGCTATTTCACTAATCCTTGCAGGCGTAACTTCTAGTACCTTAGCTAATGCATGGGCGCTTAGATTTAGTGGTTGCATGTAATCCTCACGCAATATTTCGCCTGGATGGATAGGTCGCATACCATTTTTAAACATGGCTGTTCTCCTTAGTGATAATCTACTATTTCAATATTAGCAGCACCCTCTGCTGTCCAAATAAAGCAAATACGCCATTGGTCATTGATGCGAATGCTATGCTGTCCTTCACGGTTACCATTCAATTTCTCAAGGCGGTTGCCTGGAGGGGAGCGTAAAAAATCAAGTGTTACGGCTGCATCAATTTGTGCAAGTTTACGTTCAGCAACACGTTGAATAGCACTCCAACGTTTAGTTTTACCCGTGGTAAATAAAAATTCGGTTTCCGAACAATTAAAGCTAACAATCACATGCTAATCTCAAATCTTACTAAATTTATTGTATATCGATAATCGATCTGCTACAACCTAACGTTTGATAATATATATTTTGGATCTAGTGGCTCTTCGTACAAAACTAATCAGCTCACTATTTTATAAGTAATTTGCTTGTCTGATTTAGTAAACTTTTAATGATCAACGAAAGTTTTAGTAATTTTTACACTTTGCACTGGCTTAGACATGTTGTATGATGCGCACTCGCAATAATTAGCAATATGGGTTAATGCCCATATAATGCTGACAAGTTGTTTGTGATTGTAATATTTAAAAAGTCATTGTAAAATGCATTTAAGCTAAGTTGATGTATTAACTTGATTTAAAAGTCATGGGCCTGTAGCTCAGTTGGTTAGAGCAGCGGACTCATAATCCGTTGGTCCCCAGTTCAAGTCTGGGCGGGCCCACCATACAAGCGTTTGCGATGTAAAGTTTATTTTAATACCCTTAAAAATTAAGAATTTTAGCTAAATAATTAAATTTATAAGCCCATTTAAAAAATTTCAATAAACTGTCTGGTTTGGCCAAAATGCTGCTCCCATTATAAATTTGCAAAAATCATGAACCATATCGCAAAGTTTGTGTAAAATGCGCCCTCATAAAAGACCAAGTCATGTTAGTTTTTTATAAAATTTAAATTGCGCTTCAGTTTTTCTGTCTTCGGTTTTTTATCTCAAATTCAAGTCATATATCAATATTTGCAACTCTTTTGTGTCTATGATGACACCCAAGAATAGCCAGGTGCCAGCATGGAAATTAAAGTCAATTTTTTAGATAATCTTCGGCTTGAGGCCAAATTTGACGACTTCACCGTAGTAGCTGATCAACCGATCCGCTACAAGGGAGACGGTTCGGCACCAGGGCCATTTGATTACTTTTTGGCGTCGTCTGCGCTGTGTGCCGCATATTTTGTCAAACTATATTGCCAGACTCGCGATATACCCACTGAAAATATTCGCCTGTCACAAAACAATATTGTTGATCCAGAAAATCGCTATAAGCAAATTTTTAAAATTCAGGTTGAGCTACCAGAAGATATTTCTGACAAAGACCGCCAGGGTATTTTGCGTTCTATTGAACGTTGCACCGTAAAAAAAGTTGTTCAAACTCAGCCTGAGTTTGTCATTGAAGTGGTAGAAAATCTGGATGCCGATGCACAGGCCTTATTGTTACCAAATTCGGGGACAGACGCGGGCACTTACATTGTAGGCAAGGATTTACCACTAGAGCAAACCATTGCCAATATGTCAGGAATTTTGGCGCGTTTGGGCATGAAAATTGAAATCGCCTCATGGCGCAATATTGTGCCCAATGTATGGTCACTGCATGTGCGTGATTCGCATTCGCAAATGTGTTTTACCAATGGTAAAGGGTCAAGCAAAGAAAGTGCGCTGGCATCCGCCCTGGGTGAATTTATTGAGCGTTTAAACTGCAATTTCTTTTACAATGATCAGTTTTGGGGTGAAGATATTGCCAATGCTGAGTTTGTGCATTATCCCAATGAAAAGTGGTTTAAGCCAGGGCCAAAGGATGAACTGCCACATGAAATTCTTGATGAGTACTGTCTGGAAATTTATAACCCAGACGATGAGTTGCTTGGTTCGCATTTAATTGATACCAATTCTGGCAATATTGCGCGTGGTATTTGTTCATTACCTTATGTGCGTCAGTCAGACGGTGAGGTGGTGTATTTTCCATCTAATCTGGTTGAAAACTTATTTTTAAGCAACGGCATGAGTGCAGGCAATACACTGGCAGAAGCACAAGTACAGTGTTTGTCAGAAATTTTTGAACGTGCTGTCAAGCGTGATATTTTACAAAGTGAGATGGCACTGCCTGATGTGCCGCAAGCGGTGCTGGCCAAATATCCAGGCATTGTGGCAGGGATACAGGCACTTGAAGCGCAAGGCTTTCCTGTGTTGGTTAAAGATGCTTCACTAGGCGGTCAATTTCCTGTGATGTGTGTGACTTTAATGAACCCACGCACTGGCGGTGTGTTTGCCTCATTTGGTGCGCATCCAAGTTTTGAGGTGGCTTTAGAGCGTAGTCTGACTGAGCTGTTGCAAGGTCGCAGTTTTGAAGGCTTAAATGACATTGCACGGCCTACGTTTGCCAGTAATGCAGTGACTGAACCCAACAATGCGGTTGAGCATTTTATTGACTCAAGCGGTGTGGTGTCGTGGCGTTTCTTTAGTGCCAAATCTGATTACGACTTTGTTGAGTGGGATTTCACCAATAATGGCAGTAATAGCAACGCGCAAGAAGCTGAGATGTTGTTTGCTATTTTAAAAGCGTTGGGCAAAGAAACTTATATGGCAATCTATGAGCATCTTGGTGCCACGGCATGCCGAATTCTGGTGCCAGATTATTCTGAAGTGTATTTGGTAGAAGATTTAATCTGGGATAACACCAATAAAGCATTGTTGTTCCGTGAAGATATTTTAAATTTGCATCGTTTGGATAATGCCAGTCTTGAAGCATTGGTAGAACGATTAGAAGACAGTGAGGTTGATGATTACACTGACATCACCACCTTGATTGGCATTGAATTTGATGACAATACCGTCTGGGGACAGTTAACAGTTTTAGAATTAAAACTGCTCATTTACCTGGCTTTGGAAGAGTTTGAAGAAGCCAAAGATTTGGTGGAAGCCTTTTTGCAATACAATGACAATACGGTTGAGCGAGGTTTGTTTTATCAGGCCATGAGTGCGGTGTTGGAAGTAATATTAGATGAGGATATGGCATTAGCAGACTTTGAGGCGAATTTCCGCCGTATGTTTGGCAATGAACGCATGGATGCAGTGATTGGTTCAGTGAGTGGCACAGTGCGCTTTTATGGCTTAACGCCTACCAATATGCAACTCGAAGGCCTTGATAAACATTTACGCTTGATTGATAGCTTTAAGAAGTTGCACGCAGCGCGGGCTAAAGCAGTGGGTTTGGCAGGCTAATCTGAACGACGCTTGATACTTGCCAGATAAGCCTAAATATGATTTTTGCTGATATTGATTTTATTTATGTGGTTTTTAGAGTTTGAGAATGAACCAGCACAGGGTAATATGCCCTGTGGCTGCTTTGTTTTACTAATCAGGCATTGTTTCTTAATTGTTTGAGTCTGCTTGCAAAATTTGTAGAATGCTTGAAAAATCAAGCGAGCCAGCACCTGCTTTGCTGTGCAGCGCATATAGATTACGCGCCATTTCACCCAGCGGAATGGATGCTTGTGCATTTAACGCAGTTTCGGTCGCTAAGCCTAAATCTTTGAGCATTAAATCTACGCCAAATCCACCGCTATATTCACGTGATGCAGGTACATTATCCATCACTCCAGGGTAGGGGTTATATAATTCTAATGACCAGTTACGACCTGAGCTTTTCACCATAATATCAGACAGTACTTTGGGGTCTAAGCCATTAGCAACACCCAACGCCAAGGCCTCAGCAGTACCAATCATTTGAATACCAAGCAGCATGTTATTGCAAATTTTGGCAGTTTGGCCAGCACCGCTTGCACCCGCATGAAAAATATTTTTACCCATTGCGCTTAACAGGGGATATGCCTGTTGTAGGGCGGCCTCGTCACCACCCACAATAAACGTGAGCGTTCCTGCAATTGCACCACCTGTACCACCAGACACAGGTGCGTCTAACATTGCCAGACCCAATGCGGTCGCAGCCTTAGCCACAGTCATTGCAGTTTGAGCTGCAATGGTACTGCAATCAATAATTAATGTGCCTGATTTGATATGTGGCAATAAACCAGGCTTATCCAAATCGCCCAAATACAATGCTTCAACATGGCGACTAGCAGGCAGCATGCTAATGACAATATCAGCATTGCACACCGCATCAATAGCAGAGGAAGCAGCCGTTGCGCCCTCATTGACCAACACTTGCAGGGCAGTGGCTGAGAGATCAAACACTGTTAGATGATGGCCTGCTTTAAGCAGGTTTTTTGCCATTGGCCCGCCCATATTACCCAAACCGATAAATGCAATCTGGCTCATTTTGATTTTCCCTGAAATGTTGTCCATGTTATTTATTGATTAAGTAAACAAGCTATGCTGGCTGTTGGCTATGACTGCCAAGATCTGCGAGTGGATGCGTGTGCAAAGACCATGGGTTAGCAATATATCCATTGATCCATTCGGGTGTTATTTCAGCATGTGTTGCAGGGTGCCACTTTGGTTGTAAGTCTTTATCAATCAATAAAGCACGAATCCCTTCGGCAAAGTCTGGTCTTGCTGCGCAGTGCAAGGCAGCCAGATATTCCATGCGGAACACTTCTGCAAGAGACATATCTTTAGCCAGATCAAGCAATAAGCTGGCCAAATAGGCTGAACTGGGTGAACCCTTTTTAAGGGTAGAAGCTGCTTTGCTAAACCATGGATCTTCGCTGCGATGATTAATAATTGCTTCGATCACTTGATTAATATTAGCGTGATTACAGAGTGCTTGAATGGTTTGAAGCTGTGTTTCGATTGGGCCTGGTTGTACTAAGCCTGATTGAGTCGAGTCTTGTTGAATTGAACGTGGGTCATTTTTTAAACCATTTTGGGCATTGCATAGCACTGCATCCAGTAAAAAACCATTTTTAGTCTGCAAGTTAGTCCACGGTTGCTGTTGCAGCAACGCAATAACGCGCGCCTTATCAGTCTGTACAATCACGTAATCCGCCAGATTAATAAATTTGGCATCACTTGCGTTAATCATGGCACCAGTGAGCGCAAGAAATAAACCCACATGATCTGGCATTTGATTTAAAAAGTAACTACCGCCTACATCAGGAAATAAACCAATGTTAATTTCAGGCATGGCCAGTCGGGATTTTTCGGTAACCACCCGATGACTTGCCCCAGCCATTAAACCCATACCGCCCCCCATCACAATGCCGTGAGCCCAACATAAAATTGGTTTTGGATAGGTATGAATCATATAATCAAGGCGATATTCACGTTCAAAAAAGTCACAGGCATACTGGTTGCCGCGAATATCGTCTTTGTTGGCTGAGGTATGATGGTTGCGCATCGACTGGTAGAGATGTTGCAAATCACCACCCGCACAAAAGGCTTTTTCACCTGTAGCATGCATCAACACCATGGCTACATTATCATCTGTTAACCATGTGGCAAGTTGGGCTGCCATTAAATCAATCATGTCGAGCGATAAGGCGTTTAAGGTCTTTTCGGCATTTAGCTGAATCATGCCAATCAGGTAGCCATTATCGGCCTTAATAGTGTCAAATAATACAGGTTGTACGGCAGGCTTAGCTTTATTGTTCTCAGGGTTGATTTCAGGTAATGCGTTGGCTTTATCAGGTTGCATATGATGATCCATTAGCGAATATTCTCAGGGGCAGTGCCATTTAACAGATGACGTGAAATAATAACGCGCATAATTTCATTGCTTCCTTCCAGAATCTGATGCACGCGCACATCACGCAAATAACGCTCTAAAGGATATTCCCGAATATATCCATAACCGCCATGCAATTGCAAAGCATCATTACAGACATTAAAACCAACATCAGTGGCAAAGCGCTTGGCCATTGCACAGTAAGTACTTGCATCGGTGGCGCGTTGATCCAGCTTATAAGCACCGAGTCTGACCATTTGCCGCGCTGCCACCAGTTCAGTTAGCATATCAGCCATCTTAAACTGCAAGGCCTGAAACTCGGCCAGTTTGCGTTTAAATTGTTGGCGTTCGCCCATGTACAGCCGTGCAGCATCTAGTGCTGCTTGCGCCGCGCCTATCGAGCAGCTGGCAATATTAATACGGCCACCATCAATACCGCGCATAGCAATTTTAAAACCTTCACCCTCAATACCTAACAAATGATCCGCAGGAATCATCACGTTATCAAAACTAATGGTACGTGTCGGCTGGCTATTCCAGCCCATTTTTTGCTCGCAGCGGCCATAGGTAATACCAGCACTATCCGCAGGGACAGCAAATGCCGAAATACCACTGGCACCCGCGCTGCCAGTCCGCGCCATGACCACTAATAAATCGGTTGAACCTGCACCTGATATAAACGCTTTAGCACCGTTTAAACAGTATTGACCATTTATGAATTCAGCACGCGTTGTTAACGAGGCCGCGTCAGAACCAGCGTTTGGTTCGGTCAGGCAATAAGATGCCAGTTTTTGTCCACTGGCCAGCAAGGAACACCATTGCTTGCGAATGGTAGCCGAGCCCCAACTGGCCACCATCCAGCAGGCCATATTATGAATGCTGATATAAGCTGCCGTTGAAGGGCAGGCATAAGCTAACTCTTCAAATATAATGGAAGCATCTAAACGGCTTAAACCCATGCCACCTGCATCCTCAGGTGTATAAATCCCACAAAAACCCAAATCACCTGCTTTTTTAATCATGTCAATGGGAAAAATACATTCGGCATCCCATTGCGCTGCGCTGGGTGCTATTTCAGCCGCTGCAAAATGACGTGCGGCTTGTTGAAACGCACGCTGATCTTCTGATAAATCAAAATTCATGGCCAATTTCCTTTTAGCTATTGGGTTGAGCTATTTAAGAGAAATGGTCGTGTTCACCGCACCAGCGACGGCATCATCTTCAAACCAGCGTGCCGTAATGGTTTTGGTTTGGGTATAAAACATAATGGCTTGCTTGCCGTAAGGGCCTAAATCACCAAGTTTTGAGGCACGTGAACCACTAAATGAAAATAGCGGTACAGGCACAGGAATTGGCACATTAATACCAATTTGTCCCACATCAATTTCTTCTTGAAACTTGCGCGCTGCTGCACCAGATTGGGTAAAGATAGCTGTGCCGTTACCATTTGGGTTTTGGTTAACAAAAGCAATCGCATCGTCCAAAGTGGCAAGAGACACAATACACAGCACAGGGCCAAATACTTCCTGGTTATAAATTTTCATGTCACGTGTAACACCAGAGAAAATAGTTGCACCCACAAAGTTACCTTGGTTATAGCCATCTACTTTTGGATTGCGACCATCGAGCTCAAGCGTAGCGCCTGCTTCAATTCCACTGGCAATAAAGCTTTCTACCCGTTCACGCGCAGCACAGGAAATCAACGGCCCAATATCGGTACCTGCTTCTACGCCTGCGTTTACTTTAAGTGTCTTGGCTATATTTACAATTTCTGTAATCCATTCATTGGCAGCGCCCACCAGCACTACCACCGACAAGGCCATGCAACGCTGTCCTGCGGCACCAAATGCTGCACCTGCAATACTATTTAAGGTTTGTTGTTTATTGGCATCAGGTAAAACAATGGCATGGTTTTTTGCGCCCATCATACATTGCACGCGTTTGCCTGCCAGGGTGGCACGGTTATAAACGTGTGTGCCCACCTTGGTTGAACCTACAAAAGAAACCGCTTTAATATCGGCATGGTCGCAAATGGCATTGACTACATCTTCACCGCCATGAATCACATTTAATACGCCAGCAGGAATGCCAGCTTCTAGTGCCAGCTCAACCAAACGCATGGTCACCATGGGGTCTTGTTCGGATGGTTTTAATACAAAAGTATTGCCACAAGCAATCGCCATAGGGAACATCCACAATGGAATCATGGCGGGGAAGTTAAATGGGGTAATACCTGCGCACACTCCTAAACCTTGCTGAATAGTATAGGTATCCACGCCATTGGCCACATTATTAGCCAACTCGCCCATTTGCAAATTGCCAATATTGGCGGCGTGCTCAACTACTTCTAAACCGCGAAACACATCACCTTCCGCGTCTGCCAGGGTTTTGCCTTGTTCGGCTGTCAAAATGGCTGCTAGCTCTGCCATGTTTTCACGAATTAATTGCTGATATTTCAAAAAAATACGGGCACGTGTACCAATCGGCGTAAAGCGCCATGTTTTAAATGCTTCTTTTGCACAAGACACCGCAGCATTGATTTCATCTGGAGTGGCAAATGGTACGCGCGCTAATACTTCTTGGGTGGCTGGATTTACCACTTCACGCCATTCTGTTGTTTTCGACTCTATAAATTGGCCATTAATCAGTAGTTTAATGGTTGGCATGGCAGTGGTCATAACAATATCCCTATAAAGCCTGATTTTAATTGCAAGGTTCTAATAACCCATTTTTGAGTCTTTCATGTTCACATGCAATGGAGCTACACATGGACTGCAATTTAAGTGAATTCAGTCCTAAGCCTAAGAGGAGGCCACATTAGATTAGATAAAATGGCCTGAGCTGACTAGGTTACATTCATTCAAAGCAAGTGAGTGAATTTGCCATATCTTGTATTTTTCCAACATGTTATTTTGATTAATGACCTCAATAAATTTTTATAGAATGATGGAAAAAAATAGTGTTTCAATTCATTTTGTACAATCGGCTCTTAAACCATTGCAGAATCAAAATGTTGATATCAATATAATTTTAACTAATTGTGGTATTGATTCCAGCTTATTGAAACAAGCGCAGTCCAGGGTGACGGCTGAGCAGTTTAGCCAGTTGTGGCTGGCTGTGGCGCGTTGCTTAGATGATGAGTTTTTTGGGCAAGACTCCCATCGCATGAAAGTGGGTAGTTTTGCCATGTTGTGCCGTATGTTAGTTCATTACAAAACATTAAAAACCGCAATTGTTGGCATGCTTCGGTTTTTTAACTTGTTATTAGATGATTTTCATTCTGAAATAGTGATTGAAGGTCAGTATAGTTATATCCAGATTACTCAACCGCGCACAATGCCTGAGGATCGTATCTTTGGTCATGAAACATTGTTAATTTTGCAGCATGGCATTGCGTGTTGGCTGGTAGGACGACGTATTCCAGTACTGTTAGCAGGCTTTGCCTATCCAAAACCTGTGTATAGTGATGAATATCAGCTCATGTATTCAGCAGAGTTGCAATTTGATCAGCCATTTACTTCGCTTGCTTTTGAGAGCAGTTATTTAGAACTACCGCTGGTACAACATGAACATACGGTGCAAGAGTTTTTGCAACATGCACCAACGAATATTGTGCTGAAATATAAAAATTATTCGAGCTTTTCTGCCACCATTCGTAAAGCCCTCAAGGCAACGCCCGTTTATCATTGGCCAGATTTTGATAGTTTTGCATCTGGTTTAAATATGACCCGATCAACCTTGCGCCGACGTTTAAGTGAGGAGGGACAACCCTTTCAATCTATCAAGGATCAGTTGCGCCGTGACATGGCCATGACCCTATTGAGCCAACCTGATAAAAGCGTTATGGATATTGCCGCAGCCTTAGGTTTTGCTGAGCCTGGTGCATTTCATCGCGCATTTAAAAAATGGACAAATCACACGCCAAATCACTATCGGCAGCAATTGAAAACAATGCAGTGATAGCAACAAGCAGGGTTTTAGCATGTAAGTTATAAGTTAAATGGCCATTACATTGCATCAATCGTTAACGCCTGGTTGGCAATTAAAGTTGCACCACAAGCGGTTTTATCACCATGTCTTGCTACAGCGCGTCCATTAATTAACATTGCGCCATCACCAGTGATAATGGTGCTTACACCGCCATGACCAGGAATGGGGCAGGTCACTTTGTCACCCACACAGGCAATGGCAACACCGTTGATGGTACTGGTTGCACTGCCCTGAATCACTTGTCCGCCATGGCTCGTCATTGCACCCACTGTAATTAATGCCTTACTCATCTCATTTTCCTATTTATTGCCATTATTAAACATTATTCAAGCGCACTTAAGGGCATTCCACTTTCTGCAATCAATTTTTGCGCCATTGCAGGTTTGCCCAATATTCCTTTCATGCGAAATTCGGTATGGCCTAAATCCATCATTTTCCAGCGTCCACCCCATGTTAATCCAACAGATTCAGCCGCTTCGCCATAATATTTATAGCCTTGCATGGCCCACGGGTCTTTTTCAGTAATCACGACTTTTCCGTTACGCATAAATGCCACATCTGCTGCCAAGCCAAATTGATGATAGCTACGGTATCCTGTAGCCTGGGTCACATGCGATCCTTTACCTGCCAGCATATTTTGTCGTTCAGGACTACGATAACCTTCTAGTAAAACCATGTCGTAGCCGTGACGTTCTTTCATTATTTTAAATACTAATAATAAACGCTGCGCATAACGTGGATTAATCTTATCCCATTTTCGATCCGCCAGGCGCAAGTTTACAGCATGGGTAATTTGAGTGGGTATTGTGGTGGGCGCGCTTTGATCAACAATCGATTCAGCTTGTTGGGCAATCGCTTCAGCCGCCACAATTAGTTCTGCATCCACTTCAGGTGGCGGTACTAGCATTTCGCCTTCTAACAATGCATAAATCTGCGCATCGACAGGATTACTATAACTTTCATCCAAAGGAGCAAGCGAGGTTTCACGTGTGGCCATCCAAAAGGTAGGTGCAGCAATTAAAAAAACGCCTGCCAATAAAATCCATAGTTGCTGCTGATAGCCTTGATCCTGTGCATCACTAATCTTGTTGGTTCCATACGCCATGATTTTATTCAAATAATGCTGGTAATAGCGATGTGTTGCAGGGGCAATGCGTTTAATGCGTAGCCACGTATTATCCCGTAAAGCACCAGATAGTAAAAAAGCACAGAATAAACTGATTGCCAAAAAGTAAAAAATAACAAGCCAGATCATGTTTTATTCAACGTTTACCTTATTTATCTTTTTTCTTGGATTGTTGTCTGGCTTGTTGTTGCGCAGTCCCCGTGTTTACTTTGGTATTGGCCTTGCTTACTGATTTAGTCGCTGGCTGGACTTTGTTTTTTTGTGGCACATTATTTTTCTTTTGCGTTGCTGGTTTATTTTTATTGGTTTTTTTTGTTTTAGAAACTGATTCGTTGGCTATATCGTCTGTTTCAAGCACTTTAAATGGATTGCTCTTGGCTTGATCAGCTGTCAAGGCATTATTTGCTAAAGGTGCGTTAGATGAGGTGTTTTTAGAGGCTGATGTCACGTTTTGCACAGCAGCAGCGGTAACCAAAGCAGGGGCTACCAAGGCAACGTTTACTTGCGTTGCCTGGTTTGTCTCGGTGTTTTTGGGTGTATCCAGATTATCATTATTTGCAGATCCCGCTTTTGGCTTGGCATTTTTATCTGTTAAGTGCGTATTGATCCAGTCTTCAATCACATCAGTTTTGGGTGCAGTAGCTATTGTAATAGGGTTCGTAGCAGCCGAGCTATTCATGGCTGAATCAGTCGCAGCATTAGCCACCACTTCAGAGGGCACTGCTTCATGAGGAGACAGTTCAGTGCTGGGCATTTTAGTGTCAATTACGGCACTAGGATTAGCGATAATATGACTGGTGCCAACTGGTGTCTCTTTTGATTCTGGCAAAGATTGTGTTTTTGAGGTGAACCAAAAGGTGAGCACAACCAGTACTGCACCCAATAAAAAACTTAAAATAGCAATACGCCATACTGTTTTACGGTCAATAAAGTCATTTTTATTGCGCTGTAATATTTTTATAGAGGCAGCTGTATAATGATCATTATATAGTGAAGGTGCCTGCTTTTTTTTAAGTTCACTCATGGGCTGATGCTCAAATCAACATAATTATTATGGAAGATAAATACTAATGTTTGCCTGCTGCTCAGGTGCGGCAATAACATGTGAAAAAGGCGCTAAAGCATTTTGGCGGTCTTTTCCTAGCGCATAGTAGATTCCTGAAAAAGCTATAATTGAGAAGAACATTAAAATAGTGAGTATTAAGCCAATCGGGATTTCCCCCCGAATCACGTGTCTAATCTGGTCTGGAATGGCCCAAAACGGAGCAAACTCACGCTTCTTACCTTTAAGGTAATCAATTTCATCACCCAAACGGGCAATTAGATAGTTAATTTTTTCTGGTGCTTCAAGACGATATTTCCCCTGAAAGCCCAGCAATAAACAATAATGAAAAACTTCCAAGGCAGGCAAACGCTCAGCACCCTGCGCCCGTAGGTCTTCTAACACGGTAAAAAACCGTTCGCCAGCCAATTGCGAGCCAAACAGTTTAAGCTGCAACGGGGAAAGCTCCCAGGCTGCTTTGACACTATCTACTGACGGGCTGTGCTGCACCATAATGGTTTCATCCACCAGAGCGCAAAATGCATATTTTACATCATGGATATTTTCCGCTGAAAAACCTGCTCGACGTGCCTGACCATCAAAGCGTGTTAAAAACTCAGTGAGCTGGGTTTGTAGTTCAGATGCACTTTGAGGTAAGTAGGCATTTTTAAGCAAAAAAACCAAATAAAAACCTTCATACAAATAATCCAGTAAAGATTTTTGTACTGCCTTTAAAGGGATCGTGCTGCGCGCGCCCTGGCCAAGTTCACCATGATCAAATAATGAGGGCATTGAGTGCTCTTTTTGCATGTTTATATCCTTAAGGCTCAATCACTGCAATAAGCTCAATGCTTAAATCATTAAATCCATTGGGGATATACACACAAATAGATTCCTGTTGTAGCATTTGCTCGTATAAATCGCCGTAAGGCTCAATCGCAAAATAAAGTACGCCAGAGCGCACTGGAATAGCCGAGGGCACATTGGTGATATGCGCAATACTGGCCGCTGGTAATGCCGCCAACACACGTTTTTCAACATCATCAGGCGCACCAATTTTAAAGCGTACGGGTACTGAAGCCGCGAGTTCATGAGCGGGCAGTGAAGAGTTAATGGCCAAATAAAGACGGCTAGAGCGAGTAATTTTGTCAGATTCCAAATTACCTTGCCAATATGATGGTTTCGTCTCGCGCAACTGAATACTTAAGTAACGACTAGAAATAATAGTATCCAGCATGTCACGAATCATCATGTCCAATGCGGTAAAACCTGACATGGGCATCATATGCTGATAGGCAGGCAAGTCATCCAAGGTGTGTTTGCTAGAAAAAGTCAGTAAGGAGCCAGCAAGCCTTAACAACTCTTGATGTAGGCGTTCAGGATGAATTTGCGGATTTTGGACAATGTGACTGAGTGCAGCATAGCCTGCGTTTAAGCTGTTGGTGAGCCAAAATGACACCAAATCCCCCGATCTAAATTCAACCAATTGCTGGTCAATTTCACGATTATTGGCTTGCAGTGATTTCACCTTGGCTCGAATCACACTTAACAGTTTTTTAATATTATTAAATAATAATTCGGCACTGTGAACATGCAAAATAGGTGGCACAAAGCCCTGTTCAAATTCGTATTCCCCTGCGGTATTTCTTCTGATTTTGGCAATGGGGAAATACAACATACCGTCTAATTCATGGTCAGGACGTAGATTAGGTTCTAATAATCTAAAAAAAGCCTGTCGCTGCAAGATAGTCACTTCAGACTCTACGGCGTCAGTAAATAGATCAGTACTACTAACATGCTTGCTGCTGTAGCGCGCGGGTCTAATTTGTGTGCCAGACTGCAAGTTACTCATGCCACTATGAATAGTAGGAAAGGCCAAATAAACCAGCATGTTGTCAGAAGAATGATGCTGATCAAGCTGCATTGCTTCAGGCAGTAAATCACGTTCAGGTGCTTTATAAGCATCGCCATCATTCCACAAGATATCAATATGCTTGAGTGCCAAAATATTATTTTGAAGCTGAATCGCATCAAATTCAAAACTACGGATTCCATACGGGTGTACGGTCAACGCATTTACCGTATGGCTAAGGCGTTGTTCGTGGTATAAATCCTGAATTTGAAAGTGTTGCGGCCTTAAAAATAAGCCTTCACCCCACAGCACTTTGTTCGCTTGATACATTGAGAACCATTACTCCAAAAACAAAACATTTAAATTAAAATAATTAACCGTTATCAGCTGTTGAGTTGACGCCTAACATGTCTTGCAACGCTTCCAAAGGCTCATCTTGTTTCACCACAGTTGCTAACCATTCATGCAGTGGCATATTGGCCCATTTAATTGTCTTTTTAAGCATATAACTGACGGGGCTATGCGGTTCATGAGTCGAAAAATAGTCGCTCATTTGTTGTAAAACCAGCATGGCTTGTTGTCGGTTTTGAATATGTGATTGCTGCTGTGGCTGAAACCCAGCTTGTGGTACTGTGGGAGTCCTCATATATGTAGCCGTTGCGGATTCGGCAGCAGTAACATTTTGCTCACTTGCTGATGCTGGCATGGTGTTTGCGTCTTGAAATACACCACGTTCTTTTAGATGTTTAGTTAAATGACTCGAAATTTGGTCTAAAACCTGATCTACACCTGCAAACGCGGGCGCATCTAATCCTAGGAGGTTATCTAATAGCTGCTTAAACTCATTCCAGCTTTCATGCGCTAGCGTTAAATGTTGCAGCGTTTCTTGCAGTTGTTGCACAGGTGTCTGTAATAATGCGTCCTGATAATCTTCAAGGGTGACTTTATGCTCAGGTAAACCATCGTCGTATAAATCAGGGTTATTATCTAACTGACTTTTTAAAAGCTGAGCGGCTTCAAAGTCATTAAAGCTCAAGTGTTGTGAAGCATTCAGTCCAATATTTTTCGGCAGCTTTTGTAGTTGTTGCACAAACCATTGCAGTAGACTAATGCGCTGGTCCAAATCATTGTCTTCAATGCTTGGATACATGTCTTGCCAATAGGTATTAATTAACGCACTGATAATATTCAGTCCATGGTTCATGCCTGCAAAGCCGTCAGTTTGAAGCAGGGCTTCGCATAGCCATAAACTCAAGCGTAAGTCTTTAGCCTGTTGTTGCAATAGCTGGCTACATTCTTGTTGAATAAAATGCCAGTCTGCCACTTTACGCTCAGTAACCCATTCTCCTTGCTCTAACAGTGGATCATCTTCAAGACGAGCCTGTTGAATGGCATCAAAAGCCGATGAAAAAGTTAAATCCTCGCCACAAGGATGGGCAGAAGTGATGGGCTGTAAGTAAAGTTCAATATCTTGCATTGTATCAATACCTTTAAGCGGCTATGCCACATCACTAATGGTTTTTGTTGCGGGCTTCTTTGCTTTTGGACTTGCTTTGGCTTTACCTGGTTTTTTTGCAAATTTAAGCGCATAAGTAATTTGCTGCTTAGAGTCAACGTCTATATGTATTTGCTCAGGCGTTTTCCCATCTACCATTGCAGTAAGTAAATGGGTGGCCAAATCAGGCAATACAGAGCCGTTAAGAATATGGTCGATATTTCTGGCTCCCGTATCAACTTCAGTGCAGCGTGATAAAATCAGCTCAATTAAATCTGGGCTAAAGCTCAGTTGAGTTCCGTGCTGTGCAGTAATACGCTGGCTAATTTTTGATAGCTTATGCTCAATAATTTGCGCTAATAAATCATCATGCAGCGGGTAGTAAGGCACAATCCGCATGCGCCCTAAAAACGCAGGTTTAAAGCTTTTATGCAACGCAGGTTGTAATGCTTCAATCAGTTGCGTGGTGGTGGGCCATTGTTCTACAGGTTGATTAATGCACTGTTGCATAATCAGGGAAGAACCCACATTAGAGGTTAAAATAATCAGGCAATTTTTAAAGTCAATTTGACGGCCTTCGCCATCCTCCAGGCTACCTTTATCAAACACCTGATAAAAAAGTTCCTGCACATCCTGATGCGCTTTTTCAATTTCATCAAGTAAAATCACGCTATAAGGATTACGTCTTACGGCTTCAGTTAAAATACCGCCTTGTCCATAGCCCACATATCCAGGTGGTGCGCCTTTTAATGTAGATACGGTATGGGCTTCTTGATATTCAGACATATTAATAGTAATTAAATGACGCTCACCACCATATAGCTCATCAGCCAGTGCCAAGGCAGTTTCAGTTTTACCCACCCCACTTGGGCCAACAAATAAAAATACACCTTGCGGTTTATTCGGGTCTTCTAGTTGCGCACGCGCTGTTTTAACGCCTTGCGCAAGACTGTGCAGGGCATAGGGCTGGCCCATGACGCGAGCTGATAACTTATCTTCCAAACTTAATACTGCTGCAATTTCGTCATTGAGCATTTTTCCAATAGGAATACCTGTCCAGTCAGCAATAATTTGACCTACGATATGTTCATCAACACGCTCGTATACCAAAGGAGTTGCGCCTTGAATATGTTTTAACTCATCACGCTTTTGCTTAATATGCTGCAATTTTTCTTTGCTTTGACTTTCATTTAGTTGATCATTCTGCATGCTAAGTTCTTGTTGCATGTGCTTGATTTGCTCAACCAGTTTCAATTGCGCTTGCCATTGCTGGGTAGTGGTATTTAACTGAGTATTTAATTCCTCAAGCTGCTGTTTTACCGTATCTATTCTGCTTGAATCTGTTTGCTGTAGGTTTTTTTGCTCTGCACTAAGTAATTGCAATTCAAGATTTAAATTATGCTGTTTGGCATTTAAGATATCTAAACTAGCAGGTCTGGCACTTTGTGACAAAGCCACGCGTGCTGTGGCGGTATCTAATATGCTTACTGCTTTGTCAGGTAATTGTCTGCCTGTAATATAACGATGCGAGGCCGCTACTGCGGTAAAAATAGCTTGATCGTCTATATCAACATTAAAATGCCTGGTCATCACAGGAACCATGGCACGCAGCATTTGCACAGCAACAGCCACCGAAGGCTCTTCTACTTTAATTACTTGAAAGCGACGGCTTAACGCAGCATCTTTTTCAAAAAACTGTTTATATTCACTCCACGTGGTAGCGGCAATGGTGCGCAATTGGCCACGGGCAAGTGCAGGTTTTAATAAGTTTGCAGCGTCATTTTGGCCAGCTTGTCCACCTGCACCAATCATGGTATGCGCTTCATCAATAAATAAAATAATCGCATGAGGCGAGGCATTGACTTCTTTAATCACATTTTTAAGGCGATTTTCAAACTCCCCTTTAACGCTTGCGCCAGCCTGTAATAAGCCCATATCCAGTGCATGAATTTCTACTTGACTTAACGCTTCAGGTACTTGGTTTTGACTAATTTTTAAAGCTAAGCCTTCAACAACAGCAGTTTTACCCACGCCTGCCTCGCCAGTAAGAATTGGATTATTCTGGCGTCTACGCATTAAAATATCCATCATTTGACGAATTTCAGTTTCACGGCCAATGACTGGATCAATCTCACCATTGCGTGCTTTATCAGTTAAGTTGACCGTAAACTGATCCAGGGCAGGCGTATTTCTTGCTTTTTGCTCAGGTTGGGCGGGCTCAGCTGAGTCGTCTTGTTGTGTAATATGTTGATCTGCTTGAGCCAGTAGGGTGTTTTCATTGCTAGTGGCACAATATTCGTTGAGTTTATGTTTAATACTATCTATAGGAAATTGATCAAATAATTGTGAGCTTCTAAGTGCTACCTGGTGAAGTTCAGGCACAGTAAGGAGTGCAATTAATAAATGGCCGCTTCGAATGGTGTTGCTGTCACTGTCAATTGAAGTGAGTAACCATGCATGTTCTAGCAGTTTGGCAAGCGTGGTCGAAAAAATTGGCGTTTGCTGGTTACCTTTAGATAGCTTTTCTATTTCTTGTTCGAGGTCATTGATTAAAAGTTCTGGTGAAATCTTAAATTTCTTACATAAAACATTTAAATCATTTTCTGAGCAGTTTAATAACTCGATAAAAAAGTGTTCTATTTCAATTTCGTAGTTCATTTTTGAAATACAAAGGTTGGCAGCTTTTTCTAAAGCTAAACGATTATTCTTTGATAATTTATTAATTAAAATCTTTAAGTTGCTCATAGTTAACTCACTTAGGCTGCTAAATTGGACGCTAGCCAAAAATTGGTATTTGATTGCATGTAGCCAGGCATTTGGGCGAAAGCATTAGAAATAAAATGAAAGCGGTCGTATTCATCTTTCTGGAATGAGCGGCTTTATATTTGGAATGACTATAGGCTGTCAATGCACATTGTAATTTTTTGTAAATTGTTGATTCGCCAGTCATGTAAGTTTATCTTAATGACTTAATTATCCCTATATTGAAAATAATTCATGTTAGGCTGTAATTTATTCAACTATAACCTGATCCAGTATTTGTTTTATTAAAAAAGATGACTAGTGTGGCTAAATTATTTTTAAAAATAAAACACGAATAAAAAGATAATAAGAATTTCCTTAACTTCCTTGGTTTAGTTAAACTTCATAATTAATTTAGATCATTTGTATAGATGGATTTTTAAGCTAAACATTAGGCTTCATGTTGCTTTCTAAAAAAGACGTTAATTAATAAAGACTTAATTAAAGTATAAGATTTGATGCCTCTATACTCAACTGACACAAATTGGCACTATTTAGTAAAAAATATCTCTATAGAAAATAATTGTCAATTTTTTACAAAACTCTACATTGTAAATGGCTAATAAAACATAAAAACTATACAGGTATTAGCGTTTTTTATTCAATTTAGTAAAGCTGATTGATATTAACATAGAATTTTATTTTCTCATTATTCACTTTAAAAAACAAATAGATACTTACAAGAATAATAAATTTAATTGGCTATAAAGAGAAGAGATTAAGTTAAAAAACACTTACATTAATTAGCAAAATTAGATGCAGATTTTACAGAATATACTAAATTTGAAATTTGAAATTTTCATCAATACAATGAGCCTACGAATAATATTAAGTACTTAATTCTGGGGAATGATTTGAAAAATTACCTAAAAATCAGTGGATTAACTGCATTAGTTGTAAGCTTGGCAGCTTGTTCAACTCTTCAGGGTAATACAAACAATACGAAGAAACTTAGTACACGTTGCCTGAACGTTGTGCCCATGGCAGTTGGTGAAGTGGATGCGAATGTTGTTTCCTTAAGTTCTCAAGTATGTAAAAGTCCCCAGTCGGCTGATTTATGGCAACAATTAGCTCAGCAGTTCTTTAATATAGGTAGATACGATAAAGCTATTCAGGCAGGCAATGCTACTTTAAAGCTCCAACCTGATAATGCTGCCGCTAAAGATATCGTGTTGCGCTCTGGGCTTAAAGTAACTGAAAAGAGCTTAACGCAAATGAAAGGCAATATGCAGTTTTTATATGGTGATGCATGGAGTGAAGCCAATCAGGTTGCGGGCCAAATTAGTCGTGCCCGTGGTGAAAAACCATTAGAGTTAAATACTGTTAGTAACATCCAGGCAGAAGAGGCAGAAGCCGCAAAAAAATCTGTACCTAAAAAAACCACTGTCTATACCTCTAAACCTAAAAAAGCCACTGCAAAAAAGGCTGCACCTGCTGCTAAGGCCAAGGCTCCCGCTGCAAAACCTAGCAGTAAACCAAGTAATCCTTTTTCTTCATTCAATTAAATAAAATTTTGAAAATTAGTGAGTAAAAGTAATGGCTAAGCGTGAAAGTGTACAAAAACGATTACAGCGAGTAAGACCACCTCGTGTTCATCTTACTTATGACGTTGAGGTGGGTGATGGCAAAGAATCAAAAGAATTGCCATTTGTCGTTGGCGTTATGGGAGATTTTGCTGGGTCATCCGAAGTTGAACAAGCAAAATTAAAAGATAAAAAATTCGTTAATGTCGATTTAGAAAATATAGATGAAGTAATGTCTGCGATGGCTCCACGCGCCGCGTTTTCAGTGAGCAATCATTTAACTGATCAAGGTGGCCGTATCCCTGTAGATTTAACATTTAAATCAATGGATGATTTTAAACCTGAATCTATTGTACAAAATATTGATCCATTACGTCAGTTAGTAGAAGCACGGGCACGGCTCACTGACCTTAGAAATAAAATTTCAACCAGTGAAAAACTAGAAGATTTACTGGATGATGTTTTAAAAAGTACAGAAAAAGTCCGTCAGCTTAGCGCGCATGGAGATAATAATGAGTAACGCAGCAACGTTAGCCGTCAATAATCAGGCCTTAGAAGCCGAGTCAAGCTCAAGCTTACTGGATGATATTGTCTCTCAAAGCCGTATTGCACGGTCTGAGACAGAACATGAGCGCGCTAAAGGGTTAATCTCAGAGTTAGCACGCGAAGTATTGTCAGGCTCAATTTTAGTATCTGATAATTTGTCTGCATCTATTGATAAGCGAATTGCAGAGCTTGATGAATTGATTTCAGCACAATTGAGTGCAGTGATGCACCATGAGGCGTTTCAAAAAGTTGAATCGGTTTGGCGTGGCTTATACTATTTTTGTCAGGAATCACCTTCCAATTCCATGATTAAAATCCGTATGCTCAATACCAATAAAAAAGAGCTAATTAAAGACTTTCAAAGCGCAATTGATTTTGACCAAAGTGCCTTGTTTAAAAAAATCTATGAAGAAGAGTATGGCACATTTGGTGGCGCGCCATTTGCGGCGTTAATAGGTGATTTTGAATTCGATCGCCAGCCTTCAGATATTTATCTGTTAGAACAAATATCGCATGTTGCTGCGGCATCGCATACCCCATTTATTTCAGCAGCTTCTCCTGAAATGTTGGGTCTTGATTCCTATACCGATATTGATCGCCCGCGTGATGTCGCAAAAATCTTTGAAACTGCTGAATATACCAAATGGCGTTCGTTCCGTGATAGTGAAGATTCTCGCTACGTGGCGTTGACCATGCCTAAGTTTTTAGGTCGTTTACCGTATCATCCTAAAGAAGGGACGGCTGTTGAAGGCTTTAATTTTGTTGAAAATGTATCTGGTGCAGATCATGACCAGTACTTATGGGTGAATGCGGCTTATGCATTTGGTACCAGATTGACCAATGCGTTTGACTTATATGGCTGGTGTGCGGCCATTCGTGGTGTTGAAGGCGGTGGCCTGGTGGAAGGTTTGCCTGTACATACCTTTAAAACTGATGATGGGGAAGTGGCCTTAAAGTGTCCTACTGAAATCTCCATTACCGATCGCCGTGAAAAAGAATTAAGCGACTTGGGTTTTGTGCCATTAGTGCATTGTAAAAACACTGATTATGCTGCTTTTTTTGGTGCCCAATCTGTGCAAAAAGCGCGTAAATATGACAATGATGCAGCGAATGCCAATTCTATTTTATCGTCGCAAATTCAATACATTATGGCAGTGTCACGCATTGCACATTATTTAAAAGCCATGATGCGTGACAAAGTCGGTAGTTTTGCTTCTGCTGGCAATGTAGAGGCGTTTCTTAACGACTGGCTGTCTCGTTACGTGTTGTTAGATGATGGTGCTTCTCATGAGGCAAAGGCGCAATACCCTTTGCGTGAAGCATCTGTAAAAGTTGTAGAACAACCTGGGCGACCAGGATGCTACAAGTCTGTGGTTTTTTTAAGACCGCATTTCCAGCTGGATGAGCTTTCGGTTTCTTTACGACTTGTCACTGAGTTGCCGCAAGCTGCAAACGGTTAATTTTTATAATTCTTGTTTAACATAAAAAGGTAATTTCTAATGAAAGATATATATATCCAATTTAGAGGAAAATATAAAGTAGACGGTGAGTCTCGTGATAGTGAACATAAAGACTGGTTAGAAGTTAATAGCTGGGCGCATCAAATTCGTCAGCCAAAATCTGCAACTGCCAGTAGTGTTGGTGGTCATACTGCTGAGCGTGCTGAACATAACGATATGGTTTTTGTAAAAGACCTTGATGCCACTAGTCCAAAGTTATGGGAAGCTTGTTCTGCAGGTTATACCTTTGATGAGGTTCAAGTTGACTTTTACCGTGCCAATGGCGACAAACGCGTTAAATATTTACAAGTTAAACTTAAGCATGTACTGATTTCAAGTGTTACGCCTGAAGTATTGGCAGAAGGCGTGCCAACTGAAGCATTTGGTCTTAAGTATGCAGCGGTTGAGTGGACTTATACTCAGCAATCAATTGACGGTGCTTCTAAAGGTGCCGTAACTAAAAAATGGTCTTTATCAAATAATACAGCAACTTATACTGCTTAATTATTTAATAATCAAAGGGCTGGGGGAGTTTTCCTTCAGCTTTTTGCCTTATTTGTTTATTGTAAGATAATAATGAATATTCATCATCGTAGTACTTTTGGTTTTCAACCCACGCTATTTGAGCGTTTACTTACAGAGCCATCAGCCAATCAAAATATTTCGCACTGGAATATTCAGGAACTAAAAGACTCGGTTGCGCGTGATATTGAAGAGTTGCTCAATACCCGAAGTATTCATGTTGATCATTTAGATAGTTTTCCGCATGCAAAAAAAGCAGTCATTAATTTTGGAATTTTAGACTTTGTTGGTCTTAGCACTGCTAATCCATTACATCGTGATCAAATTTGTCAGGCGATTCAGGAAACCATTTGCAATCAAGAAACACGCTTAAGCCATGTGCAGGTGTTTATGCATATCGATAGTGATCACGTGGGGTCATTATTGCTCACCATTCGGGGCGTTTTAAATTTACAGCCTATTTCGGAACCCGTCATTTTTGATGCAGTGCTTAATCCTTCCACACAGCAGTATTCCATTAGATCTTCAAACAATTAGCGCGGATTAGCATTTTGGATAAGTTGTTACCCTATTATGAGCAAGAACTGTCGCTATTTATGCGTCAGTCCAAAGACTTTGCCGAAGCTTATCCCAAGGTAGCAAGTCGTTTAATGATGACTGGCGAATCTGTAGAGGATCCACATGTTGAACGCCTGATCCAGGCCTTTTCTTTAATTTCAGCACGCATTCATAAAAAGTTAGATGATGGCTATCAAGACTTTACCTCTGCTTTATTTGAGGTATTGTATCCTGCCTATTTAAAGCCATTTCCTTCTTGTTCAATTGTGTCGCTTGAGCAGGGGATAAAACTTGGTCAATTAACCGAAAGTATCGTGGCTGAGCGCGGCACCATGTTGGTTTCAAAGCCTTATCATGGTGTAAGTTGCAGATTTAAAACAGTATATCCAGTACATGTGCTGCCATTGGCCATTGATAAGCTCACATTTAAAATGAGCACTGTAGAAGATACTTATCAGTATACCAATGCTTGTCTAAAAGTTGATTTTAAGTGTTTGTCAGCAACCTTTAATACTAAAAATTATTATAAACAGCCTTTACGCTTATTTTTAGATGCTACGCCTTTTTCTGTGGCTCAGTTGCGTGATGTTATTTTTGATCCAGCCACTATTATTTATGCAGGCAGTTTAAAAAGTACACCACAACGAATAAACAACCCATTTAGCATGGTTGGCTTTTTACCTGAAGATTCATTATTACCCATAGATGACCACTCACATCATGCCTATCGTTTAATCAGTGAGTATTTTGCATTTTCAGAAAAATTCAACTTTATTGAGTTGGATCTAACCTCATTGCAACAGCTTTTGACTTCTAATCCTGAGAGCTTTTTTATTGAATTTAGGTTTAAATTAGATGCGCATGAAACCAAATATATCAAGGCTTTTAGTCAGCTTGATGATAAAAGCATCAAGCTATTTTGCACGCCAGTCGTGAATTTATTTAATAAACCAGCCGAGCCAATAAAAATCAACCATAAACAATTAAAATATCATGTGATTGCGGATACGCATCATCCTCAATTTTAT
Source organism: Pseudomonadota bacterium (assembly GCA_023393635.1). GTDB lineage: Bacteria > Pseudomonadota > Gammaproteobacteria > Pseudomonadales > Moraxellaceae > Alkanindiges. The sequence continues at coordinate 261,048 of JAEWKT010000032.1, forward strand.
GAGATTTATAGTATTACCAAGCTTTCAGCGATTAGAGAGGAAAAAAATAAGCAGCAGTCTTTACATCAAGTGGTGCCATTTTTTTCTTTAAATCATGCAGGCGAGCAGCGTCATCAATTTTATTATCACCTGAGCCGTGAACAAGAAGCTGAGATAAGTCAGTCTGGTTATGACTATCATGTGACTCTAGTGGATCATCATTTTGATGCAGCAAGCGTACAAGCCGAATATTTAAGCATGGATTTATTGTGCACTAACCGTCATTTACCGAACCAAATTCCTTTTGGCTTATCGTCAGGTGATTTATCTCAAGAGAATAATGGCTCATTTCGTCAAGTTAGATTTTTGCGTAAGCCCACGCCAACCTATCGTTTTAACCATGCTAAAGAAGGTAACTGGCGGATTATTTCCCACTTGTCTTTAAATACTTTAGCGTTTAGCGAAAATGAAGAAATTGGTTTTTTAAAAGAGGCTTTTACGCTATATGAGCTACCTCACAGTGCCTATAATCTCAAACAAATTGATGGATTTAAAAGTATTGCATTTAAACCAGCGACCACCATGGTAAAGGCCAATCCATATCCACTATTTATACGTGGAATTGAAGTGAGAGTAGGAATTGATCAACCGAGTTTCGTAGGGACAGGTCTATATTTAATTGGACAATTGCTGTCATATTTTTTTGGTTTAAGAGTAAGTCTTAATAATTTTATTAAAGTCATTCTTATAGATGATGCAACTGGTCAGGAACTGCTTATATGTCAGCCGCTCAACGGTTTTCGCAAGCTAGTGTAATAGAGACACTGTTTAGCGAACCAGCTGCATTTGAATTTTTTCAGGCAGTTCGCTTATTACAACGTCATCTTAAAGCCACTAAAAATATTGAAGCTGAGCAGGCTTTAAACCATTTTATTCAATTTAACTCAACATTATCGCTCGCTTTTCAAAAATCAGAGATAGAAAAGTTGGTGGTTTACAATGAGGATGATGAAAAATATACGTTAGTGCCTTCTATGATCGGCCTAACAGGCAACCTGGGCGCGCTACCACTGGTTTACACACAAAAATTAAAAACGAATACATGGGCTAAAAAAAATGGTTCGACTGCTTTTCTGGATTTATTTAATAACCGATTAATTAATTTATTTTATAAAGCGTCGATTAAACATAATCTTCCGTTATTGGCAGAACTAAAACAGGATAAGCATTATCTGGATTGTATTCATGCTTTAACTGGTTTTAGTGCAGCGCAAAAAAAATCAGAAAATACGCTAATGTCACAAGTATTAGCCGAGTTTGGAGGCTTATTACAAGGGCAAATGCTTAATGTTGAAAGCATTCAGCAATTATTAAGCTCAGTGTTAAAGCAGCCTGTCACTATCAATCAATTTATAGCAGAATGGTTTGAAATCCCGTCTGAAAACCGTAATTATCTTTCAGCGCCAAATATTCAGCTAGGGATCAATAGCTTCTGCGGCGAACGGGTTAAACAAATTGATTCAAAGATACAGCTAGAAATTGGCCCATTAAATTATGCCTCTTATATAAAGTTTCTACCGCATGGTGAGTTTAATTTAGTACTAAAGAGTATATTAAAGCAAGTAATAAGCATGACGACTCAAATAGAATTAATTTTAAAAATAGATAAAGATGAGGTAAGGCCTCTTCAGCTTAATAAAGATAATTCAAGTATTGGTTTAGGTGGTGGGGCATTTTTACTGTCACGTCCGTTAAAACAACATCAAGCGCAAACACGCTTTTTAATTTAATAACAATAAAAGGAATGATCATGCGTTGGTTAATTTTTGCAGTGGCTGTTTTTGTAATTGGTAATCTTTTGGTGGTGAGTTACTGGCGTGATAGTCAGGTTAACTTGAGCGTTACAGGCATTTTATTTTATATGTTAGTGCTGCCATTGATATTGATTGCTACAAGCTATGCAGTTGTGGCAATTTATAAAAAAATAAAGCAAAAACCATTATCAGAACAAGATAGCGAACAAGCACTAGCACAAACAGACAATGAGCAGACTGTGCAAGCAGCTTTAATACAAGAGTTAAGTGGCTTTAAAGTCTATGCCAGTGCATTACAAAGCAGTGAAGGTAGCGATGCACAAGATATAGTTGATGCGCTAAAAAGTTTTAAAGCTGCTGAGCTCAATCCTGTATTGGTGGGGCCTGATGGAGTCAATATTATTACCAGGCACATTGATTTAGAAGAGGATGAGCTGCAAAATCTTGTGGTTTTACTTAGTGCTACAGGCTATGACTTAGCACAAGAAGAGCCTTCATTTCAGCGCATTGTCATGCTTTATCAGCGATTACTTGAAGGCCTTGCCTTTGAGTTATCACATTTGGCGCAAGGGTTAATGCAGTTTAATACTTGGCGTCATCGGCCTAATTTTACTGATCATTTGCTGCACCCAGCCTGGGTAGGTACTCATACACATACGCTTGAACCAGATGAAAAAAAAGAAGTGACTCAACTGGTTGCAGAGATGCAACAGTGGCCAACCGAGTTACACGTCTGTTATTTTTTACCTGAACGCTTTAGCAGTGAACAGCAGAATCTATTGAGTGAATATATGAGTGGCGCATTGGTTGAGTTAGGTTATGCGCGTGATACTTTTACGCTAAATCCTTATTTCACGGGACAGGATATTTCACAAACCGAGCAAATTAAGCAAATAGTAGAAAAAATAAAAGACGCCAAGCAGACCGTATTTTTAATTATGGGTGCTGATTCAACAATTGATCAGGATTATATTGAAGATATCATGTGGAGTGATGATAGCTATAAAGCTTCAGAGTATGGTTATGCCATGCTAATGAGTCTGGAGCAAGTGAATATTCCAGAATTAACACCCATAAATTATGTAAGCTATCCCTTGCAGGTAAATGTTGATAGCTTGGTAAAAAATATTCAGCTCACTAAAGATTCAATTACTCAAAATATAAAAAACTTTCAGACACATAAAAATATAGAGCTTAATGAAGAAACACATTTGGTATCTAATATTCATTCAATTATTGATTATAAAAAACTGCCATTAATGAATGAAACGGCTATTAATTTAGGTATAGAGGCTGATCAAATTTTATTTTCTACCTCACTTCTTGAGCATAATACGTATCAAGCAGCAGGTTTTGCCTGGGTGTTTGCTGCTAGTTTATCCACAGATTTATTTGATGCGCCGCAAGTGCTTTGCTTGAGTGATCAAGAGCAAGTATTAGTTTGGCTAATGCATGACAGTAATCAGCAGCAAAATGATTTAACCAGTAGTGAAGCCGCTTAAGGCTGTTCAAATTCAAAAATTTAGTTTATTAGGGTTTAGGGCATAATATGAATCGCATTTGGCAATGGATATATGATCCACGCTTTATTATTGCGGTGGGTGTGGTAATTGTATTGGTGTGTGCGCACCGTGTTTTGTCACCGCTGGTTTTTTGGCTAAGTTTTGCCGCATTAACGCTTATCGCACTCATTGGTGTGGCTATTTGGTGGTTTATTCGTCGCAAAAACATTCAACAAGGTGATGAGCTGGCTGAATTACTACAACAAAAAGCCAGTTCTAAGTTGAATAAAGGCAGTGCGCAAGATAACGAGCAGTTGCAGTTGATTCGGCAACAAATGAATGAATCCATTAAAACAATCCGTAAATCTCGTTTAGGCGACAAGCGCGGCCATGCCGCATTGTACGAGTTGCCTTGGTATATGATGATTGGGAATCCAGCTGCTGGCAAAAGTTCAGCCATACAAAACTCAGGGTTGCGCTTTCCTTTTGCTGAAAACAATAAACAGAAAGCGGCCATTCAAGGTATTGGTGGTACACGTAATTGCGACTGGTTTTTTTCTACCGAAGGCATTTTGTTAGATACCGCAGGACGCTATTCAGTCTATGAAGAAGATCATAAAGAATGGATGGGTTTTTTAGGATTACTGAAAAAAAGCCGTAAAAAAGCACCAATTAATGGAATTATTATTGGGGTCAGTATTGCAGAGCTGATGAGTAATAACCCCGAGCATGCCTTAAAACTTGCCAAAAACCTGAGAAGTCGGGTGCAGGATTTAACTGAGCAATTAGAGGTGTTTGCACCAGTTTATATTATTTTTACCAAGATGGATTTGGTGGCAGGATTTACTGAGTTTTTCTCGGTATATGATGAAGATGAGCGCCAGCAAGTGTGGGGCGCAACCATTCCTTATCAGGAAAAAAATGATAAAGATGCCAGTACACATTTTGATGAACAGTTTAACTTGCTGTATGACGGCTTGCAGGATTTAAGCACCACGCATTTAACCAGACGCCATTCTCAAACCATTTCTCCCAGTGTGATGACGTTTCCACTCGAGTTTAAATCAATCAAACCTGCTTTGAAGTTGTTTATTTCAGCGTTGTTTGAAGAAAACCCGTTTCAGTTTCAACCCGTGTTTCGGGGCTTTTATTTTACCAGTGCCTTGCAGGAAGGCACGGTAGAAAGCCCAATGACCAAGCAGATTATTTCACAATTTAGTCTGACCCAGCCTGATCATCATCATACGCCATCAGTAGAAATTAATAGTCAGCATGGTTATTTTTTAAAAGACTTATTTTCTAAAATTATTCTGGCCGATAAGCATTTGGTTCGCCAATATCTAAATCGTCATCATCGCCAAAAACGGCATATGGCTTTTTTAGCAGCCCTGCTAATGATTGGTATTGGCTTGGGCTTATGGACATGGTCGTATCGCAATAACCAGCAACTGATTCATAGTGTTGCTGCTGATATGGAAAAGGTAAAGCGTATTCAGCTTGAAGGGCAAACCAGTTTAAGTAGTCAGTTTGATTCATTGCTTATTTTACAGGATCGTTTGGAACAGCTTGATAAATACCAGCATGATCGTCCTTTGTCTTTACGCTTTGGTTTGTATCAAGGTAACCAGTTACGCGATAAAATTTATACTGAGTATTTGGCTGGCGTTAAACTGCTCATGCTACAGCCAGTCCATAACAATATTGCGCAATATTTAAGCGAAGTAAATAACAATGCACAGGCCTTAAAAGCACAAAATACCAGTCAACCTGTAGAAGCAAAAGCTGTCAGCACTTCTAAGCAATATACAGAAGCGTCTGCCACCAATGCAGAAGATGCCTACAATGCGCTTAAAGCTTATTTAATGTTAGCTGATCATTCTCATATGGAAACAGGACATTTGAATGATCAAATTACCCGTTTTTGGCGGTCATGGCTGGAGGCAAATCGGGGTGAGATGTCTCGCAATGACATGATTAGAAATGCAGAGCGTGTGATTAGTTATTCGTTGTCACAAGCGCAAGACAAAAGTTTCCCAGTGATAGAAGCCGATTTAGCATTAGTAGACCAGACACGTGAACATTTACGTCAGGTGATTAAGGGAATGCCAGCGCGTGATCGGGTGTATTCGGATATTAAAATGCGTGCTGCGGTACGCTATCCGAGCATTACAGTGGCGCAAGTGGTGGGCGAACCTAACCGCAACATGCTGACGGGAAGTTATGCCTTATCAGGTACATTCACTAAAGAGGCATGGTCTGGTTATATCAATAAAGCTATTGAGGATGCCAGTAAATCAAATATTCAAGGCAAGGATTGGGTGCTTGACAGTGTGCGCAATGATGATTTGACGCTTACAGGAAGCCCTGAGCAAATTCATCGTGAATTAGTGAGTTTATATAAAAAAGAATATATTCAAGAGTGGAAAAAATTTATAGGTTCGATTGAATATGTACCTGCCAAAGATTTTAACCAGCAAATTAAAATAATGAATAATCTGGGGGATGTTGAACAATCACCCGTGCGTAAGTTATTTAATTTATTGGCGGTTGAAACCAGTTGGGACAATCCTGTTGCAACCGATGAAATGAATAGCCTGGCCAAACAGGGCTTTGTAGAGTGGTTTAAACGTACCGTGTTGCGTCAAGGTTCAAGTGCCATTCAAATTAATGTAGATACTGCTGGCTTAAACAAAAAACAGGCCAAGCTTGGTGTGATTGGCAGTGAATTTGAAGCAATTTATAATTTAACGCGGATACGTGAGGATAATAAAAAACAGGCATTGCTGGATAATTATTTGGAGCAAATGGGTACTATTCGTTCACGCCTAAATAAAATTGCCAATGCGGGAGATATTGGCCCCAGTGTAATGGGCTTGGTGCGCCAAACCCTGCAGGAAAGTGGCTCTGAGTTTAATGCTGCCCAGCAGCTGGTTGATGAGCAAATGCTGGCAGGAAGTAGTGATGAGATGCGTGCTTTATTACGTCCATTACTGATTAAACCATTGGCACATACTTATAAAGTGTTGATTGATCCTGCCCAGCAAGAATTAAATCGCTTGTGGACTGCGCAGGTGTATCAGCCATTTAACACCACATTAAGCACCAAGTATCCTTTCACCGCAGGTGCTCGAATTGAAGCAACTGCCAATGAAATTGGGCGAGTATTTGGTGAGTCTGGCAGTATTTCGCAGTTTGTTACCAGCCAAATTGATCCTTTGGTGATACGCCGTGGTTTACAGTTAACCGCAAAAACATGGAATGGCATTGGGATCACCTTAAACCCTAAGTTTATAGCTGACTTTCCACAATATATTGCACCAGTTGGTGGCAGCGTGGGCACTACAAATTTAGGTGGTGCTACAGCACCAGCAAACCCTGATCAAACCACCTTTCAAATTTATCCAATGCCTATAGCGGGATTAAGCGAGTACACCATTGATATTGATGGCCAGCGTTTGCGCTATAACAATGGGTTACCAGAGTGGGTGAGCTTTATTTGGCCTAATCCGTCCAGCCAGCCTGGGGTAAAAATTAGCGCGACCGATTTAAACGGCAACGTAATCACAATTGTGGATGAGCCAGGGGCTTATGGTCTTGAAAAACTCATGACTTCTGCTAGTCGTAAAAAATTGCCTGATGGTAGTTTTGAGTTACGCTGGAATAGCTCGGATTCAAATGCACCGTTAGCAGTAAAATTCAGGTTAATCAGTGGCGGTGGTGCAAGTAATAATAATGATGCGCCTGCAGGGAGTAATGGGCTAAAAGGATTACAACTCGTATCTAGCGTGGCAGTGGACGCTGTATCTGTGCCATCTGCTCCAACCAGCACACCGCCATTAAGTACATCTGCTAGTAGCCCACAGGTTACTCCAGCAACACAAGGAGTAACCCCGTAGTGGAACAGCAAATTACAAGTTCGGATTACTTCTATTTTGGCAAATGCCCAGCGCGCGGTGATTTTGTACGCAGTACTGGGCAACATACCATGCTAAAAGTGTTGGATGAATGGGTAACCAAAGCGCTTGAAGCGCATGCCAATTGCAGCAGCAATTATGCAGAATATGACCAAATGTCTGGCTTAAGCTTTGTGTTTTGTAATCCCAAAATGCCTATTGCGCTCACAGGATATCTAACAGCAAGTCATGATGCCTCTAAACGACGCTTTCCATTAATGACGGGATATCGCTTGCAGCTAAAGCAGCCAGAACGCTTTATTGAAAATGCACCAATTTTGCTCAATGAACTCTGGCAAGCATCACGGGTAAAAAATGAGCAGGTCAATGAGATTGTTGATGCCCAGCAAGTGATGCAACTCTTACAACAAGCATCTGATTTTAGTTGGCAAATAGATAGTCGTTATCCAGCGTTTGCGGCGCATAATACTGTGCAGGGGATTGCAACACTACTGCACCAGCAGCAATATCAATTTGCGCAAAGCCTTATTGCGTTAGGTTTGTTGTTACAACCTATTGTTGATCAAGGTGTAAAAAAACTGAATAAAGTGTTACTGCTGCCTTTGGTCACTGAACCTAATACCAGTTTAATGGCAACATTTTGGCTTGACTTAATTGCAGGGTTTATTAAACGGCATAATGTTGAGTTGTCCATTGCCATTTGGAATAAGCCGCAGCCGTTGTTGCTTGTTGGTTTTCAGGGTGCAGATATTTTAGGACTAAGTGAAATAATGCAAAATAATTTGCACAGCGATCACTGGGTAGATGTGGCTGATGCTGCCTGGGTAGATAGCTATCTGGAAAATGATGCGGGCTTGGCAACTTTTGAGCAGGTTTTATGTGACAACCATCTTAGTTTGCAAGAAGCCATCAAATTGTTTAAGCAGATATTTTTAGGCGTTGGATATGCCTAAAAATGACTTCAAACATTTCTGTTAACCATATTTTTATTTAGATTCACTAAATAAGGTGTAATTGCTGCAATGAATAATTTTCTTAAAATGATAGGTAACATGCACCAGTCAAAAGCGAGCACTGGCATCCATAGTAAATTTTGTGTTTTAACGATGGCCATAAGTTTAGCTGCATTGAGTAGCGCAACTATAGTAAATGCTGCCAGTAGTGCAGAGCCAGTGGTAGTGACAGGTACAGTGGCGGATGAGCAAACCAAGCAACAAATCCTTGCCAAGCTTCGAGGTTTATATGGGGAGCAAGTGGTTGATCAAATCAAAGTGGCCAATGTAAAAACACCACCAGAATGGCGTCAAACCGTGCTTGATAGCATTCAACCCGATTTAAAAAATGTGAGTAAAGGCCGACTGGATATTAATGGAACCAATATCAGCCTAACTGGCAAAGTAGACAATCAAAATATTAAAGCTGCCCTCACTCAGCAACTATCACAGGGCAAGCCCGCTATTTATAAGATACAGCCTCAAATTGAGATCAATGCCTCCGAGCAAAAAGTGATTGATCAGGCCTTAGGCAACCGTATTGTTGAGTTTGAATCGGGAAGTGCTATTTTAACCGCCACTGGCCAGCAAATTCTGGATGAAATGGCATTAGCATTAAACAAAGTAGGCAATAAGTCGGTGCGAATTATTGGTCATACTGATAGCCAAGGCAATGCGACGACTAATTTGGGTTTATCACTGCAACGAGCCAATGCGGTACGTGAATATTTAGTCACGAAAGGGGTAAATAAGTCTTTGCTTAGCACCAATGGCCTTGGGTCTACAAAACCAGTTGCGGATAATAGTACCGAAGACGGACGACGTCGGAATCGTCGTATTGAGTTTGAAGTACTTTAATAACGACGACAACTAAGCCACTGTTGGAAGTCAATAAGAGTGACGGTCTTTGGTGTCCTTGTTGTCGGCAAGCAACTCATTAAGCTGGTCAAATACATCCTGATCAGATAAATGACTAAGCTGACTAGGCGTTGGTTCAGTTGCTTTTTTAGTGCTTTTCTTGCTCGGTTCAATTGGTTCTATGGCGGCATTTTCAATAGCAAAAGGAATGGAGCGAGTGACCACCACTTGACGGAAAAATAAGCGAATGGCTTGCGCAGGACTGATACCAAGCTGTTTAAAAACCGCAAACGCTTGTTTCTTTTCCTGAATGTCTAGTCGAACCTGATATACTTCCGTGCGGCGCATCATATTTCCTCATTTGTTGTTATGTGGACAACTAAATTTACAATAGCAATAATATAAAGCGGACACATTAAATCACAAGTATCATTGCATTGTCATTACAAAATCCAGGTTAAATTTCTTTAAATTAAAGCGTTAGGTTGCGAGCAGATTCATAACACACTGGCAACTTGCTGATAGGATCTATAAATTCAATTGTCTTTGCTAAAAGTTGCAATGGCATTGAAAAGTCATTGTCATTTTTGAAGTAAACCTGGGGATAAAAGCTATCATTTAAAATAGGGATTTGCAGCGCAGCCATATGCACTCTAAGTTGATGCTGCTTGCCACTAATTGGTTTGAGATGATAAAGCGCCAATTCTTGTTCTACTTTTAATAGCTCAATATGCGTAAAACTATTTGCTTGCCCAGCGATTTCCCGCATCACAAAAAATGGATCACCTTTTACCATATGACTTTGATAATTTAAGGGGAAACTTAAATCTGGGCGATATTTAGCAATGGCGTGATAGGTTTTATGCACCTGATGATGTTGAAATAATTGATGATAGAGCGCACGTGTGCTTGGCTGTAATGAAAATAAAATAACGCCTGCCGTTTCACGATCGAGCCGATGAATAGGACTAATATCTGGATTATTTAACTGTTGTTTAAGCCGAACCAATAAAGTTTCTTTAACATAGCGTCCAGTGGGCGATACGGGCAGAAAGTGTGGTTTATCAACCACTAATAAATGTTCATTTTGAAATAAAATTTGTTCTTTGAAGGGAATAGGCGTTTCTTGTTCTAACTCACGATAATAATATACTTTACTGTGCGGCTGATACGCGGTTTGAGGGTGAATAGGCTGGCCGCGCTCATCAAATATTTTATGCTGTTCAATGCGCTGCTGCCACACCTCTTTAGGTATTTGTGGGAACTTTTGCAGCAAAAAATCAAATATGGTTTGCCAATGATTGACTGTACCAATGGGTGTATTGGCGGGCAAATAGACTACACTTGGGCTAACGCCATCTTGCATGATAGGCTTGCCAGCAAATAAAGTATGCGTCATATAATGATACTGAGAAAAATAATACTAAGACGGTGTGCTTATTTTTAAGCCAATAATTCCTGCCAAGATTAATAAGATAAAGCCAAAGCGTATCAAGGTTTTTGGCTCGTTAAATAAAATCATGCCAAAAATTGCCGACCCTAAAATACCAATACCTACCCATACCGCATAACTGGTACCCAACGGCAGCGTCTTTTGGGCGATAGCAAGGCCATAGACTGAAATACCCATACCCGCTAAGCAAAATACAGTAGGCCATAAACGGGTAAAGCCTTCAGTATATTTAAGCGTGACTGCCCACTGTATTTCAAATAGGCCAGCAACAAACAGCCAAATCCACGCATTCATTGGTTATTAAGCTCACAGATTAGTTATATCAGGTTAGACATGTCTATTTACGTGATTAAGGCCTCAAAATTAAGCACTCAATGGTATGATATAAGCGCTTAAATTTGGGTGAAGGTATTATATAAAATGGCGCAGTCAGTGTCGATTCAATTGCCAAGTGAGGCAGCCACACAGCAACTGGCTAGCATTTTGGCAAAGTATATCAGATCAGGCGTAATTTATTTGATAGGTGATCTGGGGGCGGGTAAAACCACCTTAACCCGTAGCTGGTTACAACGTTTAGGGCATCAGGGCAATGTTAAAAGCCCCACTTATACTTTGGTTGAGCCCTATCAAATTAACGATCAACCTGTTTATCACTTTGATCTATATCGACTACAAGACCCGTTTGAGCTTGAACTTATTGGCATTCGTGACTATTTACAACAAGAAAATGCCTTGTTGCTAATTGAGTGGCCGCAAAAAGGTGAACCAATTGTGCCTTCTGCCGATTATACCCTTGAGCTTACCACCAACCAAGATGGCATCACCCGTCGATTGAAATTAACTAGCTTGCATGGTAATGAAACGTGGAATCAACTTGAGATGAGCTTGCATGAGCAATTTGCCTAGTAGTTTTGCCAGTCGTCGTATTAAGCCGCTCAACGCGGTTTTGGCCAACCAGATTGCTGCGGGTGAGGTGATTGAACGCCCCGCATCGGTGGTCAAGGAATTACTGGAAAACGCACTTGATGCTGGATCAACTCATATTGAAATATATATTGAGCAAGGCGGCAGTGGCTTAATAGAAATAAAAGATAATGGTTTTGGTATTCATGTTGAGGACTTGCCCCTTGCTGTGATTCGCCATGCCACCAGCAAAATTTTTGATGCTCAGGAGCTGGCAGCGATTAGTACATTGGGCTTTCGTGGTGAAGCTTTGGCATCCATTGCTGCTGTCTCACGCTTGGTATTAAGCAGCAGTCAGGATACTCATGGCATTGGTTATGAGGTAGCAATTAACGGAAGTGCCTATACTGAGCAAGCAGTCCAGGCAGTGGCGCATCAGCGGGGCACCCGAGTACAAATTCGTGATTTGTTTTTTAATGTACCCGCAAGGCGCAAGTTTTTAAAGTCTATTAGTACTGAATTTGGCCATATAGAAGAAGTGGTACGCCGTGTGGCGTTAAGTCATTTTGATGTGGGTTTTACATTAGTGCATAACGGTCAGGTGCGATTAGAGCTGCCTCTTGCTGATAGTGGCGAATTAAGGGCACAGCGTGTAAAACGCATTTTGGGTGCGCGGTTTATTGATACCTCACACTGGCTAGATAGCTCAAGTCTTCATATGCAATTGTCTGGCTGGCTGGGTCATCCCAGTGAAGCGCGTGGCCAAGCTGATTTGCAATACCTATTTATCAATGGCCGCATGGTCAAGGACAAAACCATAAGCCATGCGCTGCGAATGGCTTATGAAGGTGTTTTGCATGGTCATCAGCATCCTGCTTATTTATTGTTTTTAGAAATTGATCCAGATCACCTGGATGTTAATGTACACCCAACCAAGCATGAAGTCAGGTTTTTAGCGCAGCGCGAAGTGCATGAGTTTGTGCGTCACTCTGCACGGCAGGTACTAGCGCAGTTTAAAACAGCACCAGCAGAGTTAAGTACTGCATTGCATCCATCGCAACGTGGCAAGCAGCCGTTAACAACAGATTTACAGTCAACGTTGCAGCAAACGCCTCTGGCACTACACCAGGTGGCTAATACCTTTGATGAAACAGCTCAATACCAAAACAGTGTGAGTACAAATCAGCATACGCCGTTAGACAATGAGTCAGGCAGCAGTACAGGTGCTCGCCAGTCTACTTATCATCATAGCGCGCCTTATAATGCGACAGAAGTTCAGTCCGCGATTGCAAGTTATTTACAGCCGACCCGTGCCCCTCAGACTGAACCTGTATCTGGTATTGAGGAGTATCCTTTGGGAGTTGCCATTGCGCAGTTGCATGGCATTTATATTTTGGCACAAAATTCTGACGGCCTGATTATTGTAGATATGCATGCAGCGCATGAGCGTATCTTACTGGAGCAGTTAAAACTGGCATGGGATAACCAGTTTAACTGGCAAGTACAGAATTTGCTGGTGCCTCAAACTGTAGAGTTAAGTCCTTTGCAAGCCAGTCGGGTAGAAGAGCTACAAGAAGTGTTAAGTCAGCTTGGGCTGGAAATAGATCGCTATGGTGAAACCAGTGTGGTAATTCGTGCTGTGCCTGCGCTACTGGCGAGAGCCAATCTTGCTCAGTTATTAATGCAGTTACTGTCTGACTTACAGGTGGGTAATGAGCTGAATAATATGATGGCAGCCCGAGATAAAATTTTGGCAGGTATGGCGTGTCATGGTGCCGTGCGTGCGCATCGGCAATTGAGCCTGGCCGAAATGAACGCGTTGTTACGCCAAATGGAGCAAACTGAATTTGCCAGCCAGTGTAACCATGGGCGGCCAACCTGGCGTGCTTTTCCTTTAGCTCAGCTAGATAAATTGTTCGCCCGTGGAGAGTGATGTGAGTGCAGTGGTCAGTGATTTACCAGTTGTTTGCCTGATGGGCCCAACTGCCAGTGGCAAAACTGGTTTGGCTTGTGAACTTTTTGAAACAGGCAAGTTTGAATTAATCTCGGTGGATTCTGCGCTGATATATAAGGACATGAACATTGGTACAGCCAAACCTACACAGGCCGAGCTTGCCCGATATCCTCATCATCTGGTGGATATCATTGACCCTACTGAAGTCTATTCAGCGGCACAATTTGTAGAAGACGTTAGCCAGCAAATAGATAAAATTCATGCCAGAGGCAAGATCCCATTATTGGTTGGGGGCACCATGCTGTATTTTCGCAGCTTAATTATGGGAATGGCCGACAATTTACCTGCCGCAGATGCCACTATCCGCGAGCAAATAGAAGCGCATGCCAACATATATGGCTGGGAGTCTGTGCATCAACAATTGCAATGTGTTGATCCCAAAGCGGCGATTCGTTTTAAGCCGACCGACAGACAGCGTGTATTGCGCGCGCTTGAGGTGTATCACATTACTGGCAGGTCTATTAGCGAGTTACATGATGAACAAAAAGCACAGCTAAATCCTGCTTATAATTTTGAACTCTATGCCTTGATGCCAGACCGTGCATTTTTGCATCAGAATATAGAAAAAAGACTTGAGCAAATGTGGCGTATCGGTTTTTTAGATGAAGTTATCAGTTTGCGAGAAAAATACCAATTGCATGGCGATTTGCCATCTATGCGTGCGGTAGGTTATCGTCAGGCATGGGATTTTTTACAATATGGAGGAAAAACAGCACAAGACTTGCAGGATATGCAGCAAAAAGCTTTATTTGCAACACGACAGTTGGCCAAACGTCAATATACATGGCTACGTTCGTTACGTGAGTTGCACGTTTTTAATATATACAACACAGTGAATGAAGGCATACTAGACTTGCGTATCAGATATAGATGACGCAGAATTTGCCGCCTGTCTTTTTATAATTTTTAATTCATACGAAAGGCAGTTTTTGCGCTGGTTATTTTTGGAGTAATAATGATGTCTAAAGGTCAAACATTGCAGGATCCGTTTTTAAATTCACTGCGAAAAGAACGAATTCCCGTGTCTATTTTTTTGGTTAATGGAATTAAATTACAAGGTCAGATTGAGTCTTTCGATCAATACGTTGTATTGCTAAAAAATACAGTAAGCCAAATGGTTTACAAACATGCAATTTCTACAGTAGTTCCTGCCCGTAATCCACGTCCTGCTGGTGCGCCAGTTGGTGCAGCTGGTGCTCAAGGTGGTTTTGCTGGCCCTCAAGGCAGTGGTTTCCCAGGTCAGGGTGGCGGTTTTGGTGGCCAAACTGGTGGATTTGCTGGTCAAGGCGGTTTTGGTGGTCAAGGTGGTAACTTTGGCGGCCAAACTGGCGGTTTTGGTGGTCAGGGTGGATTTGGTGGTCAAGGCGGTGGATTTGGTGGTCAAGGTGGTAACTTTGGCGGTCAGGGCAGTGGCTTTGGCAATCAAGGCGGCTTTGACGGCGAACAAAAGTTTGACGACAACGGTGAAGATGACGGCAACGGCAACAATCGTTAATTTGCCCCATCAAAAAAACCAGCTTTATGCTGGTTTTTTTGTGGTCGGGTTTTTGTATTTAGGCTTTAAGGGTTACTGCTTTTATTGTTCAGTCCCATCTTTAATTTCAACATAGGCATCCGCACGTAATTCCCGTAACCAGTTATCCAGTTCTTGATCAAACTGACGTTCAGCAAGCACCTGACGTGCCATATTACGTTTATGTTGTTCAGTCACATCCTGCTGACGCGTATCTTCAACCTTTAAAATATGCCAGCCAAATTGGGTCTGGAATGGCTGGCTGATTTGCCCAACTGGAGTTTTCACCATGACCGCGTCAAACTCAGGCACCATCATGCCTGTAGTCACCCATTCCAGGTCGCCACCATTGGCTGCTGAGCCTGGATCATTAGAAAAAGTGCTGGCCAGGTTGGCAAAATTTTCCTGATTGGCAGCACGGTTATAAAGCTGCTTAATTTGTTGTTCGGCATCGCTCGGGCTGACAATTTCGCTTGGGCGGATAAGAATATGGCGTACTTTATATTGTTTAACAATTTTGCGCTCGCTACCACCACGACGATCAAGCAGTTTGATCACATGAAAGCCATCGGCAGCACGAATAGGGCGAGTTACTTCGTCGTTAGCTAATGCACTGACCTTGCTGGCCAGCTCATTGGGCATTTCGCTTAGTGGACGCCAGCCCATGTCTGCACCTTCAATATGATAAGTGCTGTTTTGGTTGTTTTTAATCACGCCATCAATATTGGTACTGGTTTGCAAGTCTTTGACAACTTTGTTTGCTAAATTGCCCGCAGCTTTTATTGCATCACTTGAGGCATTTTTAGGCAGCGCAATACGTAAATGAACCACATGAACCTCATTGCCCAGGCTGGCTTTACCTTGGGGTGAATTTAGATAGTTATCAATATCTTGTTCGCTCACTTTAATGCGTGCAGTAACTTGTTGTTGACGCAAGCGATTAACGCTTAAATCATCATTGACTTGACGACGTAGCGCAGCGTAAGTGCCTGGCGCGCGTGCATCAAGCTTTGCCTGAAACTCTTCTAAACTATCCACGCCTTCTTGCTTGGCAATTTCTTTAATAGCAGCGTTTAAGGTGGCTTCATCAAGGCCTACATTGGCACGTTTAACCCGCTCTAACTGTGCTTGCTTTAAAATCAGCTGACGCAGTACTTCAGAACGCAATATATTTTCTGCTGGTACAGGTTGTTGACGTGCAGCCAGTTGTTGCTTGGTGACCACAATGGCTTGATCAAGATCACTTTCCAAAATCACATTGCTATCTACCACAGCAACTACTTTATCCAGTACTTCTGGGGCAGCCTGAACCATGAACGATGACGCCAAGAGCGAAGAAAGCAAAGTCGTTTTGATTATTTGACGCAATGAAGTCATAGTAATTAGCGCTCGTTCCACAATGTTTCCACCTGTTGATAACCTAAAATTTTCTGTTGTAGCAAGCTGTTTAAATTGCCTGAAAAACCTGCCAGACCTTTTAAAGAAATTTCCATCATAATTGCACGCTTGGGTTTCACACCTGCTGTGGTGGGCTCGTCCAAATCGTTATAATAGGAA
Organism: Pseudomonadota bacterium; assembly: GCA_023393635.1. Lineage (GTDB taxonomy): Bacteria > Pseudomonadota > Gammaproteobacteria > Pseudomonadales > Moraxellaceae > Alkanindiges. The sequence goes on from JAEWKT010000032.1 coordinate 277,547, forward strand.
CGCCCATATAGTGATGCACGCCAGCAGCATGCATCGTAGTTTATCCCTAGCAACCATTCACGTGATAAATTATTGTCTAAATCATATTGCATGTAGCCCATCACGCGCCATTGATTGTATAGCGGCTGAATAAAACCACCAGTGACTTGACTGTAAGCCTGTTGGTTTTGCGAGCTGATATTGCGTCGGTAATAATAGCCTGTGTTGTAAATACTGCCATTATCGCCTGTGTAGTTAAGTTGTACATCATTTTCCGAGTTATTGCCATTTGCTAACCACAATGAGTTGGCATTAATGGAAAAATTACGGCTAAGTTGACTACCAATAGCGATGGCTGGCCCTGAGTTCTTGGCAGTAGCAATGGGGTCTTCTGGCATCAAGCGTACTTTACGGTCACTTAAATAATGGCTTTGGCCAAGGCTTAGCCGTAATCGTTCGAGCCCTACTGTATCAAATGCACGATAAGTGACCCCAAGCGAGGCAAAATTATTATCATCTAAGCGATCGTGGCCATAAAAACGATAGGGATTAAATAGTTGATCATAATTTAAAGAGGCTGTGGTGGTATCAAAGTTGGGATAATTGGTTTGATCACGATAAGGTGCATAGGCATAAAAGAATCGGGGCGTAATGCTTTGCAAATAACGCCCATCACGCTCAAACACTGCACTTGCATCAAAGGTAAATTGTGGCACCACTGCTGAGCGTTGATTGCTACCATCATCAGTTCTTAGACTTTGGCTATTGACGGTATCACGATCATAAAAGGTATTGACGTTACGAACCGATAGTTCAGGCTTGGCATAACCCCATTGATTGCGCCACGTATAACTTGTTGCCAGACGATTATAAATACGGGTACCGCTACTTTCTAGGGAAGAGCCATCATCAATTGATTTTTTAAAATAAGCGGTGTCATTTTGTGCTTCATATTGCAGGCCAAATGGTGAACCCTGCCGATAGTTGAGTAGCAATTGCGGTAAACGCGCATAAGGCTTGTCTATATCAGGCGTATCCTGATCCACAGTTTGAAAGGACTGTACACGGAACAAACCCGTAAGACCAGGAATACCATTGTCATAATAAATAGACCATGTGCGCGGTAAATTTAAAATACTTTGACTAGATGGGTCAGTATTTAAATCAGTGAAATAATCTTTATCAGATACATAGTTAAAATCAACCGTAGTTCGCCATGATGGGTCAATTTGCCAAGCATGTTGATAGCTGGCCGCTTTGCGGTCTTCATTAAATAATTGATCGGAAGGCAAATAACCCCCAGATAACTGACCTGCGCCATAATCACTGGTTAAATAGCGAAATTCACCCTCTGTCATTAAACCGCGTCGGCCTAAATAGCGCGGTGTTAAGGTTAAGTCGTAATTGGGCGCTAAATTAAAATAATACGGCACACTAAGTTGCAAGCCACCATCATTGGTGTAGCCAGTGGTCGGAACCAAAAACCCAGAAGTACGCCTGTCATCAATGGGGAAATTAAAATATGGTACCTTAATGACGGGTGTGTTTTTTATATATAAGGTTGAGTCACGGGTAATGCCACGTCCTGTGTTTTCGTTAAGCTCAATTTCCTTGGCACGCAATTGCCATACTGGTTTGTCGCTGGGTTCGCAAGTAGAGTAGGTGGCATTTTCAAAACGGGTAATGCCATTGCCATGACGATCAATTAATTCTGCCTGGCCATGGGCGCGTTGGGCTTCGCTAATATATAAGCTATTAGAGATTTGCCCAGTCTCATCGTTTAAATGATAAACTGCCCGATCACTTTGGGTGAGTAAGCCAGCATCCATTAACTGCACATGCCCTTGGGCAGTGGCCACAGTCTGCGAAGCATCCAGTTTGATTTTATCCGCCTGAATCGAACGGCCTGGCTGGTCAATTTTTACATTACCACTCAATTCAGCGCCGTCATTGGGATCATAATAGCCATAATCTGCTGTAATGACTGAGGTGGCTTGTTCTGGAGCTACTGCTTTGATAGTGGGATCAATCGGCGTCACCCAGGTACCCCGACACGTGGCAGGAACTTGACGCTGCCGATCAATAGGCATTTTCGCAATTTGCTCGCGATTTAAATAATACTGATTAAAATAATCTTGTGTTTCTTTAGGTCTAGCAGCCAAGTGTGCAAAATCTGAGCTGTTGTTATCGGTAGGTGTGGCTGAATGATCTACAACCTGAGCTTCATCTGCGTGCGCGCTTATGGGTAAAATAGGCGTGAGTGAACACACTATTAATGCAGCCGCGAGAGGATGCAACTGAAATTGATGGGAAAAAACGCAATTGGGCATAATGGTCAGCACAAAGCTAATAATAAATTCTCAGCGAATGATAGAGAATAACACTGCCCAATTCCAATAAAATATTGGTTTTAATTGTGTTTATGCCTTTTTGATGCAAGGTTTTTATGCCAAAAATCGGTATTATGCAAACTTCTGCAAATCAATTACTTATCGAGTGGTTTTGCAGGTTGTTTTGCTGTCAGTTAGGCAAATGAAAAGATAGATTTGGAATGTCTTATAGGCCATGACTTTATAATTCTGTCCAACTTGTTGTACAGTTATTTCTAAGGTATACTTGTACAATAAGTTGAACATGTGAGGATAGAGCCATGCGTATTGTTACCTATACTGAAGCACGTAATAATTTAAAAAGTGTATTGGATCATGCCATTGATGATGCCGATGTTACTGTAGTAACACGCCGTGAAGGGCAACATGCGGTGGTGATGGGGCAAGCATATTATGAAAGTCTGATGGAAACCCTGCATTTACTTTCTTCACCTACCAATGCAGCACATTTGGCCAAGTCGATTGCAGAGTACCGTGCTGGTCAGGCAAAGCGACGTGAGCTGGATACTACTGAATGAGCCGTATTGTTTGTTTTACGCCTACAGCATGGGAGGATTATCAATACTGGCAGGGACAGGACAAAAAGATATTAAAACGTATTAATCTTCTGGTTAACGCTGCTGGTCATGACCCATTTGAAGGTATTGGCAAGCCCGAACCATTACTCGGTAACTTAAGCGGTTTCTGGAGCAGGCGTATTGATGATAAGCATCGCGTGGTTTATGCAGTAACTGATGCTGATATTACCGTGATTGCTTGTCGCGGCCATTATGATTAAATCCATTAAGTAATGGTAGTAAAAGATAGTATCAGGTTAAGGGAATTTGAGTCTTTACTATCCTGACGTGTCATCTATTTAGTCCATATATTTTTGGCGCTTGATTCTTTTTTTTGCAGAAATTTTGCAGTGATAATATAACTTAAAAATTTAGTACAGTAAAAACAATGTTTTATGTTGAGGTTTTTTAAATCGATGCTTTAAGCCAATACTAGAGAAAAATAAGCCAAGCGGCTACACTCATGGGCTAGGCTTTTGTGTATTCCTTTTAATATATCGTTCAAAATGGATCGTTTTATGGCAACAACGCGAGAACAAGTACTATCTGAGTGGGTAAAACAACAATTAAATGATTCAGAACTGAGCATTCATCCATTAGCGGGGGATGCTAGTTTTCGTCGCTATGCACGTATATTAACTCAGCAACAAGGCCAGACAAAAAGCTATATGCTGATGGATGCACCTACTGATAAAGAAGACAGCCAGCCCTTTGTAGATATCGCCAGCTGGTTTGATGCGCATCAGGTGCGCGTACCGCATATTGTGGCACAAGACTTAAAGCAAGGCTTTATTCTACTTGAAGATTTTGGCGATACATTATTATCCCAAGTGCTAAATTTAGACACAGCCGATAGGTATTACCATCAAGCAATAGATCAATTGTTGCATCTGCAAAAACTGCCTGGCAATGACGGTTTAATACCAGCGTATGATGCGCCAAAGCTGATTGCAGAAATGTCCCTGTTTGATGAGTGGTTTTTGCGTCAGTATTTAAATATTCAAATGACGACAGAAGAAAGCCAGCTGTTAACAGATACCTACAATTTACTGGCTAATACTGCTGTGGCACAACCGCAAGTGGTAGTTCATCGTGACTATCACTGCCGTAATTTAATGGTTTTGGAAAACGATTCTAATTTAGGAATTATTGATTTTCAGGATGCCGTAGTGGGTGCTTATACTTACGACTTAATTTCTATATTGCGTGATGCCTATGTGCAGTGGCCAGCCCATAAAGTACAAGAATGGATGCAATATTTTTGGCAGCATTTGCCAGATGAACAAACACAAACCAAGATACTTAATGATTTTAAGCGTGAGTTTGACTTTATGGCAGCGCAGCGTCATTTAAAAGTATTGGGTATTTTTATTCGCCTAAACCTGCGTGATGGCAAAACAGGCTATATGAAAGATCTGCCTCTGGTATTGCATTATTTATTGCATGAAGTGCAGGGCTATGCAGAATTAAAAGATTTTAGTGAGTTTTTGCAACAGCGTATATTGCCTGCATTCTTACAACAGCAGCCAGAAAGTCGCAGTGTAGTGTTAGGGCAAATGTCATGAAAGCAATGATTTTAGCGGCAGGGCTAGGAACGCGCATGCGGCCACTTACCTTGGAGCTGCCTAAACCATTACTTTGTGTGGCTGACAAACCTTTAATTGTATGGCACATAGAAGCGTTAAAACGCGCAGGTATTCATGAGATTGTGATTAACTGCGCGTGGCTGGCCGAGAAATTGATGCAGGCCTTAGGTGATGGTAGTCAGTTTGGAGTAAAAATTCACTGGTCGGTTGAAAGTGAGGCTTTAGAAACAGCTGGCGGCATTATTAATGCACTACCATTATTAGGTGAGGCTCCTTTTCTACTCATCAATGGCGATGTATGGACACGCTTTGATTACGCGCAACTGTGCAAGCATAAGTTAGGCACTGATCTTGCGCACTTAATGTTGGTAGAGAATCCACCGCAGCATCCTGATGGTGATTTTATCTTGGCCAGTCAGCGTGTGTATGCGCCACAGGACAATAATGTGGCATTAGCGCAACAAGGCGCCCAGCAGCTTACCTTTGCGGGTATTAGTGTGTTATCTCCTAAATTGTTTGCTAATCTTGAACACGGTAAAAGACCACTTGCGCCTTTATTGCGACAAGCCATGCAATTAGGGCAAGTCAGTGGTGCTCAGCTAACTGAGGCATGGGTAGATGTGGGCACGCCTGAACGCTTGTTTGACCTTGATCAGCACATTAAAACGCAGCAAATTTAAGCCAAATGTCCATTTGCTGGGCATTCTTAAATTGCAGTGTCTAACAGCATTAGCAATTACTTGTTATGATGCTGCGGTTTTAACTTGTTAGCCCAATATTCAAATACCTAAAGGTGAGCCTTCATGCATCCCTTGTTTCAGTCTCTACAAGCAGGTACTCAAGCCATGCAGCTTGATTTATCTGAGGCTACTCTTTTACGGTTGTTGCAATATCAGGATCAGCTGGTACTGTGGAATAAAGCCTTTAACTTAACAGCTATTCGTGATCCAAAAGAAATGCTGGTGAAGCATTTGCTCGATAGCTTGAGCATTATTGCGCATCTGCCGCCAGGACGTTTATTGGATATAGGCACAGGCGGGGGCATGCCTGGTTTTATTGTGGCCTTAGTGCAGCCAGAGCGGGAATGTGTTTTGCTGGACAGTAACGGTAAAAAAATCCGCTTTTTGCGTCAGGTCAGTGCGGACATGAAAGTAAGTAACGCAAAGCCCGTACAAAGCCGCATTGAAGATCCTGACATCATGCAGCAGCTTGGCCAGTTTGATGTGGTGACTAGCCGTGCGTTTGCATCCTTAACTGATTTTGTCAGCGCAGGTGAACCATTTTTAAAACCCAAAGGCTATTTTGCTGCCATGAAAGGTGTGATTCCACAAGATGAGCTACAGCAACTTGTGCATTATCAACAACAAGTGATTGCACTACAGGTGCCACGGCTTGATGAGCAACGCCATTTGATTTTGTTAAACCAGTGTTAAGCCAATATTACATTGGGCTTGGGCATAATAATGATGAGAAAATACAATTGTCAGGTAGGTTTAGCATTTAACCTTTAAAAATGCTTTAATATGCGGCTTTAATGCAAGGTCGTTTTGGTATTTTTTAAACCTGACGGCATGATCTGTGAAATGATATGCCAAACATTGCGACCCTATAGTTTTGCGGAAATAAATAGAGCTCTTATGACCGAAATTTTAGCCATTGCTAATCAAAAAGGTGGGGTTGGAAAAACCACCACAGCCGTGAACCTTGCGGCATCCCTTGCGGTTTTAAAAAAACGTGTTTTATTAATAGACCTTGACCCACAGGGCAATACTACTATGGGTTCAGGAGTACAAAAAAATGAGCTTAATTTTAGTGCAGCCGATGTATTGCTAGAAGATGCACCTGTAGAGGCAACCGTATTAACCACCAAAACAGGTTATAAGCTGATTGGGTCCAACCGTGAACTTGCAGGGGTTGAGTTGGCATTGGCCGAAAAAAACCGCCGTGAGTATGTGTTAAAAGATGCGCTTAATCGTATTGCCGCTGCTTATGATTATATTTTAATAGACTGCGCGCCCAGCTTAAACCTCATTACCATCAATGCCCTATGTGCAGCAGATGGGGTGATTATTCCCATGCAATGTGAATACTATGCACTTGAAGGGCTAGCCGACTTATCCAATACCATTGATCGTATTAATCAGTCACTAAACCCAAACTTACAAATTACAGGGGTATTGCGCACCCTGTTTGATCCACGCAACACCTTAACCAATGATGTGTCTAATGAGCTAATTTCGCATTTTGGCGATAAGGTATTTGATACTGTAATTCCACGTAATATTCGCCTGGCCGAAGCACCAGCACATGGCATGCCTATTTTGTCCTATGAAAAAAGCTCAAAAGGGGCTATTGCCTATTTAAACCTGGCGGCAGAGTTGGTCAAAAAAACCAAGAAACAAAAAATGATGCAAGGAAAAACAGCATGAGCAAAAAAAGAGGGCTTGCTCAGGGACGTGGTTTAGACGCATTGCTGGGCTCAATTAAGCAAGTTAGCCAGGAAGTCAAAAGTGCGCATGCAACCCAGGATGAGTTACAGCATATTGAGATCAATCAATTACAGCGCGGCACTTATCAGCCGCGGCGGGAAATTGCCAACGAACAAGTAGCCGAGCTAGCTGATTCCATTAAGCGTCATGGTATTATGCAGCCCATTGTGATACGGCGTTTAGGCGAGCAGGCCGCCGTACCATTTGAAATTATTGCAGGCGAGCGGCGCTGGCGGGCAGCCCAGTTGGCAGGTCTAACCTATATTCCTGCTTTGGTGCGCGACATTCCTGATGAGCTAGCTATTGCGCTGGCCTTAATTGAGAATATTCAACGCGAAGATTTAAACCCCATGGAGCAGGCGATTGCACTGCAACGCTTTCATGATGAGTTTGGCATGAGTCACCAGGAAATTGCGGATACCGTGGGCAAAGCACGTGCCACCGTGAGTAATTTACTGCGTCTTATGAGCTTGCATGATGACGTAAAAACCATGCTGGATCATGGGGATTTAGACATGGGACATGCACGTGCTCTATTAGCGCTTAAAAATAAAGATCAGCTCAATGTAGCTAAAGCAGTGGTTGAAAAGGCACTGTCTGTACGCCAAACCGAGCAATATATTCGTGACTTAATAAATCCGCCTGTTACCCGAAATAAACCAGCATTGGCCACCGATATAGAGCAGTTGACTCGACGGTTGTCAGAACGGCTTGGTGCTGCGGTTGAAATCAATCACAACAACAAAGGTAAAGGCAAAATGGTAATTCGCTACCATAGCCTTGATGAGCTTGACGGTATTTTGTCTGTGCTGGATTCACAATCCTAAATTGAAGTACAGCCTTTTAACGCAACAACAAAAAAGCAAGCAGGAGTAAATTCTATGTGGGAATTGGTAAAAGCAGGTGGGGTATTAATGCTGCCATTAATCCTTTGCTCTATTGCCATGTGCGCCATTATTATTGAGCGTGCTATCCGTTTGCGCCTTGATAAAATTGCACCTGCCACCTTAATGACACAAGTGAATAAACAGTTGCGTGCAGATACACTAAATGCGCAGTCTATTGTTAAGCTACAGCAGAATAGTGTTTTAGGCGATCTGTTGGCCACAGGAATACAAAGCCGCGCGCATGGTTTTCAATTTACTGAAAATCAAATGCAAACCCGAGCTAACGAGTTAATTCATCAATTAGAAAAAAATCTAAATTTTCTAGGCACTATAGGGGCGATTGCACCCTTACTTGGTTTATTAGGTACAGTTATCGGGATTATCGGTGCGTTTATGGCGGTGAATGCAGGGGGTGTAACAGATCCAGCCATGCTCGCGGCTGGCGTATCTCAGGCATTGATTACCACCGCTGCAGGCATGGTGGTTGCTATTCCAGCATTGGTTGCATATCGTTATTTTCAGCGTAGAATTGTTGATATTGCCATGTTGCTTGAAACACGTGGCAATCAATTATTGAGTATGTTGTTCTATCAGGATATGCCTGCATCCGAGCTTAGTGTCAATCACACACTGCAACAACCAGATCAGGGCCTTCACTATGAGGCTTCGTAAACCCAGCATTGCGCCCATTGAAATTAATTTGACACCAATGATTGACTGTCTTTTGTTTTTGCTGGTCTTCCTGTTAGTTTCTACCACATTTAATCAATATAGCCGTCTTAATTTAGTTTTGCCTGAGGCAGCGGGTGTCCCTCCAGATAATCGCCAACAAAAAATTGAAGTGCTGGTTAAGCCCACAGGTGAGTATCTGGTTAATGGCTTAAGTCTTAGTAGTAATAATGAGGCAGAACTGATGACTGCCATTCGCCAGGCGGCAGGAACTGAGCGTAATATCCCTTTTACCATTGCAGCAGATGGAAAAGCGAGTCATCAAGCAGTGGTACAGGTGATGGATGTAGCTGGCAAACTTGGTTTTGTGAACTTAAATATTAGCACGCGTGTGCCGCATCGAGGTCAACCTTAGTGGAAAAGTCAGGTGACTTTAAAGTTTATTTACGTCTATTGTCGTATTTAAAGCCGTTCTGGTGGGCGGGGATTTTAGTAGTAATTGGCTTTGCAATTAATGCCGCAACTGAAGTATCAGTGGCTAAATTGATTAAGTATATTATTGATTCTATTAATAACAATGATAGTTCGGCACGCAATTTATTTCCTTTCCTAATTGTCTTGCTTATTTTCGTGCGTGGTATTGGTTCAGTACTGGGTAGTTATTTTTTAGCTTATATTTCTCGTGGCCTGGTTTTTAGCTTACGAAAAGAGGTATTTAATAAGTTTTTACGCTTACCACCTACTTATTATATTGAAAACTCAACGGGTCAAATCACCTCTAAAATTTTATATAACGTTGAGCAAGTCACCGCTGCGTCTACTGAGGCCACCCAGACTATTTTGCGTGATGGCCTGGTAGTGATTGGATTACTGGGTTATTTATTTTATACCAACTGGCGATTGTCATTATCACTACTCATTATTGCACCAGTGATTGGTTTTGTGGTGAGAAAAGCCAGTAAACGTATGCGTAAATTGTCTGGTGAGATGCAATTGACCATGGGCGATGTGAACCATGTGGTTCAAGAAGCCGTCAATGGGTATAACGTGGTTAAAAGCTATGGTGGCCAAGATTTTGAAAGTAAGCGTTTTGAGCGGTTTTCTTTATTAAACTTAAAACGTGGACTTAAGCTGGTCATTACGGCCAGCATTAGCACACCCATTATTCAAGTATTTATGGCAATTGCTTTGGCCATTGTCATCTGGATTGCGCTTCGTCCTGAAATTCTTGGTGATACGACTGCTGGTGAGTTTGTGGCTTATCTCACAGCTGCTGGTTTGTTGAGTAAGCCCATACGCTCATTAACCGACGTCAATGAAAAAATTCAACGTGGCTTGGCAGCAGCTTATTCTATTTTTGATATTATTGACATGCCTGCCGAGGAAGATACAGGAACGCTAAGCCCTAGCCTGAGTGGTAAAATTAACTTCGAAAATGTAAGCCTTATGTATGGTGATGGCAAGCTAGCCATTCAGGACTTTAACTTGCAAGTCAATGCAGGCGAAACTATTGCACTGATTGGTCGATCAGGCGCTGGCAAAACTTCGTTGGTTAACTTGCTGCAACGATTTCAACCACTTACCGAAGGTAAAATCACTTTAGATGATATTGCAATTGAGGATATCCAGTTAGCATCTCTTCGTAGTCAAGTGTCTACCGTCAGTCAGCAAGTGGTACTTTTTGATCGTAGCGTGCGTGAAAATATTGCTTATGGTCAGCTATCTAGCAAAACAGATGAAGAAGTAATTGCCGCAGCAAAAGCAGCCTATGCACATGATTTTATTATGGCCTTATCCCAAGGCTATGACACTATTCTAGGCTCGCAGGGCAATAGCCTGTCAGGTGGGCAACGTCAACGCTTATCCATTGCCCGTGCCTTATTAAAAGACGCGCCAATTTTAATTTTAGATGAAGCCACTAGCGCACTAGATAATGAATCTGAACATTATATTCAGGCCGCATTACAACATGCCATGCAATGTCGCACCACCATTGTGATTGCGCATCGCTTGTCTACTATTGAACAATCAGACCGAATTGTGGTAATGGATAAAGGCCGAATTGTGGAAATAGGTAAACATGATGAGTTACTGGCCAAAAATGGCTTATACGCGCAGTTGTATCAACGTGACTTTGCTGAACAGCATAGCAATGAATAATAAAACTGGTCTAAACAATGCAGCTTGATAAAATATTTCCTGCCGCATGGGATAAACAAGCTGCATGGCTTGCCTTATTCAAACCTTTATCAGGTTTGTACGGTATTGCCATACGGCTACGGCGATATTTGTATCAACAAGATATTTTAAAATCCTATCGTGCGCCTGTTCCTGTGATGGTTATTGGTAATATCACTGTAGGCGGTAGCGGCAAAACCCCTCTTATTATCGAACTGGTTAAGTTTTTGCAATACTTTGGCTTAAATGTAGCCGTCATTAGCCGTGGTTATGGCGGTCAGGGGCCATTTCCATGTCTGGTTGAAGATGATGACTTGCCCAGTGTGGTGGGGGATGAGCCCTTACTCATTGTACAAGAAACTGGCGTATTGATGGCGGTAGGGCCTAATCGTCAACAAGCAATTGAGCTGATCCTGGAACATACCATCCCTGATTTAATTTTAAGCGATGATGGCTTGCAACACCTTGCCTTGCAACGTGATATTGAATGGATTGTGCTGGATGTTGACCGTGGGTTAGGCAACCAGCAATTGCTACCTACAGGTTTTTTACGTGAGCCTACGACTAGGCTTCAAACCGCCACTGTGATTGAACATGGTAAAGCCGCCACGGGTACGCTCACCATGCAGTTAAAAGCAGAAAACTTGATTCCTCTCAATACAACGCATAAAAATCCACCGCGTTTGGCGGCGACTATCCATGCAGTCGCGGGTATTGGTGTACCGCAGCGTTTTTTTAATAGTTTGCGTGAGGCAGGGTTTGAGGTAATTGAACATATATTTCCTGACCATTACGACTATCAACCTGCTGATCTTGATTTTGCTGATGATTTGGCCATTATTACCACCACTAAAGATGCAGTAAAAATTCGACAATTTGCCGATTTACTGGTAGATAAACAGCTCTGGATATTTCCAGTCCAAGCGCAATTATCTACAGCGTGCTATGAATTATTAGTACAACAATTGAGTGCCTTAAATATCCCATTGCCCGAGTCGCAGCCTTAAATACAGCCTCGTGAGAGTTCAACATGAAGCATCTTGTTATTCCTGCCCGTTATGCCAGTTCCCGTTTACCTGGAAAGCCACTGCTAGAAATTCATGGTCGCGCAATGATTTTACGTGTAGTCGATCAAGCACGCAAAGTTCAAGGCTTTGATGACATTTGTGTAGCCACAGATGATGAACGGATTTTACAGTTGTGTAGCCAAGAAAACATTGATGTGGTCATGACCAGTGCAGATCACCCGTCTGGCACGGATCGTTTAAGTGAAGTGGCCAAAATCCGAGGCTGGGCAGGTGACGATATTGTGGTGAATGTGCAGGGCGATGAGCCATTATTACCTGCTGTGCTAGTTGAGCAAGTGGCAAATTTATTATTAAGTAAACCTGATTGTGCCATGGCAACATTATGTGAACCTATTACCAGTGTGGAAGAATTTAGCCGCAGTAGCATTGTTAAAGTAGTGCGTACTCTACAAAACGAAGCATTATATTTTAGTCGGGCACCTGTGCCCTGGGATCGGGATGCATTTGGGCAAGGCATTAACACTGTACCTAACCATGCCATGCGTCATTTAGGGTTATATGCTTATCGCGTGGCCTTATTACAAAACTTTGTTAGCTGGCCAGTTGGGCAATTAGAACAGCTAGAAAGCTTGGAGCAGTTGCGTGTGTTGGAAAATGGCTGCCGCATTGCTATTGCTGAGGCACAGGTATCGTTGCCAGCAGGTGTGGATACCGCAGAAGACCTGGCAAGACTAAATGCATTAGATATTTCGGCTTTTGCTTAATTTATCAATTCTTATACTGTTCATTAAAGTCAAAACATTAAATCGCCTGCAAGTAATACAGTAAATACGGAATTGCTTGCAGGCTTTATTTTGGTGGTTATATTTTTAAAAAAGCACTAACCTAATATCCTAGTGTAAAATTAATGCTAACCAATCTAAGCCACCCTACACCTATTGCTCACACAAATTCCAGTTGCTATGCTAAACAAAAGTAGGTATTAAGATGCATGACAAAATCTAACGTGACAGCAATTGAGCATCAGTATTTTAACCAACGCTTAGCTTGGCAACAGTTTCATTGGCAGCGTATTGTCACCCGATTCCCCAAAATTCCGCATGCTATTTTGCTTACTGGCATGCAAGGCAGTGGCAAACGCATATTTGCAGATCAACTGGCAGCATGGTTATTGTGTTTGAATCAACAAGAACAGCAAGCATGCGGTGAGTGCAGTAGTTGCCAATGGTTAAAAGCAAATACTCATCCTAGTTTGTTAAGAATTTCACCTGAAACCGATGCAAAAGGTAAGACGAGTCAGGTCATCAAAATTGACCAGATCCGTGAGCTGATGCCTTTTGTGCAGCAAACGGGCAAAGGTTGGCGCGCTATTATCATTGAACCTGCCGAGGCGCTAAATATTGCTGCTGCGAATGCACTGTTAAAGACATTAGAAGAACCAGGTGAGCAAGTTACCTTAATCTTGGTTAGTGATCAGTCATTACAGCTTAGCGCGACCATTCGTAGTCGCTTGCAACAGTATAAAGTAGGTGAAGTAAACTTATCTGATGCGCTAGATTATGTCATGACGCAAGCAGGAATAGCCTCAGAGCAAGCAAGCTTATTATTAAATATGGCAGGTGGCGCGCCATTAGCCGCATTATCTTTAAGTGAACAGCCTACATTTTTGGCAAGACAGGACTGGCTAAATGATTGGCAAAGTTTACTGCAACAAAATATATCGCCCATTAGTCTTTCAAATACATGGCAGAAACGCCTGAGCCTGTCCCAGTGGCTCAATGTCTTACAATGGATGATAAGAGATGCAATTGCAGCGCACTTACAACAGCCAGTCAACCAAACGGATTTAAATTTTGACACTATTATTAAAAATATTTCCCTTGAGCGGTTATTTGAGTTACAACAACACATTTTTGCTGCAATTAAAGGACAAACCCAAAATATTCAGGCAGGTTTGGTATATGATAGCTTAATGATGCAACTCATGAACTTGCAGCGTTAGTATTTTTATAGAAGTGGTTCAAACATTTTAAAAAGGAGTGATGATGCAGCCACCACGTCCAGGCGGAATTATAAACTTCCCAATTCGCGATATTTCCAGTTTGCAAGCGTGTTTTATGCCTTTTGTGTTAGGCGGTGGCTTGTTTGTTCCTAGTAATCGTCCTGTGGTATTAGGTGATGATGTATTTGTGGTCACCAGTTTACCTGAATCAACTGAGCGTGTTCCTTTAACAGGCAAGGTTATCTGGATTTCTCATCGTGCATCTGGCACGCGTCCTGCTGGTTTTGCCATTCAGTTGTTGGGCGAAGAGGGCATAAAGTTTAAAAGTGCTGCCGAAAAAATGTTGGCGGGTATGCTTAATGCCAGCACGCCTACCTATACTTTATAGTCATTATTTTATTTATTGGTCACGGAAAATATCAAGTTGTATACTGACTCACATTGTCATTTAAACCGTTTGGACTTAACCCGCTATGACGGTAATTTAGATCGTGCCTTACAAGCTGCTCGTGATGCAGGCGTGACGCGTTTTCTGGCAGTGGCAGTAGACCTGGATGACTGCTCTGAACTTGCTGCCATAGCCGCAGCGCATCATGACGTGGGTTATAGCGTGGGCGTGCATCCTTGCGAAGATCCCGAGATGATGTCACGTGCTAGCATTGAGTATTTATGTGAGCTAGCCCAAGCCCCTAAGGTATGGGCCATTGGTGAAACAGGCCTTGATTTTTACCACAGCACTGATCACGTAGCTGAACAAAAAGCCTGTTTTGCGCGGCATATTGAAGTAGGCAAAAAAGTGGCTAAGCCAATTATCGTACACACCCGCAGCGCAAAACATGACACCATTGATTTATTACGCGCTGAGCAAGCCAGTCATGGCATCCTGCATTGTTTTACCGAAGACTGGGACACTGCCAGGGCAGCACTTGATTTAGGCTTTTATATTTCCTTTTCGGGCATTATTAGTTTTAAAAATGCCCAGTCTTTGCGCGATGTGGCCAAGCAAGTCCCTAAGGATCGGGTATTAATTGAAACTGATAGTCCGTATTTGGCACCTATGCCGTATCGTAGCAAACCCAACGAGCCATTATATTTGCCTTTTGTGGCACAGGCACTTGCCGATGTTTATGGTATGAGCCAACAAGAACTAGCCCATATAACCCAACAAAATTTTGAGCGGTTGTTGTCTGAGCACTTGCCAGTTGGCGCGCATTAAGACGGTTAAGGAGCAGATATGATGGATCGGCAAGCACAGTTTCGTGCCCGCGAAGCCTTGATTTTTGATGTGGCTGAACGTTTATTATTAGAAAGCGGTGAAATGGGCATGACGCTCGATGCTCTGGCGTTAGAGCTTGATTTGGCCAAAGGCACCTTATATAAGCATTTTCAGAGTAAGGATGAGCTGTATTTAATGCTAATTATTCGTAACGAAGAAGCATTGCTCAGCATGATCAAGGATAATCAGGGCGATTTTCCCGCTCGGCTGGTGTTTTATATGCTGCATCATTTACATCATCCCGAGCGTACCGTGCTGTTCCATCAAATTGAAGAACGTTTATCTGCGGGTGCCCAAGGCTTGGGAGTATTATTTAATCAGCTTTATCGCATCCGCAAGCAACGGTTACGTTTAATTATTGGCATTACCCAAAACCATCTCAAAAATGTAAATAGCAGTATGCCAATGCGGGATTATCTAGGTGCAATCTGGTCTATGACACAAGGTGCTGCATCCATGTTAAATTCTAGTTTTTATCAACGTTATTTAGGTTCAAGGGACACCTTTCGGGTAGCAGTGATTGATCAGATGTTGGCATTACCACAACAATCCAAAATATCTGAGGCGTAACCGATATTCTATTTAACTGTTTTGTTCTAGCTCACTACAATTTAAAAAGATGTAATCCAGACTAACTGATGAATACAACGCACTATGGCAATTTATACTCAGCGGCAACAGGGCTTTACGCTCATAGAAATCATGCTAGTGATTGCAATTATGAGTATTTTTGCTGCGCTCGTGGTGGTATCAATTAGTGGGGTTGAACAGCGTCGCTTAATGCAGCAGCGCGATCAATTGATTAATGACTTAAACGTGGTTCGGCTGGAATCTAATGATCAGGCGCGGGTATATGCCTTAATGACTACCTCAGCAAATGCCACTGAACCAGCAGGTTATTTCTTTGCCGAGTATGATGTGGCTCAAGCTAAAACTGCCCCAGAGGCGCGCGTGCTTGAAAAAAAACCACTATGGCAGGCGGTTGAGGCATTTAAAACCAGACAATTTAGTGATGGTGCTTTTTTGCAGGTACGCAGCCTCAACAATAATACCCAAACTGGGGCATCAGAGGGACTGCTGGATCAAAAATCTCCAGATTTAATCTGGTTTGGTAATGGTGAAGCCAAACCAGTACGCTTACAAATTATTTTTAATGAAAAACCAATTGGTAATCCAGTCTACGTGAATAGTGTTGGCATGGTGTCCGATACTGAACAAGGCACACCATAATGCATAATCAATATTCTGCCAAAGGATTTACCTTGCTGGAAGTTATGGTTGCACTGGCTATTTTTGCAGTAGCAGCTATTGCTGTTACCAAAGTGGGCATGAATTTCACCCAAAGCATTGGTCAGATGAATGACAGAACCTTTGCTCATTTTGTTGCCATGAATGAATTGGCTGACATGGAAATTAATGGCAGCTGGCCTGAAGGGACGGGTGAAAAAATGGTTGATGCGCAAGGACAGCAATGGCTGGTATCGCATCAAGTTTATAATACCATTAGTGAAAATGTGCGACGCATTGAAATTCGGGTGGCTCTCACTCAAGAAGACGGACAGGCTGCCAGCAATATCACCAGTATCGTGGCATTCTTGCAGCGTCCCGTTGCTCAACAGAACTAAGCAGATCAGCTATGTCGTATCCCTTTCATTTTTCTAGCTATAAATATAAAACTGGCTTTACGTTATTAGAAGTATTAGTTGCTTTGGCTATTTTTGCAGTGTTGTCATTGGCAGGTTGGAAAGTATTTGATTCGCTTATTAAAGTACGTGAGCGCAATCAGATTTATACCGAGCAATTATCCGCCATGCAAAGCACTTATACCTTAATGCTGCGTGATTTTAGCCAGGTTATTGCACGGCCTGCACGTCAAGCTGGGCAAACCGACCCTGCTTTATGGCTGGATAATAATAAAATAACCTTTACGCGCATCGCTGCATTTGATCCCACAATGCGCAGCCAAAGTAATCTCGAGCGCGTCACCTATCAATATAATGCTGCAGAGCAACAGTTAATACGTACCAGTTATCGCAATCCTGATCAGGCTCAAACTCAAACACCGCCTGTGAATGTACTGCTTGGCAAAATTAGCAATTTTAGTATTCAAGTGCTAGAACCAGGATTAAATGATAGCTGGCCACCTGCCAGTAACCTGGCTCAGCCAATAGATAATACATTGCCGCTGGTGCAAGGTGATAGCCGTTTGCCACAAGGCGTACAAGTTGAATTTACCTTAAATGAGCGATCCATTGTATGGCGTTTTAGTCTGGTAAAAAAATTACCTGAGTATGTGTCTGAGCAAACCAGTCAATCTAACAATGGACAGACGTCTGATCAATCATCCAGCAATGTCGATAATAATCAAAATAATGATTCAACCTAGTGAGCGCAAAATGAAATGAAATCTCAACAGGGCGTTGCGCTATTAACCATTTTATTTATGGTGGCCATTGCCAGTATTATGGCCATGGGTATTTTAAACCAGCAACAACGTATGGTACGTGAAGGCAGTATTATGCTTCGGCAGGATCAGGCATGGATTTATGCCAAATCTGGAGAGTATTTTTTATCTGAACTCTTGGTTAATGATGCAAAAAATAGCAAAAATAACGACAACCCGAGTGAGCAATGGGCACAGCCGATGCCAGCTTTTCCTGTAGAAGACGGCACCGTATCGGGGCGACTGATGGATCAATCCGCCAAATTTAATTTAAATAACTTATACCATGATGGAAAGCCAGATAATGAAGCGTTTGAATTATTGGGACGTTTGCTTAAGCGTGTCGGCTTGCCCGCAGAGCTTGCGGAGAGTGTCTACGACTGGCAGGATCCCGATGATACTGTGACAGGTTCCATGGGTGCAGAAGATAGCTTTTATTTGGGGCAGCAACAGGGCTATCTGGCAGCAAACCGACCTTTTTCCCAGATTGATGAGCTAAAAAAAGTCAGGGGGTTTGACCAGAGAAGTTTTGACCTGATCGCGCCTTATATAACCGCAGTGCCTTATTTTAGCCCGATTAATATAAATACAGCATCTGCCGTGGTTTTAAGTGCTTTAAGCGACGGGTTACAGCCTAATCAAGTCAGTGAGTGGGTTAGCCAGCGTGACAAAAGCCAGCAGTATCTTGATCAAGCTACTGATTTATGGAGTCAGCCGCCGTTTAGTCAAGTGGCAGGCAGCAAACCCCAAGGAATTGATCGGTTAATTGACACAAAAAGCGAATTTTTTCAGGCACAAATTTTAGTCAATTTATCAGGCCGCAAGCGTTACTTAACCAGTGAGCTGTATCGCACAGGTGAGCAGGTAATGGCTTATCAACGCGATCAAATGCCTATTTATGACTTAAAAGCGGGCGATCAAAATATAGAGCTTTTATTACAGCAATTTTCGGGGCAGTAGTAGATTTAGCAGTAATCAACTTAAAAACTTGTATTCCTTTAATTTTATTTTCAACGGTAAAAACCTGTCAGAGCAAGACATAGTAGGCAATATCAGCCTGGATGTCTTATACTGTTATGGCGCATTTGATGGGGTTTAACAATATGCTTATTCGCAAGCTATTTAAGTTTGAAAACGCGCATATTGTGCGTAATTGTACTTCCGATCGCTGCCGTCGCTCTATTCACGGCCATAGCTATCAGGTTGAGTTAATTTTATCTGCTCATCGACTGGATCATGGGCAAATGATCTATGATTTCGGTTTGCTTAAAGGTGCCATTAAAGAGCTGATTGATAGTTTTGATCATGCTATCTGTTTTTGGGACAAAGATGATGCAGGCTATATCGACGCTTGCAAAACTTACAGTGCCCGCTGGATCAGTTTGCCAGTGTCTCCGTCAGCAGAGCAGTTTTCCAGAGTATTCTTTTTTTTAGTTGATCAGGTATTGCAGCAAACCACCACCCAAAATGGTGAAGGTGATGTGGAAGTGCATTCAGTCATCGTGCATGAAACCGCCACAGGTTATGCCCAATGTTTCCGTGAAGACATCAATAATGAACAAATGGGCCGTCTAAGTCTTGCGGATATTGAGTTTTCTGAGCAAGTGAAAGACGAATGGTCTAATCCTGCGATGTATGAGCAATTAAAGCATGGGGTTAAGTTTCACAATCCTAAAGTGACCCAACAAGTGATTGTTGAGTCTGGGAGATAAAAACTCTAGTGTTGTAATATTGTTGCCAATTAATCATTAAAGAAATTGATTTTAATACCAGTATGCCGTCATGCTGTACTCATCAATAATTCCCTATTGTTCAGTTATTAAACGCTTATAGACGCTACTAGAAGTTGGTAGCGTTTTATCGTTGCCTATAGCTACAATTAATAGCTATTTTATGTTATAAATTATTTCTTATAGGCTAAGAGTAGTTAACTAGACGCAATTTTGACATTAATAACAGCAATAATAAATTCTTATTAAAATGCAAAATATTCTGTATAAGGGTTAAGTCATTCGCTATTTCAATGTCAAATTTAATCATGGCCAGTGTGGCTTAAGGAGCAATAATATCATGGCGTCAAATCAGGATGTGGTAAATCTGGAGAAAGTAAAGCTTGATTCAAGCTGGAAAAACCCACTTAGCCCCATGTTGATGAGTGATACCATGCAGGCTCTGCGTGAGTTTTTAACCCAACAAAAGCAATTACAACAAACTGTATATCCACCCAGCCCTTTAATTTTTAATGCCTTGAACACCACACCTTTAGATGAAGTGAAAGTGGTTATTTTGGGGCAAGATCCTTATCATGGGCCAAATCAAGCCAATGGCTTATCATTTTCGGTACAACGTGGCGTCAAAATCCCACCATCCTTAAATAATATTTATCAGGAATTATATACTGACTTGGGTATTGTGCCTGCCAAGCATGGAGATTTGTCCGCGTGGGCGCGTCAAGGTGTACTGTTATTAAATAGCGTGTTGACCGTAGGAGCAGGCATGGCCGCTTCGCATCAAAAGCAGGGGTGGGAAGATTTTACGGATTGTATTATTGATATTATTAACAAAAATACAGAACATACTGTTTTTATTTTATGGGGTGCATACGCGCAGCGTAAAGGGCAACGTATTGACACAAGCAAACATTTGGTATTAAAAGCAGCTCATCCGTCACCACTTTCTGCAAATCGTGGTGGATTTTTTGGCTCTAAAGTGTTTTCTAAAACCAATCAATACCTCATCCAGCATGGAAAAGCACCGATACAATGGCAATTGGACGAATGAGTGATTTTATAATGACAAACTTAACTGAACATCCCGATTTAGTGGTAGAGCGTATGAGTAATGGCTGGGCACTGGTGCGCTTAAATCGCCCAAAGTCCCTGCATGCACTTGATGAATCTTTGGCCAAAGCATTGACCGAGGTTTTTGAACGTCTGGAAAATGATGACCAGACCAAGGCAATCTGGATAGACAGCAGCACGCCAAAAGCATTTTGTGCAGGCGGTGATGTTCGTAAGCTACGTCAGCTCATTATCAATGATGAAGTAGACACCGCGCATCAGTTTTTTGCTGAAGAATACAAACTGGATTTATTGCTGCATCGTTATGCCAAGCCTGTGGTGGTGTGGGGAGAAGGCTATGTGATGGGCGGTGGTATGGGGCTATTTATGGCTGCGCCATTTCGCCTGGTGACGCCTCATTCACGCCTTGCAATGCCTGAAATTAATATTGGTTTATATCCTGATGTGGGTGCCACGCGCTTTTTGGCGGAACGTGGTGCCATTGGGTTGTTTTTAGGTTTGACAGGTTCGATCATTACAGCATCTGGTGCGTATACCGTAAGCTGGGCTACCCATATTAGTGGTGAAAACCGTGAGCAAGTGTTAGAGCGGCTGACGCAAATAGACTGGGAGGCTTATCCAGCAGGAAATTTCCGCGCGATTGATGACACTTTAGATGCTTTACACCGTCCATTATCGGCAGGGCCATTACAGGACTCACTGGATGTGATTCATAGCGTATGTCGCGGTGTGGATTTCATGCAGGATTATCAGGCAATTACTAGTCTGGTTGAGGCGCGTAGTGACTGGTTGCGTCAAGCTGGTGAGAACTTACTCAAAGGCTCGCCGTCAACAGCAGCACTCACCTGGTTATTATGGCAATGGGGTAAAACTGCCCCTGCCTGGAATCGCGTGTTTGAGTTGGAAGAAACCTTGGCAAAATGGAAAACCTTGCACCCTGACTTTGTTGAGGGCGTGCGTGCGCGTCTGGTTGATAAAGATTTATCTCCAGCATGGCAGGCGCAATCATTTAACAATTTAAAAGAAGCTTTAGGGACTGTGCCATTGGCAGATGATGAAGAATGGATGAACATTTTGCGTAAATACCAGATTGTTTAAAACCGATTGTGCCAGATACCTATAATCTTCAAGTTGGCTTAGATGCGCCGCTTCCCTTTGAACCAGATAGTCTGGCTGAGCATGAACACTGGATGCGGCTTGCCCTTGATCAGGCTCAGCAAGCTGCCCAGAAAGGAGAAGTTCCTGTAGGGGCGGTATTGGTACACAATCATCAATGTATAGGCATGGGGTATAACCAGCCGATTATTAGTCATGATCCAACAGCGCATGCTGAGATTTGCGCTATACGACATGCCT
Source organism: Pseudomonadota bacterium (assembly GCA_023393635.1). Taxonomy (GTDB): domain Bacteria; phylum Pseudomonadota; class Gammaproteobacteria; order Pseudomonadales; family Moraxellaceae; genus Alkanindiges. The sequence goes on from JAEWKT010000032.1 coordinate 299,188, forward strand.
GTAAACAATTACAGAATTATCGTCTGCCACAAAATACCACGCTATATGTCACCCTTGAACCCTGTACGCAATGTGTTGGTGCGCTTATTCATGCCCGTGTGCAGCATGTTTATTTTGCTGCCAGTGAGCCTAGAGCAGGGTCGTTGGTGAGTGCCAGGCAGTTAATGCAAAGCGGTTTTTATAATCATTTTTTTAGTTTTGAAGGCGGTTTGTTGGCCGAGCATTCACAAACCATGCTGAAGCAATTTTTTTCCCAGCGTCGCCAGCAACATAAAAACAAGCTGCACCAAATCAAGACTTTTTGATAAAAACCACGACTAGAACATAAGTTTAGTCGTGGTTTTTTACTGTTTAAGTTTTAAGATAACGCAAATTATTTAGCACTTTGAATATCTAGTTCAATTATCCATTGTTGTGCACTGTTGATGTCTGCTTTATCTGCGTACTTGATTTCAGTAACATGAAAACGTGCATAACTTTGGCCAGTATTACCACGAATTAACGCTGCACCTGTTGGGTTGGCCACTAAAGTATGCGCTGCAACCACGCCAGCTTGTTCATCTGCTTTTGGATAATATTTAAACCATCCATAATTAAGTGCTGCTGGATATTGCCCCTGATAAGCAGGATTTAGCGGAGAGGCAATAGTATCGCTTGTCCATGATTTAACCTGCGAATTTATTGCTTCTTTTAAAGTGGCTAACGTGTCTTCTAAAGCAGTAGGGCTTTGAAATTTACTGTTAATGACTTTGCCGTCGGTATCATAAAAGCCATTTGGCTGGAGCGTTTGATCAGTATAGCTGCCTACTTTGCCACCTGTACCAATGTTTCCACTATTTAATTTAACGTTATAGCGATTAACCGCAATCTGCCAGTTTGAACCTGATGGCACATCTACCGAGGTTTTGTTTTTTAGATCAATATATACCCAGCCATTTCGTGCATCAAAGGTGGCAGTTTTAACATCATCAGGGTAGCGGGTATCAATATAGCGAATAGTCACATAGCCTGAAGTCGTGCCCTGATAATAATTGGTAATTTGTAAGGCATAAACTGGCGCCGCATCAGTACCAATCACTGATTTTATGCTGCTATCAGTGCTTACTAAAAATACTTTAAAGTTGGGTGACATTTGGTGTGTGCCAAATAAGTCATACTCAAAAAACGCGGTGAATTTTGAACTATCACTACTACTAAACGAATTATTATAACTATCCACTAACCAGGCATTCTCTGGAATGCTGCCATCTTGAGTTGCATCTTTTTCTTGTTGTAATTCTTGCCATGTCGTATCAAAAGGTGATCCCAAAGTACCACCTTTTCCTGTGCCACTTGCACCGCTGTTGGTATAAAAGGCCGCAGTGCGTGCGCCCGCTGCAAATTTTAGATCCCATTCAGTGCTGGAACAATTGACCTCAGCTTGTGTGTCTATGTCGTAACAAGCATCTGTATTGGCCTGAAATGGTACAATCCATTGTTTAGCTTTTATGCTAAAAGCATCGGTTGTAGGTGCAGGAGAAGGGGTGACAGGTGTTGAGCCAGCTGAGTTGCTATCGCTGCTACCGCTACCACCACAGGCTGCTAAGGCCAGCGTTAGCATTGAGATTGAAAAGTACTTAACAGAGGTTTGATTAAAATAATTCACAACAGTCTCCAGGGTTTAGTTTGTTAATCTGATGATTTAGAAAATGGTTTAGAAAAATTATTGCTGCCATTGATAGCGCAGTCCAAGATAGCTCTAGCGGCCAGAAATAGGACCAAAATCATGGATTGATGAAAAATCACGCTGCTGATCAAACAAATTATTTATTCCAGCAAAAGTGGATAAGCCATTAAGCCAGTTGTAATTTAAATTAAAGTCTACTGTGGCCCATGCAGGGGATTTGAACTGATTATCGCTATCGGTATATTCATCGCTCTGATAGCGTCCACGTAGTGATAGACTGAGCTGATCGCTGGCCTGCCAATCGGCACCTAGGCGTACAATGTGTTCTGGGCGTTGGGTAATAAATAAGCCCGTGGTTTGGTCTTTGGCTTGAGTAAAGGTGTAGGCCGCATTTAGCCGAATGCTTTCGGTGGCTTGCCAGTTGACAGTACTTTCCAAGCCTTGAGTTTTGGCACGTGCCACGTTGTTATAGGTATAGTGCGTAATACCATTAATAATTTGCGTATTGGCATAATCAGTTTGAATTAAATCCTGAATATTATTGCGAAAGGCGTTGGCTTCAATAGTCCACGCATCACCCAGCAGTAAGTTAAAGCCAAGCTGGTAGCTATCTGAAGATTCAGGCTGCAAATTAGGATTACCAATTACCATATAGCCTAACTGACTATGGTCAAAAATATAAAACCGCTCTTTAAGATTTGGAACGCGATAACCCTGACCAAAGCTGGCACGGATATTTAATTGATGGGCTGGGTCACTGAGCAGCTGATATTTCAGGCTGGCCTTGGCTGCGCTGTGATCACCAAAATCATCATCGTTCTGGTAACGTAGCCCGAATACCGCCTCAAGTTTATCGTTAAAAAATACATCATTTTGCACATAGGCTTCCTGACGCTGGTGGCGAATGGTATCAGACACCAATTCTGCTTTGCCCTGATTATATTGAGTCAGGCTTTCGTCATGCCAATCTATTCCTAGTTGCCATAACTGACTGTTCCAGCGTGGTAAATCAAACTGCGTGCTAATATGATTGTTTTCCTGTTGCGAGGTTCGCTTGTCAGCAGGAAAACCACCGACCAACAGGGCAGATTTGCTATCATAAGTTTCATGCACTGCCTTGATTTCTGAACGTATTCCTTGCGCTGACAAATAATTTGCGCCTGTACTAAAGCGATTACGCTCAATATCTTCAGTTTTAACTTGCTGTTGATAGTAGGGCGGTACAAAGTTCAGCACGCGCTGTACATCTTCTTCCTTATAGTGGTTTATTTCTGCCCAAATTGATGCCTGCTGTAAGGGATCCCATACAGCATAAGCCGTATATTGTTCCCGCTGCTGCTGATCACCTTGGCGCGGAAAATTTTTAGGATCAATACTAAAACCATCACTATCAAATTGATCAAATGATAATCGACCACGAAGCTGTTCTATGCCGCCTTCCACACTAATCTGAGCATGGCGATCATTTGCTTTTGCTGAACGACCTGATGCATTTTGCTTGCCATAACTTCCCACATCGACCTGAGCCTGCATGCTTAGGCCATCGGTTGGCTTTTTGGTAATAATGTTAATCACACCGCCCATAGCTGCACTGCCATATTGTGCTGAAGATGCGCCTTTAATCACCTCAATGCGCTCAATATTGCTTAATAAATACTGCGATAAATCGACTGTTGAGTTGGTACTAGCTGCCAATGGTAGGCCATCAATTAAGACCAGCACCTGATCACTACTGAGGCCTTGCAAGGATAGCTCATAGCCTGACTTGCCATGAATTTCTCGTAATTGCAGACCAGAAACATTTTCCAGCGCATCTTTTAAGGTGCGGGCGTTAGTTTTTTGAAATTCTTTTTCATCAATTACTTCGGTACGAATTGGACTGTCACTGAGCAATTTCTCGCTACGTGTGGCAGTAATCACCATGGTGGGTAGTTTCTGGGTTTCAAATACCGATTGGTAAGGCGTAGATGCTTCATCAGCAAATACCTGAGCTGTTATTAAGCCACTACTACCTGCCAATGCCAGCATTAATAAGGTTTTTTTATAAGGAATCTGTTGAGCCCAAAAGCCAGCCTTAAAGGCCACTAAAGAATTTGGAAAGAGCACAGTCATTGCAACCTAATGGATAATATTTATCATTTATTAATGGTAATGCTTTTCATTTAGATTTACAATAATTATTATGACAGTTACTTAACGACTGTTTTTTCTACATTTGTGGGTTTTTAGGTTTTTTATTGCTGACCGAAAGGTTCAGCCTCAATTAAAGTGAGACGAAGATGCGAACACGTTTTCTTACTGCTACAGGACTGGCGATGAGTATGGCCATTTTTACTGCGAATGCCTGGGGTAACCCAATTGATTCTCCGTCTAACGTTCAGGCGGAAATTGTTTCAACACCCTTAACCCAGACGCAAGCCCGAGAAGCGATCTTGGCGATGGCAGGGGACTATAAGGTGGACTTTCGGTTCGAAGAGCTCTATAGCCTTAAAAAAGACTACAAAATCCATGCGGATGACAAATCCAGTGGCTATGAAACTATTAAGGTAATTGAAAACACGCCACAAAAAATTGTGCTTCAACATATTTTAGTCACTGAAGATGGGCAAGTAGTGAAGCACTGGCGGCAGGACTGGGAATTTGAGCAGCCACAATCCTGGGTTTATAATGGTAATTATAGCTGGAAAAAACTTGAGCTGGATAAAGCACAAGTCACAGGGCAATGGCTACAAACCGTATGGCAGATTGATGACAGTCCACGGTATGCTGGCTATGGTCAGTGGGTAAATAATAAAGGGGTTATTGCATGGACTTCCAACGAAACCATGCGTCCATTACCACGCCGTGAATATACTACGCGTTCCGATTATGATGTGATTGTGGGGATCAATCGTCAGGCATTAACGCCATCTGGCTGGGTACATGAGCAGGACAATATCAAGTACGATCTAAAAACCAATGCCCCTCTAGCCCGTGAACTGGGTTTGAATCAATATACCAAAGTACAGGATTATAATTTTAAACCTGCTGATGAATACTGGAAAAACAATCAGGCTTATTGGCAGCAGGTGCGCCAGGTCTGGCAAGATGCTTTTGATCAGGATGAAGTTTTGGCACTAAAACAAGCAGCTAAAGATGAAAAAGCACATTATTCATATTTTAATCAGCAAGCTAAAGCATTAGCTGGTAAAAAGATGAAAGATAAAGAGTTGCACAAGGTGGCATTAAGCACCTTAAATCAGCAATTAACGCAAGGACAAGTAAAGTAAGGTCATGTAGGCTGAATTAATTTAGCTAAATTGGCTTCACTAAATCGTGGCGATGTGCAGTGTTGGGTAAGTGGTGCTATCGCCACTAAATTTGTATGAATGTCTTTTAATTCCACTAATCTATCCTAAAAAACATGCTAGGCTAATGCGGTTTTTTAATTGAGTATCTCAACATGGCAAAAATTACTGTCCAACAAAAATTTAAACAATCACCTGAGCAAGTATTTGCCGCTTTTGCAAAACATAAAACTTATAATAGTATTTTCTGGCCGCTACAAGTAGAACGGACTGAAGATGCACTTGATGCTCAAAATCCTGACGGCGTGGGTTCTGTACGTAAAATGGGTTTTGGCCCTATTAAGCCGCTACAAGAAGAAATTACCGTACTGGAGCCTAATCAGCTTATAGAGTATCAAATTATTAATAATCCGCTAGTTAAACACCATATTGGCCGTTTAAAATTTGCCACTACAGAACAAGGCACTTTGCTCACTTACGAAATTGAACTTGAAGGCAAACTACCTTTTATAGCCTTACCTATACTGGCAGGACTCAAAGTTGCTTTAAGCCAAGGGCTTGCAAAAGCTGCGCGTCAATTATAAGAGTTAATCTATGTCAGTATTTGTTATTACGATTGATGGCCCAAGTGGCTCAGGCAAGGGCACACTTGCCAGTAGAATTGCCCAGCATTTTGGCTACCATTTTTTAGATTCAGGTGCGTTGTATCGGTTACTGGGCTTGGCAGCGCATGAAGCAGGTTTACTGACTGAACCATTACAGTTTGCTGAACTTGAGCATCTTGCTGCACATCTGGATATTGAGTTTATTACCTCTGCTGGTCAACCCACCCAAATTTACTTAAATAAACAAGACGTCACCGATAAAATCCGTACCGAAGAAGTAGGGACGATGGCCTCAACAGTAGCGGTTATCCCCAGTTTACGTAAAGCACTCTTTAAGCGGCAGCAGGACTTTGCACAAGCACCAGGCCTGGTGGCTGATGGCCGCGATATGGGCACAGTCGTATTCCCACAGGCCCCTGCAAAAATTTATTTAACTGCCAGTGCCGAGGCCAGAGCCGAGCGCCGTGTAAAACAGTTGCAGGCCATGGGTGTTAATGCTAAAATTGATGCCATTTTAGCCGACCTGCAAGCGCGTGATAAGCGCGATATGGAACGAAGCATTGCCCCGCTAAAACCAGCGGCTGATGCTTTGTTAGTAGATAGCTCGAACTTGAATATAGACCAGGTGTTTAACATGCTTGTTGACTATATCAATAGACAGCAGGCTAAGAATTAGTTTTACAGGTTTTTATACTTTTTTATGATAGTGCTGACTTTTGATCAGAATTACCTTGCCAGCATATATCTCACTCAATCCGTACCTGACTGATCCAGGACGGCTTCATTAACCAACAAGGTATACCATGACGGAATCTTTTGCCGCCTTATTTGAAGAAAGCCAATTAAATCTTGACGTCGAAAAAGGCGCAGTGATCCAAGGCACCGTAGTAAACATCGACAGCGACTGGGTAA
>JAEWKT010000003.1 GCA_023393635.1 Pseudomonadota bacterium
TAAGAATACATCCTGATAATCCTCAGCCGCGTTTAATCACTCAGGCGGTAGAGCGGATTCGCGCCGGTGATGTGGTGGTTTACCCGACCGATGCCGCTTATGCCATTGGCTGCCAGATCGGAAATAAAAATGCCATGGAGCGGATTGCACAAATTCGTGGCTTGGGCCAAAACATCAATATGCGATCTTGTGTTGTGACTTATCCGATATTGCGACCTATGCCAAGGTGGACAATGCCATGTATCGGTTGCTGAAAAATAATACCCCCGCTGTCACCACCTTTATATTACCTGCAACCAGCGAAGTCCCTAAGCGACTAATGCATCCTAAAAAGAAAACCATTGGCCTGCGTATTCCCAGCAATCCGATTTGTCGAATGTTATTGAAGGAATTGGACGAACCGCTATTAACCAGTACGCTGATTCTTCCCAATCATACAGATCCTCTAGATGATCCTTATGATATTGAAATGGAACTGGGCAAACGGATTGATGTATTTGTCGATGGCGGCCTGGGAATTTTAAATACCACCAGTATCGTGGATTTATCCGGTGATCATCCTGAAGTGATTCGTCATGGTATGGGTGATGTCAGCGCATTTGAATAAGCACTGTTAAGATTAAATATTAGGGAGTGATCAGGATCAAGGAGTAGCGCTAAAATGAATCTCTTTTATCTGCTACTCAATCATCATGATTTTGCAGCAACCAGTCGAATTTATGCGGAAATTCCCTGGACACTTGAGTCTGAAGTCAAAGTTATTGCAGCAGAGGCTGAGCAAGTCCCATCCCTGATGATCAATAACGCCGTGTATGCGTTTTTCTCAGAAATTGCATTGATTCACAAATTATCCAGTATCTATCAAACTCAGAATTTATGCATGCAAGACAGCGCGCAACGAATCATCGAATTCGCCCTCAAGTTATCTAACCACACCTCAATAGATCAACCATCGCAATAGCTCAGCAAAATTAAAGAAAATCACACAAGCGCAATTTTTGTTGCCCATTTTGATCAAAATTATCGGCTTTTAACCAGGCCAGATAGGCTTTTTCCAGTTCAGGCCATTCTTGATCCAGAATTGAAAACCAGGCGGTATTGCGGTTACGACCTTTGGCAATACGGTCTTGTCGAAAAGTGCCTTCATGCTGAAAACCAAAGCGTAAGGCTGCCCGTTTAGACGGCAGATTCAAGTCATCACACTTCCATTCCACACGGCGAAAGCCCTGCTCAAAACAGGCTTTTAATAATAAATAGATAACTTCTGTCGAAGCTGTAGACTGCTTCATTTTGTAGGAAAAATAAATATTGCCGATTTCAATGACATGATCTGCAGATCGCTGATTCAGCAAGCCCACCCACCCCACAATTGCATGATTGACCTCGACCAGATAATGGATTGAATTTTTGAAATTAAAGTTATTTTCAAGCGCAGTTTGCAATTCCCCTGCACTTTCAAAACCTGCATAAGGCAAATAAGTCCAACAACTGCGATCTACTTCGCCATGTACACATTGCCAAAGTTGCTGCATCCGATTCGGGTCAAGTATTGCTGAGGACAGTACCTGCAAGGTGGCATGTTTTCCATAAAGGATTTCCACTAAAAAATAGCGAGGCAAAGAATGAGACACCGGAAGTCCAATAAATTGACCATATTCATTTTCTTGTAGCTTTTGATTATTTTCCATGGCAGATGAGATCTCGTCTTATTGGCTTTAATATTGCTCAAAAACTTTGTGTTATTCCATTCCGAACTTTCTTTAATTTTATTAAGTATATAAGGCTGGGGATATGGCCAGTTTTGTCCATAACAATTTAAATATTAGATCAAATAGATTGGTCTAAAAAATCAAAATCATACAAAACCAGTCCATTTCACATAATCCATCAGCTCAAAAACCTTACTTAATTTCAGGTTTTTTTGTATTTGATCACTTAACTAATTTATTTGAAGTCAAATTTCCATTACACTAGCGCTTACTAATTACGTGCTTTTTCTTTCGATGCGAGATCGAAGCAAAAGCATCCTGCATGCCTTTGAAAATTCGCGTGGCCTATAACTGCAATGAATCAACCTATCCATGATCCTATGGAGCCAAGCTCACACATCCGTGTTATGGATGAGTGGCAAGAATCGATTCCAGAGGATTTATACATTCCTCCTGCTGCATTTGAAATTCTGCTAGAGCATTTCGAAGGTCCACTCGACTTCCTGATTTACCTGATTCAAAAAAGCGGTTTCGACTTATTACAGCTCGATATCGCTCCGATTGCTGCTCAATATCTATCTTACATGGATGCCATGAAGTCCTTGAATATTGAGCTGACGGCAGATTATATGGTCATGGCCGCCTTATTGGCTGATTTAAAATCACGACTGCTGTTGCCAAAACCGAGCGCTAACATCGTCGTTGAAAAAGACCCTAAACAGGAACTGATTGACCGGTTGGAAACTTATTTACGGGTGAAACAGGCGGCTGAACGTCTGGGTCAAATGCCGGTTCTGGAACGTGATACCTTTCCGAGCAATGTCAGTCTGGGTCATGTGGTGCAAAGCCATGAAGGCTATGATGTCAGCCAGCTACGCGATGCCCTGTTTTGTGTGTTTAACCGCCCAGAACCGGTAGTCCATCAAATTCAGCAAGAACCGGTGTTACTGGAAGAACGGATTGCTTTTATTGAACGCCGTTTACAGTCCGGTGAAATCCTGCATTTTGAAGCCCTGCTCAAACCCAGCCAGGGGCGCATGGGCATGGTGGTGACTTTTATGGCCATTTTAGAGCTTAGCCGCCAACAAAAAGTGAATATTATTGCCAGCGGTATTGAAGCCCCACTCGCGATTCAAGGAGTGTCCGCATGACAGATCAGCAAGCTACCCCTTTATCTGTTGCAGATAACCAGCATGAAGTGTTGATGCAGCTGGAAGCCATTATTTTTGCCAGTGAAACAGCTGTTTCGCTTGCACGTTTGAAAGAAGCATTCCAAAATCAATATAATAAACAGGAATTGCGTCAGTTGTTACAACAGCTCGCCATGCTACAACATGGCAGATCAATCGAACTGGTCGAAACCGCACAAGGGTTCCGTTTCCAGGTTCGGGCTAAATATCGCAATATCATTACTC
>JAEWKT010000008.1 GCA_023393635.1 Pseudomonadota bacterium
AAACGGCAGAGATAATAATAAGCTTCCAGACGTTCACGCCAGGTAATTTGATGCGCAGTTGCCATGACATTCCTTAACCAGGTTACTGTTTAATTTTTTGTTGAATAAAGCGTTCAAATGCAGGCAAAAAAGTTTCCTGCACAATGAATTTACAGCCATGCCAAGTATAGCAACTTTGTCGTGTCCAGCCATCCTCAAGTAGAATTACCCGCCGCTGACAAACCGGATTGGTGCGTTGGAACAGAAACCATCCGATGGGTTTTTTACCAATATGCTGAAAGATGCGTGCCCGGGATTGCAAACTTAAAATTGGAAAGATACTTTTGGCTTTCACCCACGGTGCATCTTCACAGCCATATAGATAGCTTTCACGCACCCATGAAGTATGCTGATGCGGCATATTCATCCATTGCGCATCTGCATGTAGAAGCCGCTGATAATGCTCTTCAATGGGCTGAACCTTAAATACCCCACCAGCCAAATCTGTCAATTGTTGTGTCAAAGACCCTGAAGCATAGAGCCATGTTTTTAACGCTTCTGGAATTTGTTGCTGTAATTGAAGTTTTGCTGCCGCCCGCATATCCCTCGCCTTTATAAAACTAACATTATCAATGCACTTATGCATCGTGATGATTATACACAGAGCCTTAACTGTTGATGGGCGGATTTACAGCCATTTATGTTAATGTATGAATATCTTAGCTCCGACTTAATATACCCAGTATCCCTGAACATTAAATGCTGCATGAATATTTAAATAATGATAAATACCCATTTACGTCCATCTCGCTCTCTTAAAGCATCTATAGCAATGGCAGTTTGTCTTGCACTAAGCTCGCTTACACAAGCCAGAGATATTGCACTCAGTTTTGATGATGGTTTAAATCCACAACAAAATCCTAGAGCAACGGTTATTAATCAACAGATCTTAAAACAACTCGATGAACATAAAATTAAAAGTATGGTCTTTCCAAGTTTAATTAAAATTGGTGATTATCAAGGCAAGCAGCTCATTGAAAACTGGGGTAATGAGGGGCATATTATTGGGAATCACAGTGCCTTACATCAGAACTTAAATAAAGACAACATCTCAGCTCAAGCTTATATTCAAAGCATTACCGATGCGGATACTGTGTTAAACACACTGCCGAATTATCAGCGGATCTATCGTTATCCATTTTTAAAGGAAGGCAACACTGTTGAAAAACGCGACACTGTTTATCAATGGCTGTATCAAAACCACTATAAAATTGGTGGAGTCAGTATAGATGCCAGCGACTGGTTTTATAACCGAAAATATCTAGATTACGCAAAACAAGATGACACTGAAAAATTACAGCGTTTAAAGCAAGCTTATATACGTCATTTATTAGATCGCGCAGAATATTATGATCAACTTGCAGTACAAACATTACAACGCTCACCCCAGCATGTTTTACTGTTACATGTAAATGCGATTAATGCGGCATTCTTAAATGATGTAATTACTGCCTTTCAGCAGCAAGATTGGACATTTATTTCTGCAGAGCAAGCATTCCAACATCCCATTTACAGGCAGCAGAATCAAAATATTCCTGCAGGTGAAAGTGTGATTTGGTCAATTGCTAAAACTCAAGGGCAAGAGCTGCGCTATCCTGCAGAAGATGCACCTTATGAAACAGACAATTTAAAACAGCATCAACTCGATTAATTAAAATAACTCATCCATGCCTTGGCAGCATTGCAAAGGCATTATTTCTCAAAAAATTATGCATTATCCGTTTTAGCAATCACTTCAAATTTTCCTTGAGGTGTTTTGATTAAGATCAACCCTTCAGCACTAATATAAAAGCTTTGCGGATAATCAAATTCTAAAGCCAATTCAGGGTTTTTTAATTCTACAAATTGCGCTTGCTTATACCCCTCAACAGTGCGACTCACTTCCAAATATGTGACTTCTGAAAAGTTCAGTTTAAATCCCTTAGACTGATCTGTTGGATCTATCCAAGGGAAGAAACCTGTATGTTTTTTACGTGGCTTTGCCATGATGGGATGACTCTTGTAAATCTTCATCCCATCATACAAAAAACCCGCGACAAGCGCGGGTTTTTCTTGAACTTAAATTCGAATATGAATTACAAGCTGTAGTACATATCAAATTCAACCGGGTGAGTAGTCGTATTAAGACGACGTACTTCTTCAGTTTTAAGTTCGATATACGCATCAAGCATTTCTTTAGTGAACACACCACCTTTAAGAAGGTAATCGTGATCAGCTTCAAGAGCTTCAAGCGCCATATCCAGGCTATGCGCCACTGTAGGGATTTTAGCTTCTTCTTCAGGAGGAAGATCATACAAGTTTTTGTCTGCAGCTTCACCTGGGTGGATCTTGTTTTGAATACCGTCAAGACCAGCCATCAACAATGCCGCGAAACCTAGGTACGGGTTCATCATTGGATCTGGAAAACGCGCTTCAATACGCTTGCCTTTCGGGCTAGACACGTAAGGAATACGGATAGATGCAGAACGGTTACGCGCTGAGTAAGCAAGCATAATCGGTGCTTCGAAATGTGGAACCAAACGCTTATACGAGTTTGTAGAAGGGTTAGTG
>JAEWKT010000036.1 GCA_023393635.1 Pseudomonadota bacterium
GTCATGGACGGTCGAGTCAGCCTTGGACTGGACATACTATTGATCAATATGCGCAAGATATGCATCAACTTATTGAGCACCTCGGTTTAACTGAATTTGCTTTAGTTGGACATTCTACTGGTGGGGCAGTGGTCACCCGTTATACGGCAAAATATGGCCAAAATAAAGTCACTAAACTGGCCTTGATTGCGGCTGTTACTCCCTTACTGATTTGGCGAGATGATAATCCACATGGCGTTGATCCAGATATTTTTGATGAAATGCGGGCAAATTTACTCGATAACAGAGCTGATTTTTATCTAGATTTTGCCAAACAGTTTTATGGCTATGACAAACTTTTAAATAAAACCTCGGAAGGTGTGATACAAAATTTTTGGCGTATTGCAATGCAAGGTTCAATCAAGGCTCATTACGACTGTATCCACGCATTTTCAGAAACAGATTTACGTGAAGATTTAACCCAGATTACTGTACCTACTTTGGTGATGTATGGAACAGCAGATGAAATTGTACCGCCAGGAATTTGTAGTCAGCAGGCAGTCAAACTTTTAAAACATGGGGTAGAAGAGCAAATTAAGGGTGCACCGCATGGTTTATGTACCACCCATAAAAATGAAGTCAGCTTTGCCTTGAAAGAATTTTTGGCACACGACTGACGATCATAAAAATAAAAAAAACAGCCCAAAGGCTGTTTTTTTATGACAACAGTAGCGTTAGTCCTGATCAGGATTCATGGGCTTAACATCCATGTCTTGATAAGAAACCAACTTGGTTTTGTTTTTCCATTTATAACCCAGCCAAATCACCAAAAATAATGGAATGCTGATATAAGTAGATAACACGCCAAGCCAGTCACCGCTAAGGAAGGCTTGATAATTTTGTCCCAACACTACAATGGTACAAAGAATAAATGCAAACCAAGGCGCAAACGGGAAAAACTTGGCTTTATAAGCCAAATCTTCCAGTTTATAACCCTGTGCCAAATAACCTTTGCGGAAACGGTAGTGTGAAATGGCAATGCCCAGCCAGACAATAAAACCACACATGCCTGACATATTTAACAACCAGTTAAATACTTGCTGCTCACCAATAAAGGTAGTAAGGAAGCAGAGCGCTGCAATAGCAGTGGTTGCATACAAAGCATTCATTGGTACGCCACGCGCATCAAGTTTACCAAAGATTTTTGGTGCACTACCTTTACGTGCCATGTCAAACAGCATACGGGTCGATGAATACATGCCCGAGTTACCCGCAGACAGGATTGCAGTTAAAATCACCGCATTCATTAAACCTGCAGCAAAAGCAAAACCGACTTTTTCATACAGTAAAGTAAAGGGTGACAGGGTGATATTATCGCTCGCAGCCGCCTGTAATAGACGCGGATCATCATAGGCCACTAATGTTCCAATGATGAATATACACACCACATAGAACAATAAAATACGCCAGAAAATCTGCTTAATAGCCACAGGAATAGTCTTTTTAGGATCTTTGGATTCACCTGCAGCCACACCCACCATCTCTGTGCCCTGGAAGGAGAACCCGGCAATCATGGCGACACCGATCATGGCCTGTAAGCCACCCACAAAAGGTGCATCACCTTTAGTCCAGTTGGCAAAAGTCACCATGTTTGGCGTCAGCATGATTTTCGCAATCATGGCAATACCAATAATAATAAACACAATGATGGCAATGACTTTAACTAAAGAGAATAAGAATTCGCTTTCACCAAAGCCTTTTACAGAGAGTGAGTTAATAGCAAAAATAACGGCAAGGAAAATGGCACTCCAGTAGAATCCTGGAATATCAGGGAACCAGAATTTCATAATGAACTGAACTGCAACCAGTTCAAATGCAACGGTAATGGCCCAGTTGTACCAATAGTTCCATCCCAATGCGAAGCCAAAACCGCCTTCGACATATTTGGTGCCATAGGTAAAGAAGGCACCTGAAGTCGGGTTGTGGGTTGCAAGCTCACCCAGACTGGTCATCAGGAAATAAATCATGATCCCAATCAGACAGTAAGCCAATAAAGCACCGCCCGGACCGGCATTGGCAATTGTTGCACCAGAAGCCAGGAATAAGCCTGTACCGATAGAACCACCAATGGCGATCATATTCAAATGACGTGCACCCAGCTTACGCTGTAAATGTGCAGATTGAGTTTCGCTCATCGTTGTTCCTTAAGATTTCTTTTCAGTGCTAGCGAACAGCACTTTAAAACCTTGTTGATCTGCTTTGGTGGTACATGCACCAAAGCTTTGTTCAATAAGTAATGGATAATTTAAAAAGCGGTTTGCCACAATCCATAATTCGCCACCCGATTTCAAATGACGGCGTGAAGTCTTGCACAAGTTTTCACTGGCATTGTAATCGGTATGAATGCCTTGATGAAAAGGCGGATTGCTGACAATGGCATGCAGGAAAAGAGGAGCATCTTCAATACCGCTAACAGCGGTAATTTCCAGCTGTTCTGGTGAGAGGCTATTTTTTTCAAAGGTCATGCGGGTAGAGGCTAATGCGAATGCGTCCACATCCATAGCAAAAATACGGTTTTTGGGATTCAGTTTTGCCAGAAAAGCACTGATGATCCCTGCACCACAGCCAAAGTCGGCAATTTTACCTGAAGTGACTTGCGATAAAAACGGTAAGAATACTGCTGTACCAACATCTAAACGATTTTGACTGAATACGCCGGGAAGGGCACAAATGCTGAGATCACCTTTTGGTGTGCTAACAGTATATTGTTGTGCCCAATCTGCCAAAGCTTTGGCTTTAACCGTCGATTCAATCGTCATCTGCCATAATTGGCAATGGCGTGCGCTATCCAGTTTGACGGCTTTACCATAAGGCTGTAGCTGTTTGGCTGCACGCTCAACGCCTCCTTTCTTTTCCCCAACCAGGAAAATCGACGCTCCCAACCCCAAGCGGTTGACTACATTATGCAGCAGGTAGTTTAAGAGTTCTTTGGACTTAGGCACAAAAATAATGGTCTGGTCAAAACTGCCTTCAGGAAGCTCTACACCAAAATGTACAGCGGCTTGCTGAGACTGAAAATATTGAAATTCATTATAATTCCATGTCCACAAACATGGGGTGATGTCTTTCTCTAGATTGGAAAGTAAATCATCAGTCGGTGCATTGACTAAAAGCACACGTCCAGAAAGATATTCATGCTGTCGAATGACAACTTCACTTCTTGGATCCATTTTTTATCTCGCCATTGAAAAACTCTGCCCAGACAATGCTGGGCAGAGTTGATGCTGAAATGAAATTATTTCTTCGATTCAGGAAGAATAATATTTAAGAGTAATGCGGCAATACCACCAGTCGCTACACCTGAACTGAAGATGTTACGGAATAATTCTGGAAGATGCTCCAAAATTTGTGGGACTTGTGCAACACCCAAACCCAGTGCCAGAGAAATGGCAATAATCAGTAGGGCACGACGGTCAAGATGAATGCCTGACAGAATATTAATACCTGAGGCAGCCACTGCACCAAACATCACCATGACTGCACCGCCGAGTACTGCTTGAGGCACAGCCTGAATCACGCCAGCAACAGCAGGAAGCAAGCCCAGAATCACCAATAATGCAGCAATCCAGATACCCACATAACGGCTCGCAACCCCAGTAAGCTGAATCACGCCATTATTTTGCGCAAAAACAGAACTTGGGAAAGTGTTGAAGATACCTGCAAGAAATGAGTTGGCACCATTCACCAGCACACCGCCTTTAATACGTTCCATCCATTTTGCACCATCTACAGGCTGGTTGGAAATTTTAGAGGTCGCGGTAATATCGCCAATCGCTTCCAGTGAGGTCACCAAATAAATGAATGCCATTGGAATAAACAAGCTCCAAGAGAAGCTTAAACCAAAATGCATTGGGGTTGGAATTTGTACCAATGGTGCATCTTTCAAGCCGGAAAAATCAAGATGTCCCATGAAACCGGCAAGGGCATAACCAATAATCAGGGCAATCAAAATGGCTGAGCTTTTGACCCAGGTAATACGTACACGGTTCAAGACAATAATGATGGCCAGTACGGTACATGACATGATCAGGTTATCTGCATTGGCAAAGGTTTTATCACCCATGGCCTGATAACCGCCACCCATACTGATTAAACCTTCTTTAATTAAGGTTAAACCAATCAGCAGTACCACAATACCTGTAACAAGCGGAGTAATCAGTCGTTTT
>JAEWKT010000043.1 GCA_023393635.1 Pseudomonadota bacterium
TTGTTTTGCGACTAGGCTATCAAGCCATCCGTCGTTCGGGTTTGCCAACTGAAGAAATTTTAATGAAAGCTGGTGTAGCCTTAAATCAGGTCGAAACCAATGATCGTACCCCGCTCAGTGCCCAATATGCTTTTTGGGTGGCGGCGGAAGAGGTTAGTAAGGATCCTGATATCGGGTTGCATTTAGGTGAACACCTGCCCTTATACCGTGGTCAAGTGATCGAACACCTGTTCATTTCCAGTGAAAACTTTGGTGAAGGGCTGAAGCGTGCACTGGCCTATCAGCGCCTGATCAGTGATGCCTTTCATGCCACACTGGTGATTGAAGATGATCGCTGCTATTTAACCAATGGTGAGCAGCCTTGGGGCGAAAATATCGTCAACCGGCATTTTTCCGAATGTGCATTATCCGGCGTATTGCGTTTTTTCAAATTTATTACCGAAGGTCGTTTTCAGCCGATCTATATCGATTTTAACTTCAGTCAGGGCGCGCCCGATGATGAGTATTTCCGAGTCTATGAATGTCCGGTTAGCTTAGGGCAAAAAGAAACCCGTTTATATTTCGATCCCGCAATTTTAGATTACCAGTTATGGCAAGCAGAACCGGAGCTGTTGCAGTTGCATGAGCAATTGGCGATTGAAAAGCTGCAAGAGCTGGCGCGTTATGATCTGGTTGGGGAAGTGCGCCGTGCGATTGGCTCGACGTTAGAAAGTGGCGAAACCACTTTGGAAACCGTAGCAACCCATTTAAATATTACTCCACGCCGTTTACGTACCCAGCTGAGTGAAGCCAATACCAGTTTTCAGCAAATTCTGTCTGATTATCGCTGTCGTTTGGCGAAGAAATTATTGGCCAATACAGCGGAAAGTGTAGAGCGAATTGTCTATCTCACCGGATTTTCCGAGCCGAGTACTTTTTACCGTGCTTTTAAGCGCTGGACCAATGAAACGCCTGTGGAATATCGGAAACGCAAGCAGCGTTAAGTTCTTTGATTAAAAAATCCCCCTAAATCCCCCTTTTTCAAAGGGGGACTTTTCTAAACGCATTTTTAACGCGAGGAATTTCCCCTCCTGTTAGGAGGGGTTAGGGGAGGTAGTTATTTTTAAATGAACAGTTCAAATTTAGAAAATACTTTTTATTCCGGCATATTTAACCAGTGCGGCCCCAAAGGCTGTTTCGGAAGATCGAACTGTTCTGGATAATCCGCATGGATAAAATACAAGCCATCTGGCGGTGCGGTGATTCCTGCGGCTTTACGGTCTTCAGCGGCAAAAATTTCGTCAATATGGTCAATTTCATACATGCCCTGACCAATTTCCAGTAAACAGCCCATGATGTTGCGTACCATATGGTGCAAGAAGCCATCAGCCTGAATATCCAGAACCAGATAGCAGCCATGTTGAATTAAACGGCAATGTCTGACATGACGAACCGGCTGATTGGACTGGCAGGCTGCGGCACGGAAACTTTCAAAATTATGCGTGCCTTCAAATTTTTTCGCAGCCTCAATCATCTTGTCTGAATCAAGCGGATAATATACATGGGTAACTTGTTTATAAAGTAATGCGGGACGCACTGGATTGTTATACACCACGTAACGATAACGTCGTGCTTGTGCTTTGAAACGGGCATGGAATGCCATATCCATTTCTTTAATCCATTGTATTGAAATATCCTTAGGAAGTTGGCTGTTTGAGCCCATCAGCCAGCCATCAATACTGCGGATGGCTTGAGTATCAAAATGCGCCACCATATTGGTGGCATGCACGCCGGCATCGGTACGACCTGCACCATGTAGCATGATCGGTTCATTTGCAACTTTGGACAGTACTTTTTCAATGGTTTCCTGTACGCTACGCACGCCAGTTTGCTGAGTTTGCCATCCTCGATACTCAACCCCAGAAAACTCAATACCGACCGCAAAACGTTGCATATTTACCTCAAATTACACGTGATCATGCCAATGAGCCTGCCATTGGTCTACAGCATCGTATTGTAAATACATTTTCAGTGCTTTTGCATAAAGATCTGCATGCCCCAAACAATCATTCAGAAGAATATTGGCTTGCCCAGTCCATTGGCTGATGGCATAACGTTGATCGATACCACCGAAAGGCACTTGAGTGGTTAAAATGACGGCACAGTCCACTGCCTGTAATTGTTGAATGCAGGCAATGAAGGATTCATTTACCGCCAGATTTCCTGTACCAAAACCTTGCAGGATCAGGCAATTTGGTGGGGCTTGGCAAATGTTTTGCAGATTGGCCACTTGCTGAGCCAAATCAAGCGGCTGCATCATCAGGCTTAAACAGTTAAATGTCGATGCCTTGTTGAGATCATCTTCATGTACGATATAGCTAGGACTATGGAAAATAGGATTGGCTGCATTGAGTCCGCTAAAGGCATCCAGTTCTGTGGTGTGGATTTTTAATGCAGTTTGGGCATGAACCAAATGATGATGAAAGGCTAAATATACTCCAACAGGATATTTAACCACGCAGTCTAAGGCGAAGTTTAAATTATCAATGGCATCGGTAAATTCACGGGTATTGTCGCCGGCAGCATTTAATAGCGGATACTGGCTTCCAGTCATGACCACATGTGCGGATTGACCCAGAAAGCGTGACAGCACAGCACCGGCATAACTGAGGGTATCAGTCCCATGAATAATCACAAAATGCTGAAATTGCTGTAGCTGAAGCCGTTGAATATACTGAATCAGTTTCAGCCAATCTAGGGCTGTACAGGCACTACTGTCTTGAATGACCGGTGCAACAAAACATTCGATCTGCTGATCTAGAGGAAGAATATGTTGCAGTTTTGGAATAAATTGCTCGGCCGGCATGGGACTGAGTGGATCACCAATACAGCCAAATGTACCGCCCATATAGATTAACGCTATTTTTTTCATCATAAAAAAAGCAGCCAAGGATGACTGCTTTATAGTAGATCGAAATAGCTTAAGATGCTATTTGATTACGCAAATGATCTGCCTGTTGGCGTTGTTCAGCCGTATATCCGGCTTCTTGCTCTGCCAATAATTCACGTGCCGATTCAAATGCACCCAGTTGAATATATTGCTGTGCCAGTTCTAGATTCAGGCTGATTTCATCGACTTCAACCAGTTCGGGGAAAGATTGCACCAATGGATCATTTTTGTCAGCTTTTGCTGCAGCGCTGACATTGCTAATATCGAAACTTACCCCAGCAGCTTTCGCTGGCGCTGCTGATACAGCTGGCTCTTCAATAGGGGTAGCAGCTTCTAAATTAAAGTCCAGATCTAAGCCAGGCTTAGTTTCTTGCTGCGCAATTTTGGCTTCAGGGGCTGTAACAGTTTCTGTTTGCGAGAAATCAAAATTAAATTCAGGTTTATCTTCAAGCGTAGGTTCAGCATTTACGGTTGCATTAGCTGTAGGGGGAGATTGTTCAGCTGCTGCAGTGTCTAAACTAAACGAGAAATCTAAAGGTTGAATGACCTGAACCGGAGCGGTTTCTACTTTTGTTTCTTCAGTCGTGATTGTATTGAAATTTAAATGACCAAAATCTAAAGGTTTAACTTCTTCCGCTGCTGGAGTTTTGGTTTCTGCCGTTGAATCCAGAGATAGAGTGCTGAAATCAAGAGGGGTTATTTCTTCAACAGTTTCTGTTTGAGGAGAAAGCTTGTCTTGTGGTAATTGATCAAAAGACAGGTCAGTTGCTGTTGCTGCTGGCGCAACAGCATCATTCATCAAGGCATCAAAATCTGCGGTATTTTTAGGTGTAGCAACTTCGTTATTTGGAGTTGTTGCCACTGTTGATTCTGGTCGAAAATCAATGGTATCTCTAGAGCTTACAGACTCTTTTTCATGGGCTGCTTTTTTTGCAAGTGCTTGTTCTAGAAAATCATCCAGTTCTAATGAACGCAGGTGATTAATCAGCTGGCTAATTGCAAATTCGTCTTTCTGCAAGATGTGAATATCAAGCAACAGTAAATATAACTCATGCTGTGAATTGTCTTTGTTTAAAGCCTGGTTAATTTGTGCTTCAGCAGAGAAAAAATTGTTTTCTCGAATTAGCCCTTCAATTTTATTGCGTACATCAGCAGCTAAAGGAGTGGTTTTTTTCTTGGTAACAACCGAGTTTTCCACAATTTGAGTTTTTTGCGGTGACTTTTTGGTTGAA
>JAEWKT010000047.1 GCA_023393635.1 Pseudomonadota bacterium
TTGCCGAGCTGGCGCAGGCTGTGCTCTTCGTAGGCCACTTCGCCGATGGTGGCGCGGCACTCGATGTGCACGCGGCGCACTTCGCCGGAGCGCAGGCGCACCTGGGCGTACAGGCCCTCGCGCGCAAGCAGCGTGGCAGAAGCACCGGCCGAGCGCACCATCTGGGCACCGGCGCCGGCCTTCAGCTCGACGCAGTGGATGGTCGAGCCCACCGGGATGTTGCGGATCGGCAGGGTGTTGCCGACGCGGATCGGCGCCTCGGAGCCGCTGACGATGGTCGCGCCCACCTCCAGGTTGCGCGGAGCGATGATGTAGCGGCGCTCGCCGTCGGCGTAGCACACCAGGGCAATGTGCGCCGAGCGGTTCGGGTCGTACTCGATGCGCTCGACCTTGGCCGTGATGCCGTCCTTGTTGCGACGGAAGTCGACCACGCGGTAGTGGTGCTTGTGTCCGCCGCCACGGTGGCGGATGGTGATGTGGCCGTTGTTGTTGCGGCCGGCGCTCTGGAACTTGGGCTCCAGCAGCGGTGCGTACGGCTCACCCTTGTGCAGGTGGTCGCGCGAGATCTTCACCGCGCCACGCTGGCCCGGGGAAGTCGGTTTGAGTTTGATGACAGCCATGGTTTACGCAGCCTCCCCGGACAGGTTCAGCTCTTGACCTTCCTTGAGCAGCACATAGGCCTTGCGCACGTTGTCGCGGCGACCCATGAACTTGCCGAAGCGCTTTTCCTTGCCCTTGGTGTTCAGCACGGACACACCCTTGACCTCGACCTTGAACAGCAGCTCGACGGCGGCCTTGATCTCGGGCTTGGTGGCGTTTTGCAGCACCTTGAACGTCACAGCGTTGGCTTTTTCAGCCGCCATGGTGGCCTTCTCGGACACGATGGGGGCGACCAGCACCTGCATCAGGCGGCCTTCGTCGAACTGGCGCTCGGCGGGAGTGGGATTGACGCGGCTCATGCGAACATCTCCTTGAGCTTGTCGATGGCGCCCTTGGTCACCAGCACCTTCTTGAAGTGCACCAGCGACACCGGATCGGCGTAGCGCGGCTCGACCACGAACACGTTCTTCAGGTTGCGCGAAGCCAGGTACAGGTTCTCGTCGACCTCGTCGGCGATGACCATGACCGATTCCAGGTTCATGGCCTTGAACTTGTCGGCCAGCACCTTGGTCTTCGGCGATTCCAGCTTCAGCGAATCCACCACGGCCAGACGGCCTTCGCGGGCCAGCTGCGACAGGATGGACGCCATGCCGGCGCGCTACATCTTCTTGTTGATCTTCTGCGTGAAGTTTTCTTCAGGCAGGTTCGGGAAGATGCGTCCGCCTCCACGCCACAGTGGGGAGGAGGTCATGCCGGCGCGCGCGTTGCCGGTGCCCTTTTGCTTGAAGGGCTTCTTGGTCGAGTGACGCACCTGCTGGCGGTCCTTCTGGGCGCGCGTGCCCTGGCGGGCATTGGCCTGGTAGGCCACCACGATCTGGTGGATCAGGGATTCGTTGTACTGACGGTCGAAGACCGTTTCGGGCACGTCCACCTTGGACGCGGCCTGGCCCTGGTCATTCAGGAGTTCGAGCTGCATTTAGTTCGCCTCCTTGGAAGCCTTGGCCTTGATGGCCGGACGGACGGTGACGAAACCGCCCTTGGAGCCGGGAACGGCGCCCTTGATCAGCAGCAGCTGGCGCGCTTCGTCGATGCGGATCACGTCCAGGTTCTGCGTGGTCACGGTCTCGTCGCCCATGTGGCCGGTCATCTTCTTGCCGGGGAACACGCGGCCGGGGTCCTGCGCCATGCCGATCGAGCCGGGCACGTTGTGCGAACGGCTGTTGCCGTGCGAGGCGCGCTGCGAGCCGAAGTTGTGGCGCTTGATGGTGCCGGCGAAGCCCTTGCCGATCGAGGTGCCCTGCACGTCGACCTTCTGGCCCACGGCGAACACGTCGGCCACGGGCACCGCGGTGCCGGCGGCATACTTGCCGGCGGTCTCTTCGGTGACGCGGAACTCGCGGATGATTTCACCGGCTTCGACACCCGCCTTGGCGAGGTGGCCGGCTTCAGGCTTGGTCACGCGGGAGGCCTTGCGTGCACCGAACGTGACCTGCAGGGCCACGTAGCCGTCGTTGGCTTGAGTTTTGACCTGGGTCACGCGGTTGTTGGACACATCCAGCACCGTGACGGGAATCGCTTCTCCGTCATCGGTGAACAGGCGCATCATGCCCACCTTGCGGCCCAGCAACCCGAGGGAGTTGCTCAGACTCATTTGGTTTTGCTCCGAAACTTCCGCCGCCCCGACTGCAATTGGCCCGGGCGTTGCGCTCGGCTCCCTTTTCCAGAAGCGAAAGCGCACGAAAGAAGGTTGATGAAACTCCGCTGTTCTTGCCAAACCCGGGCAGCGATGCCCGGCGCGCAAAAACGCGAAGCCGCAAAGTATAACGCGGGCCTTGCCCAATAGGCAAGCCCGCGTTAAGCAAGGGGCCAGCCGCGCCGTTGCGGCGCCACCGACCCCTGCATCGCAGCCAGCAGGATTACTGCAGCTTGATCTCGACGTCCACGCCAGCCGGCAGGTCGAGCTTCATCAGCGCGTCCACGGTCTTGTCGGTCGGGTCGACGATGTCCATCAGGCGCTGGTGCGTGCGGATTTCCAGCTGGTCGCGCGACGTCTTGTTGACGTGCGGCGAACGCAGGATGTCGAAACGCTTCATGCGCGTCGGCAAGGGCACGGGGCCTTTGACGATGGCGCCG
>JAEWKT010000058.1 GCA_023393635.1 Pseudomonadota bacterium
ACTTATCTTGAGATAAAAAACAGATCATCCCGAACAAAGTTCTTAAATAGTCTTGAAGTGCATTTAAACCGAAAGATGGATATCGAAGATGACTAAATATACCTTCTATCTTCCACATCTTGTACATTGGTGAAAAGTGAGTTTTTCCGTACTCATATTTTCAAGATTTGTGAGGAAAAATTGTTGCTGTCTTGATAAATTAATGCTCACAGCTGCCTAGAATATAGCCTTTCTCAAAAAATTTACACCCAACTTGGGTATACCTTGGGTGTTTTATAGCACCATAATTCCAAAATTTGTCAATACAAATCAAAGTAAAATGTATTTCTGTCAATTGATTTACAGAAATACTCTCAACCTAATTCAAAAATTATGACACTTGAAGTTTTAGCCAAAGATGAAATCCAGCAGTTTAAAATGGAACTTTTGGAAAGTATTGAAACCTTAATTCAAGGGCACGAGAAAGGATGAAAAAGTGTGGCTTAGAAGTTCTGAAGTCAAAAAACTCTTAAATATATTCACAGGAACCTTGCGAAACTTGAGGATGAATGGAAAGCGGCTGCATAAAATTGGATTCTAAAGTGAATAAGGCAAAAGACACTAATACAGTTTCTAATCAGAAAATACATGGAAAAGATAGATCCTAAAACACCAATCTGGCAGTTAACAGTCGAGGAATTTTTAGACGTTGCAAAAACTTTGAACGCTGAAAAAAAGTACGAATATGGATTGAAAGGAATAGCTAAAATTTTTGGCTGCTCTTTATCTAAAGCATCAGAAATTAAATCCTCAGGAATAATAAATGAGGCGATAATACAAAATGGCAATATCATTATAGTTGAAACGGACAAGGCCTTAAAGTTATTTGGAAAACATGAAATTTGATTACCGTGATTTATCGACCAGGATATGGCAGTTTAATGAAAATAAAGCGCTTGGGTTATCTGCTGTTTCTGTGTATTTCTACCTTCTGAAAATTGGATGCGAGAGGGCATATGGTAAATTTTCTGTGTCAGACAGCCAAATCAGTAGAGAACTTAAAATAACAAGAAAAACTGTTAAAATAAGTAAAGAAAAACTTCGACACTTTGGAATCATTTCTTACCAAACCCGAAGCGGTGTTCCTGCTGAAGTTCAGCTACATCTTGATTATCCACTAACGTTAAATGAAACCCTCCACAATGGGAAAAATGAAATGGCTTCTGAGGGTCCAAAAATGGAAGTTCTATATCAAAAAATTAATGTGCCTATGGGGATTCTGCCTGAAAATATGATAAAGAAAACTATTAAACTTTCCGAGGCAGAAAATGACATTCCCACGCTCGAAGAATTTATTAAACATGCGAAGTTGAATGACAGTTACGAGGATCGATTACTTCCGCAGATAAAAAATAAGTATGACAGCTGGAAAAATAACGGCTGGAAAAACAATTTTGACAGACCGATTACCAACTGGAAATCAGCATTGAAAAATACGATGCCCTATTTAAAACAATAATGCGGTATAATACTGTTCAGAATATTGCAAAAGTTCAGGAGTTAATCCGAAACTTGAAGCGCATAATAATTTTAGTAACACCGATAATTTTAAAAACCGAAATAATGAATATAAGCGATTTAAGACTTGGTCAGCGTGTAACAATTAAGGGAATTCTTGCAGAATACAAGGGCATTCAAAAAATAAAAGTTTCCGGATTTGGCAAAGTGGAAAAACGTGTTTTTAAGTTCATGGGAATCAATAGATTTCAATATTATAGTTTGAACGACGGACTAAAGACATTGGGAAGTGAGGAAATTATATTGCAATGATCACTGAGTTATGAACAAGTAATTTCAATTGAGATATTGGTATGGTAATCCTTAATAAAGATCAGCGGATTATCCGAAAAGAATTTGAAAATAATTCTGATCTGGTCCCAGATAAAATACGATTAGGAAATCGCTTTGTTGATGATTTTTTTTTCGAAAACAACGAGGCTGCGGAAATTCCAATTAATGCGTTACGGGTAATTTTTAATATAGTATCTGTTATCGGTAAGGAGCAATTTAGACCGGACGACCGTCCCTATCAACTTTCTTTATTTGACAGCGAGTTTGAAACGGATAACAATATTTTTGCCGCCATAAAAATTAGAAACAGCAAGATTTCGCCTAGTGGTTCAACTAAGCAGGTTATTGCGGCTTATGAATTTCTGGCCAAATATAGAATGGGATGGTATAAATCGCTAAATACTGCTGGCAAGGAAATAAAAACTTTTGGGGGCTTAATTTCAACACCAAGCTACGATACCAGGGGATACACCACTTTTTTAATCAGCAGTTACTGGCTTAAAAAGTTGATGGTTATTCCGGAATATAATTATGTTTTATTTAACTTGGTTTACAATATTAGGAATAATAAACATATAATTTTTGCAATTTGGCTTTCGAAAATTCCTTTAAAGGGCACAGCACTAAAACTTTCAACGTTTAATAAAAAATTTGGTTTAAATTATAAATCACCAAATGATTTTTGTTTCAAATTTTTAAAGCCCACAAGATTAAGCTTAGACCTGTACAACAATCTATCTTTTCGTTTTAGATGTAGCGGCGATCTGATCTCAATCTATCCATACGATACCAGTCAAATTCAGAGTGTAAACTATCCCGCGGGAAGAAACAGCCAACAGGAAGCTACACGACGCTTATATTACTTTAAAAATAGATATGGCCTGCAGGAAAATCAAATGATTAATTTTGAATATCACTATCGAAACATCTCACAAACTAAAGACCTAATAGAAAAGGCTTTTGCAGAGTTTGTCCGTTTAAATAGAATAAAGGGTAGAAGTAGTACTGTTTTCCAGGGACAGGCTTTTCTGAACGAAATGCAGATGATAATTAAAGATTTCTATTCCAAAACTAAAATGGGACAACTACTGCCGGCAGGTTATCCGGTAATTACCTGAACTCGGAATTGCACTCATCTAATTTCGGATTTAAACTCATTCACTATTCGGAATTCAACTCACTGAAGTTAAAATATTGTTAACAGGCGAAAGCACCTGCTAAATATATCGGAATAGCGCTCATTTAATGACCTTGTGAACATGGATTGTGGATAACTTTTGCATTAACTAATGTGTCTTTCGGAATTGTGCTCATTCACCAACTGTGTTTTTCTCGGAATTGCGATCACTGTTTTCTCGGAATTGTGCTCATATAAATTTCGGAATTATACTCATCAGAAGCTATTCTTTTCCTGCTTGATAAAAGGCTCTGCGACAATAAAGCAAAAAAATATTAAAAATTAATAAAAGTTTTTTTATCTAAAAGAGGAGCCACAGCTAAAAATTGCTTTAAAAAAAGAAAAAAAATGAATTGTGACCAAATAAAAGAAAAAATAAGCATCAGGGCAGTTTTAGAATCGCTCAAAATATTCCCTGTGCGAAAAAATGCTAAAACTGCCTTCTATTTTGCGCTTGACAGGGAAGAAAAAACGCCTAGTTTCTGCGTGGATTATGATAAAAACAAGGCTTTTGATTTCGGAAGCGGAAAAGCTTATGATATCATTTCAATTGTTCAGCAAATAAATAGATGTTCTGTTGCTGAAGCATTAAATTATTTGAAAAACCTTAATCCGGTAGCGTACCAAGCAAAAGTCGATGCGAACACACCAAAATGTAATTACGAAATTCTGAACATTAAAAAAGTAGAACATTTGGCATTATTAGAATATTTAAAGTCAAGGAAAGTTTTAGACCAAAAGCATCTGGTTAAGGAGGTTCACTATCAACTGAATACAAAGCTTTATTTTGGACTCGGTTTTTTTAATAATTCTGGTGGAATCGAAATCCGAAATAAATACTCCAAAATATGTCTGGGC
>JAEWKT010000060.1 GCA_023393635.1 Pseudomonadota bacterium
ACCCAAGATTGCCATGCTGGCCGGCCGCGGTTTAACCGGAATTATTGGCCATACCCAGCCACGCCGTCTGGCAGCGCGTAGTGTGTCACAGCGTATTGCCGAGGAATTAGGCGAGCCACTGGGCAAATCCGTAGGCTTTAAGGTACGCTTTAATGAAACTGGCGATAACAACGCCTTTATTCGCCTGATGACTGACGGGATCTTGCTGGCTGAACTCGGCAATGACCGTTTCTTAAATAAATACGACACCATTATTATTGATGAAGCGCATGAACGCTCGTTAAACATTGATTTCTTGCTGGGCTATATTCGCCAGATTTTACCCAAGCGCCCTGATTTAAAGGTTATTGTTACTTCCGCCACACTGGACGTAAATCGCTTTAGCCAGTATTTCGCTAATGCTTCTGGTCAAGGTGCCCCCATATTTGAAGTGGAAGGACGTAGCTATCCGGTAGAAGTGCGTTATCGCCCCGTGTCTGAGCTAGCAGTGGCGGGCAGTGAAGATGATGCTTTTGATGATGTGGAAGAAAACCTGCCGCGTGCCGTAGTCGCAGCAGTTGAGGAATGCTATCAGGATGCGATTAATAAAGGCCACCCGGAGCATGCCGACATTTTGGTATTTGCCAGTACCGAGCAGGAAATCCGTGACCTACAGGAAACCCTGTACAAGTTTGGCCCTAAACATACCGAAATTTTGCCCCTGTATGCACGTTTGGCACTAAGCGAACAACAAAAGATTTTTAATCCTTCTGGTAAGGGCCGTCGCATTATTATTGCCACCAACGTGGCAGAAACGGCACTTACTGTTCCTAATATCCGCTATGTGATTGATAGCGGGTTTGCCCGGATTTCACGTTATTCATATCGCTCGCGTGTGCAGCGTTTACCCATTGAAGCCATTAGCCAGGCCGCTGCCAACCAGCGTAAGGGACGCTGTGGCCGTATTGCACCAGGTGTTTGTATTCGCCTGTACAGTGAAGAGGATTTTTTAGGCCGTCCAGAATTTACCGAACCGGAAATCAAGCGTACCAATCTGGCATCGGTGATTTTACAAATGGAAAGTCTGGGTCTGGGTGATCTGGACAATTTTAATTTTATTGAACCGCCTGATCATCGTCTGGTCAATGATGGTAAAAAACTGCTGGTTGAACTGGGCGCACTATCTGAAAAAGGGAGTGAGAAAAAACAGGGCAGTAAGCTCACCAGAGTTGGCCAAATGATGGCAAAAATGCCAATTGACCCGCGGCTGGCTCGTATGATTCTCGGTGGTGCACATTTTGGGGTGTTGAATGATGCCCTGATTGTGGTGAGTGCGCTGGCAGTGCAAGATCCGCGCGAGCGTCCAGCCGACAAACAAACACAGGCTGATCAGAAGCATGCCTTGTTTAAAGAACCGGATTCTGACTTCCTGTTTTATATCAAGCTGTGGAATACCATTGCAGCGCAAAAAGGCCAGCTCACAGAAGGCCAGCGCCGACAGTTTGCCAAACAGCATTTTTTAAGCTGGTTGCGCCTGCGGGAATGGCGGCAAACGCATCAACAACTGGTGGAACTGGCAGAGCAACTTAAATTGTCTTTTGACCGTCCAAATGGCAAGGATCAGCCCGCCAGTTATGAAAACCTGCATAAAGCATTGCTCACTGGCTTATTGTCCTTTATTGCGCAAAGAACTGATGAAAAAAATATTTATCAGGCTGTGCGTCAGCAAAAAGCGCGGATTTTTCCGGCCAGTACCTTGCATAAACAGGGCGCTGCATGGCTCATGGCTTTCGAGATGGTGGAAACCTCACAAGTCTATTTACGCACGTTGGCTAAAATTGAGCCGGAATGGATTTTGCTGGCTGCCCGTGATTTGCTCAAGTATCATTATTTTGAACCACACTGGTCAAAGAAATCCGGCACCGTAAATGCTTATGCGCAAATTTCACTATTTGGCTTGATTGTTCAGCCCAAGCAGCCAGTACAGTATGAAAAAGTAAATCTGATAGAAGCGCATGAAATTTTCCTGCGTGATGCACTGGTAACGGGTGAACTGGGTATAGCGCCGCCATTTTTAAAGCATAACCTGCAAAAAATTGAAGAAGTCGAACGTATTGAGGATAAGCTGCGCCGCCGTGATTTGCTGGTGGATGAGGAAACCCTGTATCAGTTTTATGCAGGCCGTATTCCAGAGCATATTGCCAGCCGTCGTGCCTTTGAGGACTGGCGCGCCGAAGTTGAAGCCAAGAATTCACGTATCCTGTTTTTAACTGAAGAGGATGTCCTCCTTGATTCAGCACCGACCACTCAGCAATTTCCGGATTACTGGCAGGTTGGCGCTTTACGTCTGGCCACCCGTTATGTGTTTGATCCCAGCCGTGAAGACGATGGCGCAACTGTTAGCATTCCTATTCAGGCTTTACCGCAAGTCGATGGCAATGCCTTGTCATGGAGCGTGCCCGGCTGGCGGCAACCTTTGGTCGAAGCTTTGTTAAAGTCATTGCCAAAAGACAAGCGCCGCTTGTTTGTGCCCATTCCTGATACGGCCAAAAAACTGCTCACCCAGCTTGATCCGCAAAAGGGCAACAGCCTGATGGAGCAATTGGCCTTTTTGCTACGCGGTGAGCAAATTCAGGCTAAGGATTTTGATCTTAATAGCGTGCCCAATTATTTGCGTCCGATGATTCAGGTGATTGATGACAAAAAACGCGTCATTGCACAGGGCCGTGACCTTGAGGAATTACAGGCACGCTGCCGTGTTGCCACTCATCAGCCGGTCAAGCAGCAGCAAGGCGAGTTACTGGAATTCCCGACCAGCTTCGAGTTTCAAACCCAGAAGAAAGTCACGGGTTTGCTGGTCAATCAATATCATGCACTGGTTCCGGTAAGCGCCAACTCAAAGCAAACTGATGATCCTAAAAAGCAAAACCAGCAAGGCGTCGTGATTCATACCTATAATGATGAAAACGAGGCCAAACGGCATCATCGGCAGGGTTTGCTGCGTCTGGCCAGTTTGCAGTTGGGTGATTTGCGCCGACAACTCAAAAAGCAGTTGCCCAAATCGTTAATTCTGGCGTTTGCACCTTTGGGCGATAAAACCCAGCTGGAAGACATGCTGATTTATGCCACGCTGGACGTGTCTTTTGAAGGGCTGGCGCTTGATCAGGGCACCTTTTTGCAAAAACTTAGTGCTGCTAAGGCGCAGTTTTTAACTCAGGGGCATAAGGTGCGGGCAAACCTCACTGAAATTTTTACCTTGTGGCAAACCATCCGCCGCCAGATGCTCACTATTGATGCTGATATTTTTGGTCGTAATCTGGATGATATTGAAGACCAACTGGATGGACTGCAACTGGCAAATTTTGTGTATCAGGTCGATGTACAGGCCTGGCAGGAATATCCGCGCTATTTAAAGGCTCTGAATATACGTCTGGAGCGCTTGCCGAATAACCTTAAGCGTGATACCGAAGCGGTTGCACAAATTGATCCCTTTATGGAGCGCCTGCTCAAGTATGACGCACATAAAGCCATGGAAAGCAGTGCATTTCAGGAGTTCCGCTGGCTAATGGAAGAGTGGCGGGTGTCCTTGTTTGCGCAGCCGATGAAAACTAAAGTCCCGGTATCGGTAAAACGGCTGGAAAAAGCATGGCTGGACATCACAGGTTAAACTCTGCCTGATAGCAATCTGTAATATATTTAAAGATGCTCTTCGCAGCTTAGCCTTTTCGCTACTGGACAAGCGCAGGGGATGGGTAGACACTATCGCTGCTTTCCAGCCTTTGATTTTGGACTAATAATTTTTAGGTTAATTTTTTAAAGCCAAATTTGAAATATTCATTTACTATTGGGTGCACTGCAAGCAGCACCACAATAAATGACAGGAGTGATTCATGAGCATTCGTATTACAGGAACCGGGCTGTACACCCCACCAGACTCAATTAGCAATGAAGAGCTGGTGGAAAGCCTGAATGCGCATGTTGAACACTACAATCAGGAAAATGCTGCTGCCATTGAAGCAGGTACTGTAACAGCCAAGCGCGGTTCATCTGCGCCCTTTATTGAAAAAGTTTCCGGTATCAAGTCACGCTATGTGGTCAACAAGGAAGGGGTACTTGACCCCAAGCGCATGGTTCCCATTATTCCCGAGCGCTCCAATGAAGAATGGTCGATTCAGGCAGAAATGGGCACGGCAGCAGCACGTGAGGCCATTGCC
>JAEWKT010000050.1 GCA_023393635.1 Pseudomonadota bacterium
ATGCAGGATGATAGCTCATTAAATCCAGTTGCTGAGTCAAGCAAAGATTCTGTTCCAGCTCATCGGCATTTAAATAAGCCCCAATATGATGGGGCAATAAATATTCTTTGACTGTACTCTTTCCAGACCCATTAGGACCGGCAAACATCCTTATTCTTGGTTGAGGCATTCAGTTATACAGCTGCCTCTTGTTTTCTCTTGCGTTTTAAAACTTTAGGAAGATGGTTAACACTCACATAAGCTTGATGTAAGTCAGCTATCACGGTTTCTTGTCCATTGACTTCATGCTGTACCAGTTGCTGTTCTTTTGCATAAACAACCGTTGCTGCCGCACATGCTTTGTTAAAGGCATGACGGAAAGCATGTATGGCAAGTTTAGGAATCATGTCATCCTCATATTTGCCTGCTTTCATGATGGTATAAGCTGTCATAGAACAACTCCCGTTACACAAGGTGTATTTGCCTATTATATTAACATAGCCGCAATAATTGTCTATAAATACACCAACATAGAAATGTAACGCTTTGCAGTCAGCTTATTTGGGGAATAATACATCTATTCAGAACGCTGAGTTTTACATTCTACGTGTCAAAAAAAGCCACTGATAAAGTGGCTCATGAATTACTGGTCTTCTTTCCAGACATCTTCATAATCTTCACGATCAATCATAAAACGGAAACCTTCAGCCAAAGCCAGGTATGGTAGCGCTTCAGGTAAAATATCCTGTAATTCGCGAACCGTCATGGTCTGGAAAAAGTCTTCCCCCGCTTCCAACTCGCCACCGTAAATAAACCAGCCAATATTTTCATCAGTTTCTGGCTTTTTACGAATCCCGACAATCGGTTCTTTATTTAAAGTTTGCACCGCAATGGCTACCACATCATCACCACTTACCTGGATATAGGCGGAATCAAACTCCTCACACAATAACTTTTGTTCTGCAATAAGTTCTTCTAGGGGTGAAAGTTGGGAATTTTTTGACATTGCACTTCTCTGGCATATAAAACCGAATAGCGACAGTTTAACTTAGAACGATTTAGCATAGCTAAACTTTTTATTTTAAGTATTTTTTGCTAAACTTGAAAAGGTTACAAAATCAAAAAGATTAAAATGAAACTTCACCATACCAAAGAATCCACAATAAGCACTGAGCATGGTCACGGCGGCAAACGCAAAAATGCCGGCCGTAAAACCCAATATCAAGAAAAAACTGTGGTGATGCGTGTACCAGAGTCTAAAGTGCTGCAAATCAAATCCTGGTTAAAACCCAAACCTGCAGATGACCGCAGTCAGAAGATTGAACTGCATCCTATACAGATTCAGACCCAGCTTGATATTCCTTATCCTTTGGAGTCAGTCGCTGCCGGTTTCCCCTCTCCAGCTCAGGATTATGCAGAAGACTTCATCGATTTAAACCGCTATCTGGTGCATAACCCCTCAAGTACCTTTGTATTACGTGTAAATTCGTTGTCAATGAAAAATGCAGGTATAGACATTGATGACCAGATTTTAATTGACCGCAGCCTAAAGGCAGAACATGGCGATATCGTTCTGGCCTTAATCAATAATGACTTTACCGTTAAACGATTAATGATAGAAAAACAGAAAAATGGAGAACTGAATATCTGGTTAAAAGCAGAGAACCCGGAATATCCAGATATTTATTTGCGCAGTGAAGAACAGCTGATTATTTGGGGTGTGGTGACCTGTATTTTAAAAAAATTGCGCTAATGCTCAAAATCAACAACTAAAGGCAGATGCGAGCCAGGTTTTATGCATACCCGTGGCACCTGTAAAAAATCAGGTTTTGTTTGAACTTTATCTATTCGCAATCTGCAAAACTTTGCAGAATATCGTTAGTAAGTCTTTTTTTATTGGAATGATCTATTTCTGCAAGACGCTTATAAAAAATAGGACTCAAGATGGATAAATACGTGGCTCTCGTTTCAAGTAGCATCTAATCGAGGAAATTTGATAGACCAATAAAAAGCCCCAAGTAAACTTGAGACTTTGTGATGAATCCTTAGCTTGGCTGAGGATTATTTTTGCTGTTGAGGGTTTTTTTGCTGCTGTTGGCGTTGATTGCCTTGGTTTTGCTGACGTTGATTGTCTTGCTGCTGTTGTTGCTGCTGTTGATGCTTTTGGTTTTCGCTTTGCGGATTCGATTGTTGTTGATTAGCCATTTTCATATCCATCCTTTGCATTGATTACTAGATTCTGATTGCTCAATCAGATTACTAGGATATGCCGTATGTATTACGACTCTTATTAATCTAGCGGATATTTCCACTTAACCAACCCGCAAACTGTATCGACTTAATTCATTGTAATGATCAAAATATTAATTTACTGATTTTTAATGCATCATTAAATCTGATCTTTACGCTATTAACTGTAAGTACACTGAAGCTTACAGGCTGTTCAAGCTCTTTATCGAATGCGCTCTTGATTATCTTCATTTTTTAAATTTGAAATTACTGAGCGATTTGATTATTCTAATCTTGAAAATGTTACAATTTCAAGAATAAAAATGGCCCAACAACTTTTTGCTTTAATTGATATCAATAACTGCTATGTGAGCTGCGAACGGGTATTTAATCCTCATTTGAATGGCCAGCCTGTGGTGGTGCTCTCCAATAATGACGGCTGTGTGGTTTCTCGAAGCAATGAAGCCAAGGCCTTAAATATCGGTATGACCATTCCCTGGCATGAAATTGAGCAATGGGCTTTAGCGGCGGGAGTAAAAGTATTTTCCAGTAATTATGCTTTATACGCAGATATGTCACGGCGTTTTTTTTCGATTCTGGAACAGCATTTTCATCCTGATGATTTAGAGCCTTATTCCATTGATGAGTGTTTTATCCAGCTGAACAGCTATGCAGAAAATTTTGATGTAGAACAATATTGTCGAGACTTAATCCAGCGCATTCAGCAATGGCTTGGCTTGCCCTGCTGTATGGGAATTGGAACCACCAAAACCCAGGCCAAACTGGCCAATCATTTTGCCAAAAAAAGAACTGGCTTTAACTCTCTATGCTATTTGCCTCATTTAGATTTATGCAGTTATGAAAGCCTGCTCTTAGAAACACCGGCTAGCGAGATTTGGGGTATTGGTCGTAAAATCAGCAAACAGCTTCAAGACTATGAAATTTATAGTTGCTATGACTTAACTTTTGCCAATGAACATCATCTTGCCAAACAATTTTCAGTGACGATTGCACGCACGATTCGTGAACTAAAAGGTCAATCCTGTATTGCACTGGATGACCCTGCAACACCGGCAAAAAGAATCCTTTCATCACGAAGTTTTGCTGCAGCCTTGACTGAAAAAGCAATCATTAAAGAGGCCGTCATTTTTCATGTTAACCGTGCCCATAAACGCTTAATCAAACAGCAGCAACTGTGTGCCTGCGTGCATGTTTCACTCTATGAAAAGATCCCCAATCCTCCCTATAAAAAAACTCTTTCTCATGCTCTGGGTCTGGAATATGCAAGCGATGACTTACTTGTTTTAAATGCTGCTGCATTAAAGCAAATAGATGTTTTATTTAAAGAAAATAAGAAATACATTAAAGTGGAAGTGATGTTTAGTGCCTTGCATGTGAAACGACAATATACTCATGACTTATGGCAACCCCTAGCACTGATTCAGCAACGTGAGGGTTTAATGAAAACCCTAGTGCAAATGCAACAACGCTATGGCTCGGATTGTATACAAGTTGGCTATCATTCTGCCAATCCAGCCTGGCATATGAAACAGCAACATCGCTCGCCACGCTATACCACCTGCTGGCAAGAAATGCTTACGATTAATGACGCTGCGCTGACTGTTACACAAAATAAATGAACTGTTTTGGTCAATTCAGTTTACAATGTAAAAAAAAGTAATAATTATAAAAAATGTCATTTTTTAACATTGCCAATTACCTGCAAAGTTTCCATTATATAGCTCAGTTTTGACACATAGCTTCCGTATCAATTCAAACAATTTACAATAGAAATACGGAAATATATGCCATAATACGCAAACTTTGCTGACATCTTGCAAGGTATATTTGCAAACTTATAATTGGAGCAAGCTGAATGAGCTCAACCATTTTGGTTATTCATGGACCGAATCTAAATTTACTAGGTATGCGTGAACCTGAAGTTTATGGGCACCTTACTCTGGACGATATAAATAAAAAGCTCATCGCTCAAGCTCAAAATGCATCTCTTACTCTAGATACCTTCCAAAGCAATTGGGAAGGTGCCATTGTTGACCGAATTCATCAGGCACAAAAAGAAGGCGTTCAATTCATCATTATCAATCCTGCAGCCTTAACC
>JAEWKT010000009.1 GCA_023393635.1 Pseudomonadota bacterium
TTAGAACGTCGTGAGACAGTTCGGTCCCTATCTACCATGGGCGCTGGAAATTTGAGAGGATCTGCTCCTAGTACGAGAGGACCAGAGTGGACGAACCTCTGGTGTTCCGGTTGTCACGCCAGTGGCATTGCCGGGTAGCTATGTTCGGAAGGGATAAGTGCTGAAAGCATCTAAGTACGAAGCCCACCTCAAGATTAGATTTCCCTAGGGCTTTATGCCCTCTAAAGAGCCGTTGAAGACTACGACGTTGATAGGTTGGGTGTGGAAGTGCAGCGATGCATGAAGCTAACCAATACTAATTGCTCGTGAGGCTTGACTATACAACACCTAAAAGGTTGTACCTTACTATCACCCCCGCTTGATTTGGCTTGCTAGACAATAGACTTCAGATTCAGCTTATAATGCTGTATACAGCTAGCTTAAAGGTAACCCTTTAAGCGCAACAGGACATGATGTAGATATGGCATATTAAGACCATTGACCCATCGCCCAGTTGTGCTGGCGACCATAGCACGTGTGAACCACCTGATCCCTTCCCGAACTCAGCAGTGAAACCACTTTGCGCCAATGGTAGTGTGGCATTCGCCATGTGAGAGTAGGACATCGCCAGCTCATTATTTAATAACCCCCGTAAGAAATACTTACGGGGGTTATCCTTTTATAATCAATAATTCTAAATCTATAAAAGAAAATTGATAATACTTATTAAATCAATGCAATATTTCATCTGGGTTATGCTTAGTTTAAGTGCTTATCTCATCAAATCCCTGATTTTACCTGCCTTTTATTCACTTAGCGTCTGCTGTAAGCCGTTTTAAATACCCCATGTTAAAAGATCAGGCGTGTTCTATTTAATAAATGTAAAGTCTATTCGATTAATCTTTATACTTTTAGTGATTTGTCTTAAGGTAAAGCTTCAGCAAGAATAATCTTAAAAGTGATGAAGAATTACGATAGGAGTTCGCACAATGAATTGGTATCTCAAGGTAGTTCGCGATAACTATGCCAACTTTATGGGACGTGCAAGACGGCAAGAATACTGGATGTTTGCTTTTATTAACCTGATTATTGTTCTTATATTAAATACAATAGACCGCGTGATATTTAGCCCAGACATGGCTATTTTAAGTTCGCTTTATGGCTTGGCTATTTTGATACCTGGAATTGCTGTGGCAGTGCGTCGTTTACATGATACTGACCGTAGTGGCTGGTGGGTATTACTGGCGTTAATACCAATTATTGGGGTCATTATTTTAATTGTGATGATGTGCATCGATAGCACACCAGGTCCTAACCGTTTTGGGCCTAACCCCAAGCACATCGGAAACAAACCAGTAGTTTAATCCTTAGTAAACATAGCACTATAAATAAACATGGCATAAATTTTAGAACGTCAAACAAGAGCCTAACTAGGCTCTTGTTTGCTTATAGGGCTTTATAAGATGAAATTAGCGTCGCGCTTGCTGATAAAGTGGCGTTACTTTAGGCATTAAGCTTTGTAGGGTATGAATACGGTTTTGTGAGCCTGGATGGGTACTCAAAAATTGTGGCGGTTCGCCTTGACTTGCAGCGGCCATTTTATTCCATAAACTAATGGCTGCCTGTGGATTATAACCTGCGCGTGCCATCAGCTCGAGCCCTAATGAGTCCGCTTCTGTTTCCTGACTACGGCTAAAAGGTAGCTCTAAACCTAGCTGCGTTGCCATGCCAGCAATTTCTGTTTGGCCCTGGGTAAGTCCAACGGCTGAAGCCAGTACACTTAAGCCTAATTGAGTGGCACCACTGCGCGACGCCCGCTCGCGGCCATGTTCACGTAAGGCATGCGCCATTTCATGCCCCATAATGGCAGCAATTTCATCATCGGTTAAATTGAGGCGGTCAATAATTCCTGTATAGAACATGATTTTGCCACCAGGCGCACAGTAAGCATTTAATTCATTGCTTTTAAGCATATTCACTTGCCAGTTCCAGGTACGCGCATCTGGCCTGTAAACATTGACTTGCGGAATTAAACGATTGGCAATACGCTGTACACGTTGTAGCTGGGCTGCGTTTGGGTTGAGTATGCCTTTTTTACGGGCTTCATCTAGTGTTTGCTGATAGCTTTGTGCGGATGCCTGATTAATTTCATCACTGGACACCAAGAGTAACTGGCGGCGATCCACGCCAGTGGCACTATTCATGGTAGAGCTAGCACAGCCAGTAAGTGCCAATGCGGCACATAGGCCTAATGTGGTAAATTTAAGCACTGAATTTATCCTCTAAATATTCAATTATCTGGTTAATCATACTGTTAACTAATTTTTCATGCTGAATTAAGTTAAGTCGAAGTTGCGTTAAAGTTCCATATTCTTTTTGTAGGTAGATCAGGATGAATTGCATAATTTGATTACAATTGTGCTGTTTATAGGTAAGTGAGTGAGAGTATGTTCAGAAAAACACCACTTATTTAAAAAAATGCTGAAAAATACTTGACTGTAATTGGTGGCGAGGTAGAATGGCGGCCTAAGCGGGAATAGCTCAGTTGGTAGAGCACAACCTTGCCAAGGTTGGGGTCGAGAGTTCGAGTCTCTTTTCCCGCTCCAGTTTTAATGCAGTTGCTTTTTAGCCTGCATGCAAAGGCCAGACAATGATCTGGCTTTTTTGTTTTTAAAAAGCGTGACTTTTTGCTGGGTAAGTCTATAATTTGCCAGTAAGACGCTTGTTTTTCAAGCGCGAGTTTTTTACCATTCTTTTGTTCATAACTCATCTTTAATCACCCGATCCATCCACTATTTTAAAAGCATGTAGTGTTTGATGGCCGCATAGAGTACATAGAAAAATGATGCAGCAAGCCCCCTCAATTCATGGCTCAATTGTCGCATTGGTGACGCCAATGCTTAACGATGGTTCTGTGGACTGGGCTGCTTTAAAGAAGCTGGTAGATTGGCATATACAGCAAGGCACGCATGGCTTAGTGGCAGTAGGTACGACGGGGGAGTCTGCTACTTTAGATATGGATGAGCATGCCAAAGTAATTGAGGCGGTGATTCAAGCGGCAAGTGGCCGTGTGCCTGTGATTGCGGGTACAGGGGCCAACTCAACCCGTGAAGCCATTGAATTGACCCAAGCGGCTAAAAAATTAGGTGCGGCAGCCGCGCTGCTGGTGACCCCTTATTATAACAAACCCACCCAGGAAGGCTTATATCAGCACCATAAAGCAATTGCTGAAGCGGTAGATATTCCACAGATTTTATATAATGTGCCTGGCCGTACAGGTGTGGATATGAGCAATGATACAGTTGTCCGCCTAAGCGCAATCGATGGAATTATTGGGGTAAAAGATGCAACGGGCGATTTAAACCGTGGTCATGATTTAATTAGTCGCTTGCCTAAAGATTTTGCCGTCTATTCAGGTGATGATGCCACAGCTTATCGCTTAATATTACTGGGGGCAAAAGGTAATATTTCGGTCACTGCCAACGTGGCGCCACGCGTGATGAGTCAGATATGCGAGGCAGCATTGGCAGGAGATCGTGAGCACGCTGAACAACTTAATAACAGCATTGCCACATTGCATCAGATATTATTCTGCGAGTCGAATCCTATTCCTGTGAAATGGGCCTTGAGTGATATGGGCATGCTGGGCACTGGCATTCGTTTGCCATTAACAGTATTGGCCGATGCCTATCAGCCCCAGGTGCATCAGGCTTTATTAGATAGCGGAATTTTAACGCGTTAACCCCCGATTTGAGGATAAACCATGCTGTATCGCGCTGGTCTTGTGTTGAGCTTATCTGTACTTACAATAACAGGCTGTAGTCGCCTGAGTATTAGCAATAATTCTTTGGATTATAAAGATACCAAAATACTGGCGCCCTTACAGATGCCAGACACTGCCACACGCCCGATGACTGCAATTTATCCAGCACCAGCCATTGATCCTGCTGCGCTGGAACAGGCACCCAATTTTGCCAATAAAAAGGGCAATCGGTTTGAGATGCCTGCACCAAAATCACTGGCAGCAGCCAATCAGGGTGATCAATCGGTAGGCATTGGCGCGCCAACGCGACCTGTCATTGTGACTGATGGTAATGGTTTTCCTTTAATGAAAATTGAGGGAGATGCCAATCGTGTTTGGGACTTAAT
Organism: Pseudomonadota bacterium; assembly: GCA_023393635.1. Taxonomy (GTDB): domain Bacteria; phylum Pseudomonadota; class Gammaproteobacteria; order Pseudomonadales; family Moraxellaceae; genus Alkanindiges. The sequence goes on from JAEWKT010000009.1 coordinate 4,129, forward strand.
GACCGCAGCGTTAAGTGTGTCTAGTATTGAAGTGCTTGACCGCAATCAGAGCGCGGGTTGGGTGTCTATGCGTTTAGATAAAAAAACTGTTTACTTAAGACTTAATCGTAGCGGTAGCATGACTACCATTACGGTTCAAGACGAAAAAAATGCGCTTATAGACAAAGATATTGCGTCTGATGTGCTTGATCAACTCAACCAAAATTGGCCGGTCTAAGCGGTAATTCTTTTAAAAAGGTCCTGTAATGGAAAAGCAAACCTTACTTTATACTGGCAAAGCCAAATCAGTGTATGAAACCAATGACGCTGATCATTTGATTCTGGTATTTCGTGATGACACGTCTGCCTTTGATGGTAAACGCATAGAGCAGCTGGCACGTAAAGGTCAGGTCAATAACCGTTTTAATGCGTTTATTATGCAAAAGCTGAGCGACGCTGGTATAGAAACGCATTTTGAAAAGCTTCTGTCCAACAATGAAGTGTTAGTCAAACGCCTGGATATGATTCCTGTAGAGTGCGTGATTCGTAACTATGCCGCAGGCAGCTTATGCCGTCGTCTGGGAGTTGAAGAAGGTCTTGCCTTAACACCGCCTACCTTTGAGCTGTTTTATAAAGATGATGCGCTTGGCGACCCGATGGTGAATGAGTCATTGGCGGTTACCCTGGGCTGGGCCACAGCGCAGCAACTGGCGCAAATGAAAGCACTGACTTATCAGGTCAATGAAGTACTGGCTAAACTGTTTGATGCGGGCAACATGCTATTGGTAGACTTTAAGCTTGAATTTGGTGTGTTCCATGATCGGGTAATTCTAGGTGATGAGTTTTCACCAGATGGCTGTCGTTTATGGGATAAAGACACCAAGAAAAAACTAGATAAAGACCGTTTCCGTCAGGGCTTGGGTGATGTGGTAGAAGCTTACGAAGAAGTGGCTTTACGCTTAGGTGTTGATTTAAGCGACCTCTAAACAGATGCTTCTAAGCATTGATTGAAAAAGAACCACTGATTTATTGTAATTGGTGGTTTTTTTTGCTTAAAATTGACAATAAAGATTGTCTACTACTTGTCAAATGTTGTGCATCACGCCAATATAAGTGCAAATAGTGATTTCAGGGAATTTTTTGTGGCTCCAGTCAAAAATTTACGCCATCGTTTGGCAAAAGCACGTGGTTCAGCAGCACGACTAACAAGCTATTTACCTGCACCTGTACAGTTGCGTCTGGCTCAGCTCGTAGGTTATCGCCATGATTACCACGGGCTGGATCCTCATGTACGCCTATTGCTGGCTGTGCGTCAGCTGGAAAGTGATTCTGGCTTGATTGGTAAGGATGCGGTTCGTAGCCGTAAGCATTTTCGCAATGAAATGGCCTCGATTGTAGGTACGCCCACAGTAGTTGCCAGCGTTAGGGATTTTAGTATTGAAGGGCCTGCTGGCCTGTTGCCGGTTCGGCATTATCAGCCAGAGCAGGGGCAAGGTGCACCGTTACTGGTGTTTTACCATGGTGGTGGTTTTGTGGTGGGTGATTTAGACACGCATGATGAAGCCTGCCGCTTATTATGTCAGCATGGCAATATGCATGTGCTGAGTGTAGATTATCGTCTGGCACCTGAAAATCCAGCCCCTGCAGCAGTAGAGGATTGTATTGCGGCACTAAAATGGGCCAAAGCCAATGCTGCATCTTTGGGTGCTGACCCAGCAAAAGTTGCGGTGGCGGGAGATAGTGCGGGCGGTAATCTGGCTGCGGTAGTGAGTCAGCAAACCAAGCAAACAGAGGCAGCCCCTGCCGCGCAATTGCTGATTTACCCTGTGGTAGACTTAATCAATGAGTACGACTCACGTAAAACACTGGTGGAAGGTTTGTTTTTAAGTGAGCTTGATATTGCTGAAGCCAATGAGGCCTATGTAGGCACCAGTGAATTAACCTTAGAAAGTCCACTGGTAACGCCATTACTGGGTAATATGCAAAATTTACCGCCTGCTTTAGTCATTACGGCTGCTTTTGATGCGCTGCGTGATGAAGGCGAAGTATATGCACAGCGCATGCTTGAGTTAGGCAGCCCTGCGGTATTGAATCGGGTAGAAGGCCAAGGGCATGGTTTTATTAATATCACGCCCATTAACCGTAAAGCCAAGCAAGCCACCATTAAAATGGCAAAAGATTTTAGGCAGTTATTAAATTCCCTGTAAAAAGTGGCGTGGTACCAGACTAAAGTCTAATTATAGATGCATAAAATATAAGCACTGCTTTTGCTAATATAGCGACCCTAAAAAAGGCTTAGCCAAGTGTCTAAGCCTTTTTTATTGCCATTTTTTACCTTCAGACAGCAGGTTTGGTGCTGTGGGTGAATCAACAATTTAGGTGTCGTTGATGAAATTAAAGCATTGCTTAACGCAATTTGTATGCAGTGTAGGGATATTACTGGTCAGTCAGGCTGTGCAAGCAGTTGAAGTGCCGCTAGATGGCGCAGGGAAATTGGACATTGGTGGGGCGGTCAGAGCCAAGTACCAATATAAAGATTTTGCGCAAACTGACAAAAGCAAATTAGAATTTGCTGATGCAAAACTGGTGATTAATTATAGTTCGCCGACCTGGTTGGCATATGGCGATTACCGCTGCTACCGTAGTGATACGTTATGCGATTTAAGCATGTTGGTTGATGCGTGGGTAGGCTATCAATTTGACCCAGAGCAACAATTAACACTTGGTATGATGACAGTACCTTTTGGCCCAAGCCAATATTGGGGCAGCACCTATTACGAAGGCACCATGTATAATTTGGGCCTCGAGGATGTGCATAATCCTGGTATTAAGTATCAGTATAAAACCAATAAGAATGAGCTATCACTTGGGTTTTACCCGCAAGATGGCGGCAATTATGTTGGCCAAAGTAATGATGCCGCAAGGTTTAGTGCCAATCTGGTACAAGCTGATGATTTGGCAAACGGCACGCATCTGCATGAAAAAAATATGCTGATTGGTCGCGCAAGCCATTATTTTGAGCAAAGTGATGCGCTAAATCACACACTAGGCGCATCGTACTGGCATTCGTCGCTCAACAATAAGCAAAATGGCCAGTCAGATGCGCGTGATGCGTGGAATGTGTTTGCTAGCAGCAACTGGCAGCAATGGAACGCCACATTAGTAGCAGGGCAGCATCGTTTAGATAATCAAGAGATCAGCCTGCCAGATATCAGTACGTTTGGTGCGTTTGACTACAGTTATAATCTGGCCAATGACTATGATTTTTATAGTGCAGATGTGTCTTACAGTTGGCCAGTGACTTACGGCAAGCTGAGCAATATTAAGCCATATTTGAATTACAGTGTGATGGATAAGCAGCAAAAAGGCTATGCTAATTCTGAGCGTCTTATTTCTGGTTTAGGCTTTAGTTATGGCGCGGTGAGCGTGTTTGCTGAATATATGCTGGGTAAAAATGATGCCATGATTGCTGGCGATGCCAATAGTTATGCACAAGGTGATAAAGACGCCAGCTGGAAAAAACTGCTGTATATTTCTATTGGTTATTATTTTTAATCATTGAAGCGAATACAGCTAAATACATGTCGCCCTAGCTAGCCATATCAAAAAGGCCCTGTAAATCATTGATACAGGGCTTTTTTGTGCTTAAGCTTTACCACCTAGCAGAGAAATACCTGATTGTCCTGGGGGAGTAACGCGCATAATTTGTACTTCAAATACCACGTTACGGCCAGCGAGCGGATGATTAAAGTCAATTTCGGTGATGTCATCATTGACGGATTTGACTACCCCAGCCAAAGTTGATTTACTTTTGTCCTCAAACTCAATCATTTGGTCTACTTCGGGACGGTCAGCAAATTTTACCGTATCAAATGTTTGCACATTGTCTGGATTCCAGACCCCAAATGCCTCTTCTGGGGGCAGGTGAACCGTACGGCGATCACCTGCACGTAAGCCCACTAATGCACTTTCAAAACCAGGCAACAGGTTACCATCGCCCATGGTTAAGCTGACAGGTTCGCTCCGAATACGGGTGTTGTCCAGTTCTACGCCATTTTCCAAAGCCACCGAAAAATGCAGCTCAACCCGACTGCCTTCGCCGATGCGTGTATCTTCATTAGGATTAACAAATTGGGTGTCGTTCGCTGGATTTTCTGGGTTCTTGCTATTAGACATCACTTACTCCTTAGGCTGTGGTGCGGCTTGGGCCACTGCTTTTTGCATTCGATATTTTTCTAAAAAGAAAGTGTCGATAATCAGCAAAATAGTGCCAAGCGTGATGGAACTATCGGCAATGTTAAACGCAGGAAAATGATAGTTTTGATAATAAAGATGAATAAAGTCGACCACATAGCCCAAACTGACCCGATCAATCAGGTTGCCCAATGCACCACCCAAAATCAGTGCAATGGCTAGTGGTAATAGTTTGAGCTTGCGTGGCATACGCACCAGCCACACGGTAAATGCAATAGACACCAAAGCGGCAAGGCCACTAAAAAAATAACGCTGCCAGCCACCTGCATCGGATAAAAAGCTAAACGCCGCGCCATAGTTATGCAGTAGTGTCCAGTTTAAAAAAGGCAATACAGGCACAGGCTCGGCATAAATCAAATGCGAGCTGGCCACATGTTTGGTGTATTGATCAAGCACAATGGACAGCACAGCCAGCAGTAACCACCACAGGTTGCGCATATGAAACTTGGGATTGTTCAGGGAATTAGGCATATTGGCGCTCCTCACCCGAACCACTCACATTGACAATACAACGGGCACATAAGGTCGGATGCTCGGCATGTGTACCAACGTCTGGTAGGACATGCCAGCAGCGGGCACATTTAATCCCTTGTGCTGGAGATATTTTAACCCGTAAGCCGTCTATATCTGTGGCTTCACCCTCATTCGCTTCACCGTTATTAGTACTGCTATCAGTCAACGCATGTAAATTCACCTGACTGGTAATCAGCACAAAGCGCAATTCATTGCCCAGTTGGTTAAGCGCGGTATACAAGGCATCGTTGACCCATAAATCAACTTGCGCGGATAAGTTGCTACCCACCAGTTTGGCATTCCGCGCGGCTTCAATTTGTTTGTTTACCGCAGCTTTTACATCAAGCAATAACTGCCAGTGCTCGGGATTGACTGGATTGGCTCCCGTGGCTTGTGGCAAATCATACCATTGACTGGTAAACACATATTTTTCATGTTGCTCTGGAATGAGCGGCCATGCTTCTTGTGCAGTAAAGCTTAAAATAGGGCTCATCCAGCGCACAAAAGCCTGCACCAAATGATACAGCGCGGTTTGTGCCGAGCGACGCGCTTGCGAATCTGCTTTGGTGGTGTACTGGCGATCTTTAATGATATCCAGATAGAAACCGCCCAGATCGTTAATACAAAAGCTGGTTAACTGGCTGCACACCTGATGAAAATTCATGTCCTCAAAGGCAGCAATAATGTTGCGTTGCACGTCATTGGCGCGCTGCAAAATATATTGATCCAGTGCAATCAATTGATCCACGGCAATCAAATCGGTGCTTGGCTTAAAGCCATTGAGGTTGGCCAGTAAAAAGCGCAAGGTGTTACGGATGCGGCGATAGCTGTCACTCACGCGGTTAAAAATTTCTTTACTGGCTGCAATTTCATAGCGGTAATCGCTTGAGGCCACGTATAAACGCAGGCCATCGGCACCCAATTGCTTAATAATATCGTCCAGAGGAATATAATTGCCCAAGGACTTAGACAGTTTGCGACCATTTTCATCCACGGTAAAGCCATGCGTGAGTACAGTTTTAAATGGTGCGCGCTGATTAATGGCTATCGAGGTCAATAGGGATGACTGAAACCAACCACGATGTTGGTCAGAGCCTTCTAAATATAAATCGGCAGGTGACTGCAAATCAGCACGTTGTTCAAGCACGGTGTAATGCGTGGTTCCAGAATCAAACCAGACGTCTAGCGTGTCTTTAATGGCGTTATAGTGCTCAGCATCAGCACCCAGTAAGGTGGCTTTAACCAAAGAAAACCATGCTTCTACGCCTTCAAGTTCAATCAGTTTGGCAACTTCTTCAATCAGCTCAGCGGTGCGTGGATGTAATTCATTGCTGTCTTTATGCACAAAAAATGGAATGGGCACACCCCAGGTACGCTGGCGTGAAATACACCAGTCTGGGCGGCCATCGACCATGGATTCAATGCGGTTTTTGCCCCAGTCAGGTACCCATTGCACATCATCAATCGCGGCCATGGCTTGTGCACGTAAACCTTCTTGCTCCATGCTAATAAACCACTGCGGGGTGGCACGAAAAATAATCGGGGTCTTGTGGCGCCAGCAATGCGGATAGCTGTGCATGATCGGCTGATGGGCTTTTAATTTGCCCAAGGTTTTTAAGTTATCAATAATTTGCGGATTGGCTTTATAAATATGCTCACCTGCAAAAATAGCCGCTGTGGGTAAGTACACCCCATTGCTGCCTACAGGATTCTCAACCACTAAATTATATTGCAAACCAATTTTATAATCGTCTACGCCATGGCCTGGGGCAGTATGTACTGCACCTGTACCACTAGCTGCGGTCACATGTTCACCCAGAATAACAGGCACTTGGCGTGTGGCAATCAAGGGATGTTGTAGTTGTAGGTGCTCTAATACTGCGCCCTTAAATTCAGCAATAATTTGAGGATGATTTAATTGATACCGCTCACAGGCAGAAGCCACCAGTTCTTTGGCTAAAATTAGCGCCTGTTTACCCTGATCATTGCTAATTTCAACCAGTTGGTAGTCGATCTCGGGATGCAGTGCTACCGCCTGATTGGCGGGCAATGTCCATGGCGTTGTTGTCCAAATCACAATGTCAGTTGGCACGTCAATAGTCACACCAAGACGCTGGCTTAAATCAGCTAGATCAACCACCCCAAAGCCGACGTCAATTGCATCAGATTTTTTATCTTCGTATTCAACTTCTGCTTCAGCCAGTGCAGACCCGCAATCCAGACACCAGTTCACTGGCTTTAAGCCTGCCTGCACATGGCCTGCGGCCACAATTTTGCCCAGTGCACGAACCGTATCGGCTTCCTGTTTAAAGTTCATGGTGAGGTAAGGATTATCCCAATCACCTAAAATACCCAGTCGTTCAAAGTCTTTACGCTGTAGCTGTACCTGCGTTAAGGCATAGTCGCGGCACAGCTCACGGAACTTTTTGGCATCGACCTTGCTGCCCACTTTACCGACTTTTTCTTCAACTTTAAGTTCAATCGGTAGGCCGTGACAATCCCAGCCTGGCACATAGGGGGCATCAAAGCCAGACAAGGTGCGGCTTTTAACAATCACGTCCTTGAGCACTTTGTTGACTGCATGACCCAGATGAATCGCACCGTTGGCGTATGGCGGGCCATCATGCAAAATATATTTGGTATTGCCTGCGCGTGCGGCACGAATTTGTGCATACAAGCCATCAGCCTGCCAGTCGGCCAGCCATTGTGCCTCGCGCGTGGCCAGATTGGCTTTCATGGCAAAGGCGGTATCTGGCAGATTTAGGGTACTTTTATAATCAACCGCTTGAGTAGGTTGCGTGGCAGGTTGTTGCGCTGCATCATTCTGAGAAACATTGCTTTGAGAGGCATCGCTTTTAGGCTTATCGCTCATTAATCAGGTCATCCGCTTAGGCCAGCAGGTTCCCACTGGCAGTGAAAATATTAGGGTCTATTGACAATAGGAAAATCAGTTTGCGTGTGGCGATAGCGACGCACATCAAGCACGTTCTGCAAAATGCCCGCTTGCAAATCCTCTAATGAGGCATAATTTTTTTCACCATGCAAAAACTGCAAAAAGGTGACTTTCACCAGTAAGCCATACAGGTCAGCCTTTAAGTCAGGGAAATGAACTTCCAGACGCCATTCAGGTTGCGTTTGTGCAATGGCTGGCCGTATGCCGACATGACCTGCGCCCAAAATACTGTTGGGCAAATAACCTACAATGCCTGTTTGACCAGGGTTATGGCCAAGCTGTTGCTGTGCGACCACTTCAGGTAAAGGCGCACCTGCTACGGTTTGCACATCCACCACATAAATGCCATGTAAGCACGGGGTTAAGCGACTTAAACGCACATTAATGGTAGGGAAGTTAATCGTACGGCCAATTTGGTCACCATATTGAACACGTCCTGTAATGCTATAAGGCCGTCCTAATAAGCGTGCAGCAGCATTAAAGTCGCCTTGTAATAGGCAATTGCGAATTCGGGTCGAGCTCACGCGTGCCCCATCCACCATGACGGTTGGCAGGCTGTCAATGGGAAATCCATAAGCGCGTAGAAAATCACTGTCACCTGCACGGTCACAGCCAAAGCGAAAATCATCGCCCAACACCAATGCCTGACCATTTAACTGATCTTTTAATAATTTGGCAAATTGCAGGGCAGTGAGTGCACGAAAATCCTGATCGAAACGCGCAATCAGCACATAATCAATATCTTGTGCTTTAAGCAGCTCAATTTTTTCACGCAAGGAGGTAATGCGTGGTGGTGCGGCATTCCCCTTAAAAAACTCTAGCGGTTGTGGTTCAAACAGCATCACCAGTGTTTTTAGGCCATCCGCTTGCGCGCGTTGTTTTAGGCACTGCAACATCGCCTGATGCCCTAAGTGGACACCATCAAAATTACCAATGCTGATTGCCGTTGGGGGCAATTGCATATTAGCAGGCAGGGCGTGCAAATGAAGCAACTTCATATCACAAACGAGCTATAACCATAAAGGCGCATAGTTTGCCAGAAATTGTGCATTTCGTCCTGCTTTGTTGAAATTTTCAGCATGATACGACCTGTTTTTTTTATCAACCATGGCGTGTAATCAAGGTATATGAGGAAATAAACCGTTTAAATCAAGCGTTGAATGGCTTTTTTCTTCCAGACAAACTGATAAAACGCAGCTTGTAAAATGCACATCATGGTAAAGGCCAGCGCATAGGCAAACCAGATGCCCTTTAACCCATACCAGTGACTAAACAGCACCGCAAAAGGCAGCTCAATCAGCACAATGCAGCCGACGTTAATGAGCATTGGCAACAGCACGGTGCCACTAGCGCGCATAATCCCTGCAAAAATAGACCCTGCACCAAATAGCACAATACTCCATAGCACAATATGCAATAGCTCCTGACCCAGCTCAACCACGCTCGGGTTAGTAATAAACAAGGCCATCAAATGCCTTGAAAACACATACGCCAACATAATTAGGATCCCTGTAAAAGCCAGATTCATGATCAGGGCAGTACGGGTCACACAGTTAAGTGCGTCTTCTTTATTGGCACCAATGGCTTGCGCGGCAAAAATAGAGCCTGCAATGGCAATCGACATGGCAGGAAATTGTACATAGCTTAACACTTGATTAATCACGCCATAGGTGGCGGTCGCGTGCGCACCATAATGGTTGACCAGGCCAATAATCACAATGCCTGAAATAGAACTGGTGACCATTTGCAGCGCGGTTGGTAGACCTAAACGTAAAATCAACTTGGTAATAGGCCAGTCAAAACGTATATGGGCAAATAATTGCTGGTCAGGTGCCAAAGGATGCTTTTTGTGGCGCATATAAAAAAATAAATAGCTGAGCACCACCATAAAGCCAATAATGGTGGCAATAGCAGGTGCCTGAATACCCATTTGTGGCAAACCCAGCCAGCCTTTAATGAGTGCTGGGGTAACCACCAGACCGACCGCAATGGATAAAATCATGGCAGCCATGGGGGTAACAGAATCGCCCACACCACGCATGAGCGAGGTATAGACAATAAAAATAAACAGCAGCGGACTGCCCATCAGCATCAGGCGAACGTAGTCCAAGGCTAGTGGCATGATTTCGCTTGGCACGCCCAATAGGTATAAAGCTTGCTGACTAAAGGTCACGCCAATAATGGCAATCACTACGCCCAGTGCCATCACCAGTGCCAGTGTGTTGCCAGTTACCTGCTTGGCTTTTTCAATATCATGCGCACCCCAGGCTTGCCCCACCAGCACACTGGCCCCTGCTGCCAGTCCAATCACAAACGACAGTAAAAAAAACAGAATAGGAAAAAATACCGCCACGGCTGCGACGGCATTTACGCCTAACAGCTGTCCCACAAATATCGTATTTACCGTCCCTGACAGCGATTGCAGGATATTGGTAATTAACAGCGGCACTAAGAAAAATAAAAATGGCTTCCATAAACTAGAAACTGAGGCAAAGTGTTGATGAGACGGCATGGATTTGGGCACGTAAAATAAGCCTGCATTAAGTTATTAAATATCACCCCATGATTTATAGCAGGCGTTTATGATTTAAGTCTGTTGCAAGTGCTTAACCGCATCGGTACTGATGCGTCAGATTGTGTCATAACGCCACCTGATTTTTAGGCTAAAATTTATAGTCAGCGAAGTTAATCATCTTGTTGCTATTAAAGCTGCGTTATAAAAGGCTGCATTACAACATGACATGAATTTGCAGTTCACCCACCATAAAGCCAAGCACTGCACCCACAATAATTAAAGACCATTCATCTTCCTTAAAGGCAGGGCGTAGCATGCCTTCAAATTCTTCTGGACTAAGCTGCTGCATGCGGGTAACCAGGGTGTTGCGAATATCCATGGCATCTTCTGCATAGGATTCTATGTATTTCATGGTTTGGGGCAGCTGCGCCATAATACGCGTGGCCACTTGTTCTTTTAAACTTTGGTATTTCTGTCCACCCATGGCGTACACCACCAGTGGTTTCACAATGCCTGCTTGCTGGTCAATTTCCTGCTTCACGTGACGCCCTACCAGCTCAATCACTTTATCAGAATGCGTCCCCGTAAATAACTCTTCCATCATGTTGCCTGAGGTCAGCAATTGCTTGGAAATAAGCGCAGCATAATCAGCCGCTACTTCATTTTGACGTCTAATAAATAAGCCTTGTAGCGTAAAGCCCATAATTTTTTTGGGTTGTAATGGCCGAAACATCATTTGTAATGCCATCCAGTCACTAAAAAAACCGACAAACCCACCAAAAGCGGGCAGCATCCACGGCTGCTTAAACAAAATCCAGCACAGCAATTGTACTAAACCGATCCCAAAGCCAAAAACAAAACCCACATTACTAAAAAACTTAAATTCTTGTCGGCCTACCTTCTTAAAAATATCATTGAGCAGACGTTTGTCTTTTAATAAGTTGCTAATGACCATGTGCTTAATGTCAAAGTACTTTTTAACGTCACGTTGTACTTCAGACATAATGTGTTCAACAATTTCGGGTGCCTTGGCCTGAACGCGCTTAATTAAGCGTCTACGGGCAAACTCTGGCATGCCTTCCCATAACCCTGGCTGATACTCTTGCGCCACTTCGCGGGTAATGTCTTCAGCAGCGGCCATCAGCGGTAATTCAATTTCTTTGGCAATGCGCTTGGGATCAAGCCGTGCAAAAATTTCTTCAGGTTGAATTAATTTGCTGGTCATCAGCTCCACTGCAGTGGTGGCCATTTTTTCTGCTTTACGCGGTACAATTCCTTGCCAGCCAAGCGGAATACCAAATAGACGAATCCCTTTAAATTCAAGCGGGCCAAACATCATTTGAATGGCAATGATTTTAGTGATATAGCCAATAAAGCCACTAATAAAAGGAATAGAAATGTACAACCAAAAATGCTGTTGAAAATCGGCAATGATTGATTGAAGCATAGAAATATTCCTTAAAATTCTAATATAAAGGCAGGTGGCTGGTCGCGCTGATCATATGCAGTTCGTGCATTGATCATAGCAGGGAACTGACCCAGTTATTTTAATCAATGCAACCTTACTGTCTATCATCCATGGTATTATTGATAGGCACTGCATCAGCACATGCAGTACCACCTCTAATAAGCTGCATAAATAAGCCAAATAGCTTAAATCTGCAAGGTCAAAAATAGACTTAAAAACCATTAAACTGGAATATATTCGATAATTGCGCGAATAATTCCCAAAACCAGGCCAATAAACGCCCCAACGACCACCCCATTGACGCGAATCATGTGCAAATCACCGCCCACTTCGCTTTCAATTTTGTCGATCATGAATGTTGAATCCCAGTCATGAATACGCTGGCTAATGTATAAAATGACTTTATCGGCATAATCGGTGCTAAATGTCACGGCCAGTTTTTCAATTTCATGATTTAAGGTGTGACGTACCTCTAGACTACTGATTAAGTTGCTACCCAGACGCACGATGGCAGCCAGTAAATTATGGGCAATCGCAGAATCAGCTTTGCCTAAATCACGCTTAATGGCATCTTTTAAAATCACCACCGAACCCGTCAAAAAATTCACCACGGCTGGACTATCCAGTAAGGCATTTTTGGTGTTGTTCAGTTGCTGTGCTGCATTTGATTCTGGATCGCGCAAGTCCAGCATCAACTGTTGTACGCGCTGTTCAATGTCAAGGCGCATGGGATGTTCTGGGTTTTCTAAAATTTGTTCGACTTTATTGATAAAGGCATTAATGATGCGTTTTTGCACATCGATACCCAAAAATCCTGCACCGCGCGTAAGTGTCCCCACACCTAATTCCCTAAACATGCGCTGGGCTAAATCCTTGGCTTTTTCGGGATTATTTTTTACCCATAAGTAGGCAGTATCTAAGCCACGTTGTAGCACGTCTTCATGGAAATCATTGTCTAGCACCGCCCGAATCATTTCGCTACTTAAATGATGCATGTCGGTACTTTTGGCCCATTGCACAATATTTTGCTGCATAAAGCGGCTAATACTGTCCTGCTCAAAAAAATCTAAAATGCGTGGTGCGGTTTGTTGTACCAAGTCCACCACCAGCTTGGCGTTAGCAGGCTGTGCCAGCCACTGACCCGCCATGAAGCTGACATCCGTGCGCTGTAGCGATTGCCTAACAATAACAGGTGACAGGAAGTTTTCTTGGACAAAGCGACCCATGGATTCGGCAATGCGGGCTTTATTGCGTGGAATAATTTCGGTATGTTCGCGCAATAAGGCAGGCAGTGGCATTTTACCAAATGGATTACGAAACAACACGGTAATGGCATACCAGTCAGCAAGGCCGCCGACCACGCCAGCTTCGGCTGCCAGCATTAAAATATGCAAAACCCAAGTATATTGGGGCAATAGCTTGGCAGTAATTAATAAAATAACCCAGCAACCTACAGCAATGATTAACGCCAGTTGTGCTAAGGACTTACTACGTGCCAGTTGGGGAACAGCATGAGGGCTAGAAGACATAAGTAGTTATAAAATTTTAATCATAAAAAACATAGTCCAAGTTATAAGCTGCTGGTCGTTTTTTGGCAATGTCATTTTAGCGTTGCTGTAAGGTCAATTATTCCACCAATTGTGATCGTTTGAACACCGCTTTAAAGGTTGTGCCTTGCCCAGGGGTGGATTGAATCTCCAGAGAGGCATCATGCTGTGCCAGTACATGCTTGACAATGGCAAGTCCCAAACCAGTACCGCCTGCTTCACGGCTACGCGCACTATCTACCCGATAAAAGCGTTCGGTCAGCCGTGATAAATGGTGTGTTTCAATCCCAATACCGTTGTCCTGCACATAAAAACAAGCCTGCTCACCACTTTGCTGCCAGCCAATGTCAATTTGGCCACCGCTGGGGGTGTATTTAATCGCATTAGTAATTAAATTGCTAAAGGCACTGGCAATCTCATGGGTTGAGCCGCGCAAATTTAATGTGCTGTTGATATGCAACTGTAAGGTATGGCCATAATCTGCATTATAGGCCGTGGCATCTTCAAACAATTGCTGTAATAACGGGGCAACCTCAATCAGTTGATCCTTGTTATCCAGTTCTTCACTTTCTAACCGCGATAACAACAATAAATCTTCAATAATGGCCGTCATGCGATTGGTTTGTTGCTGCATTTGGGCAAAACCACGTTGCCAGCGTGGACTTAAATCATCTTGATCGCTGAATAACTCCAAGTAGCCACTCAGAACGGTTAATGGCGTGCGCAACTCATGCGAAACATTAGCCACAAAGTCTTTACGCATCTGCTCCAAACGGTGCAAATGAGTAATGTCGTATGCCATCAGCAAGTATTCATGGTCACCAAATTGCGTCATTTCACATTGTATAAAATGATGCGGCTGTACCCAGGAAGCCAATTTAATGCCATTGGGAAACTGCTGTGGCTGTTGCATATAATCGGTAAAATCAGGATGCCGAATAATGTTTAAGACGGGACGTCCCAGATCAATACTTTTTAAGCCTAATAGCTGTTCTGCGGCAGGGTTCCACCATTCTAAATGCTGCTGGCTATTAATGAGTACCACGGCTTCTTGCAAGGCAGATACCGAGCTTTGCGCCCGATAAATCGTATTTATCAGCTCCGTCTTGGCTTGTTTTTCCTGCCGCTGATAGCGATAAAGTAAAAACAGTATTTCACCCAGTGCGCCTGAAAGCTCAGGTGGATTTTGTTCAGGGTGATAGCGGATCCAGTCATAAATCCGATACAGTGCACGAAACTGTAAAGCAATAAAGAGCGTTAATGCCACGACCAGACATGGCCACAGGGCATCAATAAATACCCCCACTATCCCTGCAATCAGCATTAAAAACAGACATAAGCGTAAATCTTTAATCAGATCACGCCACAGCATCAAAGCATCTGTATTCATTAAATGTTACATGAGTCAGTACGTGTGGAAAAACGATAACCTGTACCGCGTACCGTTTGCACAAAGCTGTCCACGCCATAAGGTTCCAGTACACGGCGCAAGCGGCGAATATGCACATCAATGGTACGGTCTTCGATATACACGTTGCCGCCCCACACCTGATCCAGTATTTGCGCTCTGGTATATGCACGCTCAGGATGCGTCATAAAAAAAGCCAACAAACGATATTCGGTAGGGCCGATGTCTATGAGCTTATCGTCATAACTGACCCGCTGGCTGACTGGGTCAAGCACCAATTGTCCTGCTTCAACCCGCTTTTCATTACTCAAGGCATTACTACGCCGCAGCACCGCTTTAATACGCGATACCAGCTCACGAGTAGAAAACGGCTTGGTCATGTAGTCATCGGCACCTGCATCCAGACCTTGTACTTTATTGTCTTCTTCGCTACGGGCAGTGAGCATGATAATCGGGGTTTCATTGAGTGTTTCATCACGTTTTAAACGGCGACACAAATCCACGCCACTGACACCGCCAGGTAACATCCAGTCCAGCAAAATCAGGCAGGGACGCTGGTCAACAATCATTTGATAGGCTTGTTTGGCATCTGCTGCCTGCTGACTGTTAAAATCAGCCATGTCTAGTGCGGTCTGAATCATGTCGCGTATAGGGGCTTCATCATCGACAATTAAAATATATTCATTCTTCATCATTATCATCCTGTGCAGCACCGCGCTACAGTGAGTACGCCATGTTAAATATGACAAAGCCATTACAAGGCCAAAAGATGACAGTTTTATGTCAAAGACAAAAATAAACTCAAATTTTAATGATTAATGCTCATTTGCTTAAAAATACTACTGTTCAGGCTCGGTTTCCATCCATTGTAAAATAGACAAATAGGCAATTTCACATGCTGCCAATACTTGACTGAGGGGCTCTTTAAAGCCGCCAATCACCCAGCGCATGGCAATATGCGTCACATAGCCATTTAATCCTGTCGATACCAATGATAAATCCGCAGATTGAATTGGTTTCTTGGGGAACATCAGCATCATTAAAGCCTGAATCATACGATCAAAACGCGCCACCGATTCATAAATGGTATTGCCCTGCATTTCATGTACTAAAATGGCATCAATAAATAAAATACGTGCCATACGTGGATCATCCTGCAATGCCTGTAGCAATGCGGTTAAACCCGAATTTATCATAAGGCGCGGATCAGCTTTGCTTTGCATGACGGCGGCCAGGATTCGTTGTTGTAATTGTTCTATCAGTCCTAAATAAATCGTTTTAAATAATTCCTCGCTACGCTTAAAAGACTCATAAAAATAACGCTCGGTCAGTTTGGCTTCATTACAAATGTCGCGTACCGTGACTGAAAAAAAGCCCTGCGTACCATAAATCTGCAAGCCTGCCTCAATGAGTTTTTCACGCCGCTCATTTTGCCGTTGCTCTAAGCTCAAACCCTTAAAACTGCGTCGTCTATTACTAGCGCGGCTGCTTGCTGGCTTGACTGCTGCGGTGGCCAGTTCAGTGGTATCTGTGCTGGCAGAGGTTAAATCAGGGGTATGTTCAGACATTGAAAGAAGGCTGACCCGTAAAAAATAAATGAAGTAATAAACTCAGCATGCCATAAAGTCCCTAAACTGTCATCCTTATACCTGCACGAAGGCCTCATTATAAAAAACCAGCATTAGAAAATTTATCTAATACTGGCAAGGAGAGCAGGCTATAAAATAGTGGTTTTAAAGGTCACTAAAACTGTAAAGCTTTAGGACTGAACAGGTAGGCTTACTTCCTGATTCAATAACTTTAAAAACTGCTGTGTCGCCCATAAGCCTGCAGGGCTGGTATGTAAAGCAGGTGATAAATAAGGGGCGAGCAAATAAAATGCCTGTTCTGCATTATCGCGCTCGGCCAGTTTTTGTGCCAAATGCGCCAGATCAGTATTTTTACTATTGAGTGCCTGCTGCAAACTCAGCGGTTGCGTGCTCATACTGTCTTGCAGGTGACGATGTGCGGCACGATAGCGTTTAATGCGCGGTGCCTCGGTACTATGCAGCCATTTACCAGCAATCCAGTCATAAATAATTTGCGATTCGGCCGCGCTAAATACCCCATGCATGACGGCTTTGTCACCATGAATTAATTGCCAAAAACGGCTGTTTTCTGGGTTTTCGTGTCGTTTAATCCAGCCATTTTCTTCAAGCACATCAATAAAATGCGCGCTGTCTTCAGGGGTGGATAGCCATTCATTAATGGTGCGCCCGCTTAAGCGGCAATAATTGCTGTGGGCAAATTGACCGACCACTGCCTTATTGACCAGCACCGTTTGCAAGGCTTGTTTTAAGTCAATCTGTTCAATAATTTGTTCCGTTGATATACCCAGGTGATTGAGTTGATAGCCACGTCGTACCCGCTGATAAAACTCATCACGGCCATCAAAAACAGGCAACATAGCAAATACTGCCTCTACGGCCTGCCGAGCGTGACCATTATGCGCATTGTCTACTGTCACATGCAGGCTAAAATAATAGGGGTCGATACCCAATTCATCCAGCTCATACGTTGTGATGAGCAAATGTAGCGGCATTTGCTCATAACCTAAATTAAAGCCAATGACTTCAGGCAAATAATCTTGACCCAGTAAACCCAAAGCCAACTGGATACAACCTTGCTGATAATAATTATCAGGCAATTGATTAGAAACAGGAATACCCAATTTTGACATCAGTTGCTGATAGAGCAATACATGGTTTTGTGGGCCAATGCCATTGCCTAATTCATCCAGATAAGTACGAATTAGTTGTTCACAGTTTGCATCATGCCATGAGTGCAAGGTGCCATATAGCCATGCACCATCTACCCGCTTGGTCGGCTCAACACGCTGCAAAAATAATAAAGCCTCGCTTTTGGTAGCAAAGAAACGCCTTGGTGCACCTTGCTTGCGTGATTTTAAATATTGCTGGTAGGCATAGCCAGTTCGCTCGGTATTTTGCTGTAGCCATTGCGGCAAGTCCTCAGGATATTCAGGCAAATCACAATGCTGTTGCGCTGCCCAGCCCAGTTGCTGCTGCAAAAAAGCATTGGCTTGATTATAAGTTTTGGCGTCTGGATAAGCTTGTAAAAATGATTGATAAAATTGACGATAGGTGCGTGGTAGCTCAATAGCAGAACTTGGCAGTTTACCCTTAAAAAATTGATTTAAAATGTTTTTTTGCAAAACTAGCATGTTGTTCTTCCTACTACAATTCCTGAACATGATTACATCGTTATTTGAAAATGGGTGGTGTAAAGTTTTGTCCTGGAACATGCACCTATTGTTACGCCACGCTGGATCTAAACCTTTTATTTCTACATTTACCTATAAAAATCAAATGTTAACGGGATGAAAATTATGGCAGAGCTTACTGCTACGCAACACAGTGTCACGGGACTACAACAGGATATGGGCTTATTTACACAGTGGTTAAGAAGCCAAAGTTATGATTTTCATACGCTTAGCCCAAGCAGTCATGCCGCCTATTTAGCACGTTGCAAAAAAAACCAGGCCGCTCATCTTAGAGATATTTTTGGCTGGTCTTTGCCCTTTGAGGCAAAGCTTTTACCAGCTTTTATTTTTAATTTATTACTTAAGCATCAGCTCGTTAGTCAGGTACTTGGCCAGCCAATCAGTTTATGGCAAAGCCATATCCGCGTGTCTCGCTTAAATCAGGGGTTATTCATTCATTCTTCCTATCCAACCACGCAAGATCATGCAGTATTTTTTGGCCCAGACACCTATCGTTTTGTGTATGCCCTGCGTCAGTATTTAATAGCGAAACAACCGAGCATTCAGCGGGCGATAGAAATTTGTAGTGGGGCTGCACCTGCCGCGGTGACACTGGCACGTTATGCCCCAGAGGCTGAGGTGATTGCTGCTGATATTAATACCCTGGCACTACAGTATGCGGCGATTAATGCGCAGTGTAATGAGGCCAATAACGTGCGGACAGTATGCAGTAATTTGTATCAGCATATTGACGGTTATTTTGACTTTATTACTGCCAATCCCCCTTATTTAGTCGATACCAAGCAACGCCTGTATCGTCATGGTGGCGACCTTATGGGTGCTGCGCTAAGTTTAGACATTGTGCAGGCATCATTAGATCATTTGGCAGTAAATGGCACGTTGTTGCTGTATACAGGTGTCGTGATTGCACAGGGACAAGACTTATTTTATAACGCGTTGCAATCACTGATGGCACCACGACAAGCGCTGTTTAGCATGCATTATGAAGAAATAGATCCTGATATTTTTGCTGATGAACTAAGCGAAGCCATTTATCCTGGAGCCGAGCGAATTGCTGCTGTGGTATTGACCATTAACCGCTTAAAGTAAGAGAGAATAGGCAATAAAACCTTTGATAATTGGCATTAAAAATTATTGACAATACATGTTGTCAAAATTATAGTGCCTCACAGAGTTAATTTTAGGCAAGGCCAATCACAGGCCATTATTTATTTCAGATCAGCGCGTTTTGCTCAGGAAAGTGCACATGAAAGATTTTAACAATAAAGTCGCGGCTATCACAGGCGCAGGTTCAGGTATCGGCCAGCAATTGGCTGTACTATTAGCCAAGCAAGGTGCCCATTTATCGCTTAGCGACATCAATGAAGCAGGACTGGCCAAAACTGTAGAGCTGCTCAGTAGCTATCCAGTAAAAGTAACCACCACCACGCTTGATGTCTCTGACCGTAAAGCCATGCATGCTTGGGCAGAAGCTACCGTTAAAGACCATGGCAAGGTAAATTTAATATTTAATAATGCGGGCGTGGCACTGGGCTGCACCGTGGAAGGCACCGAATATAAAGATATTGAATGGCTCATGGGCATTAACTTTTGGGGCGTGGTCTACGGCACCAAAGCATTTTTACCGCATTTAAAAGCAAGCGGTGAAGGCCATATTGTTAATATTTCAAGTTTATTTGGTTTGACAGCGCAACCCACACAAAGTGCATATAACGCCAGTAAGTTTGCAGTACGTGGTTTTACTGAATCATTGCGTCAAGAGTTAGATATTCAAAAAAATGGCGTGAGTGCAACTTGTGTGCATCCAGGTGGGATTCGTACCAATATCGCCTTGTCAGCACGTATGCATGACAGTATTAGTACGCTGGGTATGGATCCAGCCAGTGCTGGCAAGCAATTTAATAAACTGCTGCGCACCCCACCAGAAGAAGCAGCCCGTCAAATTTTAGAAGCAGTACGTCATGATGATCGCCGTTTGCTTATTGGTAATGATGCCAAGGCACTTGAGCTGTTGCAGCGTCTATTGCCATCGCGCTATCAGCAAATAATGACGCTTGGCACAAAGTTTCAACAGCGTTTAAGCAAAAAAGGTTCAGCCAAAAAACAGGCTTAATGTTCTGTTAACTGATGAGTTGTAATTACTCTTTTAATAATTACAGCACATCAGTATTGGTAAAGCGGTGTTACCTTTTATCGGATAATGCCGCTTTTTTATGTGAGATATAGAGGCAACCACTAGAAAGTTGTGAGCAGTAAAAATAAAATCATAAAATGAGCTAAGTAATTGCTACTTAAGCTTATAAATGAGCATTTGCGCCATTGTCTGTGATCAAAAACAATGCGAACGTAGATTCGCTTTTTAAGTCACGTATTTTAAGGATGAAGTATGCGCAAGCAGCCTAAGCAACAACGTGCCAAGGTATTGGTTGGCCGAATTTTACAAGCCACCGAGCAGTACATTGCTCAGCATGGCTTAAAAGAACTCACCACCCCTAAAATTTCTGAGCAATCAGGCGTTGGCGTTGGCTCTATTTATCAATATTTTAATAATAAACAAGAAATTGTAGAGTACTTGCTAGAGCAAAAAAGCAATGAGTTGGGCCAGTCCCTAAAAGAGCATGTCTTGGGTCACCAGTCGCCAGAACTCAACGTATTAATTGAAAGTGCTATTGCGTTTGGCTTTGAGCAACTGCAAGCCAATAATGGGTTTTATATTGAAATTGTGCGCAACTTGCACCAGCTTGACACACAAAAAGCCACTGAAATTTTGCAGGCACACTTTTTTGAGTTGTGGGTTTTTGTATTTACTAAATTTTATACAGGCCCAGACCCTGAACGAATCAGTATCAAGGCCTTTATCATTATTAACAGTACCTTATATACCATGATGAGCTATTGCAGCCAGATACCAATCAGGTTTACTGAAGCTGAAATCAAGCAAGAGCTAACCAGCATGATCTTAAGTTATTTAAAAAGCTAAACTGTTATGTCCAGCTTCGCTTTATTAAGTTGAAAAGTGGTAATTTATCATCACCCATTAACGACGCTGCTCTACCACCAGCGAATCAATGCCGCTGTCTTGTAATAAACGCTGTGCATTGATGGCTTCGGCACGGTTTGCAAAGGGGCCTGATACCACTCTAAACCACAAAGTACCATCAGCAATTTTACTTTGACGCACATCCGCAGGTAAACCAACCAATAAAATCTCTGCACGGCGTGCATCAGCATCATCAGGATTCTGATAGCTATTTACCTGCAAAATATATTGCAAGGTTGTGGCTGCAGTAATTTCAACAGGGTCTGAGTTGGTCGCATTTTGCTGCGGTGGTGTTACCTCTACCACAGGTGGCGGTGCAGCAATAATCGTATTATTGGCTGCCTGGGTGTCGCTAGGAACCGCTTCTGTAGGCACGGGGCTCACCTGTTGCTTAGGCAACAAATCATAGAACTGATAGTCCTTATTGGTATCTTCAGCAGGTGGTGCTACATTGGTAGGCTGAGTGGCATCAATCGGCCGCGTGGCAGGTCGCCATGGTTGCCATAAATACAGCACCACCATGATAAATAGCCCCAACAGCATGCCAAAAATCATCCATAACCAGCCTGGAATCAGCTTTTGGCTACTCGGTTCTTTTACTGGCGGGCGCTGGGTTGCGCCTCTTGGAGCTTTACCAAACACAATATTTTATCCTATTCAAAACCAGTTTATTTTTTAAAATTTACCTTCAGTTTCTTGCGCAACAGTGTTCACCTCAGGCACAGCCTTCGGTCTTGCGGCCTGAGGAATATATTCCGCAAGGGCAGTGCTTTGCCTACATGGACTCAGGTGCTGACACGCCCAGCAAACCCAGTCCATTTTTAATCACCTGGCGTATTGCATGTGACAGCAGCAACCGCGCTTGTGTCAATGCTTCATCATCACCTAATATCTTATGTTCGTTATACCAACCATGAAACAAGGCAGCCAGTTCTTTTAGGTAATTACCCAGCTGATGTGGTTCATGTTGTGTAGCTGCGCGGTAAATCGTATCAGGGTAAGCTGCTAATTTGGCCAACAATTCACTTTCTACCGATTCAGTTAAACGCACAGTGGCTGCACGAGCTGCAACAGGATCAAATATGCCATTGGCTGCGGCCAGTTTTTCGAGCATACGGCAAATACGGGCATGTGCATATTGAATATAATATACCGCATTGTCCTTACTTTGGGATACGGCTAGATCAAGGTCAAAATCAATATGCTGCTCGCTTTTGCGCATCACATAATAAAACCGCGCGGCATCATTGCCTACTTCATGGCGCAAATCACGCAAGGATACAAATTGTCCCGAGCGTGATGACATTTGTATCATCTCACCACCACGCCAAAGGCTCACAAACTGCACCAGCAAGACGGTGAGTTTTTTGGCATCAAATTGCATGGCTTCAATGGCGGCTTTCACCCGTGCAATATAACCGTGATGATCGGCACCCCAGATATTAATTACCTGATCAAAACCGCGCTGGAATTTATTTAAATGATAGGCAATGTCGGCGGCAAAGTAGGTAGTTTGGCCATTGGCACGTTTGACCACGCGGTCTTTTTCATCACCAAAATTAGTGGATTTAAACCAGATATTGCCATCTTTTTCGTATAAAAAACCGTTTTGATCTAGCACTTCAAGGGCTTCAGTAATTTTATCTTTTAAGGTGGCTTCACTAAACCACTGGTCAAAGGTTACGCCAAATTCGGCTAAATCCTGCTTAATGTCCTCTAAAATCACGAAAAGCGCTATCTGGTGAAATAAACGGTAGCCTTTGGCTCCTAGCAAGTGCTGGGTATTGGCAATCAGGCCATCAATATGTTTTTCCTTGTCACCAGATAACAATAGCTTGTTACCGTCAGAATCCAGCTCAGTAGCATAAACGGCATCTGCTGGCACGTTAGCAAACACATCGGCAACAGGACGGTTAAAGTGGTTGCCGTACTCATCAAAAATTCTTTTGGCAATGTCATCAGTGACATACGCACCGCGGTAGCCATTAGAAGGGAAAGTCAGGCTTTGGCCGCATAATTCCAAGTAACGCAAAAACGTACTGGTAGCCAAAATGTCCATTTGCCGTCCAGCATCATTGACATAATATTCACGTTGCACTTGCCAGCCAATTGCTTCTAACAAATTGGCCACAGTCATGCCGTAAGCTGCACCACGGCCATGGCCAACATGCAAACTGCTGGTGGGGTTAGCTGATACAAATTCTACTTGCGCTGTTTTGCCTGCAAATTGCTGACTTTGACCAAACTGGCTGCCTTGCTCGAGGATGTGATCTAGCACCGCAAAACGCTGGTCATCATTTAAAAAGAAATTAATAAAACCTGGCCCTGCAATTTCAGCCTTGGTAATGACATCTACTTGCGGCAATGCAGCCAGAATTTTTTCCGCCAGATCACGTGGTTTTTGTCCCGCTGCCTTGGCAGCAATCATGGCAATATTTGAGGCAAAGTCTCCATGGCTGCGATCACGGGTTCGGCTCAAGCTGCTATTATTTTCAAAGTCCTGTGGCAAAATGCCCTGTTGTTTCAGGCTATCGATGGCAGTGTCAAGTGCTGATTGAATCGCAGTGTTCATAGAAAGTCAAAATACAAAAACGGGAAGCCGTACAATATAGCAAATTTAAGTTAAAAAAGGGCAGTGCTGCATAGTCCGCTATTAAAATTTTCGCAATGAGATGTGTAGTAAAACTAATTAGTCCTTTAAAATTTAGCGGGTTGTGCCCTTGGTTTTTGCCCACTAAATATAACCCTTTAATCTAAAATTCGTGAGCTAATGTTTTCTTTAACATTTAAAAAGCTGCCTGCGCGTTATATGGCGGTGGTGATGCCGTTTATTTTATCCTTAATGATGAGTGGCATTATATCGCTTATCAGTACGCTAAAAAGTATGGGATTTGAACAAGGTATTGTGTCAGTCTGGTTAGGTTCCTGGCTCATTTCATGGATTGTGGCTTTTCCAAGCGTTTTAATTATTCTACCGATTGCCCGTCGTTTTGCAATGATGTTCGTGCAGACCCCGCAGGCTTAGCATTTGTTATTGGATGTTTGTTTTAACGTTTTTGTTAAACTGGTTTGCTATGGCCAAGTAGCTTTTGTGCCATAAAAATAATACTAAAACACAGTGCCATAAACAGCACAATGGCGAGGCCAGTAGAGGTATTGAGCCATACACTGCCCCATAAACCACCAGCAATACCTATTTGCGCCCATACAAAGGCCCACATCACCATTTGCTTAGGTGAGCTGGCCAATAAGCGCGCGCTTAAAGCAGGAATAATCAGTAGCGCACCCATCAATAGTGACCCTACTGCGCGTAAGGCCAACACGGTAAACAATGCCAATACCAACATAAAAATAAGCCGTTGTAGCCCAGCATGTGCGCCTTCACTGACTGCAATGTCGGTATCAGTTACCAGTTGCACTTGCTCCCGCCAATGATAGGCCAACAATAAGGTGCCACCAGCAATAGCAATGCTAAGCATGGGAATATCTGGCCAGTCAATTGAAAGCAGGTCGCCAAATAAATAGCTCATCAGCTCTGGGCGCAAGGTAGGCAAATACTGGATCATGAGTAAGCCAGCGCACAGCAATGCCGATGAGCACAACGCCAATAGCGCATCATTGGGCAGCCGTGCATCATGCAATACCCATAAAATGCCAATCAGTAACAAAGACAATGCCGCCACACCCAGCCATAAGGGCAAGCTTAATAAGGCCGCCATGGCAATGCCAAGTAGGGTGCCATGTGCCATGGTATCTGCAAAAAAGGACATACGCCGCCATAGCATCAGGCAGCCCAGGGGCGCGGTTAAAAAAGCCAGTAATGCGCCCATCACCCAAGCTGGTGCCAGTAATTCTAACCAATTCATGTTTACAGCTCAGGCTCAGGGTGAATGTGTGGGGTTGAGGTGTTGGACAGGGCGCAATGCTCATGGCTGGCTTCGCCATGCACGCAGTGATCATGCTGATGCTGATAAATCACTCGTTGCGTGCCAAAAATTTCCTGATAGGCAGGATGCTGCTGGATATCGCTTGGCGTACCACTGCAACAAATATGATGGTTTAAACAAATGACCCGCTGCGTGCCTTGCATCACCCATTGTAAATCATGCGATACCATCAGTACGGCACAACCATAACGTTCTGGCAGGGTGCGCACATAAGCATATAGCTCGGTTTCGGATTGAATATCCAGGCCTTGCATCGGTTCATCCAGCACCAATAATTCAGGCTGTTTTAATAAGGCGCGTGCTAGCAATACCCGTTGCCGCTCCCCGCCAGACAATTGCTGAACCTGCCGCTGTAATAAATGTGTAATACCAGTTTCTGCAATAATTTGTTTGAGTAATGCTGGCTTAAACGATTTACTTTCTAATAAATCAGTCACACGCAGAGGTAAGCTGGGCGATGGATTAAAGCGCTGCGGCACGTAACCCATTTTAAGCCGAGCTTTACGGGTAATCGTGCCTTGCTGGGGGGCTTGAATCCCCAGCAAGATTTTTACCAAAGATGATTTGCCTGCACCATTGGGGCCAATTAAGCTCACAATTTCATTGGGCGCAATACTTAAGTCAATATCTTTCAGGATTGCACGCTGATCAAAGGACAAACTAATCTGGTTTAATTGCACCAGAGTGCTGGAGTTCATGCTTGGCATTGTTGGCATAAGCCTGAAATTTCAATCATGGTATGTTTGGCCATAAAAGCATCCGATAACGCCACTTGATCAAGCTGTCCCATTAAGCCACTGGCCGAGGTTTCTTTGACCTGATGACAGTTTTGACAAATTAAAAAAGCTGCTTGATGACCAGCACGTGGATGACAACACGGAATGTAGGCATTAATAGACGCCAAACGATGAATCAGGCCTTTTTCCAATAAAAAATCAAGCGTGCGATATACTGTTGGGGGTGCTGCTGGGCGTTGTTGGTCACGCTTCATGTTCGCCAATAAATCATAAGCCCCAACTGGCGCATTGGCAGACAAAATAAGCGACAGCACTTCACGGCGCAGAGGTGTTAGGCGCGCGCCACTTTGCAGGCAAATTTGCTCAGCCTGAGTCAGGCTTTCTTCTATTGAATGCGCATCATGAACTTCATGCAAGGCATCGTCATGGTGATGTAAACAAGCTGTCATAAACCATGCTCCCTAACCAGTTAAAGCATCTGCCAATAAGTACAGTAAATATACTGTAAAAAATCACTAAATATTAGTTTTTCGCTAACGTAATAGTATAACATGTTGCATCAAATAGATAATGGTTTTATAGAGATACGATGACAATAAACGGTACGCTTAAGAGCATCATGTTTACTAAGCCATTGCGCTATGTGTTGGTCAGTTTAATTGGCCTATTGATCAGTACAGTTCACGCGGCTAGTGCTGTGCCGCAGTCAACTGCTAAGCATACTGTTTCAGGCATGGTTGTCACCACGCATCCTTTGTATTTAATTGCCCAAGCGGTCACTCAGGGCATTGAGCAGCCTGCATTGTTGCTGCCCGCCACCCAGTCAGGACATGATGTACAGCTGCATCCCGCCGATCGCCAACGTTTAAAACAAGCTAATTTTGTACTGTGGTTTGGCGCGCAATATGAAGCCCCATTGGCGCGTGTACTAAAAGGACAGCCGAATGCCATTGCATTGTTTGACTTGAATGCATTTCATCGTTTGCCCGCCCGTAATGCGCAGGGTCAGCCCTTTAAAGGTTCACTGGATCCACATTTATGGCTGGATCCTACTAATGCCGTTGCCATTGCCCATGCCATTGCCGCTGTGCGTGCCAAGCAATTTCCCCAGTTTGCGGCGCAATATAAGGCCAATGCCAATAAGTTTAGCCAACAATTAATCCAACAGGTTAGGTTGTTACAAGTGAATCAGCGGGCTCAGCCATATTGGGCCTATCATGATGCTTATCAGTATCTGGAGCGTAGTCTTAACCTACAGTTTAAAGGCAGTCTGACAGTAGAGCATGATTTGCCACCAACACTGGGACAACTGGCATGGTTACAGCAGCAACGCACGCCTCAGCAGTCCAGCAAAAACGCTCAGCAAAAAACCATGTGCTTGTTAGCAGAGGGGCAGATTGATCCTGCCACCTTAAAGCGACTACAGCCGTTAAAAGTGCAAGTGGTGGATGAAACCATGCGCAGCGCACAAAATTTTATAACAGGGTGGACAAAACTTGCCCAGGATATCGTGCACTGTACCCAAACTTAAGGCGAGCTGAAGAACATAAAAACCGTGGGTCCTGTTTTATCGGAATCATCATAAAATACAGGCTCAGCCTCGTATTATTGATTGCATGTTTAATACACGCCCTCTATAATGCTCGCGCTTAAAAGCATTGTGAGCAAAATTTGTGCTTATGATGGTGCCATCCACTGCGTCCAGAAGAGTAGTTTATGCGTCAGCCCACCTTACTGGTTGATCGGCGTTTAGCACGCGGTCTGACAAAAGTACAGGCAATCGTCATACCTGTTGTGTCAGTGCTGGCCTACTTTATTGCAGGGCCAGCGGCTGCTAAAAGTGCAGCTTTGGGGGCGTTGTTGTGCTGGCTGGGTAGTGCCTATTTTGCGTGGCAGGCTTTTCGACAGGCAGGTGCCAATGCTTCCCGCCAGATCCTTGGTTCAATGTACAAGGGAATGATCGGCAAATTTGTCATTGTTATTGTTGGGTTTATTGTAATTTTTAAAACTGTATCACCGCTATTAATGCCAGCAATGCTGGGCGGGTTTTTACTGGTACAGGCCATGGCGTGGGTATATCCCATCTGGGCATCACGTCAGCGCGTCACACGCTAATCCGACGTTAAAGATTTTAAAATGAGCACGAGATGAATTGCAGTACGCAGCATTCGTGTTGATTTTTTTACAGTACTAAATTGGTTCGTTTTTAATAATTGGGTGCGATTTATGGCTGAAGAACACGCCTTGACTTCGACAGAGTATATCAAGCATCACTTGACCAACTGGACTTACGGCAAAATGCCTGATGGTTCATGGAAAGTGGCTGAAACTGGTGCTGAAGCGCAACAAATGGGCTTTAATGCAATTCATATCGACTCGATGTTATGGTCAGTTGGATTGGGAATTATTTTTTGCTTGATGTTCTGGATGGCTGCACGTCGTGCAAACGCTGGTGTACCAGGCAAATTCCAATCGGCTATTGAAATCATTATTGAGTTTGTAGATACCAGTGTGCGTGAGACCTTTCAGGGTAAATCGCGTCTGGTAGCACCGCTGGCACTGACCATTTTCGTGTGGATTTTCCTCATGAACCTGATGGACTTGCTACCTGTGGACTTTATTCCGCAACTGGCTGCCAATATTGGTGCGGCTGTGTTTGGCATGGATCCGCATCATGTGTACTTTAAAATTGTACCTACCACTGACCCTAACATCACCTTAGGCATGTCATTGTCAGTATTTGCGTTGATTATTTTTTATAGTATTCGTGAAAAAGGCATTGGTGGGTTTGCAGGCGAGCTGAGCTTAAATCCGTTTAACCCGCTTCCTTTATGGCAAAGTAAGAACCCATTGGTTAAAGTGCTTAGTATTGTACTGATTCCCTTAACCATGCTGTTCAACCTGATTCTTGAGCTGGTCACTTTCCTGGCGCGTCCAGTATCTTTGGCACTGCGACTGTTTGGTAACATGTATGCAGGCGAGTTGATCTTTATTCTGATCGCCTTATTGCCATTCTGGATTCAGTGGGCACTATCTGTGCCTTGGGCGATCTTCCATATTCTGATTATCACCCTGCAAGCCTTTATTTTTATGATGCTGACCATCGTATATTTAAGCATGGCAAGCGAAAAACACTAATTGTAAGTAAGCACCCAGCCAATCAAACGGCTGGGTGTGATTGTACTGTTTAATCAATCTAGTTTTGTTATAAACCTAACCTTTGAGGTAATTTCACATGGAACTCGTAGTTGGTCTAACCGCTATTGCAGCAGCTCTTTTGATCGCTTTTGGTGCTTTAGGTACAGCGATTGGCTTTGGTTTACTTGGCGGCCGTTTTCTTGAGTCTGTTGCACGTCAACCAGAATTGGCACCTCAATTACAAACTCGCATGTTCTTAATTGCGGGTTTACTTGATGCGGTACCAATGATCGGTGTTGGTATTGGCTTGTTCTTCATCTTTGCTAATCCGTTCACTGGTCTGATTACTGGTTAATTCTTAATTCCCAAAATCATCATTGAGGAATTGCAATGAATATCAACCTCACATTGATTGGCCAAGCGATTGCATTTGCGATTTTTGTCGCATTCTGCATGAAATTTGTCTGGCCACCACTAATCGCAGCGATTAGTGACCGTCAGCGTAAAATTGCTGATGGCTTAAATGCGGCTGAGCGTGCGAAAGCGGATCTTGCTGATGCGCATGCGCAAGTAAAGCAAGAGCTAGATGCTGCAAAAGTACAGGCAGCTCAATTGATAGAGCAGGCGAACCGCCGTGCTGCACAACTGGTTGAAGAAGCCCGCACCACTGCCAATGCAGAAGGTGAGCGTATTCGTCAACAGTCACGTGAATCAGTTGATCAGGAAATTAATCAGGCGCGTGAACAACTTCGCGCACAAGTGGCTGCCTTGGCAGTGGCTGGTGCTGAGAAGATTCTAAAAGCCCAGGTTGATGAACAAGCACATGCTGCCATGTTAAATCAACTGGCTGCGGAACTATAAGCGAGGCGACGTATGGCTGAACTATTGACGTTAGCACGGCCTTATGCCAAAGCGGCTTTTAGTTATGCTTCTGAGCAGGGTACAACGGACCAGTGGTCTCATGTACTCCAATTACTCAGTGTGATGGTTCAAGATGAAGCATTTTCAGCTTATTTGAATCGTCCCGAGCTAACACCTGAGCAACAGGTTAAAGATATTGTAGGTACAGATTCTGTGCTACAAGATCATTCAATTGCCAACTTCTTAACCATGTTGGCACAAAATGATCGCTTAAGCCTGTTAACAGAAATTGCCATTGAGTTTGAGCAACTAAAAGCACAAAACCAGAATCAGACTGATGTTGAAATTGAATCTGCCTTTGAGCTAACAGAACAACAAACGCAACTGCTGGTTGATCGTTTATCCAAACGATTAAATACCACCATTAATGCCACTGTGACTGTTAATCCTGCATTAATTGCAGGTGTGGTGATTCGTGCAGGCGATCAGGTCATTGATGATTCTGCCAAGGCTAAGCTGGAAAGAATGCGAACTCGTTTAACCGCGTAATGGTTTAATACCAACAGGTTAGGCAGAACTTAATAAATAGAGGTATAGCGCAAATGCAACAACTGAATCCATCTGAGATCAGTGCGCTCATTAAACAGCGTATCAGCGATCTGGACACCAGCGCGACCGCCAAGAACGAAGGAACCATCGTGATGGTTTCCGACGGTATCGTGCGTATTCACGGTCTGGCTGACGTTATGTATGGTGAGATGATCGAATTTGACGGCGGCTTATACGGTATGGCACTGAACTTGGAACAAGATTCAGTGGGTGCTGTGGTATTGGGCAGCTATTTAAGCTTACAAGAAGGCCAAAAAGTACGTTGTACTGGTCGCGTTCTTGAAGTACCAGTTGGCCCTGAATTATTGGGTCGTGTGGTTGACGCGCTGGGCACGCCAATTGATGGCAAAGGCCCAATCAATGCTCAGTTAAACGATGCAGTAGAAAAGGTTGCACCTGGTGTAATCTGGCGTCAAAGTGTTGATCAGCCAGTACAAACTGGTTATAAATCAGTAGACACCATGATTCCAGTTGGCCGTGGCCAGCGTGAGCTGATCATTGGTGACCGTCAGACTGGTAAAACAGCCATGGCGATTGACGCGATCATTGCACAAAAAGACTCTGGCATTAAGTGTGTGTATGTGGCCATTGGTCAAAAGCAATCGACCATTGCCAACGTGGTACGCAAACTGGAAGAAACTGGTGCAATGGCGTATACCACTGTGGTAGCCGCGTCTGCATCTGAACCAGCTGCGATGCAGTTCCTGGCACCTTACTCTGGTTGTACCATGGGTGAGTACTTCCGTGATCGCGGTGAAGATGCACTGATTGTGTATGATGACTTATCCAAGCAAGCGGTGGCTTATCGCCAGATTTCCTTGCTGCTGCGTCGTCCACCAGGCCGTGAAGCCTATCCAGGTGACGTATTCTATCTGCACTCCCGTTTGCTCGAGCGTGCATCCCGTGTTTCTGCTGCCTATGTTGAGAAATTCACCAATGGCGCAGTGACTGGCCAAACTGGTTCTTTGACTGCATTGCCAATCATTGAAACCCAGGCAGGTGACGTGTCTGCATTCGTACCAACCAACGTCATTTCGATTACTGACGGTCAGATCTTCCTTGAATCCTCACTATTTAACGCGGGTATTCGCCCTGCGGTAAACGCGGGTATTTCGGTATCCCGTGTTGGTGGTGCAGCGCAAACCAAGATCATCAAAAAACTGTCTGGCGGTATTCGTACTGCATTGGCACAGTATCGTGAACTGGCTGCATTTGCCCAGTTTGCATCAGATCTTGACGAAGCAACCCGTAAGCAATTGGAACATGGCCAGCGTGTGACTGAGCTGATGAAGCAAAAGCAATATGCGCCAATGTCAATTGCAGATCAGGCGGTGTCTATCTATGCCTCAAACGAAGGCTATCTAACTGACATTCCAGTTGAAAAAATTGGTGCGTTTGAGGAAGCATTGTTGGCATATATGCGCTCACAACATGGCGCACTGATGGACGATATTGATCGTACTGCCAATTACAATGACACGATTGAAGCAGGCATAAAGCAAGGTATTGAAAGCTTTAAAGCCACTCAAGCTTACTAATTTTTCTACTTAAACAGAAAAACTAGTGCTTGATTCACGGATCATCTTCGGGAAGTTTAAGTCAACAGTTTAAACTTCCCGAACAATAGGTTAAGCGTATGGCAAGTTTAAAAGAAATTCGCGCCAAGGTAGCCAGTATCAAAAGCACGCAAAAGATTACGCGTGCGATGCAACTTGTTGCTGCCAGTAAAATGCGTCGTGCGCAAGAGCGTATGTCGCAGGGCCGTCCTTATGCCGAAAATATGCGCCGTGTCATTGCCCATTTAGTGCAAGCAAATCCTGAATATAAACATCGTTATATGGTTGACCGCCCAGTTAAGCGTGTTGGCTATATCATTGTGTCTTCTGACCGTGGTCTGGCGGGTGGTTTAAATATCAACCTGTTCAAGCGTGTAATGCAACACGTCAAAACACAGCAGGAACAATCGATCGAAGTTCAGTTTGCGTTAATCGGTCAAAAAGCGGTTGCGTTTTTCAAAAGTTATGGTGGCAAAGTATTGGGTGTAACCACGCAAGTGGGTGATGCACCAGGTATGGAACAATTGACAGGTTCAGTGCAGGTGATGCTGGATGCCTATGATCGCGGTGAAATTGACCGTGTTTATCTGGTATCTAACAAATTTATCAATGCCATGACCCAAAAGCCCCAAATTGATCAGCTGGTTCCATTAGCAGCCGACAGCAATGTCGATCAGTTAAACCGCAGCTACGGCTGGGATTATCTGTATGAGCCAGAAGCCAATGTCCTGTTAAATGGACTGTTGGTGCGTTATATCGAGTCCATGGTATATCAGGGCGTGGTTGAGAATATTGCATCTGAGCAAGCAGCACGCATGATTGCCATGAAAGCGGCAACTGATAATGCGGGCGATTTGATCAAGAGCTTACAACTTATTTATAACAAGCTGCGTCAAGCCGCGATTACCCGGGAAATTTCCGAGATCGTTGGCGGTGCCGCTGCCGTTTAACATTTTTAATTTGAATTGAGGAGACAGCAATGAGTAGCGGTCGTATCGTTCAGATCATCGGCGCGGTAATCGACGTCGAGTTCGAGCGCAATAGCGTTCC
>JAEWKT010000010.1 GCA_023393635.1 Pseudomonadota bacterium
TGCTCTGCATGAGCAAATACTTTTAATTTATGGGCGATTTCCCGCTGGGCTTTTGTACTCAAAATCGAAACTCCTGTGACATGAGGTAAAATTTACCAAAATGTCAGTAGAAGTCTCAATTTTCACATATGATGTCAGCGGAAGTGCTAGTATTCACAAATTATGAACAGTAAGTGTCAAGAGACCCTAATCTGTCTAGCTAGACAGATTACTTAACTTTTTCCACCATTTTTTATAAGCCTTCGACATCTCTTTTTGATAATCATAATAGTCATATGTCCCCTGCTCTCCTGGCATTACATGACCCACCATCAATTCTGCAACATCTCTACTCGTAAATGCACTAAAATTTGTCCTAGCTGTACGCCTTAAATCGTGCATAGACCAATGAACCATTTCAATTTTATAATTCTTTCTTGCAAATTGCATAAAGTTATAAGGGGTATCTGTTGGTCCACTACGTCCCATTGGCTCCTTGCCATTTTCATGTGGGAAAATGTATTCAGAATTACTCAAATCCATTGCAGACTGAAGCCACGGTTTGATCTCATCAATAATAGGTCGAACAATGTCCCCTTTACTTTCTCCTGTCTTATGATTTTCATACGGCACTGTCCATGTATTTTTACTAAAATCAAAATCTGATTTCCGTGCAAGCCTCAACTCACTATATCGATTACCATAAAACAAACATAACTTGAGAAATAAAACATTCCTTAATGATGTTCTAGACTCATCACAAATTTTAAAAATTAAAGACAACTCATCATCTTGTAGTACTCGAACAGTTTTATTTTTCTTAATATTCAAGTCACGTTTTCCAGTGATATGTCTTATGGGGTTTTGCTCAATTAATTTTCGATTAACCCCCCAATCCAAACACTGCTTTGTATTCGTAAGAATGCGATCAGTAATCGATGGTGACTGTTTAAATTGCTCTTCCAGTAAATCTAACCACATATGTAATGTGATTTGCTCAGCAGGTATGCTACCTAACTTTGGGAAAACATAAAGTTCAAATGATCTCAAATTTTGATCTGCATTCTTTTTATTAGGAATACTATATTTCGCATGCCACTCACGAAATAACGCTTCAAAAGTTATAGCCTCTGTGATCTTGTGAAGCTCTACTTTTTTATGAATACGCGGGTCATGTCCCTTTTCTAAAATTGCTTTCATTTTCTGCAATTCAATACGAGCCTCTTTAAGGCTCATATTTGGATAGGTTCCCAAGTCTAAACGAGCTTGCTTATCGTTATATCGAAAACGCATCTGAAAAGTGAGTTTTCCTTTTTGCGATACACGAACGCTCAATCCATCTTGATCAGACTCTGTATGTATAGCTGAACGTTCACGATCTAGATTCTTCTTAAGCCACGTATCTGTTAAAGGCATTTTACTCCACCTGTGTACATATTTTTTTCAAATAGAAAATTCTAGAAAATGTGTACACACATATGTACACAAACATACTGACTAGACTTGAAATCTATTGAATGGGGTTGAAAGAAATAATAGATAAATAATATCAATATTTTTATATTTTTACAGCACTTACAATGCTTTTATTATTATATTTGAAATAGGTTGAATGGGCTTGAATAGATATCAAATATTTGGATGGGAAATAATGGCGAATGTACGTCGCTTGGCAACGTGCTGCGCTAACTCCTGAGAAAAATCAGC
Organism: Pseudomonadota bacterium; assembly: GCA_023393635.1. Lineage (GTDB taxonomy): Bacteria > Pseudomonadota > Gammaproteobacteria > Pseudomonadales > Moraxellaceae > Alkanindiges. The sequence goes on from JAEWKT010000010.1 coordinate 1,687, forward strand.
CATAACCACTAATCCAACAGACCAAAAAATAAGGCGCGAATTATAGCATATGAGCGCAGAGAAAGCAGAGTATTACTCTGCCTGCACGCAAGGCAAGAGCTATGCTCGAAGCAGCGAAAAAGCGGAACATTGTTCCACCGCCGTGCAAGACGAGAAACTATGTTTCGAGGGCGGATAAAGCAGAAAAATAGCCAATGCGCGATTTTATATCTCTTGTAGTGCAATCTATTTATTTTTGACAAGCATTATTGTCAAAATAAATTATCTAGCCTACTATGCCAGTGATCATCATCGTAATTACTATTGAGACAAATAGGTCAACTTATGTTAAAAACACAAAAAATCCATCTGGTACAAGAATTTGATGTACCAGTGCAAACCTTGTTTAGTACCCTTAGCGAGCATGAAAACTTAAGCCAGATTTTTGCGCCCATGCAGATTACCCGCCTTGAAGATGGTAAGGACGCACGGAATGGTGTTGGCTCAGCACGTAAAATGTCACTGCCCTTAGTGCCTTCTTTTGTAGAAACCAATTTGGTTTATCGTGAAAATGAGTTGATTGAATACGCCATTACCAAAGGGATTGCGCCCATCAAAAACCACTATGGCGTGATGAAATTTACCGACTTAGGTAATCGTTCACGCTTAGATTACAGCATTGAGTTTAAAGGCCGCCTGCCTTTTATTGGTGCTATTATTAAATTTGGCTTAGAAAATGGCATTAAAAAGGGTTTGAAAAAATTAAAACTCTAACAGGGCTGTGCCAGTTTTAGACAATATTCTATTCTTATATCGAATAACTGTTATATCCAACGACAAAGATGCGTCCATTTACCGTTCGCATCTTTTTTATGTCAATATCGCTAACTTAAATTCCAAGTTAAATTCTTGGGCGTTTTATAGGCCACGTCATCTTAAAGCGTGCGCCGCCTAAATCTGGGCTTTGATCAACACTAATATGCCCACCAAACCAAAATGCAATACGTGACACAATGGATAAACCCAAACCATAACCACCCGCATCGCCTGATGCCCGCGTGCGACTATCATCTAAGCGGGAGAAAGGTTCAAAAATCTTTTCACGATCTTTTTCTGGAATCCCCTGGCCATCATCTTCAACACAAATATAGGCCTTACCGTTTTCCACACCTGCACTAATACGTATTTTACTCTCGGCAAAACGCATGGCATTACCTGCCAAGTTTTGTACCACCCGATGTAAATACAGTTTTTCAGCCACGACTTCAATAGATTCATCTGGCTCAAGTGTTAACACTTCTGGCGCTAAACCCAAACCTCGGGTTTCTTGCGCAACTTGCCTTACTACTTCATATAAAGGCACACTTTCAAAATTAAGTGATGGCGTGCCCTGCTCTAATTTGGCATAAGTTAAAATTTCATCAATTAAGGTATTAAGTGCTTCAATGTCTTTATCAATCATTAATTGTTGTTCTAAGCGACTTTCATAGTCATCTGTATCGGTAAGCATTTCCAGACCAAAGCGCACCCGTGCGACTGGGGTTCTTAGCTCATGCGATACTGCACGGGTTAGCTCACGCTGTGCTTCAATTAAGCGCTTAATATGCTCGGCCATGCCATTAAAACTTAAGCCCAGCGTATCAATTTCATCTTCGCCTTCGACGTTTACCCGTGCATTTAAATTACCAGTACGAACCTGGTTTAAAGCATTACGCACCAGTCGTATTTTGCGCTCTAACGGTAAGATAAGGGAATAAACGCCCAGGCTAATGAGCAGCAAACCAATTAAAGTCACACTGGCAAATAAATGAAATGGTAGCCAGTTAAACATGGGAATAGGGCCCATAACCAGCACTTCATTATTATTTCCTGTGGGGCTAACCACTGAAATAGATGCGCCTGTGGTACTTCCAGAAGAGGCACCATCACGTAGCAACATAATGACTTCTTTGCGGCGAATACGCGCAAGCTGATCCATATCCAAGCCGAGTGTAGAGAGCGACTGAATAGTAATGGGGTAACTAAAATGCTGCCTAATTTCGGTGAGCCGTTTTTCTTCTTGTCCTGGATAATAAACCAGATCATCAAGCATAAATACGGCCATGGCCTTAATTTGTTGCTCGCCCGCTTTATCTATGCGGGTCACTAATAATAAATTTTCTTGAGGGATTTTAGTATAAACATCTGCCTGAACTTTATCGGCTTGGTAGCGAACCACAGATGCTTGCCGACTTAATAGCTCACGTTCACGCCGATTAAACTCTACACTGTCTAAAGCCACCAGTTTGAGTGGCAGGTTTAACAAAATGCTGGCGTCATCAATCCAGTTCTGACGGGTTTGCTCTGTAGTTTGCCGTGCGACACCCTGACTAATAATATAAAATACGCCAGCAGCCATTTCTTCACGGTAGGCCTGGGCACGCTTATAGTTAACGCCCTGAACAAGGATATAAGCAATAATGGCAACGACTACACATAACAACACCAGATATGCATAAATACGAAAAAAGATACTATGCCGCAATCTAGAACCCCGTTATGTCGACCGCTACTTAACCAGCGCGTTAAATGTTCAGTGCGGCATTATCAAGTTTATTTTAGATAAACTCAATTTAAACCGACAAAAAAACACACTGTTTATGCTTAAAGATGGCTAAACAGCGTGTTTAAAGGTCTTTTCCCTCAAGCTGTATGTGAGTGATCACATCCCGCCTGTTGATTCTTTTACAAACAGATAACCCTTACTGCGCACCGTTTTGATACGTTTTGGGTTTTCTGGATCATCACCAATTTTTGGACGAATACGTGAAATGCGCACATCAATTGACCGATCCTGCCCATCATATTCAATCCCACGCAAACGCTCAAAAATATCTTCCCGTGATAAGATGCGACCTGCATTAGACGCCAGCAACCATAACAAGTCATATTCGGCACTGGTGAAATCGACCAACTCGCCAGACAACGTTACTGAACGGCCACCATTATCAATGACCAGATCATCAAACTCTAAACGCTGTGCAACTTCTTCATCAACCACTTTATCAGTGCGACGTAACAAGGCGCGAATACGTGCCAATAGTACACGTGGCTGTACTGGCTTAGGCACATAATCATCGGCACCCATCTCTAAACCCAGCACCTGATCCATGTCTTCTGTCCGTGCAGTAAGCATTAAAATAGGATGATGATAATGTGGGCGGATTTCACGGCACACCGTCAAGCCATCTGCACCTGGCAGCATTACGTCCAGTACTACCAGATCTGGCTGTTCTGAAATAATGCGACGAATCGCGCGGTTACCATCAGTTTCCACACCAACTTCCAAACCATTTCTAATCAGATAATCTTGCGTGAGCGTGGCCAGACGCTCGTCATCCTCAACGATTAAAATCCGTGGCAATTTATCTTCTTGCGTCATTTATATTCCCCGAAATAATAGGAGTATCTCTTTAAAATAAAGCAGATACCACAGTAGTCAACTGGCGCCAATATACACCGTTTACATTGTAAACAATATGCCATTCACTAAACTGCTACAGCAAGACCCACATTTGATGGAGAATTGTTACATCGTTAGCGCAGAAAGCAAAAAAACTCAGGAAAGGTTACCTCAATGTAGCGCTATACCCGCTTTGGGTAACTAAAGCCTTGAAAGTTAATTGAACATTTTTTGTTAACTTGTCTATCAAGTGTTCGATACGGTTAGCCCTGACTTTATGCACAAGATATCAACATAGTTGCCCACAGGGTTATCCGCAAAGTTATCCACAATTGTCTATTTATTGTTCACAAGAGTACATCATAGCGTCACATCAATAGTGCGATTAGTAGATTGCCAAGCTGAGCAAAATCCCTTATCTTGTGTCCATCAAATCAAATTAACACAACAAGTAGTGTTTTAGCGCATTTATTGACCGAAAACAGTCAGTTAATATTTTATGCACTTTGACCTGCTATTTTTAGGGAGAAATGTTGTCATGAATGCTTCAGTTGGCCAAGCCGCGACCGTAATACCTGGACAACTTCGAGTGATCAAGCGCAATGGTGGCGTCGTCCCCTATGATAGCGACAAAATTGCAGTGGCTATTAGCAAAGCGTTTTTGGCAGTTGAAGGCCAGCAGGGTTCAAATTCCAGTCGTATCCATGATCGGGTTGCGCAATTGACGGAAATGGTTGAAAACACCTTTAAACGTCGTTTGCCATCTGGCGGTACCATTCATATTGAAGAAATTCAGGATCAGGTTGAACTTGCCCTGATGCGGACTGGTGAGCAAAAAGTGGCGCGCTCGTATGTGATTTATCGTGAAGAACGTGCGCACCTGCGTCAAGCCAGCAATGGCAACCATCATCCAACGCTTCAGGTACTGAATGCGCAAGGTCAGTTAAAACCACTGGATTTAAGTGCATTACAACAAAGCATTGAGCAAGCCGCACATGACCTAGAAGGCATTGACACTCAGGCAGTGATTGATGAAACCGTGCGCAATCTATACAACGGTGTGAATGAAGACGATATTTCAACCACCATGATGATGGCAACGCGCACCCGTATTGAGCAAGAGCCTAATTACACCTATGTCACCGCACGTCTGCTGCGCAATGATTTATTAAAGGAAGGCTTAAACTTTTTAGGTTTGCCTGTGGATACACTGGAAAATGATGCCTTAGCACCATTTTTACAGCGTGGTGTTGAATTAGAACTGCTATCACCTGAGTTATTAAAGTTTGATTTAGAGCAATTAAAAGACGCTATTAAGCCAGAGCGCAGCAACCAGTTTACCTATTTAGGTTTGCAAACCCTGTACGACCGTTATTTTATTCATAGCAATGATGTGCGCTTTGAATTGCCGCAATTGTTCTTTATGCGCGTGTCTATGGGCTTGGCCGTGCAAGAAGACAACCGCGAAGCACGTGCCATTGAGTTTTATAACTTATTGTCTAGCTTTGACTATATGGCATCGACCCCTACCCTATTTAATGCAGGTACCTTGCGTCCACAGTTATCAAGCTGCTATTTGACCACTGTTCCTGATGATCTGCATGGCATTTATGGTGCCATTCAGGATAATGCCATGTTGTCTAAATGGGCAGGCGGTTTGGGTAATGACTGGACGCCAGTACGTGCGCTGAACTCCACCATTAAAGGCACCAATGGTAAATCACAAGGTGTGGTTCCTTTCTTAAAAGTAGTTAATGATACTGCGGTAGCAGTCAACCAGGGTGGCAAGCGTAAAGGTGCCGTATGTGCTTATCTGGAAAGCTGGCACTTGGACGTAGAAGAGTTTCTCGAGCTGCGTAAAAACACTGGTGATGACCGCCGCCGTACGCATGACATGAACACCGCCAACTGGGTACCTGACCTGTTTATGCAACGTGTGATTGAAGATGGCGAATGGACATTGTTTAGCCCATCAGATACACCTGAATTGCATGATTTGACTGGGCTTGCCTTTAAAGAAAAATATGAAGCCTATGAGCAGTTAACTCGTGATGGTCAGCTTAAATTATTTAAACGCATTCGTGCGCAGGATTTATGGCGCAAAATGCTGTCCATGCTGTTTGAAACTGGTCACCCTTGGATTACCTTTAAAGATGTGTGCAATCTGCGTTCACCACAGCAGCATGTGGGTGTGGTGCATTCATCTAACTTATGTACTGAAATTACCCTGAACACCAGTAAAGATGAAATTGCGGTGTGTAACTTGGGCTCTATCAATCTGGTCAAGCACATTAAAGATGGCGCACTGGACCAGGACAAGTTAAAAGAAACTGTCAAAACTGCCGTGCGTATGCTGGATAACGTGATTGACATTAACTACTACGCGGTGCCACAAGCCAAAAACTCCAACTTAAAGCATCGTCCTGTTGGCATGGGCATTATGGGTTTTCAGGATGCGCTTTATGAAGTTGGCGTGGCGTATGGTTCATCTGAAGCCGTTGAGTTTGCCGATCGCTCTATGGAAGTAATCAGCTACTATGCGATCCATACGTCTAGTGAGCTTGCCGTTGAGCGTGGTAGTTACAGCACCTTTAAAGGTTCATTATGGGATCAGGGTATTTTGCCCATTGACTCACTAGATATTGTGGCCAAATCGCGTCCAGAGCGTATGTTTGATGTCGATCGCAGCCAGACTTTAGATTGGGATACCTTACGTCAAAAAGTGCAAAAAGACGGCATGCGTAACTCAAACGTCATGGCCATTGCCCCGACTGCCACGATTTCCAACATTTGTGGTGTGGCGCAATCCATTGAGCCGACTTTCCAAAACCTGTATGTAAAATCTAACCTGTCTGGTGAATTTACTGTCATTAACCCGCATCTGGTTCGCGCACTTAAAGAGCGTGGCCTATGGGATGTGGTGATGGTCAATGATTTAAAACATTATGAAGGTTCAGTACAAAAAATTGCCCGTATTCCTGATGATTTAAAAGCCTTGTTTGCCACAGCATTTGAAGTAGAGCCACGCTGGATTGTGGATGCGGCCAGCCGTCGTCAAAAATGGATTGATCAAGCGCAATCATTGAACCTATACATTGCAGGTGCTAATGGTAAAAAACTGGACATTACCTACAAAATGGCATGGTTACGTGGCCTAAAAACCACTTACTACCTGCGTGCGCTGGGTGCAACCTCTGCGGAGAAATCCACCATTAACACTGGTGCACTTAATGCGGTTAAGAGTACAGGTAGCGTAGAGCAAGTAGCTGCATCAAATGTAGTGGCTGCTGCCGCTGTCAGCCCAGTAGCCGTAGATGACGATGCGTTTACCAATGCAGCGCCAGTACCACTTGCCTGCTCTATTGATAACCCTGATTGTGAGGCGTGTCAGTAAGATTTATTGCCTTTATAGGGGTAATAGTTCTGTCAAAAGGTTGGTTTACTGACCTTTTGATGACACAACTGGATAAGTTTAGATTAGAATTTGACCACAGAGGTATTTGTCATGTCCATTTTAAGTTGGGATGATCTTGAAGATGAGAGTAAGGACACTGTTGTCGCGACCAAACCTGCGCCAGTCGCAGCGCAGAAAAAGAACGATGCATCGCTGGTATCTGCTAACCCAGCGCCAACAGCGCCAGTGGTTGCTGCTCAACCCACTGTATCAGCATCAGCCCAACCTGCTTCCTCCAATATTATGGAAAGAGCTGCCGCCGCCCTGCAACAGTTAGACGTTGCCCCAGGCTTAGAAGAACTGGAAATGGGTGCAGCACGTGTTGAAGTAGATGACAAGCGCATGATTAACTGCCGTGCTGACTTAAACCAGTTAGTCCCATTTAAATATGAGTGGGCGTGGCAGAAGTATCTGGACGGCTGCGCTAATCACTGGATGCCGCAAGAAGTCAACATGACCGCGGATATTGCCACGTGGAAGTCAGCCAACGGCTTAACTGATGATGAGCGCTTGGTAGTCATGCGCTCACTAGGCTTCTTCTCCACTGCGGATTCTTTGGTTGCCAATAACTTGGTACTGGCACTATATCGCCATATTACCAACCCAGAATGTCGTCAATACATTTTACGTCAAGCCTTTGAAGAAGCCATTCACACCCATGCCTACCAGTACTGCATTCAGTCTTTGGGCATGGATGAAGGCGAAGTATTTAACATGTACCGCGAAGTACCAAGCGTTGCTGCCAAAGCGGCCTGGGGCTTAAAGTACACGCAAAGTCTGGGTGATCCGACCTTTAAAACAGGTACTCCCGAAACAGACCAGATTTTGCTACGCAACCTGATTGCCTTTTACTGCGTGATGGAAGGAATCTTCTTCTATTGTGGTTTTAGCCAGATTTTATCGATGGGTCGACGTAATAAGATGACAGGAGTTGCTGAGCAGTTCCAGTACATTTTGCGCGATGAATCCATGCATCTTAACTTTGGCATCGACATGATCAACCAGATTAAGATTGAGAATCCGCATTTATGGACGAAAGAATTCCAGCAAGAAGTGATTCAGATGATTCTGGAAGGCGCCATGCTAGAAATTGAATACGCACGTGACACAATGCCGCGCGGTGTATTGGGCATGAACGCAGCAATGATGGAAGAGTATTTGAAATTTATTGCCAACCGTCGTTTGGTTCAGCTTGGTTTGCCAGAACAATATACTGGCGTGACTAATCCATTTACCTGGATGTCTGAAATGATGGACTTGCGTAAAGAGAAAAATTTCTTTGAAACACGTGTGACGGACTATCAGACTGGTGGTGCGTTAAGTTGGTAATGAACCGATTCGTCACGCGACACATAAGTTGTCGCTTGATTGATATAAATAGAAGAGATGCTATTTAGCGCTAGTACCTCTTCTATTGGAACTAATTTTTTATAAAACTAAAAGTATTTTCTAAGCTTAAAATTTAAAAATGTCAAAAAAATACTATCTACCCCCTGAGGTAGTGGAATATCGGAACCAACGAAAACTTCAGAATCAAATAGTCCTAAAACTATGTATTGTTATGTTAGTTCCCCCATTACTTTTATTCCCTGCTTACCCCAGAAATAATTGGCAGTATAGTATTTACAGGTTTATCACAGAAAACATTTATATTAGTATCGGAACTAAAGGACCTTTGCCTTTTTTTACTGTACTTACCAGTATTTATAGCACACTTATTATGTTCATATTTTGCAGTTACCTCTGCTGGTCATTTATAAAAAAGTATGGTTTTGATAAAAAGTATCAAGAAAAAATTTACCATTTTCTCTTTGCAAACGAATTCATGACTTCACGCAAATATCCAAGGTTAGAAAAACCTATTATCAAAAAAGTATATATTCTGTCTCTATTTTTATTGTCCTTATTGATAGGTATTTTTCACTTCACTCGCCAAGAAATTTCTTTTCCAAGCGGCAACCGCAGAGGAGCACTTATAGAATTAGGGTATAACTACAAAGTAGGCGTAATTTTCTGGGAAACGTTTGCAAGTATCATGACAGCAGCTCCTATTTTTTATTTTTTACTCATCGCTGTATATTTAATTAATTATTACTTTCGGGGACTAGGAAGCGGGAAAATTACTCCTCCCTTGAAAAATAAAAAAAGAAAGTCCAAAAAATGATAGTTTATTTTTCAAAAATTAATCTTATGCTATTCGACTAAACGTATTAAAATACCTAAACTTCAAAGGTGCAGGCTCCCTTCTACCATCAATACTTAAGCAGCACGCTTATCCTCCAAACGCTATAAATTGGCATAAGAAATATAAGCGCCCAATAAGATTAAACCAATGATAACAAATAAAAAAACTAGCATCAGTGATCTCAGGGGCTAACAGGCAACCCTTTTACTTCAGGGTGCGACATTACTACCGCATGGAATTTTAAATCCCTGCGGTAGCAGAGTTTCGTTAATAATCTAGAAGCTGGCGAGGAACTTAGTGTGCAGGATTTTCCTGACGCTGAACGTGCACTGCCTCAGCTTCCTTTCCCATAGCACTTTGCTCAATACGCTCCCGAATCTGCACCAGTTGTTCTGGGGTAAATACGGGCTGCTGAAACTGCTTAATATAATCAATCCACGCGTTACCCTGCACTACGTTTGCAGGCATGGGTGTTTTAAAGGTACTTTGCAGCGGAAAAGTCACCACTGAATGAATGTGCTGTGGATCAACCAGGTCATTTAAAAGTTTGGTCAGGGCAGCCATACGCTGTTCATTTTGCAGCAGGGGATTTTTAAGTTCTGTTTTTGTGCCAAATAACTTTTGCGCCCAAAGCTTTTCGCCAGCCTGACCATAGATCCAGCCTGGATATTTTTTTGATTTCACCACAAAAATGCCAAAAGGACTAAGTACCATATGCCCCATTTTAATCGTGCCAGCCTGCCCATCTGGGAAAACCTGACCTTGCAGCATTTCATAGCGCTCATCCAGACGTCTGCTGGCAAGTGCAGTAATACGCTTACCTTTAAACTCGGGAGATGAGGCAAATAAAATCATCGCCATTACACCAATAAGAATAATAATATAGAGCACTTTCCTCCTCCTTATATTTGCAATTATCTTGGTCGTGCTACCCTACCTTAACCCATTTGACAGCATTTTCCAAATGATTGATTTTTAGCGAGCTTTTCTTGCTCAGCGCATCTATTAAAGCTCATAAAAACAAAAAAGCCAGCATCTGCTGGCTTATGATGCCTGCTGCTTACTGGTTAAGATTCTGCCCATCATCCAGCATGGCGGTAATAATCATCATCACATTGTAATTGGTAATTTTACCATCAGTAATGTCTACTTTTTGCTCTTTGATCCATGCCCCTTTTATGCCGTGATGGGAACGGGTAACACGCTCAATTCCCTTGTTGATGGCATCTTCAAAGCTCTGGGTAGAGGTGCTGGATATTTCAAAGTTTCTTGCTACGCTCATGAATCATCTCCTAGTCTTTTTGCACCTGACCTTATCAATAAGACAGTGCATCAATTAAGTACTGATTAGAAATAGTATTTATTTAGCCTACTCAAGTAAGCTCAGCTTTGCAGTCAGACTTGGTAACAGTGTCAGTTGTTTTAGCAAGTAATGTAGTAAGCCCGTAAATGCAGTTTCTCTGAATAAAAAAGAGCAGGCACAAAAAACCCGCCAGAATAGCGGGCAAAGTAGGCAGTAAGTGGTATCCAAGTATTACACAGAAGCGCCTGAATTCACTTTGGCAATCATATACAATGCCTGCTGACTAATATCACGGCTAAACATCACCAACGCGGCTGAAGTGACAGCCAGCAATAACTGCGCATCAAACCCCATATTTTTTTGTACCACATACACCATAAAAGCAAGCGCGGTATAACTTAATAGCAGGATAAAGCTCATTAAACGCCACTGCTGACTGATAATAGCCTGCCATAATGTAAAAATATTACGCAGCGAATGGAACCAGTGCCGTGTAAAGGTTAGATGCGCTAAACCCACGCCTGCTGTAATCAAGCTCAGCCAGAATAAGGTCACTTGATACATAAACTCATACCACGTGGTGGTGGTACTCAACGAAATATCAGGCGCATATAAACCATTTAAAGAAAAATGCATGAGCAGCGAACTCGTGATAAACCAGAATAAACTAATTCCTGTAAAGGTTAAGCCACGTGTAAGCAGTTGATGTATTCCATTGTTCATATGTATTTACTCATTACCAGGCATTCTGTTGTGATAAATGAACAGAGATATTGACAGCCAAGTTTACACTAATTACATAAAAACACAATTCGATTACATTCTATTTTTTGTATTTTTATTAAGCAATATATCTCCCTTGATTTGGGTTACATACGCCCCTATAGGCGACTGACTTTATAAAATATAAGGTGTATTGTTAACTGCCTAATTTTACGTGCTTTAATGTATTTTTGGCCTTTACATGACAATAATGAATCTTCGCCCGCCTATTGTGCAATCCTTATTGGATACTGACTTATATAAATTTACGATGCTACAGGTGGTACTGCACCAATTTCCGCAAACGCATAGTGTCTATCATTTTCGCTGTCGTAACGAAGATAAAATCGCCTATCCCTTGCGTGAAATCAAAGCCGAGTTAGACCAGGAACTTGATATTTTATGCACCCTAAAATTTAAACCAGAAGAATTAGATTACTTACGCCACTTACGTTTTATCAAAAGTGATTTTGTTGACTATCTTGAGCTATTTCAGCTTAAACGCCGCTTTATTCAAACACGTATCAATGCGCAAGGCTCGCTAGACATTGTCGTAGAAGGCCCCATGGTGCAAGCCATGTTTTTTGAGATTTTTGTGTTGGCCATTGTCAATGAGTTATATTTTAGGCGTTTAGAAACTCCTGCTGTGCTAGAAGAAGGTGAGCGTCGTTTGCAGGCCAAAGCAGCACTATTAAAAGATTATGCCAGCCAGCAAATTCCTGATCAAACTCCATTTTTAGTGTCGGATTTTGGCACGCGGCGACGCTATAGTTTTGCCTGGCAGCAGCATGTTATTCAAACCTTGCGCCACGCAGCACCCGATGTATTTCGTGGCAGCAGTAATGTGTATTTAGCAATGAAGTTAAATATTGCGCCTATTGGAACGATGGCACACGAGTTTATGCAGGCATTTCAGGCTTTAAACTTTCGCCTGCGTGACTTTCAAACTGCCTCACTTGAAAGCTGGGTGCATGAGTATCGCGGTGACTTAGGCATTGCATTGACCGATGTGGTGGGGATGGATGCATTTTTACGTGATTTTGATTTGTATTTTGCCAAGTTGTTTGATGGCTTACGGCATGATAGTGGCGATCCGTATCTATGGGGTGATAAAGCCTACGCGCATTATTTAAAATTGCGCATTGATCCAAAAACCAAAATGCTTACCTTTAGTGATGGCTTGAATTTGGAAAAAGCATGGAGCTTATATCAATATTTTAAAGATCGCTTTCAAACCAGTTTTGGTATTGGCACTAATTTAAGTAATGACATGGGGCACGTGCCGTTAAATATTGTGCTTAAGCTGGTAGAGTGTAATGGGCAGTCGGTGGCTAAGCTATCGGATAGCCCTGGCAAAACCATGAGTACTGATGAAACCTATCTGGCATATTTGCGACAGGTGTTTGAGATTGAAACTGAGCATAGTGGTACATCTGATGGCTAGATAGTGATGCTATCAAGTTGTACTATCTATTCACGTCATTAAGTCACACCATAAAATCACACTATCAAGTCATGTTATTAACATGCCATAAAGTGATGATTGAATAGCAAATATATAAATTTAAAAGCAAACTGATGAATTGTGGAAAGTTCCTACTAAAATAGTTTTATTTTAAAGCACTTAGAATTTATCAATAATTTATAAACAGGCTTATCCACAAGTTTATCCCTAAAAAATGGGGATAACTTGCGGTTTATCCCCATCTGATATAGTACTTAAATCTGTTGCTTTAGGCGCAAAAACTCCCCACTTTGGCCAGCTCATCACGCATGGCATCAATCACGGTTTTATAGTCAGGCTTGCCAAAAATAGCCGAACCTGCCACAAACATATCCGCACCTGCTTCGGCAATCTCGCGAATATTGTGCTCAGACACACCACCATCAACCTCTAGACGAATGCTAAGACCACTATTATCAATTATTTTGCGTGCTTCTCTTAGTTTATCCAAAGTCATGGGAATAAATTTTTGTCCGCCAAAACCTGGATTCACACTCATCAGTAAAATTTGGTCAACTTTATCTAAGACATAATCTAAATAATGCAGTGGTGTGGCAGGATTAAATACCAAACCTGCTTTGGCACCGCCTGCTTTGATCAATTGCAGTGAGCGATCAATATGGCTGGATGCCTCGGGGTGAAAAGTAATAATGTCTGCGCCAGCATCCAGAAAATCACCGATAATACGATCGACTGGACTGACCATTAAATGCACATCAATCGGTGCGGTAATACCGTAATTTTTTAAGGCTTTGCATACGCCAGCCCCAAAAGTAAGATTAGGCACATAATGGTTATCCATCACATCAAAATGCACCACATCTGCACCTGCCGCCAGCACCTTGTCAACTTCTTCACCCAGACGGGCAAAATCTGCCGATAAAATAGATGGTGCAATTAAAAATGATTTTGACATGGCGGCTCTCCGCAAAGCTGGCTAAAACTAACAAATGAAAATGCTGGCGAGTAAAAAGGGTTTAAAAACAGCGCCACCTTAACAGAAAATCCTTAGTTTGTCAGACCAAGGATTTATTTAAAGGCTCCACTGCTGGTAACAATATGCTTAATCGAGTTGCTTGGCATGGAAGTTTAAATGATCATTCACAAAACTTTGGATAAAATAATAACCATGGTCATAGCCCTCGTGACGACGCAAGGTTAAGGGCTGGCCTGCTTGCTGACATACCTGTTCTAATTGACCAGTATGCAATTGATCAAGGAACTGATCTGCCAAGCCCTGATCGACCAATATATCTGCAAATAATTTGCCTTTGTTGGCAATGAGTCTGGTGGCATCGTGCGCTTGCCAGTTGGCGTGTTGATCGTCTGCATGGCCGCCCAAATACTGGCTAAAGGCTTTTTGTCCCCAGGCACAATCCATAGGTGCTGCAATCGGTGCAAACGCAGATACTGACTTAAACTGTTGTGGATGTTTAAACGCCAGCGTTAATGCCCCATGACCACCCATTGAATGGCCGAAAATCCCAATCTTATCGGCATCGACGGCAAAGTTTTTTTTCACCAAATCATAGAGCTCTTGGGTGATATAGCTTTCCATTTTGTAGTGGGGTATCCACGGTGCCTGGGTGGCATCAATATAAAATCCTGCGCCCTGCCCGATATCCCAATGGTCACCTTGTGCCACATCACCACGTGGACTGGTGTCTGGCGTAACAATAATAAAGCCAAGTTCAGATGCCAAAGCTTGAGCATGCGCCTTAATGGCAAAAGTATCTTCAGTGCAAGTGAGGCCAGCCAGATAAAACAGGGTTTTGCACTTCTCGCCCCTGCTTTCACTTTTTAAGGCTTGCGGCGGTAAGTACACGCCAAACTTCATGGGTAAACCAACAATTGATGATTCATGTTCATAAATGCGCTGCTCACCGTTAAAGCAACGGTTTGAGGAAAGTTGTTTCATCTGTTTCACCAGTGATGACAGTGGATTTTATTTACCTAACCCTGTAGGGGTATCGGCAACTCATCGATGAGACTGATACTAGCCTATCTTCACTTGGCTTGCACGGCACCCCATCTTGCTGCCCTACATTTAAACCATAGGCAAACACGACATTCCAATGTATTTTTAATGCTTATTCATCTGTTTTAAGCAAGCAGGATACAACTTAAAGGAGTGACTGCATGAAACTTGCCGAAGCATTAATTTTACGCGCCGATTATATGACGCGTATTAGTCAACTGCGCCAGCGCCTGAGCAATAATGCCAAAGTACAAGAAGGCGAACAACCAGCCGAAGATCCTCAGGCACTGCTGAAAGAATTTGAGCGGGTGGCTGATGGGCTCATGGATTTAATTAAGCGCATTAATAAAACCAACACCATCACTGCATTTGACCCACAAAAAACCCTGACCGATGCACTGGCCGAACGCGATGTACTTGCTACACGGCGCAAGGTGTACGATGAACTGGTGAATGCTGCTTCAGCAACACAAGATCGCTACAGCCGCTCAGAAATCAAATTTAAAAGCACGGTGGATATTAAGACTTTGCAAAAAAAAGTGGATGATTTGGCCAAGGCATACCGTGAGCTAGATACTAAAATTCAATCATTGAACTGGACGGT
Organism: Pseudomonadota bacterium; assembly: GCA_023393635.1. Classification (GTDB taxonomy): domain Bacteria; phylum Pseudomonadota; class Gammaproteobacteria; order Pseudomonadales; family Moraxellaceae; genus Alkanindiges. Next base: position 16,898 of record JAEWKT010000010.1, read on the forward strand.
AGAGCTGCTAGACTAGGCGTAGTCGGTAACCATTTTATAGAAGCGAGCGCACCCAAACAGGCTTGTCCTGTTGACTAAACTTGCAGTGCCAGAGGCAGCACCTTTGTTACATGTATTGCCTAGCACCACTGACAAGCGTACAAGTCATTGTTAAGTTGCATTACCACGCGCTGATCTATTCAAATGGTGAGGGTGGGTTTGTGGGACTATATATACACGGTGCTGTACTTAATAAAATGATTTAGAGGAAATAAGTGAGTACATACAGCCACATCGTTATAAAAAGCTGGAAACTGCTTTTGTATTGTGTACTGTTAACTGCCTGTTCAAATAATGAATATAAAACCAGTACCACGAGCAACCAGATATCAGCGCAACTTGAATCAAATCAGTTTGCCTCAATTGATTTCTCAAAACTTGCTGGCCAACAATGGACCAAGGTTTGTTTCTTAGGCCCTTATAATGAAAACTCAGCCAAAGTATTAGGCTTTAATTGGCAAGTATCTGACCACACACCCGTGCTTAAATCTGATTCGTACAACGTGATTATATTTGCTACGGATACAAAGGTTATTGAATACGTCACTCACCGCCGAGATCAAGGGGATTTTTGGCAGTGGTCAGGTCAATGTTTGCCTAGAGAAAGCGCAACTTTAATAAGGGATCATCAAAAGGGCCATTGGAAAAACTATAAATAATAAAAAACCATAGCAAAATTATGGGCAATTTTATGGATAATTCAGCTTTCTACAATCTTGTTACAACGGCACTCTTTAAAAACCCGCCCTATATACTGCTTAAATCGTAGCGTTAGCGTCGAAGTACAGTACACAGGGCGATAGCTTATTCGCCATTATATTTTTTAATACATCACCACACTACGAATTGACTCGCCTGCTTTCATCAAATCAAAGCCTTTATTAATTTCATCAAGGCTTAAATGATGGGTAATCAGGTCGTCAATATTCAGCTTGCCTTCCATATACCAGTCTACAATTTTAGGCACATCAGTACGGCCACGTGCGCCACCAAATGCCGAACCTAGCCAGTGACGGCCAGTGACTAATTGAAACGGACGCGTGGCAATTTCTGCCCCTGCTGGCGCCACACCCACAATAATACTTTTGCCCCAACCTTTGTGGCAGCACTCTAGTGCCTGACGCATAACATCCACATTGCCAATACATTCAAACGAATAATCGGCACCACCATCAGTTAACTGAATAATGGTATCCACCACGTTTTCAACTTTTGAGGGGTTAATAAAGTGCGTCATGCCAAACTTGCGTGCCATGGCTTCACGCTCAGGGTTTAAATCAACACCAATAATCTTGTTGGCACCAACCATTTTGGCACCCTGAATCACGTTTAAACCAATACCGCCCAAACCAAACACCACCACATTGGCGCCTGCTTCTACTTTGGCAGTAAAAATTACCGCGCCAATGCCTGTGGTCACGCCACAGCCAATATAACAAACTTTATCAAAAGGCGCGTCTTCACGAATTTTGGCCAATGCAATTTCAGGCACTACAATATGATTGGCAAAGGTAGACGTACCCATATAATGCAAAATTTCCTGGCCATCCAGACTAAAACGGCTGGTGCCATCGGGCATTAAACCCTGCCCTTGCGTGGTACGAATGGCTTGGCACAAATTGGTTTTTTGCGATAGGCAAAATTTACACTGACGGCATTCTGGCGTGTATAACGGAATCACATGGTCGCCAGGTTTTAGAGTAGTGACCCCTGTCCCTACTTCTAGCACCACACCTGCCCCTTCATGGCCCAAAATTGCAGGAAAACGCCCTTCAGGATCTGCACCAGAGAGCGTGTAGTAGTCAGTATGACAAATACCCGTGGCCTTAATTTCTACCAGCACTTCCCCAGCACGCGGAGGCGCCAGATCAACCTCATGAATAGTAAGGGGTTTAACTGCTTCCCATGCAATGGCTGCACGTGTTTTCATATGATTAACCTCTGTATAACCTAACGTAAAATTTAAGCTTAAGGTGCTTTTTCTGTATCAATTGCTGGGGTCGCTGGGCTAGCCAGTAACGCAGGAGGAAACAAACGGCTCTCAAACTGCGGTAGCATCAATGCCATATTTTGACCCAGCTTAAACTGTGGCTGTGAATGCTCAAAACCTTGTGCTTTTTCCCATTGTTTAATCCTGCCTTGCGCCATCTCAAACGCTGCTTTAAAACTATGCTGCGAGCGTAATGCTTCATCAAAAAAAGCACGGCCAAAATAAGTATAATCTGCTTCATTGGTACAGCCAAATGAGGTGCGGTCTTCAGCAGAAGCAGTAATGACGAGCGTGTCAGGAGACTGTAATGCTGACACAAAACTACCTGAAAAACAGGCTGAAATCACCACCACACGCCAGCGTATCCCCGAACGATCCAGCGTTTCACGTAGCCATTGTGGATCAATCGACTGCATATCAAGTGGTTCATTAGCCAACTCAAATACACCCTGAAGCCCATGCGAGGTCATATATAAAAACAGCACATCGGTATCAGGATTCATTTGCTGGCCAATCCGCGCCAAGCTACGTTCTATGCTGGTTTTGGTGGCAATAGGCTGACTAACAAACGTATCTTTATTATTAATTAAAGCCACGGAGCGGCCATAGGTTCCAAAACGGGTATCAAACTGGCGTTGAATTCGATCAACCTCTGACTTAAATACATTTTGATAACCTGCACCTGCCACACCCATAAAGTACCAACTGGTTTGACCAGCCACACTACTTTGCATTTGCGACAACACATCATCTAGCAGGCGAGGCTGCGCATAAATGGCGGCTTCGGGCATCGTTACCCGCTGCTCTTCTACCTTCCAAATAGGCTGGCTATTCACTGAAGATTGCCAAATGGTAAGGGTAATAATGGTGCCGCCCAAAATAAGTGCCTGCTCCCACCATGGCCAATGCATGGCGCGGGCAAACACCCAAAACACAGCCACAGTTTGCCAAACAAACAGCACTAAAAATATGGTGGGCAGTGAGGTGTAGCTCCAGGCTGGTAAATGGTCTAACTGGCCTAAAAATTGAATCAGACTTTGTAATAGCGCAATATTGACATCAGCGATTAGCCACAATAAAGCAGGCACTAAAACTAGCCGTCCCAAGCCACTGCGCTGTGCTAAAAAAATGCCTGCAATGAGGGCAATAAATGGCCACAGCAAATAACTTACCAAACCTTGTAAGTTAAAATGCCCTGCGCCCCCGGCGGTTAACCAGCTAAATAATGTATTGGCGAGGCAGGCTAATACCGCCCAAAACAAAAATTGCCAACCATTGGGTGTAACCCAGTTAAAGCAGCGTTTTGAACCAATAAGCATCCACATGGCTGCAATCTGGTTATCGCGCAAATCACTCAGAAAATTTCTGGAAGGCTTTAGTTCAATCATCTAGTGACCCGCATTACATTGCACCCCAATTGCATCAAGGTATCCTAGCAAGAAAAGCCAACAAGACCATATTTTTCTAGTCTATTAACAACATAGATTACAAAAATGGCATCAAAACTTTTAATTTCTGGGATTAAATACTTGCGCTAAGCATCAATTTTCAATGCATTCCTGTGGCCAGCGAATGACATCAATGATGTCATCAACCCCACTGTCTGGCTGATAGGGAATAACCCCCAAACACGGTGCTGGAATTTTCTTGGTGAGAGTGGCAATTTCTTCGGCAATAAACGCATCATCTGCATCAATGCAATTGGCCACCCAGCCAGCCAGTTTCAACCCGTCACGTACAATTAACTCAGCCGTTAACAAGGCATGGTTTAGGCAGCCCAAACGAATTCCTACCACTAAAATAACAGGTAAACCCAATTGTTTGGCAACATCAGATATGCACTCTTGCATGTTAATAGGCACACGCCATCCACCCGCGCCTTCTACCAATATATGACTGGCTTTGGTAGACAAGCCTGCCCGAATATGCCCTACCACGCGCGCGGCTTGTAAACGCTCATTATTTGCTTGTGCAGCGATATGGGGAGACGCTGCCAAGGGAAGCTTAATCGGAGCAACCAGCTCATCAATGAGTTCTACACTGGCAAACTGTTTTAAGCGGTTGGCATCGTCACTTTGCCAGTTACCCTGATTGTCCTGCACACAGCCTGCTGAAATGGGTTTAAGGGCAAAACAACGGTGCCCTTGTGCTTTAGCTCTGGCCAGCAGCATGCAACTCACAAAAGTTTTGCCAATATCAGTATCAGTTCCTGTCACAAAATAGGCCTGGCGAATAACAGGTGTGTTCATTGTTGCTCAACTTCAATTTAAACAGCTTCAATTTAACCAGCTTTAAACCCATTGACTCAACTTACTAACTTATGGCTGATATAAAAAACTGAGCGCAGGGTCTGCTGGTTTTTTTAAGTGCAAGAACACTACTTCAAATGACAGTGCAATAGGGGTAGTATCCTGTAACCATCGTTTCCATAACGACAAATCATGGCGGGAATGTGCTTGACCTGTATGATCACCACCCATTTGACGAATTGCGCCAATTAAGGCTTTTAAACTGGGATATTCTTGACTAAAACGCTGTATTTCATAATGCTGTAGCCAAGGTTCAGCTTGCGCTAACCAGGCGTGCGCCGATTCAAAAGCAAAGATAGGAAAGTCAGCATAACGCGCGGCAACTTCGGATAAAGAACCGAGAACAGGAATAGCAAGCCACGCTTCACCACTGGGTTGAACCACACGCATTATTTCAGCAATGATATTAGAACCTAACCAATGCAGGGCAAAATTACTCACTGCCCCATCAAGCATGTCATCGGCCAGCGGTAGCTGCTGAATATCTGCCAAAATAGTTTGGATTCGATCATCATCTTCCAGCGCTTTGAGCATGTTGGGTGCTAAATCAATCGCCCAGACCCGAGCTTGTTGCGCAGCAAGTGCCCTGGCCAATATGCCAGTGCCACATCCTGCATCAAGCCAGACACTATTGGCAGCAACAGGCCCCATTAAAGCAAGTAAATGCTGAGCAGATTGCTGCTGCAACATGCTGGATTGCTCATAACTGGATGCAGCAGCATCAAATTTTTGCCAAACCGCTGAGTCCATAGTATTTCCTATTGATGTTACTGCGCTCACATTGCTTTTTTAGTTTGTAAGTCTGGCTGAAAGTAACCATCAAAACGGCAAGCATCACCCAGCCATTGATGTTGAGGAATATCCGCGGTCAGTGTGGGCGCATGACGTGGCCTTTTAACAATCACACGGCTGGCAAGCTGCCGTGCCACGGGCAATAAATATTCGCCCAAATCCATTGTACCGTGGTCAGGTAATAACTCATGCAGTATTTGCATTTCTTTTTTAACCTGGGCTTGTTTCTTGGCCTGCTTATGTCCCCCTTTAGGAAACATCGGGTCAAGATACACCACATCCACCACATTATTTTGTTTCACCTGCCCAGCCAAATAACGAGCCGCATCATCATATACCAAGCGAATGCGTTGCATCACTGCGGTCAATTCAGCGCATTGACTGGCTTGATCATGCGCGTCTTTTAACAAAGCAAATAACACAGGATGTCGCTCAACCAATACCACCTCTGCACCCAGCATGGCCAGTAACAAACCATCATGACCCAAGCCTGCGGTGGCATCAATAATATGTGGATGCCGCTCAGTCTGGCAGGCACGCGCAATCAGTTCATTTTTATGGTTGGCACGCTTTAAACGCGCAAGCTGACCAATCCAGTCTGGCTGCATGCACATGCCGTTGGCCGCCAAACTTAAGCCTTGCTGGTTTACGACTAATAATAAATCAGCATGTTGTTTTAATTGTTTGGTATTGATTTGCTCAACGTATTCTAGCTGGACATCTATCCCCAGTTGCATCAATTGCTGCTGGTAAACAGTGGCTTGCGGCTCAAACCCTGTTTGTACCCAGCAACCCAAACTCATTACCATTGAATCCAGCCTGTCCACGCAGTTAATAAAATAATGACACCAAAAACAATCCGATAATAAGCAAATGCAGTGAAATCATGCTTGGACACATAGCGAATCAAGGCACGAATCACAAGCAATGCAGAGATAAATGCAACCAGCATACCCACACCCAACACCAGCATGTCGTTGCTGTGTAGCTCATGGCGTGACTTATACATATCCAATAAGCCCGCGCCCATTAACACAGGGATGCCTAAAAAAAATGAAAATTCTGCGGCTGCCTTACGCGATACGCCCATCAACAAACCACCAATAATGGTAGAACCTGAACGCGATGTGCCTGGAATTAAGGCTAAACACTGAATTAAGCCAATCATCACCGCATGCTTAAAACTAATATTTTCAACTTCTTGAGCCTGAATTTGATGGGGCCTTTTTTCTGCCCACAAAATAATAATACCGCCAATAATAAGAGCTATGGCAACAGTTACTGCATTAAACAAATAAGCCTTAATCTGGTCACCAAAGCTCAGGCCGATAATGACAATCGGAATAGTCGCCACAATCAAGTTTAGACTTAAACGCTGTCCCTCAGGTTTTCCAGTGAGTGCGCCAGTCAATGCGCCCCACAATTTGCCCCAATACTCATAAATGACGGCTGCAATGGCACCAATTTGCACGGCTACTGCAAACAGCTCACGTTTTTCAGGGGTCCAAAAATCCAGTAACTGCGCTGTTAAAATTAAATGCCCTGTGCTTGAAATAGGTAGAAATTCGGTAATACCTTCAACCAATCCCATAATAGCCGCTTGAATGAGCAACCAAATATCCATACACACTCCACCACAATTTTTATTAAGAAATTTTTTAAATTAAAAACTAACCACCTTGCTCTGCAATTTTCTTCCACGCGTTTTCACGCAAGTAAACAGGTAAAGCCTCATGCGCCTTCAGTGTTTGGCCAGCTTGTAATGCAGCAAATCCAAGTGTTGCCACATCCATACTGGTTGCCTGAATTTCAGGGTATCTTTTTAGTTGCTCGTCTAATGCCACCAGCAAACTACCGCTACCCACCAGTACAGGCGCAAAATTATTGATTGTGGGAAATTTAAACTGTGTATAAGCAATAAGTTGCTCAGGCGCGACAGGCTGCATAAAGCCTTGACCATCTAGCTGATAAGCTGCGCTATATACTTCGTTCATACGTGCATCCAACACCACCACCACTTGCTCAAGCTGGTGCAACCTATATGCAGCCTGTGCCACCGCTTGTAGTGTCGATACCGCAAGCACGGGCAGATCATTTGCCCATGCCAGTGCTTGCGTGACTGCTGAATTAATACGCACGCCACTAAACGACCCAGGCCCACGGCTAAATGCAATGGCTTGTAATTGCTTTAAGCTGACCTGCTGTTCAAGCAGTACCTCATCAATCATGGGTAAAATTAAACGTGTTTGCTCTCGGCTACGCTCATCCTGACGATGCGCTACCAGGTGTTGACCGTCATATAATGAAACCGAACACCAGTCATTTGCCGTTTCTAATGCCAGCAGCATGCTTGTCCTACCCTTGTTGTTACACCGTTACGTTTGAATTACTACCCACTTCTGTCACACAAACCCCTAAGCCAGATACAAGGCAGCTGGCTATATTAACAAAATAACAAGCTATTATTACGCTAAATTGTGTGCAGTTTATTATGATCTAAAGGCAGCCTTGCAATTACTAATGCATCAGCACATCTAACAACAAACATCAGTAAACAGGTAGATGACATGCGCCACTTTAATAACAGCAAATCAGTGCAGTGGTTTAGACAGCGTCGATTAGCGCGATTACAACACCAGCAAGAGCACTCCGTCACTGCATTTTGGTCAACCATGAATCGGGTTAAATTTGCAGTAATTGCAGGGATTTTGGGTTTATTGCTCGGTGGTTTATTTGATCTGGCCACTACCTTGCTAAGAACCTTCGCCCAGCCACAGACCAGTGCTGAATTCTCATGGTTTTTGGCCTATGTATTTGCAATCGCAGGTATCATTTTAGGGTTTTGCTTTGGTGCGCGTTCAGGGGAGTTTTTCGCGCAATTGTTTGCCAGTGATGATCATGGCCCAAGTAAAGCCAGTAGTGAACTTATTCGTTTGATTGCCAAAACCTTATTGGTCGCAGGTATTATATGGAGTATGTTTTTAATTTTTCTCAGCTAAAAGCATATTATTAAAGCCCAAATTAAAAATAACATTCAGCGCATCACATTTTAGTAAATTAATAGTGGCTCATATTATTACTACTCATCTTCAGGAAAGGTGGTTGCCCATTCATCTGCATTGACTCTTACCCCTGTTAAACGATCAATTTTACGCTGTAACTGCTCTTTAAGCAGGTCGGTATGCTGGCTTATGCGTACAAGCTGCTGTTGCACTGTAAATGGCTGATGTTTTTTTGCCAGAGATGCCGCAGACACAGGAATAAATAACGCCGCTGAACCAAGGCCAGTTAAGCGTTTTTCTTCGCTACCAAACCATGGACTTTGCGCGGATAAGTCAGGGCAAAATTGTGGTGACACCCGTGCTTGAAGTTGCTCTAGCATATCCAGAGCCTGAGATTTATTTAACGGTGCCAAGGGTTGAGCAAGTACTGAAGCACCTTGTTTTTCCAGTATTTCTTTAATTGATTGCAAAGCTTGATCCTGATGCTCGCGTAGTGTTTGCGCTACATCATTGACCAGGCTAGTCAACAGTTTTCTTTTTTTTAATGATTTCTTTTGGCTATTCATTACGCACCTCAATACGCTTAGAATTGCAAATGATGTGATTCTATACGTCACTATAGCATTAAAATTTGGCTTACACTTTCGAATATGTAAGCAATAAGTTTTTAATAATTAATGCTTATAAATGATGAACGCGCAAGCCCTGCTTAAATTTCTGATAGTGATTGGCATAATGTAAAGCGCTTAAACGATTCATTTGCGCCACCATATCACTGGCTTCTTTGACTATTTTGCCTGGCGAACCCATCACAATAGAATTATCAGGAATCACTTTTCCTTCAGGAATTAACGCATTGGCACCAATAATGCAATTTTTGCCAATTACGGCATTGTTCAACACCACCGCATTAATGCCAATTAAGGTATTATCCCCAATCATGCAGCCATGCAGCATGGCCTGATGACCAATAGTCACATACTCGCCGATGTTCAGCTCAATACCTGCATCGGTATGTAATACCGCATTTTCCTGCACGTTGCTAAAATTGCCCAGAATGATTGGGCTATTATCTGCGCGAATCACCGCACCAAACCATACACTCACTTGCTGACCAAGTTGCACCTGTCCAATGACAGTTGCATTATCGGCCACCCATCCATCCCATGGAGAATTTATACTGGTTGGGCAATGATCATCTAAACAATAAAGCATAAGATATCCTGTGGCATTGGGTTGACTATTTTAACGTGCTACTAGCGTACTGGATCAACTTCATTCATTAATAAAGGCCATTCTATGGGGTGTTTCAGGCCGCGCCTAAATAACGACACTAATATTCTGGCGGTTAAACCCCAAATAATTTCATTGTCAAGCTGAAAACTGGGCATAAAATATTTGCCCTGTTTTAACTGTATGGGGTAAGGCAACGGTTGTGCCTTAATAATATGGCTTAGCGCCACATAAAATATGCGGTCAATTTCTTCTGGCTGCGCCTGGTGCTCTACTTGCGGTGGTATTAAACCAACAATAGGCTTAACCCACATACCACTTTTAGAACGCTGACTGGGTAACTCACCCAGTAGCTGTACCGCAAACGGACTAAGGCCAGTTTCTTCATGTGCTTCTCGTAGGGCGACGACGATATTGCTGGTATCCCCCTGCTCCCGCCGTCCGCCAGGAAAAGATACCTCACCTGCATGATGCCGCATGTGCGAGGCACGACGCGTTAATAAAACATGCGGTTCTGCTTCATTGGTAATCGCCAGTAATACTGCGGCATCAGCACGACGTGGGGACGGTGCAAAACTAAGCCCCTTGGTGAGCTGCTCCACCAAATGCTCAGGTGGCAACATGAAAGAAGATATTTTATTTGGCTGCATTACTCTAGCTTACCTCGTTAAAGTATGGATAACCAGATGCGAGCGGCAAAGTTTTCAGTTATGCTCAATCATCCTTTAAAAAATTAATTATATTGCCATGTCTTTTTGCTTAAAATGCGGTCAGCAAGGCCAGCTTACAATTCCACAAGGTGACCAGCGTGAACGCCTAGTATGCAACAGCTGTGGCCATATTCACTATGAAAATCCGAAAATAATTTGTGGTGCCTTAGTGACATGGCAAGATAAGGTTTTACTGTGTAAACGTGCGATTGAACCACGTTATGGCTTGTGGACACTGCCTGCTGGCTTTATGGAACTTTATGAAACCATGGAAGAAGGCGCTGCCCGTGAAACTTTGGAAGAAGCAGAAGCTGTGGTGAATATTGAGCAATTATATTGCATGTACAATATTCCACGCATTGGCCAGATTTATGTGCTGTTTAAAGGCGACCTGCAAGACGGCAAATATGGCGCAGGCGATGAAAGTTTAGAGTGCGGTTTATTTACTGAAGATGAAATTCCATGGCAAGACCTGGCTTTTCCCAGTGTGGAGCGCACCTTAAGACATTATTTTCAGGATCGTAAACAGGGTGCTTTTACCATGCATCTTGAAACCATTGGCACGCGCTTAGATGGGACTGGTTAAAATCGTATAAGCTAAAATTTTGCTATAAAAAAGGGGCATATAATATGCCCCTTTTTAGTCTGCTTATTTTTGCTTCACTGTATAGCAAGACGAGACGCTTACTGATAAACCACCAGCATACTGCTCAGCAACCAGTTTTTGCGTTTTCGTTATCGCAGGTGAGGGCTTTTCAACCTTCTCGGTTGATTTCTCTTCTGCCTCTTTTTGCGCTACACGAAAATCAGTAAACGTATTAAATCCATTAACCCAAACAGCGGCTACTTCCCCAGAGGCAGTATCACCGTCTTCAGCACTTGTAACGTTAATACTACCGCGTTGTCCAGCAGCAGCTTGCCTAATACCTGCTAAATTGATCTTCACTCGAGGGGCTAAAGCAGATGTGCCTATTTGAACGCCATCTAATGCCCCAAACTTCTCACCTGACAAAATAATACTAGGACTAATGTAAAATTGGTTACCATCAGTACTTGGATAAGCAGCACGTACTGTACCAATACGAGTTTGTGCTGCACCGTCTCCACAAGCAGCATTGGCGTTAGCAAAAGCACTTGCATTGTTACTATCAGTCATAATATCGCCATTTTCTAAAAACACGACTGGCAAACTATCAGTTTTTGTACAATTTGTTTTTGCTTGATTTTTACACTCTTCCAAATATTCATTGCTGTAATCAAAATTAAATGTTGCATGCAAAGGAAATAAGTATGTGCCAGACTTTACACTCTCTTTGGTGCGCCATACCGCAGGATCCAGATAAGTATTTACTGCTCCTGTTTTGAATAAAGTAGCATTACCTGTAAAGCTATTAATTCCTGCAGGTGATTTTTGAGTCCAAGTACCAAGCTCTGTCTGGTCTTCCACTTTAACACCTGTATAAAACTCATACACAGTTGCCGAACTCAGCACAGCCAAATCACGAATGAGTTTGCCATTTACAAAGCTAAAGGTATCACCATTGTACTGATTAGCCTCAGCAGCATCATAAGTTTTTGGCCCAACTTTCAGATTAAAATTAGTAAAGCGATTAGTATAAGGATTTAAGCCGCCCGACGAATCCTCAATCCGCATCTTCGCAAAATTACTGTTCAAAAAGAGCTTAAATGCTTCTTGGGCAGTAGTAGTCTGTCCAGACCATTGCATGCCATAACCTATACTTTGCCCAGCACGGTCAGCCAGCATATATATTGCTACGCTTGCACGCTTGTTATTTTCACCTAAACCAGAAATACCCAAGTCAAGGCTAGTAGTACCCAGCTGTGATCCAAGATCAAGAGTTGCCGTTGGCGTTGCAAAGAAAATTCCTGATTTAATAGCTAAAATCGTCTTTTCCAGACGTGCTTTTGCACTTGCTTCATCCAATAGACTTCTTTTTTGCGCCTCAAACCATGGCACCAGCTTGTCTTCAAAAGATCCAGTTTGAAAATCCTTAGCAGCAATATCTTCACTTAATTTTTCAATACCCGCTTTAACATCACTGTCAATGTAAATACGGTTTACTGGTGCAGTTGCAATATACGGCTCCGATTGACGGCGCAAAGACTGTAGTAGACGACTGATATTAATCGCGGTGCTAGCAGCAACCCCTTCATTTAGGTTAGTTATCTTAGTCCCTGTAGTATTTTCTGCCAACTCCTTGACTCCAATCCGAATTAAGGATGAGTCCTCTGCTTCGGATAAATCACTGGCTCGCACTGACTTTACAGAAAATGTACCTAAATTAATCCGACGCAAGCCGTTAGGAGCTTTTAAATAAAAATTGACATTAGAATCAATTGGACAGCGTGCACTACCCGTTGCATCAGTTACTCCACGGTACTTACCGCACTCATAGTTGAGGTTAATAACAGGGGTATCATCAAACACCAGATCAACACAGTTTGTATCTGTACTGGCGCATTGTACGGCTGTATTTTCTTCCGTCGAGCTAAAGTCCTCATTAATAGTGTTACTTGCTCCACCGCAAGCACCTAGTAATAAACACAAGGTAGTCAACGAAAATGGCTTTTTTAATTTTTGATATAACGTATACATTATTCAAGCTTCCAATAAATGATATTGCTTAGCGGAGTGGCGTTAAACGAACTTGTCCCTTGTTCGTTAGTTGTATTTGGATTAAATCAGCGGCTGCTTCAAGTGGTGTTAATAATAGATAACGAGTATCTGCTGGAATATGCAAATAGCCCTGAAGCGCCTGATGAGTGGTACCAGTAGGTTCAATGGTTTGCTGATAAAACGCATTGACTCCTTCAATCACGCATCCTTGATTGTCTAAGAATACAGGTAACGGCCAATAAAACTGTGGATTGCTTATCTTATCAGCATAAGAGGTAAATTGAATATCATTAATTTGTTCTGGCAACCGAGCCACAACAAAGTCAAATTTAGGTTCAAATCCAGGTCTGGGCCATAAGTTCAAACCCTCACCTTTATGCAACTGTTTGGCTTTTTTTAATTGTTTAGCACTAAAACATTCAATACCAATTAACTCAACGACTTTTTCTTTTGCAATACGTTGATAGTTTTTTGATAAAGTGACAACTTGTTGGTGCGGCTGCTCAGCCTTAAATCGGCGAAAAACGCTCATATCGACGCCTTTTTCACGCTCAAGTGTCTGGTTACCACCTAAACCATCGGGCAAATTATAAAACCGCTTTTTACCTTCTAGATTAAACTCATGCTCTTCAAGGTATTCACTATCAACATATTGCTCTCCATCAATAGTGGTTACAGGGTTCACTGCTGCCTGGCTACCTTCCAATGGATGTCTTGTGTTAGCTAGCACTTGCACTTCTTTCACCTTATCAGATGGTGCAATAGTATTATTCGAAGTAACTTGATTGGCTACTTTAACAGGGACTTTAGATGCTTGTTGCTGAAGATCCTTATTTGAAAGCACAGAAGATTGCAATGATTCACGTTTTATTATAAGGGGCTGGGTTGCTTGAGGTTGAGCTTTTAGCACTGCCTCTGTCGCTGGCTTTTCAGCTTTTATATTTACAGAACCTCTTTGATCAAGTGGCACTTTAATAACATTAGAAGCATTTGTAATCTTAGAAGAAGATGCAATGCGCTGGTCTAATTTCTGCTTACTTGTTTTAATATTTTTGGCTTCAGAGGCAGAACGGTCAATTACCATCACTCGGCCATCGGGACCAATAATCGTATAAAAACCCGACCGCTCAGCATAAGATAAGTTTACGCACAGCAAGCTCGCTGTGCAAATTGCACTAAGTTTCCATTTATTGATGCCCATAAACAGTTTACCAAGCCGTGCGATAGGCGATACCAAGAATAGTAACTTTGGTATTGGTTTTTACATCTAGCCCTGCATAAGGATTTAATAATAAATTATTCACCCCAGTTTTATTGGCCAAACCACTGGTATTTGCAGGGATATTATCACGACTGCGTAAATGCATGGCTGTTAAATCAATAGTAGTGTCTGGATCAAACTGATAACCAATACCCGCACCAAACATTTGTGCATTATTAATTGGCACCAACGTGTTACGGCGATCATCTGGAATGGCACTCTTACGAGGCTCATAGCCCAGACGTAATTTAAGCCGATCTGTTGCACTGTATTCCATGCCTACTCCCCAGCTCCAGGGGCTGCGGAATCCTAAAGGAAGCTCTAAACTAGTTGGGGTAGCGCCATTAGTTAATAGCCGAGCGATTTTTAAAGCAGAAACCTGACGGTCAAAATTAAACCTAAAGGAATCCCAAGCAGCATAATCCGTCCAGCCAACATCAAAATTAAATTGTAAATCTGGCAAGACCTTATATTTTACACCAGCCTGAAAATGCGCTGGATACTCCAGATCCATGGATACAATACCACTTTCATTAGGTGGTATATAAGACGGGAAACCTAAAATAGCTTGTAAAATTACCCCTGTGGCTGATGAACCCAAAGCACGAATCAGCTCTTGCGCACCCCGCCCATTATCAATGGCGTACTTGCCTTTGAGTTTCATCTTGCTAGAGCTTTGATACACCATCCCGAAACCAAAGTCTTCATTTGGTTCCCAGAGCAAACCCAGATTATAAGTAGGTGATAATGTTTGCTCCAATGCTACATCCATAGAAGCTAACTTTTTAAACGGTCCAATACTCTCTTCAGCATTACAAATGCCGAATAACAGTAAGTCGCTAACAATGTTGCCGTTTTCTTTAAAAGGACCACAGACATCTTCATCAATTAAGCGCAGTACACCAATCAGCTCATTGGGAAAACGTAAATCAGTCTTTAAACCAATAGCCTGATAAGACATCCCAATAGAAGCACCCAAAGACAGATAATCATTGACTTTATAAGCAGCAGATGGCGATAAATATGTTATGCGTTCTATCGCAACTTGCTGACCCATATAGTTGCCAGGATCACCATCTGCCGAGCCAAACCCTGCCACTAATGGTGCATACAATGCAGAAGCATAAGTTATTTTTGAACCTGGTGGCCTATAAGCCACGCCCGCCAAGGGTGCCGCTAGTGGCAAACCCTGTGGCCAATTAACAATTTTCTTTAAAACAGGTACATAAAGACTGGGGTGATCTACCTTACTGACTGCATAATCTTTAAACTCACCGCATAGGCTCTGCCCTGCTTGTATCTCATCACAGACAAGAGGATCATCTGAATAACCAAATACATTATATCCTGCTGGAACTTCTAACTCGCGACGGATATTAAAGTCTACCAGCAAACCCTGCACATCAGTTTGTAAACCTTGTATTTTGGTCAAGCCTGCTGGGTTAAAATGAATCGCGCTAATACCTGGGGGATCAGCAGTAACCGCATTCCCCATAGATAACGCACGAATATCAATAGATAGGTTTTGACCCAGCTGAGCATGTGTCAGCCCAGACAAACCAGACAGTAATATAGCATAGCTCAAAGACCGTAATCGCAAGTTCAATTTCATATCAAAATGCCTCAGCGAGCGTCACGGCCAAAACCCAGAAAGTCCAGCGGGAATGAGAGGCCTAATGAAACATCAGGGGCATCTTCTGTCAGGCCAAACCCTACAGAGCCATTAACAATTGTCTTTGGAGTTACACGCACGCCCAAAGAAAAACCAAGCGAAGCACTGGTTTGATCAGCTGGCTTTGAAATATTACCATTAGCAAATTTAAACTCACTACCAGTGGAAAAGCTTTGTTGATAGGACATGGTTAAAGACACATCATAGTTAAATGAGTAAGCAAAACCAAATGAAATCCCACCACTTAAACCTGGATCAAAAGATTCAAGAATGTTATTACCACGAACCTGATTAATACCAGTTTCCTTAAGACCATAACTAACTGACGTAGAGGCAAACAATACCACTGGATCAATAAATTTACGGGTACTGGCACCGCCGCCGATGGAATAATACCCTTTACCTGTAGATAATCCACGAGTTGGGTCAATCTCATAAGGGCTATCGCCCGTTTTAGTGGACAAACTACCAAATAATATGAGCGGTAAGCGCCCCTGCTTTAGAGGAAATGGTTCCCAGCGTGCACCTAAACCAATATCTCCCAGCCCCGCTGTTGTTTCATCTTTTAAATTATCGCTTTTGGCAACTAATGGTAGCGATGCAGTAAGCGTGACGTTATCTAACAAGCCGTATTGAAAGGTAAAAGTATTCGTAAGGCTATGTTGCGCGTCCTCTTCCACGCGTAACCGTGTTAACGAAGAGCCACTATCGCTTGTGGCTAAATCCAAACGGCTATCACGATAATAAGTATAATCGATATCATAATAAGCAGAGTATGAGCCGCGTTTAGATAATGAGTATTGCTGCTCTGAGCGCGTAAAGACTTCTTCCAAGTTACTCTTGGCAGATGCATCTTCTTCTGTTTGTCCTAAAACATTTGCTGGTGTCGCCAAGGAAGGCGTTTCAGGTGCTGTTTCAGAAGGCGTAGCTACTGGGGCTGCATCAGTTGCCACAGCATCAGGACGCTCTGCAATAGTATTAACTACTGCGCTATCTGTTGCAGGGTTATTATCTTGAGTTAAGGGTGCTTCAGTCTCTGCCCGAACTTGTGCGGCAACAGGCTCTGTCGTCCCTTCCTGTTGTTGCGTGGTAGCTAGTTCACCAGCTGCGACTTCGCCAACAGTGGCATCGTCCGTATCTACGGCATGTACCTGAGTCCCAATCATTGCCAATCCGATACTAATTGCCAGTATTGAGCGATTCATCCATTGCTTCTGCATGACTATAATCTACCTTGAAACAGTTATTTTAAATTAAAAACAAACAATTAACTCTATTTACGTTTGTAATATAAACGCATAGAAACATCTATCGGTTGCTGATAAGTACTAGAGCTTGGATCATCGTCCAACACTCTTCTCATGGTGGCAGCCCGATCGGCATTTTTTTCCATCATTAATGTAGGATAACGTACGTCTACAAAAGCAAAGCGATCAACAACGCTATCTTCTACAATACGCATATCACTTTCTTGTAGCGCCAGTAGCCCTGGTAATTCGCGGCCAACGGGTGGTTCTATAATAAATAGCGTATTGTTGTCCCAAATTTCCTGAAAATGATCGGCACTGAAACTTAAATTACCCAAAGCTGGATCGGCTACAAACACACGGCCATTTTTATAGGTTTTAAATACTACAAAATGTTTAAAGCCTGCATAAGCGATAGGAACAATGGCTGGCTTATCCAGTGCAGTTAAGTCACTAAATTTTCCCTTATACCCACCACTGGTGTAACCTAATGCGGTTACAAAACGCTTCATGTCTAGTAATGAAAAACTGCGTCGCTCTACAATACGGTCATATTCGCCATAGCGCATTAAGCCATCCATGGTTTGGCGCTCGTTAAGTTGCTCGCCCACATAACCATTTAGCAAAGTAGTAAGCGCAGCAGAGCCACAGCTATAATCGTAGGCTTGTTTCACAATGCCACGAAATTGCTGCTCTATTGCAGGTTTGGCTTGCACAGGCGTTTGATGAATTTTACTAAAAGAATTAAAGCGGGAATCAGCAACTTCAGTATAGTAAATAGAGCCCGCAGGCTTGTTAGCCACTTCCATTGCTTCAGTAGCAAAATGATAAATCAAAGCTGACCCTAGCGTGATGATAAACATAGCAACTTTTTCTAATTTTGGGCAGTCTTAAAAACTATTAAGAACTACCATGTCCTATTAAGAGTACGACTTTAGTATTACAAGCCGCTATCCATGTGCTTACAAGATACCGTGTTTTACTCACAAATACACTCATTTTCTTAGTATTAATTTGCACTTTTACAAATTAAAGCAACCTAAATCTCACATTCCTCTAACATTTACTCTTAGATCTTTAACACTAGCACCTATTACGCCAAAATTGCCTATAGAGCCGTTTTTGAGATTGTTAAAGATTTCTGGTGATTGCGAACCTGTTTCACCTGCAACCACATTATTTAGTACAAAATCAAACTGATCTGTGAAGCCGTTTTTGCCGAATATTAGCCCATCACTATCAAAGCCTGCATAAAAACCTGCCAAGCGAAAACCAGTACTCTGATTACTCGCCTTAAGCGTAAACCCAAGTTTCAAGCTAGAGTTACCCGAACTGTTTTTAGAGATCAGCTCAATAGGATTTTTCCCTTCCTCACCCTGTGTTGCCATGCATGAGGCATTATTACCTACACACAAAACACTACCCCCAGTAAACTTAAGCATATGCCCCTGAGGTGCATTTCCTAACTGTACATTGACACCAAGGGGGTCACCTTCCTTAAACACCACATCAATACCTTCAGTATTAACTTTTAGTAGCTCTGTTACACCTGTGGTTCTTATATTGCCTGCACTACCCTTTATGCGTGTGCCTGGTTCAAAAACAGAATTTGAACCAGCGGTCAAATAAATTGAAAAGGGGTTAATACGTATACGTCCCAAATCAATAGGCAAGGAAATATTAGCATTAAATACTGGTTGACTATTATTACTGTCAGCATCCATCTTGATGAGTACAGGAGCAGTGGCAACAGCAGTACTGCTATTGTTTTTAAACATACGAACGCCCTGAGTTTCGCTATATGTTGCAGGCGCAATAACTAATGACGCGCTATTTTCAGCATCTGGCATACCATCAGTATCAGTTAATATCACTTCACTAAAACTAATGGTTGAGTTAGGATAATCAAGTGCCATACTGATGCCATCCTGGCCAGTTTGCTCTGCTAAAGATTGATCATCTAAAACCTGTAATGCCCACGTGTGAGAAGACAATGGTATCAATATTGCAAGATATGCCAGCTTTGCAATTGTACATTTCATTAGAGCTTCCTGCCTTTCAAATTAGTGCTTCTACCCTGAGCGACTTTAGGGCTTAGACAAGTAGTGGCGGCGTACGTACCGTTTGCCGCTTAGTGCCCAGAGATCGTTAATGAAGTGCCATCAAGTTGCATACCAAGTACAGCTACTCCACCAATTGATGCACTGCTAGCCAGATTACCTACTTTTAAATCATCCATTAATACATCTATCTGTTTACCAGCAGAAGGCGTAATAATCAACCCAGTGTTGGCGACACTAACACCACTACCATTAAAGGTTAAGTCACCGCTTGTACCTGTATCCCGAACTGTTATCTTCTGAATACCAATACCATATTGCTCAGTACCTGAAGAATCCGAAATTAACGCGAGATTAGAAATACGGATGCCACCAACAATTGTTCCATAGAGCTTCAACAATTGTCCCTGTGAGGCACTACCCAACTGTACGTTAAGATCCAAGCCACCAAGCTCCACCTTAACATCATTCATAATTTTGGTCATATTTACCAGCTGGTTATTATTATCCTTGCCAGCTACAAAAATATCTCCCGTTTGCACCATCATATCCTCAGGCAAACTGATATTAATATTCAGCATTGGAGAACCATTATTGCCATCAACATCCAGAGTTAATGTAGTGGTGCCCTTACTAATTCTAAAATTATTTGCTCTTGTTCCATCACCAAATACCACTGCACCAGGCTGTGGTGTGGTTGTTACAATTCCGATATTGGCAGGGTCTATACCATCGGCACTATTAATACCATTGGTATCTGTCCAGATAATCTGCGCATTGGGTTCAAAGTCCTGCAGGGTTACGGTAATGCCATCCTGTCCGGTTGCCTGACTCAAGGAAGAATCATCCAGTGTTTGCAAGGCAAATACTGAACCATTTGCCAATAGCAAAGAAGTCATGATTATAGTTTTTAGTGGTATCATCTACAGTTCCCTCTAGCCTCTAGCGTCTGGTTAGTTAGGCTTCCCGCCCAAGACTATGATTAACCTCCTCTACCCTATGACAACAAGGCGGCACATTGTATGCCGCCTTGTTTATTATCCAGAAAACGGCACTATAATTAGTTATGGCCGCTAATGGTAATATTAGGTACTGCCATACCCAGAATAGCAACGTCACCCAGGTTATGGGCAGCGCCAACAGAGCCTAACTGAACACCACTTAAGCGAACGTCAACATCACCACCGGTACGGATTACTGACAAACCATCATTGGTTACTTTAATATCTGTGGCTAAACCCAGGTTAGCTCCACCCGCATCACGTACATTAATGTTATCGATTGTGATTTTACCACCTGCACCAGTAGAGTTATCGGTCAATGCCAAGTTGCCAATACTTACACCGCCAGCTACATTACCATCCAGTACAATCATAGCGCCTTGTGCAGTATTACCCAGCTGGATGTTCATCTCAGCACCACCCAAGCCAATAGTCATGTTATCCAGAATTTTGGATTCATTAGCAAATTGAGCATTTGCGTCAGCAGCAATACCACCTGATGAAGCCACATAGATATCACCAGTATTCACTGTTAGTGAACTTGGCAATGCTACATTTACGTTTAATACTGGAGCAGTACCGTTAGAGTCTGCATCCACTTTAATAGTTACTGCATCACCAGCAGTACCCATAATACTAAAACCCTGAGTGCCCGCAGCACCTTTACCTAAAACAATCGCACCAGCGCCAGTATTGGTTACACCGTTGTTATTACCAACACCGTCTTTATCATGAACAACAATATTGTCAGCACCAAAAATAGTACCATCAGTTTGTGCGTCCAGCTTAATGGTAATACCATCTTGACCAGTGGTTGCGCTTAAGTCTGCATCATCAAGTGCCTGCATTGCAAACGCGCTGCTGCTCATGGCCATTGCAGAAACCAAAGCTAATTTTGTTAAAGTTTTCATAATATTATTTCCTATTCCCTTGAAGAAAAGACTAATTGCAAACATCAAGTCAAAAAATCAGTAGCAGCCCTTGAGCCACTACTGACACTGATTAGATTAGTGACCAGATACCAGAATAGTATGAGTACCCATGTCCATACCTTGAATCTCAACAGAACCGATTGAGTGAGAGTTACCCAAAGCGATAGAGTTGATATAAATATCCTGGCTACCAGATGAAGTAATAGACAGACCACCAGTTGTTACGCCAGCAGCAGCAGGTAATACTTTAATTGCAGTATCAACATTCAAATCATCAAGGCCAGCAGAAGTAATTTTCATGCCACCAATGTTGATTTTACCAGTAGTGGTTGCATCAACCAAATCCAGATTACCAATAGTAATACCGCCTTCGATAGTACCATTAGCAACAATCATGGCACCTTGTGGCGCATGACCAAGCTGAATATTCAACTCAGATGCACCAACGGTTACATCCAGGTTTTCGATGATTGCAGTTTCAGCGCCTGCACCGCGACGTGCGCCAGTCATAGTGCTAACAGCGTTTGACTGAGCAACAGAAATATCGTCTACATGCAGATCAATACCGTTGGTTTTTGCATTGATGTTCAGGAAGGCATCACCACCATTACCATCAGTATCAATAGACACTTTAGCCAAAGCACCATTAAAAGCACTATCAGCTGCAGTAGCAGACACACCCAGTGTAATACCATTTACAACGATGGCACCTTGCGCACCAGCAGTTTCACTGGCAGTGTAATCACCAGCAGTACCGGTACCACCCAGGGCTGCGCCACCTGCAGTAGTTACACCACTGTCCAGACCATCGTTATCATGGATTAATAATTTGTCAATAGTAATACCAGAAGTGATGATAGTTAAGTCAATACCGTCTTGACCAGTAGCTGTACTCAGAGCCGCGTCATCCAGTGACTCCATTGCCATAGCACTACCACTAACAGCAATTGCGGAAACCAAAGCGAGTTTAGTAAAAAGCTTCATTGCACTCTCCTACGAGTATAAATTTTATTTGCCGCTACAACCTTGTACGGTGTCTGTTATGAACTGCATCCTTACATGGTATTCTTGTAGCTAATCCTGCACAACAAAACTACAATGCGTACAACTTATGTGCAAGCTCTTTCTTGGTTTTTTGAATATCTTCCGATGAACGGTAGAATATTAGCTCTAATTATGAATTTTAAATGAATGCTTATATTATTCAACTGATTATGGCCAAATAGTCAGTTATCCTATTTTTACTTTAGGCTGATAATTGTGATAATTAAACAATTTTTCCACCCAATATGTGAACCAGTTCAAGGTATATTTTCTTCTTTACAAAATGTTTCTGGTTTGTTTGGATTATGTGATAAACAGCAATATGTACTAGGTTTTTTACCTAAATGGCAATATGTCGCCCTGCAAAACCACCAATCATTAAAACTAAAACGACAGGGTTTAGACTATGAATCAAGTATTGTTCATCTACCCTTTGATGTCTGCATTAAACAGGCGTGGCAGCAATCTATTGCAGAGCCTGATCATTCAAGAGATTGTAATGAGCAGTTTTCTGGCGGATTAATGGGTTTTATTGGTTATGACTATGCCGCAGCACAACATATTAACGTTAAGTCTACTCACCCCATGCTATCTCCTGCTGCACTCATGGGTGAGTATGATATTTTTTTAAAACAAGAACATAACGGCTGGCAGTTATACGGCCCTAACCTACCTGAGTTTGAACCGATTTATGCACATATTAAAGCATTATTAACCCAACCGAGTGCTACTAAACCGCCCAATTCATTGTCTGTGTTAAAGCCATTTTGGCCTGTGTGGAATAAAGTGCAATATGGGCAAGCGTTTGATAAAATTCAGCAGTATTTAAAGCAGGGGGATTGTTACCAGGTCAATTTAACCCAGCCTTTTGTTGCTCAAGTAAAAGGTAGTTTAATCAATACCATTGAGCCGCTCATGGCACTCACTAAAGCCAGTTATGCAGGTTATGTGCGTTATGAAAATTTTGAGCTATTAAGTTGTTCACCTGAGTTGTTTGTAGCATTTAAAGCAAACGGTAAAATTATTACCAAGCCTATTAAAGGTACTCGACCACGGCATACCGATTCACAGCAAGATGAGTTGCTAAAACAGCAACTAATTGAATCGATAAAAGATCGTGCGGAAAACCTGATGATTGTAGATTTACTACGTAATGATCTCAGTGTGTATGCGCAAACTGGCAGTGTGCAAGTGCCTGCATTGTTTAAAGTGGAAAGCTTTGCACAAGTGCATCATTTGGTCAGTGAGATCCATGCCACATTACGAGCCGATGCCTCTCCGTTAGATGTATTGTTTAATGCCCTGCCAGGTGGCTCAATTACGGGCGCACCAAAAATTAGAGCCATGCAAATTATTGATGAGCTAGAGGTACAACCGCGTGGGGCGTACTGTGGCAGCATGGGTTATTTAAATTATAATAATACGGGTCAATTTAATATTTTAATCCGTAGCTTGCAAAAACATGGTGAGACACTCACGGCTTGGGCAGGTGGTGGCATTACGGTTGCGTCAGAATGCGACGCTGAGTATCAGGAATGCTTAGATAAAATTGGGGCGATTTTGGCGTGTGTCAACGCATTGGGTAAGCCAAGTACGCCCGATTAATTTTTTAAAATAATTCTTGATAAACTACTTCTGAATTATTTGCTTTAGGCGATCTACCAAGCGTTGTTGCTGCTCAACTGTACCTACTGTGATGCGCAAAAAGTTATCAATTTTTGGCTGGTTAAAATGACGCACAATAATACCTACTTCGCGTAATTGGGCAGCGATATCTGTAGCCTTGTACCTGGAATGCTCTGCAAAAATAAAATTGGCTTTAGATGGCAATATATTAAAACCCAAACCAGATAATTGACTGACTAATTGTTCACGGTTAGCAATCGTTTGCTGGCAGGTTTTTTCAAAATAAGCTTGATCATTAAATGATGCAGTAGCACCCGCAATGGCCAAGCGATCAATAGGATAGGAATTAAAGCTGTTTTTAACCCGCTCTAGTGCGGCAATTAAATGTGCTTGCGCATACGCCATACCAACGCGCAAACCTGCAAGCGCGCGCGACTTAGAAGTAGTTTGACACACGACCAGATTATCATACTGATTAATTAAACTCACCGCAGATTGACCGCCAAAATCAATATAGGCTTCATCAATCACCACGACACTATCTGGGTTTTGCTGCAATAACTTTTCAATTTGGTTGATCGGCAAATATACGCCTGTTGGTGCATTGGGATTGGCAATAATAATGCCTGCATTAGGCTGATTATAGCTTGTAACATCAACAGAAAAATCATCGGCTAAAGGCACTTGAATAGCGGTTAAATTAAAAAACTGGCTATACACAGGATAAAAACTATAGCTGATATCAGGATACAGCACAGGCTTATCGTGCATAAAAAACGCTTTAAAAATATGCGCCAATACTTCATCAGAGCCATTACCCACAAACACTTGTTCAATAGGCAGGTTTTGTTGATTGGCAATGGCTTGCTTTAGCACCGTGGCATCAGGATCTGGATACAAACGTAAACTGCTGCCCAGACCTAAATTAGCCTGCTCATTTAAGACCTCGTTAATGGCTTCGGCCACTTTTGGTGATGGCGGAAATGGGCTTTCATTGGTATTAAGCTTAAGTAAATTATCAATTTTAGGCTGCTCACCAGGCACATACGGCTGTAAAGTGCGCACTTCTGGACTCCAGAAGCGTTGTAATTGTTCTGACACTAAAAATTGTTTGGCAGTCATTTTATATCTCGTATTTATTTCTCATATGCAATCAGGACAAGCATATGCGAACTGTCCCTTATGCAAACTGTTAACAATATAATAGAATTTTTTCATCGACCCCTCTTGCGCGTTCCCATCTTTAAAAAGAGGGAAACAAAAGGTGATAAAAAAATATAATTTATAAAACCAGTCTATTCGCTGCGATACCGTGCCGAGCGGGCGTGGGCATCCAGACCTTCTTGCTGCGCTAATATATCTGCTGCCTGTGCCAGGGTTTTACTGCCTTCGGCTGAACAATAAATAATACTGCTGCGCTTTTGAAAGTCGTATACGCCTAATGGAGATGAAAACCGCGCAGTGCCCGAAGTGGGCAATACGTGGTTAGGCCCTGCACAATAATCACCAATGGCTTCAGGGCTATAACGCCCCATAAAAATTGCCCCTGCATGGCGGATATGCGGCAGCATGTCTTCGGGCTGATCCATAGACAACTCTAAATGTTCAGCTGCCACCTGATTAATCAGTTCAATGCCTTGCTGGCGATCTTTTACCAATACCAAAGCACCACGATTTTGCAGGGAAACTCGGGCAGTTTCAGCGCGTGGTAAATCACTAAGCTGTTTATCAATTGCTTGTGCCACTTGCTCAAGCAACTGCGCATCAGGTGTAATGAAAATGGACTGTGCGACTTCGTCATGTTCAGCTTGAGACAGCAAATCCATTGCCAGCCACTCAGGGTTATTATCACCTTCGGCATACACCAAAATTTCTGATGGCCCTGCAATCATATCAATGCCCACCTGGCCAAACACCGCACGCTTGGCCGCAGCCACAAAACGGTTGCCAGGCCCTGTAATTTTGTCTACGCGTGGAATAGTTTCCGTACCATAGGCTAAGGCAGCAACAGCTTGTGCACCGCCAATGGTAATGACCCGATGCACGCCTGCCAAATGTGCCGCGGCCAGTACCAGTGAATTCAATTCACCTTTTGGTGCAGGCACCACCATAATAATTTCACCGACGCCTGCCACTGCGGCAGGAATAGCATTCATGAGTACGGAGGAAGGATAAGAGGCTTTACCTCCAGGTACATAAATACCCACACGATCTAAGGGTGTGACTTTTTGCCCTAAAACATTGCCTAAGGCATCGGTATATTGCCAGTCTGGCTGCTTTTGTTTTTGGTGAAAATCCTGAATACGCTGGGCGGCCAGTTCAAGGGCTTGACGTACTTCGGGCTTAAGTTGCTCAAACGCTTGTTTTAATGCGGCTTGGCTTAGTTCTAATTGTTCAAAATGCTGCGCTGGATGCTGGTCAAATTGCTGAGTGAGTGCCAACACATGCGTATTGCCGTGCGCTTTCACCTGCTCAATAATTTGATCGACAGTTTGGAGTAAGGCAGGATCATTTACTGTTTCAAATGCCAGTAAAGCCGCAAACTGCTGCCCAAAGTCAGCATCTTGAGTTGACAAGCGACGCATTGAACCACTTCCACAATGATAAGCAAACCCGTAGTTTAGCGCGTTTGGCACGTGTTGTGGCAGTTTTAGCAGCATCGAATCATAGGAAATGATGCACAGGTTGATTGAGATAACCTATACATCATAAAAGCATATGCAAGCATTAGTTGCTTAGGACCATCTTGCTCATTATTTATGGTTAGCCTTATCTTCTACGGCTTGTTCTAATTGCGCCAAAATTGGGCCAAGTAGTGCTTGTTTACGCTTAAAGCTGGCTTTGTTGACAATTAAGCGTGAAGAAATTTTGCAGATTTCATCTAATGGCTCAAGGCCATTGGCGCGTAAGGTATTGCCTGTATCCACCACGTCAACAATTAAATCACCCAAGCCCACTAATGGTGCTAGTTCCATAGAACCATATAGCTTAATGACATCAACCTGATCGCCTAAACTGGCAAAGTACTGACGGGTTAAATTGATGTACTTGGTGGCAATTTTTAAGCGGCCTGTTGGTTTTACTGCACCCACTTTACCTGCTGTCATGAGACGGCAATTGGCAATTTTTAAGTCCAGTAATTCATACACATTATGCGCACCGTGTTCCATCAGCACATCTTTACCTGCTACGCCAATATCCGCAGCACCATTTTCTACATAAGTTGGCACATCGCTGGCACGCAAAATTAAAATACGCACATTGGGATGCGTGGTTGGAAAAATTAATTTGCGCGAATGCTCAGGGTCTTCCAGCAAGGCAATATTGGCATTGGCCAGCAGCGGTAAGGTTTCTTTTAAGATACGGCCTTTGCTAAGTGCCAGCGTAAGGCCGTGATCGAAATTGCCCAATACACTAGCATCAGCCACACTTTTGCTTGCCGCATTTTGGTTGTCAATTTTAGTATCACTAGCGGAATTACTATCGTTTACGTTACTGGCTTTTAAGTTGCTACTATTTTCACTCATGCGTCTACCCGTTGAATTTTTGCCCCTAAGCCCTGCAATTTGGCTTCTAGTTGTTCATAGCCACGATCAATATGATAAATACGATCAATGCAGGTTTCGCCTTGTGCTGCGAGTGCCGCAATGACCAGGGAAAACGAAGCACGCAAGTCAGTGGCCATAACGGGTGCAGCTTGCAGGGTTTCTACGCCTGTCACCACGGCTTCTGATCCATTAACTTGAATATTGGCGCCAAGTCTGGACAATTCTGGCACATGCATAAAGCGGTTTTCAAAAATGGTTTCTGTAATGGTACTTACCCCATCTGCCAATACATTAACTGCCATCAGCTGGGCTTGCATATCAGTTGGAAAATCAGGGTGTGGCAAGGTTTGAAAGCTAACTGCTTTTGGACGTTTGCCTTGCATGTCCAGTTCAATCCAGTCATCACCTGTTTGAACAGAAGCACCCATTTCCCGAAACTTATCCAGCACTGGCCCCATTAAACCTGGGTCGGTATGTGTGGTACGCACGCGACCACCCGTTATGGCCGCAGCTGCCAGATAAGAGCCTGTTTCAATACGGTCTGCAACTACGGCATAAGTACAGCCTTTAAGTGCTTCTACCCCATGTACAGTTAAGGTGCTGGTGCCAATCCCTTCAATATGAGCGCCCATTTTAACCAGCAAGTTTGCTAAATCAGTCACTTCTGGTTCTTGTGCGGCATTGCTAATCACAGTAGTGCCATTGGCGATAGCCGCTGCAATTAAAATGTTTTCTGTCCCACCGACAGTGACCATATCAAACTGCACCTGACCACCTTGTAAACGGCCATTTTGTTTTGGATCAATTGTGGCATCAACATAACCATTTTCAACGTCAATACATGCACCCAACGCTTCTAAGGCTTTTAGGTGCTGGTCGACGGGGCGCGAGCCAATCGCACAGCCACCTGGCAATGATACTTTGGCACTGCCATAACGTGCCAGCAATGGCCCCAATACCAGAATAGAGGCACGCATGGTTTTAACCAGTTCATAGGGTGCAAACTGGTTACTCAGCGTTGAGGTATCAACAGTAACGGTATCGCCTTCGTAAGTGACGCTCACCCCTAAGCCCTGTATCAGCTTGATTAAAGTTGATACATCTTTTAAATGCGGAACATTGGTGAGGGTAATGGGTGTGGTGGCCAGCAACGTTGCCGCTAATAATGGCAATGCGGCATTTTTGGCACCTGAAATACGCACTTCCCCATCTAGACGCACGCCACCAGTAATTAAAAAGCGATCCATGCAAATTAGGCTCCAAAAAGACTTGCTTTACGCCATTCTTCTGGCGTCATCGCACGAATACTAACGGCATGCACAGCACCACTAGCAATATGTTCGTTAATAGGAGCATAGACAGTTTGTTGACGCGCCACTGGACGCATTCCTTCAAACTGGGAATCGACAATACGCAAATCAAATTTACCAGCCTGGCCAGTTACCGCAACGTCAGCCTGAGGAAAAGCAACCTTTAAGATGGCAAGGAGTTGTTCGCTAGTCATTAAAAAATACCTAAAATTAAAAGGCAAAAATGCACAAAAGATTGGGCGAAAGGTTACTCTGCCCAATCCCGTACGTCTAGTCTAGTTCAGTAGTTCTGAACGATTTTATAATAATTGCACGTGTACTGCCTTAAATTATTAAGGGTGTACGCCAATAAAATTATCCTGATGCGCAAACCTGGGTGCCTGACCTTCAACATGATCGCAAATGAAGGGCTTCATGTATAACATGTCCACATCACCGTAAATGGTAGCAAAAGCCACATCCTTGGCATCAACCCCTGTGCCAATACGCACCACTTTTTCTATAGTGGCCATGCGCGTGGCGTCAAATAACACCCATTGATCGCCCACATAGGCCTCAAATAATGCATGAAAGTCTGGTGGTGGATCGGCAAATTCAGCATAGCCAAACACAAAACGCGCTGGAATATTAACAGCACGGCAGAGTGCCACACCCAAATGAGCAAAATCACGACACACACCTGCCCGATTGGCCAGCACATCACGCGCGGTGGTTGATGCTTGTGAGGAACCAACCTCGTAGGCAATGTTGGTTTTGATCCAGTCGCAGATGGCTTCAACCCGATTAAAACCACGTGGAATCTGGCCAAAGGTTCGCTGTGCCATGCCGCTTAGTAAGTCTGACTCACAGTAGCGGCTGGGTAACAAATAAGGCAAAACCTCGGAAGGTAACTCTGCAATAGCAAGCTCATTAAAAGCAGGATTACGGTACGGCATATCCACACTAACCAACGCTTGATAACGCAGCTCAAAATCCCCTGTCGGGGCACTAAAGCGGAACATTCGATTAAAATGCTGCTGGTCTTCATGCTCACGAATGGACATTTCTGGCGAGATAATGAGCGATTCCTGATGAATACGCTGCCAGGGATGATGCGCAACCTGTAAATGAAAAATAAATTCAGAGGGCTGATTCACCCGATAACTAAAACTACAGTCAATATCAAACGTGTACATGTAAAAAACCTGAATTTTTTGAAAAATTTATTAATGCTTAAAATATTAGGCCAGAACCGCGCGGTGCCTGTTTATAAGTTGTACAGCCAAAGTCGTTTTGTGTGAGAAGCACTAAACTTGCGTAACCAGTTGGCTTAAATTAAACCATCAGGCAACCAATAAAAAGAGCCAATCTTTCGTCATTAAAGCAAGCGTTTTCGTTCACTGGAAGATGCTATATTTAATAGTTCACGATACTTGGCTACTGTGCGTCTGGCCACATCAATTCCCTCGCGTTGCAGCTGTGCAGCAATGGCGTTATCAGATAATGGCTTGGCGGGGTTTTCTTCCTGAATTATTTTTTTAATCATGGCGCGTATGGCGGTTGATGAGCATTCCCCGCCTGAGCTGGTGCCCACATGGCTAGAAAAAAAGTATTTTAATTCCAGCAAACCACGTGGGGTATGGATATATTTCTGGGTGGTCACACGCGATACAGTCGATTCATGTAAATCAGTTTCTTCAGCAATTTGGCGCAGCACCAGGGGCTTCATTGCCTCAGCACCATACTCCAAAAAGTCTCTTTGATGTTCCACAATGCACGTGGCGACTTTTAACAGGGTTTTATGCCGCTCATCCACACCTTTAATAAAGTTACGGGCTTCTTGCAAATGTAGGCGTAAATATTGATTATCACTGCTGCTATCTGCCCGTTTAATCAGGCCTGCATAGTAAGAATTAATACGCAACCTGGGTAAAATATCGGTATTGAGCTGCACTTGCCAACGGTTATTTTTTTTGAAGACCATCACATCAGGCACTTGATGATCTTGTTCTGGATCAGAAAATTGTTGCCCAGGGTAAGGTTCTAAACTTTGTATTAGCTTCAAGGCTTGTTTTAATGCGTCCTGATCAAGCTGAGTATGGCGCATTAAACGGTTAAGATCATTACTAATGAGTAAATCATGATGTTGAAGTAACTTTAGCGCGTCATGACGAAAAGCCGTGTGCTCGGGCAAATTCTGTAGCTGCAAGCATAAACATTCCTGCAAATTTCGCGCGCCCACTCCTATGGGTTCAAAATGCTGGATCCGCTTTAACACGACTTCTATTTCATCAAGCTCTATAGGCTCATCTAAACCATATACGATTAAAGTGTCTAGGGCCTCTAAATCAAGAGACGATAATTGCTGCAATGCCGCTTGCTTTACTTCCTCTAAATCAATCGTTAAATAACCGCGCTCATCAATGCCATCAATAATACATTCGGCAATTAAGCGATCAACCGAGCTAAAATGTGCCACATTTAACTGCCAGCGCAAATGATCCCAAATACTATTGTGGCATGCGCGGTTATCTTCCCTGTCCTCAAACTCAGGGCTCGCCAATGCAGTGGATTGATGGGTAAAAATATCATCCCACTGAGTATCTACAGGAAGCTCATCACTTAATTGAGTGTGCTGCATCTGCTCATCTAAATCATAGGAATCTGGTGTTTCATTTCTGTGCTCATGCTCATCGATACTAGATTGATTATTATTTGCTGGATCATGAGTGCCCTGTTCATGACTTAGATTACTTGCCTCGTTTTGATGCTGTGTATGCGCTGGTTCATCTGCTTCTAGCAAGGGGTTACTATCAAGCTGTGCCTGAATTTCTTGTTCAAGCTCCAATGTAGACAGCTGCAGCAGTTTGATTGCCTGCTGTAATTGGGGCGTTAAAGATAATGAGGTGGAAACTTTCATTCCCATCGACAGCTTCATACTGACTACCCTATTTTTAGTATGATTTTGATTATAATCTCTAGTTGTTTGCCTCAGCGCAAGCAATATTTATGCCTAAATTGACTGACCTTTAACTTAGCCTAAACAATTGAATACGAAATTGTCTTAATTGTTGTGCTAAAAATCATTTATACATCAGGTACTAATCATCCTATTGAGTCTGTAGATGCTAAAACAGTAGGGCTAATAATTTACAATATAGGCAAAGTACCTTAATCTGCCGAAGTTCAACGTTAGGATGCTGGTTAAATGACTGCTGCAATTTCTCGCTGGTTTGGTGCTGCGCTTATCAACTTTGCGCTGTTTACGCCAGCCTTGGCACTGGATGAAAACTTTGGTGATGAACCATTAACTGCTAGTCATTCAGCGGATAATACTATTGCTAGTGAGCAAGCTGTAGTGTCCCCAGCAAATGACGCTGCAATCACTAGCGCACAGAACAATAGTGCTGGCCAGATTAACATCTATGATGATCCGTTGACATTTAATGCCTTGCGCCGAATTACACTTAAGCAATTAAGAGTCGATGCCAATGCCAACCAGCCAGAATCCGTTAAAGATCCATTACAGCCCCTTAATCGCAAAATTTATTTGTTCAATACCAAATTAGATAAATATTTATTGCTACCAGTGGCCAGCCGATATAAAAAGCATGTGCCTGAACCCATTCAAATTGGCGTGAGTAATTTTTTCTCTAATTTAGGTGAACCGTGGAACGCAGTAAATCACTTATTGCAAGGTCATCCAAAATCCTCCTATCGTAGCTTAGGCCGTTTTACCTTAAATACCTTTACCACCTTAGGGATTGCAGATCCTGCTGCCAAACACTTTGGCATGAATAAAGAGCCACAGGATTTTGGTTTAACCCTGGGCAAATGGGGCTTAAGATCTGGTCCATTTTTAATGCTACCAGGACTTGGCCCTTCTACCTTGCGTGATGGTACAGGACGAATTGCGGACATTTATGGTCGGCCACAACACTATATGGATCAAAATTCTACTTACTGGACCACAAACGCACTGGATGTGATTAATACACGTGCAGGGTTTGTAGGCGTTGAAAATCTGGTACAGGGCGACCAATATGCCCTGCTACGTGATTTATACTTGCAGCGTCGTCAATATCTGGTTGCTGGTGATGATCCTGGCAATGCTCTTGATAACAGCTTTGGCGATGAAAGTGCTGATTTTGGTGATGATGAAGACTTTGATAGCACTGATACTGATAGCAGTGAATTTGGTGATGCGCCTGAAAGTATTGAACCTGAAAATCCAGCCGATGCATCTCAGGTACAAAAAGATGCTATGCCAGAAACCAGCATCCAAACAGAATCAGATGCAGCTATTGAGCAGGATGATGTGTTTTAATGCACTACCATAATTTGCGAGTTGATGATTAGCATGTTAATCATTAATCAGCCTGAGCTCAGCAATGAAATTGCTTATCTGCAACAGGCACTTCCTCAGCTTGAACTGATTGAAGTGACTGATTTAGAGCATGTCGACAATACACGCCTGGTATTTGCAGATGTTGCCAGTTTTTTACAGCACCAGTGGAAAAATCCAACCATTGTCTTGGCCAATGCAGATCAGGGTGCGTTACTGGCTAAAGCATGGCAAAAAGGGGCGTTAACAGGCTGGATCTGGAATGAGCTTCCTAAACAGCCTGAAGAAGTATTTACCCAGCTAGACTTACAATATAAGCGTCACCAGGATAGCCGCGATTTACCCGCAGCGGCACGCTTGCAACAACGCATGCTACCCAAACCACCACGCATGACCGACTATAAACTCGAGCAGTTTTTTCAACCTGCGGCGTTTTTGTCAGGTGACTGGTTTGATTATTGGCAAGTAGATGACCAGCAGTTTTTATTTTACTTGGCAGATGTGGCAGGTCATGGCGTGACCAGTAGCTTACTTACCACATGGATGGCTGGTTTTCATGGCCGCGCATATAGCCCTATACAATTAATTAGTAAATTAAATAATAAACTGGTAGCACAAAATGCTGAAAAACACATTACGCTGATTTGTGGTTTATTGGACTTTAAAACCCACGACATTGAATGGTGTAGCGCAGGCCATTACCCGCCTGCCATCTTGCTGCAACGTGGGCAAGAACCCAGTATATTAGCCACCAGCAGCCTGCCTTTAGGCTTAACCAGCGATTTAAAAATTGAAACCCAGCATTTAAAAATGGAACCTGGTTCACAATTAATATTTTGTTCAGATGGAGCCTTAGAAACTTTTTCTGGTGGCTTAAATGAGCAATTCAAACAACTTATAAAAACATTGCAAAATGAGGAGCTTAGCTTGCCAGACGATGTGGCAGATGATATTGCTATTTTATGCCTGACTCGACTGCTGCGTTAATCGTTTAGCCTTTCTTAAGGCTTTAATTACTTGTGTATCACTTGCTGAACTGGGGTGGCTATGGGATAATTAACTTTCCATGTATGAAAATGGCATGTTTATGTCAACTGGTCATATTGAATATGCAGGTTTGGATGGCACCCACGTATTCAAACTCGTTGGTGAAATCCGCGCAACGTCTTGTATTAGTCTTGATCACTTATTAGATAAAATTGAACAGCAAAATGATGTCAAAGGTGCATTGGTTGATTTAACCAAGGCCACTTTCATTGACAGCACGGTGCTGGGCGTTTTGGCTAAATTGGGATTAAAACTACAGCAATCCCATCACATTCAGGCAGTGATGTTAACCACTAATCCAGATATTACCACCCTGGCCAATAGTATGGGCTTAGGGCAAGTGTTTGTGGTGCTCAACTGTTTGGCCGATGCGTGCTCTACCAAAGTATTGCCCGAAGAACACGCCAACCATGCGGAAATGCTGCATACCGTGCTAGAAGCGCACCGCACCCTGATGTGTTTAAATAAAAATAACCATAATATGTTTCAACCTTTAGTGAAACAACTAGAGCAAGAACAACGCCAGCAACAAGCTTCACACCACTTCCCCGCATCTTCCCAAACGCATTAAGCTGTGATGCGCATGAATACTTTGCCTATTTTTGCTACCGCGCAAATGAACTCGCAAGATTCCATTGAGCAAAACCTTAGCGACGTGGCACAGCTCATGCAGCAAGCACAGCAACAACAGGCATCATTGCTAGTGTTGCCAGAAAACTTTGTCTGCTTTGCGGCAGGACAACAGGCGAAAACAGCGGCTCGTTTTGATGACATTGTGCAGCAATTGCAAACATTGGCTGCAAAGCATCATTTATGGCTGGTGGCAGGCTCAATTCCCTGCCCTTATCGCCCTAATGGCCAGCCTGTTGCTAACGGTCGGGTGCGCAGCGCAAGTTTACTGATTAGCCCTGAGGCCAAAATAGTTGCCCGTTATGACAAGATTCATTTATTTGATGTGCAAGTTGGCGACAATACAGGTAGCTATCACGAATCCGCCACGTTTGAACCAGGCAATGCAGTGGTGGTTGCAAATACACCATTTGGCAAACTGGGCATGATGATTTGCTATGACCTGCGCTTTCCAGAGCTGGCGTTGGCACTACGGCAGCAAGGCGCAGATTTTATGTCGGCACCGTCTGCCTTTACCTATACAACAGGGCAAATACACTGGCAACTGCTATTGCGCGCCCGTGCAGCCGATACCCAGTGTTATCTCCTTGGTGCAGGGCAGCAAGGCACCCATGGCACAAAACCACCCTTGCGCCAAACATGGGGGCACAGCGCCATTAGTAATGCAGCAGGAGAGATTATTGCTGAGCGTTTTGATGCTGGAATGGGTATTGTAACTGCTGAATTTGATATTGAGGCAGTGAACAACCGACGGAAATCTATGCCGTTAATGCAGCACCGTCGTTTAGGTCTGCTTAAAGAATTTTAAAAGATAGCCAAGAACTTTATAGCTGATTACCATATTAGTAACTAGGACTTAGGCAGTGTTTGCGCCAGATCAGTCGTTAAGTCAATATTATGTTGCTGCATAATTTTTTCAAGCAAAGGCGCTAACTCTCCTAACTTTTCATCCAGCGCATTACGAATTGTATCGACCACCACTTGCGTGCTGCGCTCAATTTCAATATTTAAGCGGTCACCAATTTGCTTTTGTGAAAATACAGTCATTCGTCGTGTTTCAGGTATCAACCACACTTCAAACCAGTGGTCTGTTTTATTCACCTCAAACAGCGTTAAGCTTGCACCATTAATGGCAATATAACCTTTAGAAAAAATATACTTCATCCACTGGGACGCAACACCAATGCGATAGCAAAAGTTATTGTCATATTGCTGAATATCTAAAATAGTGGCCGAAAAATCAATATGCCCTGAGAGTGGATGACCGCCAATTTCTGCACCATCTTTGGCAGCCCGCTCAGCATTCACCTGCGTGCCCGTTTTATATTGCCCTAAAGTCGTAATCTCTAAACTTTGCAGCATCACATCAAAACGAGCAGTATTGCTGTCTATAATTTGTGTAACAGTTAAGCAAGTACCATCAATAGCCACACTGGCACCAATTTGTAAGTCCTGGCAAAACCCTGCTGGAAACTTGATGGTAAATGTGCGAATGCCTGCCACATCGTCAACATGCTCAATGGTGGCAACCGCTTGAATAATTCCAGTAAACATAAGGCTCTCTTGATTAAAACTTTGTCAACAGCAACTGTTTCTTTGGCTTGCCAATCCTTAGGCAAGCCTACTCTTCCTGCGTTGCCCTCAAGACTTCTTCCAGCGTGGTTTTACCTTGCAATACCTTCAGTAAACCATCATGGCGAATAGACGGGGCATAAGTACGTGCATACTGATCAAGTTCATGCTCGGCAGCATTGCCATGAATGAGGCGACGCATGGCATCATCTACTGGCACCACTTCATAAATGGCAGTACGACCCGTAAAGCCCATTTGGTTACATTGGTCACAGCCTTGCACCACAGGAATTTTTAGGGGTTCAGTCAATTCAACCTGCCTAAATAAATCCTGCTCAAAATTATCGGCAGCGCGCCAGGTATGGCAATGTTTGCATAAGGTACGCACCAAACGCTGTGCCACCACGCCAATCAGGGAGCTGGACAATAAAAACGGTTCAATGCCCATGTCTTTTAAGCGTGTCACGGCACCCACAGCAGTGTTGGTATGCAAGGTTGATAACACCAAATGACCTGTGAGTGAGGCTTGCACGGCAATTTCAGCGGTTTCCAGATCACGAATTTCACCCACCATCACCACATCAGGGTCTTGTCGCAGCATGGCACGTAAACTACGTGCAAAGGTCATGTCTACTTTGGTATTGACCTGGGTTTGACCGATGCCTTCCAATTGATACTCAATGGGGTCTTCCGCAGTTAAAATATTGCGGCTATTGTCGTTTAAGTCAGTTAAGGCGGCATACAACGTGGTGGTTTTACCTGAGCCTGTAGGGCCAGTGACTAAGATAATGCCATGTGGTCGATGAATCAGTTGGGTCAGGCGTTGGTAATCATCTTTCATTAAACCCAAATGCGTCATGTTTAAGCGACCTGCTTGTTTATCCAGCAGACGCATCACCACGCGCTCGCCATGTGAAGATGGCAAGGTTGATACCCGCACATCCACCTCACGGCCAGCCAGACGCAGTGAAATACGTCCATCCTGTGGAATACGTTTTTCAGCAATATCCAAGCGCGCCATAACTTTAATACGTGATACCAATAACGGTGCCAACTCGCGGCGTGGCTGTACAATTTCACGTAGCTGGCCATCAACACGCAGGCGCACTGACAAGCGTTTTTCAAAGGATTCAATATGGATATCAGAAGCACCCAGACGAATCGCTTCACTTAATAAGGCGTTAATTAAGCGAATAATTGGCGCATCGTCTTCCTGATCCATCAGGTCTTCGGCTTCAGGTACTTGATCTGCCAGACTTAATAAGTCGGGATGATCTTCAAGCCCTGCGGCCACTTGTTGAGATTCCCCAGAGTCGCCTGCAAAAGAGCTTGCCAATAAACGATTAAATTCCTCATCGGCCACGGTCTGGTAGGTGGCAGCACTGCCCAAAAATCGTCGTGCCTCGGTTAATGCAGGCAAGGGTGCATTTTGGCGTCGTACAATAATGGCCTGCTCACCAT
The DNA here is from genome assembly GCA_023393635.1 of Pseudomonadota bacterium. GTDB lineage: Bacteria > Pseudomonadota > Gammaproteobacteria > Pseudomonadales > Moraxellaceae > Alkanindiges. The sequence goes on from JAEWKT010000010.1 coordinate 54,346, forward strand.
CAAATTGAAGTAAAACGCCATGACGTTTGGCATAACTGTACGGAAGTTGAGCTTGACGAAGCAAATGCACGACAAAATCCATTTTCATTAAAGTGAATATTGAGTGTACTCTAAGCCTTAAATGGTTTGAAGTAGCCGTATTCTTTTATAGCCGTAATTTTAACGGTCGTGTTTAACATTTTAAGGCGATTAACGTGTCTAGTGATTCTACTAACTTACATCCAGATGCACTTAAATGGTGGGGGCCTTTGAGCTTTGAGATTGGCCAGTCACGCGTATGGCGGCTAGGATCATTGTATGTGCGCATTACCCGTAGTATTAGCGAATGGCAGCTCACTTATCATCGCTTGCGGCACCAGGGCGAAACCATGCAGGACTGGGAAGTGCTGGAGGTTGAAACGGCATTTGGTGAGCCACAAACGCTTGAACGTTATATGTTTTCCCGTACTGGCGATTCCCTAACCTTATATCCACGACTTGCTGATCGGTCGGTCATTGTAAAGCCAATTAATCCTATTTATATTCCCGCAGGCCAGCAAGGCACCTTATTTGTTAGCACTCCGTTATGGATGGCAGGTTTTGTCAAAGGTCAAAAAGAGCCTATTTTTGATTTGGCCATTAACCGCCCCAAAGACTCATGGTTTGGCCCTGACACCTTAAAAGGTGAGCTATGTTATGCAACGCCCGTTGAAGGTCGCACTGATTTAAAGCAACTTATTCCGCGCTCATTCCGTGCCATTACGCCTGTTCATTTTCATAATACCAGCAGTAGTTTAATGAAGCTGGATCGGATGAACTTGCCTGTTCCTGCGCTGCCTTTGTTTCATTGCAGTGTCAGTGGCCGTATCTGGACGTCACAAATTAAGGTAATTCAGGATAATGCGGCACGGCCACCAAGAATCCGCATTGAAAATCGTACGCCACCGCAAGCAGGAAAAGTAAGCTTTATTCAATCACCGCGCATTGGGGAAGGTGGTTTATTTCATATGTTTGACAGCTTCTTTTAACATCAGCTCTTTTAAGACAGGGTATTTAAAACATGTCGCTTAATATCTCAGAACAATTAAAAACCACCCTACAAGGCATGGTTAGCTCCATTAAGCCTGACCGCCTGGAAGATATTCTGGTGGCCATTGTGTTATCACTCCTGGGGTTTTTTATTGCGCGCCTGCTCAGTAATGCGTTTATTAGCACCATTGGGAGTCGCTTTAATGCGCATCAGCGTCTGGTATGGCGACGCGGTATTTTTTATTTTATTTTTATGCTGTTTTTAATTACCAGTTTGCGTGAAGCAGGTTTTAAGCTCAGCGTATTTCTAGGTGCGGCAGGGATTTTAACCGTAGCGTTTGGTTTTGCCTCACAAACGTCTGCCTCTAATCTAATTAGCGGTTTATTTTTAATTGGTGAAGGTTCCTTTGAAATTGGCGACATTATCCAAATGACTTTAATTCGCGGCTATGTGATTGAAGGCGAAGTGATTTCTATTGATTTATTGTCTATTAAATTACGTACCGCCGATAACGTGTTTATTCGGGTGCCTAATGAGCAGTTAATTCGCACGCCTGTGCAAAATTTATCGCGTTTTCCCATTCGGCGCATTCCCATCACGCTTGCCATTACCTTTGAAGAAGACATGAGCAAGGTACGCCAAGTCTTACTCAATTTGGCCGTGGAATATCCCTGGGTGCTGGATGAGCCTAAAGCCCGCGTGACGGTAACTGCATTTCGCGAGTCCACCATTGAGCTGATGTTTGCGGTATGGACGCGACGTGAAAATTATTTAAGAGTACGCGATGAAATTCAGGAACTGATTAAGGATGAATTTATTAAAAACCGTATTGAAATACCAGTGCCCACCATTGGCTTGCATACGGGCGCACCAGAAATGGAGATCCTGAGCGAAACCGCAGCGGCTCAGCAAACCAATCCTAAGCCGTGACCGATTAACATTTAACCTGTTTAATTCTGGGGCATGTTTTGCATATTGCGATATAAGCGCCAGGCTGCAAACGCAAGAATGCCCACTAGAATAAATAAGCCTGCCCACAGGCCGTATTGACGCGCTGAGGTGGGTGCAGTATGCACTACCGTCTTGCCAAGGGTGGCCTTGCCTTTTACTTTTAAATGATCAGGTAAACCTGGCGCAGAACGCAATCCTTGTGGGTCAACAATCAATCGGTAGGGCGGCACACCCTGGGCTAGAAAATACAGTTTGGTTTGTGGTGCAAATACCTGTACCGCGAGTTGGGTTTGCTGCGGCAATAAATTTGGCGCATCAACGCTTAACCGCCATTCACGCGCACTGATGGGTTTTTCAAATTTAATTTCATTGCTTGGTGTTGTTAACGGGTCAATTGGCGTTGATGGTGCATAAAGCGCAGCTTTTCCTACTTGCTGCCAGACCTCCCTGCCCTCATGGCGCAGCTTGGCCTGCACTTGCACCTGCCATAACTGTTCAGGTGGAATATTAAATTGCAGTTTTTGAATGCCCACTGCCATAGGTAGTGTTAGCTGCCATAGCACAGGTGATGCATGATTGACTACTTGGCTCGCGGTCTGGTTGTCCGTGCGCTGAAACTTAAACTCATGTTGCTGCCACAATGCGCTTGAATTTTGGCTTAACTGTAGGCTGGCTTGCTGTAACGCAATGGGCTGATTAAATTGAATACGCCAAAAGGCATAGGCGTGGTTAATCTTCACTTCCTGCTGCAATAAGGACTGACCACTAGAATTTTGCGTTTGTAGTACCTGACCTAAACCAGCAAAATACCAGTCCACCAAGTTGTTACTGCCCTCAACCTGAACCTGGCTGGTAAAATCCTGCCCTGTCCAACCAAGCAGTAAAGCATGTGCTTGCAGGTTTTTGGCTAAATTGGGCGTTGCCAATAACCACGTTTGATCCGCGCCTTGCTGGCTTAAGGCAATGATGGATTGTTTTGGCCAAGTCACGACTGCTTGTTGCTCACCCTGCTTCAGCTGTAGCTGCAACTGGCTGACGCTGTCAGCGTTACTAAATACGGTTTTTTCTGGCCAGCGATAGACCTGTAGCGGCACACTGAACTGCTGTGCTGCTTGCTTTGGCTGCTCAATGCGCATAGGCATTACTTGCTGGCTAATATCCACCACATAAAGATGTTTGGGCTGTACGGTATACGCTGCAATAGCAGGCAGGTTTAATTGTACCTCCTGCACCCCTTGCAAATTTTCTCCCACAATAGGCGTAATTAACTGGGTGGAGCTGGCATACGCATGCATGCACCAGGCTGCAAACGTTAACATGATTACTTGGGTCAACCGCATGACTTATTCCTCATTCTGGCTTCGAGGCGTAATGCCATTGTCTTTGGTATTGGGTGGCAATGGCGCAATATAGCCAATCAGCAACATAATAAGCCCTGCGCCAATAAACGATACAATACGCGCCACTGTTGCGACATTTGATAAATCCATTAATAGTAATTTGGCAACCACGATCACCAGCAAGGCAATACCCACTAACCAGATTTCACGCCAGGCATATTTGCTGGCTAAGCCTGTGAGTACGAGTGCGCATAGTGTCCAGACAATGGTTAAGCTGGTTTGAACCAGATCGTTGTACCACGCGCCTTCTAGCCATAACAGTGTGCCTGCCCATTGATGCAGGGTACGAATAATCATTCCTGTTAGCGCCATAAAGCCTGCCACGCCCAGAGTCAGCTGTACTCCCTTTTTAAAATAAGGCTGTGTCACATCGGGCAAATAACTGAGCAACCCATACACCACTATCCCTGCGGCTATTAAGCAAATATCCAGCCCATTTAAAAACGGAATATATTTCCAGCCAAATAACTGGCCACTGCCTTGCAGGCTGGCAACCATCATCCAGCATAGCAAAGCAATACTAACGGGTATTGATATATCATGCAGTATGCGCTTAGGGTTTATCTTGGCCATAGGCGTTTTGAGGTACAACAGTGCAGCCAAAATGATTAAAGGTAAAATGACCCCTGCAACTTCAGGTTGGCTAGGCCAAACCACAAGCCACCACACACTGCCATAAATGATTAAACCCAGCACAAAGATCGCTTGCAGCACTCGGGTAGAATACTGCTGTTGATGCAGCATTAATAAGTAGCCAAATAGCGCATAAGCCACAATGAATACTGTCAACATATGAATGTTATCAATGAGGCTTAAATAATCTAGCCATAACAAGCCAGCATACACTGCTAACCCTGCGACTAGGCAATGTAATAAATAAGTTAACTGCGGCCAAACCCACCGCCAGCCAACCAGCATACTGATAAAACCAAATATCAACGGATAAAAGCCAGCCTGTAAATGCAAAATAGGCCAGTAATAATCATGACTCTGTAGCCATTGCGCCAATTCCACCAGCATTATTTGGTTCACCACAAAAGACCATACCAGCATTAAAAATGATGGCGTAGTCAGCAGTTGAAATGCGCCATGTATTGGCTGAGTGAACCTTGCCTTAGCCTTATACGTCATATTTAATGATGACGTCTGGTTTGGGCGTAATAATGCGGCACAAATAAACAGGCAACTGCTATATAGCATCAGCGGCAACACAATATAGTGGCGATCATAATGCAGCCAGGCCAATACAAAGGCACTGAGAACCTGCAATAAAATCCCAAAACGCACTGACCAAATTCGTCCCTGACGCTGGCCTAACCACACCAATGCGGTGCCTTGCACTGCCCAGCCAACTGCCGTCCACTGCGCATTTAGTGCCAGTGGAATAACCAGTGCCATAAAGCCAATGCCTAATGCCAGCACCCCTTCGGTGAGAAGCTGCAATTGCTTATTTTTATAAAACAATCGATAGCCTAAAGCCAAATAAATGGCAGATAAAATCGCACTACTCACAGCCAGCGCATAGGGAATATCATGCAATAGCCCCGCTTGCAGCGCAAAGCCCATTAAGGGCACACCAAACAATAAGGTACTGTCTACAGGGGCAATGGCGGCTTGTTTATCTTGTGATACTTTTTGCTGTGCAACTACCAATTGCTGGCTGTAACGCACCACAATAAACAAATATAAAGCCAGATGCGCAAGCAACAACAGCTCTAGTGGCCAGCGCATGTCTGGGGCATAACTAACCCAGCCCAAATAACCTGCCAGCCCAAAAGTCATGAATGCGCCCAGCACATTGAGCACTTTCCAGGTTCTATAATGGGCAAGCCAGGCCAATGCAATGTTAAGCAGCAAATAATAGCCAAATAAACCCACTAAATTATTATTGCCTGTGGAAGTCAGTAACGGTGCTAAAAATCCGCCGCCAAAAGCGAGCAGTGCCAATGGCAAGGCATTCTGTATCAGCGCAAATGCCGCACTGACCACCGCCAATATCGCAAGCAAGGCAAAGGCTAAACTTGGTGGTAAAATTTCATATAAACGATAGGCAGCAAACAGGGTAAAATAAATAATGGCAAGGCCTGCACCCTGTAGGCTAATGGCATAACCACGTCGCTTTTGCCGCAGTTTTAAACCAATTAAACTTAAAATAACACCGCCCAGTGCCACCGCACCTAAACGCACCTCAATGGGAATCGTAAATAAATCATTCGCTAGTCGCAGTAACAGAACAATACCCACTAACAGAACAATCACACCCACGCGTACAATGGCATTGCCGCCTTTAAACCACTGTAAAAATGAATGCCACACCGACGTCACCACATTTAAAGACTGCTCATCTGGCTCAAGCTCAGGACGCAGTCGTGTGCGAGCAGCCAAAGCAGGCCGCAAGCCTTCTGGTGGCTGCCATGGCGGCTGTTGGGACGGTGTTTCAGCAGGTTGCTCAGATGCTTGCGGCACTAGCCAATCTTCTACCACTGTATGATCAGATATATTTTCCACTGGACTGGAAGATGCAGATAAGTCTGATTGAACAAAAGGTTCATTGGGTGGCAAAGGTTGCGATGCTGGGAATTGGCTAGAATTTTGTTGCTGCACATGAAACAATAAAGCTTCTAAACGATTTACTTCCTGTTGTAGATGTTGCCGCGTGCGTAAGCTCACCACCAGTGCGGTAATGGCCAGCACCAACGGCAAGCCAACCACCAAAACAAACCAAAATCCCATATTTTTATCCTTGTTTTACGCATTGCTTATTTTACTTGCTGTTAGCGTACAGCAATCACGTTATTTGAAAATTTAGATTGTGTAAAAAGCTGACAATATTCCTATAAGACTACTTTTATATGTCTATTTATCAATATGTTCAGCAGGCTGCACAATGGTACCCAAATTCTCTAGCATGAAAGCATACTTGGTATAAGCCAAGATTTTAGGCACGTAAATTCCCAAACTGGCTAACTTACTTTAAACACCTTATTTCGGTTGAAATTGCCTAATTACCCCCCAAATTAGGTACAGGCATCAATGGCGTTTGGTGGATTTTTTAATCCAGTCCTTTTTACCATTAAATAAATAGCTGGTCATATTACATTGCTGTGTTTTAGCGTTTGCCTTATAGGAAATCAATTGCTTTTGTCATTTTAATCTGTTGATGCTACTTTAACAGTAGTTCACCCCTCTTCATTTAAACCAACGCAATATTATTGCCAAGCTGAGAATGATAGCGAGTTTTCAGCTCAAAATGCGGTTTTTAGCGTAAAATTTCCCTTTGACAATTTATAAGATGGCTTTTTTATTTTATGAAAAATGACATGCCTCCATTTGTACTGGTTGATGGTTCGTATTACCTGTTTCGTGCTTTTCATGCCCTGCCACCACTAACAACCTCTACAGGTCTTACTACCAATGCAGTGCGTGGTGCGTTGTCAGCTCTGCTTAAACTCATCCGTCGCATTCAACCAACCCACATGGTCGTGGTTTTTGACACGCCAGAGCCCACTTTCCGTCATAAACTTTCACCTATTTATAAAGGTGATCGGCCAGCCATGCCGCCAGAGTTAGCCGAACAAATTCCTTATTTGCATGCCGTAATCCGCGCATTGGGGATTCCGCTAATCACACAAGCAGGCGTAGAAGCTGATGACCTTATTGGTACGCTGACCAAACGTGCCTGCCGCGAAGGTCACCATGTCCTGATTTCCACAGGCGATAAAGACATGGCGCAACTGGTGGATGATTGTGTTCTGCTGGAAGATAGTTTTAGGGATCGCGTGTTAGACACTCAAGGTGTATTTGAAAAATTTGGCGTTTGGCCAAAACAAATTATTGATTATTTAACCCTGATGGGTGATGCCTCCGATGGCATTCAGGGTATTCCAGGAGTAGGCACCAAAACCGCCGCTAAACTACTGCAAGAATACGACAACATTGCTGGCATTTTAGCCAATATCGATAGTATTAAAGGCAAGGTTGGGCAAAATATTCGTGACCATGCCGACAGTATTCCATTGAACCATCAACTGGCCAGTATTGTCTGCGACCTCCCGTTAAACATGGACTGGCATGAGCTTAAACTGGGCAATTCCAACACGGAAGAATTGCGCCGTTTATATACCGAACTTGAATTTAAAAGCCAACTGCAATCTTTAGAACATCCAAACAATCCAGACCGAATGGCAAAACAAGCTGAGCAACCCAGCATACAGGCATCTGATCAGCAATCATTAAATCAAGGTTTTGAAGCCACTGCTCATAGCAGCAGTCGTGATGACAGGCTAGGTGAAGCGCAGTATCACACCATCTTAACGCAAGATCAGTTCGATGCGTTTTTTACACGCTTAAATAAGGCCGATCATTTTGTCATTGATACCGAAACCACCAGCATTGATTATCGAATTGCGCAAATTGTTGGCTTGGTTTTTGCCTTTGATGCAAAAGATGCTTTTTATATTCCTCTCGCGCATGACTATTTGGATGCCCCTGAGCAGCTTAACCGTGAAACCATTTTAGAGCAGCTCAAACCGTATTTTGAAAATCCAGCCATTGGCAAAATTGGCCATCATTTAAAATACGACGCGCATGTGCTACAAAATCATGGGATTACCCTAAAAGGCTGGGCGTTTGACACCATGCTGGCCTCTTATGTGCTTAATCCTAGCGCGACCAGACACGGCATGGATGATGTAGCGCGAGTGTATTTGAGCCATCTCACTACCAGCTTTGAAGATGTGGCAGGCAAAGGTGCCAAACAGCTTAGCTTTAATCAAGTGACGCTAGAATATGCCGCACCGTATGCCTGTGAAGATGGTCATGTGACTTATCGTCTCTATGAGGTTTTTAGTCGTAAGCTGAAAGAACAACCTGCCCTGGAAAAATTACTGCTTGAGCTTGAACTGCCTGTGGCACAAATTCTCACTGATATGGAAAGCTGTGGCATTCAGCTTGATACCCAGTTTTTAGTAAAGTTAGGTGATGAATTTTCTGGTTATATTCAGTCCCTTGAGCAGCAAATTATTGAAATGGCAGGGCAAGAATTTAATGTGTCCTCGCCAAAACAACTGGGCGAAATTTTATTTGATAAAATTGGCATTGCAGGGGGCAAAAAAACTGCCAGTGGTCAATATGGTACAGGCGAAGCCGTACTCGAGAAAATTGATCATCCCATTGCAGCCGCGGTATTAGAGCATCGTAGTTTATGTAAGCTCAAAAATACTTATACCGATCGCTTGGTGGCGCAGGCCGATGATACCACCCATCGCGTGCATACCAGTTATCATCAAGCGATTACTGCAACAGGGCGACTCTCTTCTACCGATCCAAACCTGCAAAATATTCCAATTCGTGGGCAAACTGGCCGACAAATTCGTAAGGCATTTATTGCCCCCAAAGGCCGTGTGTTACTGGCAGCCGATTACTCGCAAATTGAACTGCGTTTAATGGCGCATTTTTCGCAAGACGCTGCTTTATTGCGTGCGTTTCAGCGAGGTCAGGATATTCATCAAGCCACTGCTGCCGAAGTATTGGGCATCGCGCTGGAAGACGTCACACCAGATCAGCGTCGTCAAGCCAAAACCATTAACTTTGGCTTGCTATATGGCATGTCATCGTTTGGCTTATCCAAGCAATTAAAGCTCTCACGGCAGGAATCGCAGTCATACATTAATCAATATTTTGCCCGCTATCCTGGGGTGTATGAATACATGCAAAACACGCGCAGGCTGGCCTCAGAGCAAGGCTTTGTTGAAACCTTAATGGGTCGACGCTTATATACGCCAGACGTTAATGCCCGAAATGGCATGGTGCGTCAGGCCGCAGAACGGGCAGCGATTAATGCGCCATTGCAAGGTTCGGCTGCTGATATCATTAAAAAAGCCATGATTGCCGTTGATGCCATGTTGCCCAAAGATCAAGCCATGTTACTGCTACAAGTACATGATGAACTGGTATTTGAGGTAGATGAAAGTATTGCTGATACGCTGGCACCACAGCTTGCCCAAGTGATGCAAGATGTGATTCAAATTGACGTACCATTATTGGTTGAAGTGGGCAAAGGCTGCAACTGGGAAGATGCGCATTAACTTGCCAAGACCTTAAGTATTTCAGTTTTAGTGCTTTATAAGCTTAAGCCTAAATACTGAATACGACCGTGAAAAGACCCAGAACCAAGGTGCTTTTCACGGTTTTTTATATTTACAGTCATACTTTATGAAAGCATTAACGTCACTGATTGATTAAACCAGTGAAGATAACAACGTTGCCGTGGCCTGACGCATCATTTGCTCTGCAATATAAATGGTTAACAAAGCCAAAATAGGCGAGAAATCGAGCGGCCCAGTATTTGGAATAATGCGGCGAAATGGTGCTAGCAAAGGTTCTGCCAACTGCCACACCACATCAATAAATGGCGAACGGGCATTGGTAAATACCGTTACCCAGCTTAAAATAATAGAGCCAAAAATAATATAACGGCAAAAGCGTAATAAACTTTCAATCAGGGTGAGGAAAGTTTCAGCCAGTAAAAACACAGGCGGTGGTGGCGGTAAGCCCTGTAAATACTGATTACCCATAATGCCCAGCAGCCGCAGCAGGATAATCAATACCAATGCAGCCAGATTGAGGCGGCCATTGGCAACCGTGGGTAAAATACGGCCAAATACATCAACAATACTAGTGGCTTTTACCGTGGCTTGTACTACTGGATTAAAATAATCGACCGCCGCTAACTGCACAATAAAGCGCAGAAAAACTAGTAATGTCGCAACATTAATAATTAGGTCAAAAATAACGGATGAAAGCGGTTGCATGTGTACTTCCCAATATTAAAATTTACGTGGCACTGCTTTGATCTAAAGCCACTGCCAGCTCTGCACTACGTCTGGCAGCTGCCTGTAAGGCGGCAATAATATGCTCATTGACGTGTGCTGTATCCAGCGTTTCAATGGCTGCTTGCGTGGTGCCATTAGGCGAGGTCACATTTTTGCGCAATTGTGCTGGGCTATGCTCACTGCAACTCGCCATTTTAGCGGCACCCAATGCCGTTTGTAACGTCAATGCCGTGGCTTGTTCATTGCTTAAGCCCTGTGCCACGCCTGCTTCAATCATGGCTTGCATCATATAAAAAAAGTAAGCAGGCCCAGAACCAGATACCGCAGTGACCGCATCCAGCAACGACTCTTCTTCCACCCACAATACCAGACCTGCACTGGATAAAACCTGACTGGCCAAGTCACGCGCATGGGCATCAACAGTAGTTGGCGCATATAAACCCGTTGCCCCTGCTTGAATTAAGGCAGGTGTGTTTGGCATGGCACGCACAATATGGCCATAGCCATTGAGCAAGCGCGACAGCGTTGAAATGGTAACACCAGCCGCAATTGAAATAATTAACTGATTCTTAAATTGCTCACGCAATGGCATCAACACATCTGCCATCACCTGTGGCTTAACGGCCAGTATCACCACATCGGCATGCTGAATGGCCTGCTGGTTATCACTGGTAACCTGTACGCCATGTTGTGCCAAGGCAACATGCAATGCGTCTACTGGTTCAGCCACAGTAATTTGACTGGCATTTATGCCTTGTGCCACTAGCCCGCCAATTAAAGCTTGTGCCATGTTACCACCGCCAATAAAGGCAATTTTATGGTTTGAGGATGCTGGTAACGCGGTGTTTGCCAGGGAATCTGCTGCTAAATGCATGACTAAACCTTTTGTAAAATCATTAAAATTAATTTAAAACCTGACACAGCTGGTTAATCATCCAGCTCATGTCCCAGTCTTTTTTAGGCCGCTCCCCCATGCGCAATACCACCAGATCATGGCGCGGATGAATGAACAAACATTGACCGCGCAAACCTTCAAGATATACCAGCTCATCATCATGAAATGCAGTGGTGGCATGCGTGGCTTCAAACCAGGGAATACCACGGATCAGGCCATAATCATGGGCTTTTAACCACAACTGATAACCATAATCCGCATGCCCATCAATCACACCACGCTCGGCTGTATTGCGGGGAATTTGCATCTCGTGCAACCATTGCTCAGACACAATTTGCTGGCCTTCAAAACGGCCATCATTGACAAACAATTGCCCAACCCGTAGCCAGTCTTGGGCTTGCGCAAAAAAAGCCCCAAATGTTCTGGCTTGACCATTGGGCTTATCTAACCATAAAAAACCTGAGTGACAGTGTAATGGCTGCCACAAATACTTACTCAATAATTGTGCAGCACTCAGTCCTGTGGCACGCTGTAAAATAATGCCTAATATCTGGGTATTATAATTATTATATTCAAAATATTGCCCTGCTGGTGCCACCGCAGGTAAAGCCAGTGCCGTACGCTCAATCTCATCGCCTAAATATAACGGAATAATCGGCAATACCCAGGTTTTGGCATCAAGCTTGACATCACTTTTTAAGCCTGACTGCATGCTCAATAAATGTTCAATGCTAATCTCACGGCGTTGGTCATGCCGCCATTCAGGTAAAAAATCAGCTGCCTTGACATGAACATCAGCAATCAAGCCTTTATCTATGGCAATACCCACCATCAGTGCCACCAGTGTTTTTAGCATAGACATCGAGTTAAACTGATAATGCGGCTTAAACTGATGATAAAACTGATGAACCAGCTGACCTTTCCACTGCACTAAAAAGGCACGGGTTTGATGCTTTAATAAATACGCATCAATGCTTTGCCAACGTTGCGCTGACAAGGGGAATTGATTCGTTAATGGCATGGCCTGTGATTGGGCGATCAGGATAGAATTAAAATCAGGAGCACCCTGTACTATTTCACGCGGTTGATACCAGTTGCTTTGCGTAATGGGCTGAATGCGCTGTGAGCCCAGTAAGCGCTGAGCATACTGCACCTGATTGCTTAAATAAGGAATCATCTGTTTAAAACGTTTGCCTAGATCGCTGGGATTTATACTAGATTGCATGTGGTGAACATCCTTTTTTATAAATTATTCGTTGAGGGGTTTAAACAAGGTAGCCAGCCATCTTTAACCCAGCTCTCTTCAATTAAGGTTTGCACGTAATTGACCCAAAAACCCTGTGCAGTAAACACGCCCAAAAGCTGCGCTTCTGCATACAAAATATGCACTTGCTCACGTTGCCAAGGTGGGATTTTTGCTTGCTGTAAGCATTTTTTTAACGGCCAGTGACCAACGCGGCCTTGCACATGTAATATCTCACCACCACGTCGGGCCTGCAAAGACAATCCGTTGTTCACAAGCTGGGCAGGAAAGCCAAACGCCTGCTGCCGCCAATGCCAGGTGCCACTAGGCAAATCAAGTGGCTCATTGAGCGACCAATGAACCTGTAAATCTGTTGCCACCGCAATATTTTTTGGCAGGCGATACAGTTGATTTTGATAACGCCGACATTGCCAATTTTGCCATTCAACCTTAGGCGCAGCATCCTGCCGTGCTTCAATTAATTCTTGGCGTAACTGCTCGACCAAATGAAAGGCTGGCGCATACTGCTCCTGCCCTTGCATCCAGCGCGATAGCAACAACCGCTGCCGCGCAATGCTTAAGTTAAGTAGCTGAGCAATATCAATTTGCTGCTCACTGCCACAGCGTTGCCAGTCCAGTTGTACAACGTCCTGTAAAATCTCACTGCAATCTTGCATTAATGCCGCTGTACGATTTAAGCTGCCATCCATGCCAGGCCAGCGTGATTGAAGTAACGGCCAAACCTGCTGACGTAAAAATACCCGATCAAAATTGTTTTGCTGGTTAGCAGGATCATCAATATAGTTTGGACAAATCAGTGCTGCCAGTTGAGTAATCTGCTGTCGGGTACAATGAAGTAAAGGTCGCCATAATGGTGCACCATTGCGTATTTCCAGTATTTTCATGGCCGACAAACCCACGGCACCACTACCAGACAGCAAGCGCAAAAATACAGTTTCGGCCTGATCCTGCTGATGATGGCCTAATACTAGAATTTCATCGGGATGCAACCCATCAAATAAAGCGGCATAGCGTGCTTTACGCGCCTGCTCTTCAATATTGCCTGCGTTGACCAGCACCACTTTAACCACGCAAGGTAGTTGCCATTGTGCGCATTGATTGGCAAGCCAATTTGCCCAATCCCCAGCAGGTTGCTGAAGCTGGTGATTGACATGCACCACACGCACCTGATCAGGCCGCAGTATGTGTAATGCACGCGCAAGACTTAAAGAATCACGCCCGCCACTACACGCCACCACAAAGCGCTGACTGGTTTCAAATTGTTTTAACTGCTGCTGGAGCTGTTTTGTAACTGGCTGCTGCCAAAACGCATCAGGCGTTGATAACGTTGCTGGCATCGCTCTTCACTCTCAATAGACTGTAGTTCATCCAGTGAACTACGCAATACACCATGTAAACGCTGCATCACCTGCATTGGCTGCAAGTGTGCCCCTTCACCCTCATCAACTACATGCTCAACCACACCTAACGCTTGCAAGCGATCCGCAGTAATGGCCATGGCTTCACTGGCCTGCGCGGCTTTTTCATTGGTTTTCCACAAAATTGCCGCACAGCCTTCAGGCGAAATGACTGAATAAATACTATGCGATAGCATAATTACCCGATCTGCTACCCCAATAGCAAGCGCACCACCAGAGCCACCTTCACCAATAATCGTAGCAATGACAGGAACTTTTAAGCGCGATAACACCGCCAAATTACGGGCAATGGCTTCTGCCTGCCCACGCTCTTCAGCCCCTACCCCAGGATAAGCACCCATGGTGTCAATAAAGGTAAATACAGGCAAGCCATAATGTTCTGCCATCTCAAACAAACGCAATGACTTACGATAACCTTCTGGATTACACATGCCAAAATTATGTTGTAGGCGCTCACGGGTGCTGCGGCCTTTATGCTGACCCAACACCATCACGGGCTGACCATCAAAGCGTGCCAATCCCCCAATCATGGCTCCATCATCACCATATACACGGTCACCATGTAAGGGATCAAATTCGCTAAATAGCTCGCTAATATAATCCAAAAATTGCGGACGCTCTGGATGCCGTGCAATTTGCACTGTTTTCCAAGCTGGAAAGTTTGCTGTGTCCACTTTCATCATGTTGCTATGCCTCTGGGACTCATGTTATCGAGCACCTGTAAACCAATGCCCCAATGTTCAAATTGCTGTTGTTCTTCTTGCAGATCAGCCAGCAACGATAAATTAGCGTGGCTATCATCTACAATAAGCTGCCACAAATGGTCATGTATTATTTCTAATCGTAGGCTGTTTAACAACTGCGCCGCACGATCTTGATGCAATAACACTGCCAGGCGCAATAATAAACAGTCATACAGCAAAGGCAAACCACCTACTTTTAGTATGTTTTGTTTTTGATCAGCTTTTAATTTTCGCCGATGCTGGCCAATCAGTAGTGCTAAGCGATTTTGATCATTCTGCGAAAAACCTGCAATATCTGAATGCTGCACAATATATGCCCCGTGCCGCTGGTATCCAGAATGACTAATGACCAAGCCTATTTCATGCAAAAATGCAGCGCGGCGTAATAAATCATCATGCTCTATATCAAGCTGAAGCGGCTGAGCCACCTGATCAAATAATTGCTTTGCTGTAGCGGCCACGCGCTGTGCGTGGACTGTATCGACATGATAGCGTGTCATGAGCAACTGTACACTGCTATCACGCATATCTTCATGCCGAAAACGCCCGAGCAAATCGCACATCACGCCTTCTCGCAGTGCCCCATCAGAATAAGCCATCGTCTGTAAATCAAAGGCTTCAAATACCGCCAGCAAAATAGCCAAACCTGCGGGCAGTAACGCACGACGATCCTGCTTTAATTCCTTAAAATCAATCTGGTCAACATGCTCAAGCAGGAGTAAACGCTGCTTTAAGCTATGTAAACCCTGTCGTGTAATCTGTTGTTTTACATTGGTTAAACCCAGCGCGTGCATGACCTGACAACAGGCCTTGATCGTGCCACTTGAACCAATAACCTGATCCCACCCTGCCATTTTATAGGTATTAATAATCACCTTAATTTGCTTTTTGGCAGCCGCCATGGCCTGATCAAATGCTAGATTACTAATCTTTCCATCGGTAAAAAACAGCTTTGTATAGCTCACACAGCCCATTTGCAATGATTCTGTATGAATAGGCTTAACGGCTTCACCAATGATAAACTCGGTTGATCCACCGCCAATATCTACCACCAAGCGGCGGCCTGCATCAGCACCAATCGCGTGCGATACGCCCATATAGATCAAACGTGCTTCTTCGCGGCCTGCAATCACTTCTATGGGCCTTGGCAATATGGTGGCGGCGCGCTGGATGAACTCTGGTGCATTATTGGCTTGCCGCAGGGCATTGGTGGCCACAATACGTATATAGCAAGGCTTGACAGCAGCAATGCGCTCGGCAAAACGACTTAAACAATCCAGGCCACGTTGTTGTGCTGCTTCAGTTAAATTATTATTTTCATCCAAACCTGCGCCAAGCTGTACTTTTTCTGATAAAGAGATAATTTTTTTTGCTTCACCATATTCCATTTTGGCAATTGCCAAGTGAAAACTATTTGACCCAAGGTCAATGGCGGCCAGTAAATCGTGTTCTGCTGGAAAGTCTGCCATGTTCATAAACTCATCGATAAGCTTTTGCAGATTAAATCACCTGAGGTTGAAAGAAAAGTACGTATTAGCAAAGTGCAGGCTTGTGTGAATTACAGGTAAATATTATGGTGACTTGGTTCAAGCTGATACAAACTATTGTTTAAAACGATACACAAAATCGAAAGCATCCATTGGACAAAATTTATTTTGTCACTGACAATGAATAAATCTTAACGGTATCATGTATTAATAGGTACTATGACAATGTGCCTCCCGATACCATTTATAATTGGAGTAAAATAATGGCTGATATTATCAATACCACTGATCAGGATTTTAAAACCGACGTTCTAGAATCTGATGTGCCTGTTCTGGTAGATTTTTGGGCAGGCTGGTGTGCACCATGTAAGGCAATTGCTCCAGTACTTGAAGACCTGGCACGCGAATACGACGGCAAAATCAAAATTGTTAAAGTTGATGTGACCTCATGCGAAGATACTGCTGTGCAATACAATATTCGCAACATTCCTGCATTGCTCATTTTTAAAGATGGCCAAGCGGTAGCCCAGCAAGTCGGTGCGCAACCACGCTCCAAGCTTGCCGCATTTATTGATCAAAACATTTAAAGAAATGCTACATACCGCCTTTGACTCATGCATGGGCGGTATTTTTCTTCAATTAAATTTTAATTTTTGTGTGTCATGATCGATCAAATATTGACAAACAAATCATAAGCCCTTTATAGTGTCGGTCAAGATAAAGCAAGTAAATTGCTCTATTGGCTAAAAAACCCTTTTTTTAGTCAGAGAATAGCCGTTCGGCACCTGAAATTGTCTTTCGACTTTTCGTTTTTAATTATCTACTGGTGATTTTTAACTTGCTCAGCATAAAGTAAGTAAAAATACATTGTATACACTCTTATATTATCGAGGCGCATTCTTGCAATACATTGCTGCGTTTATTTTCCCATCTTTTCGCATATCTGAACCTCTATGAATCTTACTGAACTTAAGAACAAACCAATTGGTGAACTCATTCAAATTGCTGAGTTCATGGGCCTTGAAGGCATGGCACGAAACCGCAAGCAAGATATTATTTTTGCGATTTTAAAACGTCATGCCATGAATGGCGAAGAGATTTTTGGTGATGGTGTCTTAGAGATTTTATCAGACGGTTTTGGGTTCTTGCGCTCTGCATCTGGCTCATATCTTGCAGGTCCTGACGATATTTATGTTAGTCCTTCGCAAATCCGCCGCTTTAACTTGCGTACTGGCGACACCATTACAGGTACTATTCGTCCACCCAAAGAAGGTGAACGCTATTTTGCATTATTAAAAGTTAACCAGATTAACTACGATACGCCAGAAAATTCGCGCAATAAAATTTTATTTGAAAACTTAACCCCATTGTTCCCAACCGAACAAATGATCATGGAGTTAGGTAATGGAACCACAGAAGATTTAACCTCGCGTGTGGTTGACCTGATTGCACCTATTGGCAAAGGCCAACGCTCAATTATTGTTGCGCCGCCAAAAGCGGGTAAAACCATGCTATTACAAAGCATTGCGCAGTCTATTACCCGCAATAATCCTGAAGCGTTTCTAATCGTTTTGCTCATTGATGAGCGTCCTGAAGAAGTCACCGAAATGGAACGTACCGTTCGCGGTGAAGTGGTGGCGTCTACCTTTGATGAATCACCTGCCCGTCACGTCCAAGTGGCTGAAATGGTGATAGAAAAAGCCAAACGTCTGGTTGAGCATAAAAAAGATGTGGTTATCTTGCTTGATTCGATTACGCGTTTAGCCCGTGCCTATAACACCGTTATTCCTTCTTCAGGCAAAGTACTGACAGGTGGTGTGGATGCGCATGCGCTTGAGCGTCCAAAGCGCTTTTTCGGGGCTGCACGTAATATTGAAGAAGGCGGCTCTTTGACCATCATCTCTACTGCTTTAATTGAGACTGGCAGTAAAATGGATGATGTGATCTATGAAGAGTTTAAAGGTACGGGTAACCAGGAAATCACTTTAGATCGTCGCATTGCTGAAAAACGTGTGTTCCCCGCCATGAATATCAAAAAGTCTGGCACGCGTCGTGAAGAGCGTTTAATGGACGAAGATAACCTACGTAAGGTTTGGATTTTACGTAAGTTACTCCACCCAATGGATGAACTTGCGGCCATTGAATTCTTGCTTGATCGCATGAAAGACTCAAAAACCAATGATGAATTTTTTGACAACATGAAGCGGAAATCTTCAACTTAATTCCTTGGTTGCTTTAAAATAGCGTTATGCTAAAAAGGGTACTTTAAGACTAACTTAACGTGCCCTTTTTTATTGTAGTTACGTTAAAATCCAAATACTGCTCAGGAGGTCGATTGGCCCACTTCTTGCGCTAACTCCTCACACCAACGATAAGTGCTTAAAAACCTTGTCCTATAAATAATATTCAACGTAGTGACGATTTGCTCATGTCTCCTTTTTTGTCCTTGCATTCAGTGCATGAATATAAACAAAGTCGGCAATTTCAAGGTTTTTTGGTTGTCCTGCGTCTACTGATTGCGGCCATGCTCGGCTATCAGGTGTATCAATCTCCTTATTTTTCTCAGTTATTTATTGACCAGAATATTTACAGTTTTTTAGCAGGTTATGCTGCACTGGCTTTTATTGGCTATTTATCACTTTTATTAAAACCCACCTGGTCAGTTGTTTTTTATCAAGGGCCTGTGCTTGATTGGATTTTTGCGCTATCGCTCCCATTTTTACTGCCTAACCAAGCAAGTATTGCTATTAGTATCGCCATTCTTTTTATTATGGCCGTACTTAACGATTTAAAAGCCAATGCTTTGATTTTCTTAGTTATTAGTTACGGGCTAGCTGCATGTGGGGCAGGTTGGTACTTCGATATGTTAGGCGTGAGTGAGCTACAAACAGCCCACTGCATAGCGGCTATTTTATTTATACTGGCCTATCTTTATTATTTTAAAACTTACTTTTTAACGCATCATACAGATTTAAAATCTCAAACGACCAACACTGTATTACAAAAGCGGCATTTGATTGATGGCCTAACTTACTTGTATCCCTATCATCAACGCAATCACATTCCTTTAAGTTTGCTTCTTATTCGAATTGAAGGCTCAACCAGACAACAAAAATCTTTTGCGAGACAATTGGTTAATGCTTACAAAAAACGCCTACGCAAATGCGACCTACTGGTGCAAATTAACCAGCAACACTTGGCAGTTTTATTGTGTGATACCAGTGCTTCGCAGGCCAGCCATCTGGTCAAGGCATTAATGCAAATTAAACTGGCACTTGACCAACCCAAATTTCACTTAACCTATGGCGTATGCACGCTACCTTTTGAACAGGAAATCTCTCTTGAGGATATTTTACAGCAAATGATAAGTACCTTGCATCAGGCAGAACATCAAAAAGTGGAGCGTCTTGTATTCATCAACGCAAAGCAAAGTGACTAATTTTTCAAAAAATAATTAAATTTATGTAGTTTTTTTTAAAGACCAGTGCTAGCATTATGGCACCATTTAATCTGGCTTGCGTTGCACCCTGGTCCAAAAGGAAAAGGATAGCAACTGTTAAGTTACAGATTAATTTGTGGTTTTCGAAAACCTTTTTATTCTTTGTGAGAGTGATGCCATGCAAATCAAAAAAATCGCTATTGCCGCTGCTATTGCTGCTTCCCTAGCTTTCGTTGGTTGTTCAAAAAAAGCTGACGAACACGCTGCTGAAGC
>JAEWKT010000015.1 GCA_023393635.1 Pseudomonadota bacterium
TGCTCTGCATGAGCAAATACTTTTAATTTATGGGCGATTTCCCGCTGGGCTTTTGTACTCAAAATCGAAACTCCTGTGACATGAGGTAAAATTTACCAAAATGTCAGTAGAAGTCTCAATTTTCACAGTTTATATGATGATAACTCACCATCACCTCGGCCATCTTTGATCCATTTTTGCTGTTGTTGGACTGAGAGCATAAAAAAACACCTATTGTGTTCATTTGAAATGAGCATAACAGGTGTTCATAAAACAAACAATCCAGTATGATACTTTTTTGTTTAGTATGACACTTTATTGTTTGGTGTGAGACTTTATTGTCTGCTTACAAAAAATTTATTTCCTAAACAAACCCTTACTCTACCGTCACACTCTTGGCCAGATTTCTAGGCTGATCCACATCCGTACCACGTAACACTGCCACATGGTAAGACAATAGCTGTACAGGAACACTATAAATAATAGGCGCAATCCACGCACTGGCAGCTGGAATAGTTACCACATGCTGACGCTCAGCTGTGCTAATGCCACTATGCTCATCGGCAAACACAAACAGCTCACCGCCACGCGCCTGCACTTCCTGCATGTTAGATTTTAATTTATCTAATAAATCATCCTGTGCAGCCAAAATTACCACAGGCATATCATTGTCTACCAGTGCCAGTGGCCCATGCTTTAACTCACCAGCGGCATAACCTTCAGCATGAATATAGGAAATTTCCTTGAGTTTTAAGGCACCTTCCAGTGCAATCGGATACTGCGTACCACGGCCTAAAAATAGGGTGTGGCGTTTTTCCATAAACAAGCGAGACATGGCTTCAATGTCTTTATCCAGTGCCAGACACTGATTAATGATTTTCGGGCTACTCCACAAGGCTGCAATGAGTTCTTGCTCTTGCTGGGCTGCCAGTGTGTCTTTAATTTTACCCAACCGTAATACCAACAACATCAAGGCTGCCAATTGGGTAGTAAAGGCTTTAGTGGATGCCACGCCAATTTCAGGCCCCGCTTGCGTCAGCAAATGCAGGTCAGTTTCACGCACCAGTGATGACGTGGCCACGTTACATAAAGCCAGCGACACGATATTTTTATTCATGGCAACAGCGCGTTTTTTCACATCACGCAGTGCAGCCAGGGTGTCTGCTGTTTCACCAGACTGTGAGATATAAACAAATAAGGTATTATTGACAATCACAGGAGTGCGGTAGCGGAACTCACTGGCAATATCAATCTGGCACGGCAGATTAATCAGTTGTTCGCACCAATATTTGGCCACCATACCTGCATGATAACTGGTACCACAGGCAATGATTTGCACATTTTCAATACTGGTTAAACTGTCATTAGACAAGAAATCATCTTTTAAGCAGTCATGATCTAGTCCAACTGATAAGGTATGTTGAATGGCATCGGGCTGCTCATAAATTTCCTTGAGCATATAATGTTTAAAGCCGCCTTTATCACTGCTGCTCACACTGGCATCTAATTCATTAATCGCACGCGTGGTCAATACACCGTGGTGATAAATATCAATATTGTCACGGGTTAAATAAACCACATCCCCTTCTTCAAGGTAAATAAAGCGATTGGTCACTGGCAATAACGCCATTTGATCTGAACCAATAAAGTTCTCACCAATACCCACGCCAATCACTAAGGGTGAACCCTGACGCACCGCAATTAACTCATCAGGATGGCTGGCTTCAATAATGCCCAGTGCATACGCACCGTGTAACCGTGGCACAATCGCTTGTACCGCTTGCAGCAAATTGTTATTTTGCTGCAACGCCTGATGCACTAAATGGGCAACCACTTCACTGTCAGTTTGTGACAAAAACACATAGCCTGCTTGTTCAAGCTCGGTTTTGAGTTCCTGATAGTTTTCAATAATCCCGTTATGTACCACCGCCACATCACCAGACATATGCGGATGTGCGTTGTCCTGAGTGGGCTTGCCATGCGTGGCCCAGCGTGTGTGCGCAATACCTAAAGAACCATCAATACGCGCCTCTTTGACCGCTGCTTCTAAAGCCGCTACTTTGCCTGCTTCACGCGCACGAGTCACTTTAGCGTTTTCCAGCAGCGCTACGCCTGCTGAGTCGTAGCCACGATATTCCAGTTTTTTTAAGCCTTCAAGCAGTACAGCCGCTATATGACGCTCTGCAATTCCACCCACAATACCGCACATAGTAATTTCTCTTATTTTTTAACAGGACGCTGAAAGTTTTCAATATTACGCTGCTGGCCACGTGCCACCGCCAATGCCCCTGTAGGGACTTCTTTGGTAATCACTGAACCTGCACCAATAGTGGCACCATTAGCAATATTGACAGGTGCAACCAAGGAGGAGTTGGAACCAATAAAGGCCTGATCGCCAATAATGGTCTTATGCTTGTTCGCACCATCATAATTGCAGGTGATGGTACCAGCACCAATATTACTTTGACAGCCAATAATGGCATCACCAATATACGCCAGATGATTGGCCTTGCTGCCATTGCCAATTTGTGAATTCTTCACTTCGACAAAATTACCAATATGCACCTGATCGGCCAGTTGTGTACCAGGACGCAAGCGGGCAAACGGGCCAATATGCGCATCACTACCCACCACAGCATCATCTAAAATACTATAAGGCAGAATCACAGTATTTGCGCCCACTCGGGCATTTTTGAGCACGCAACCTGTGCCAATATGCACGCCATCGGCCAAATGACAATCACCTTCAATAATGACATTGACGTCAATGCGGACATCTTGGCCTGTGGTCAAATTACCACGCAAATCAAAACGCGCTGGATCAGTTAAGGTGACACCTGCTTTAAGCAATTGCTCGGCCTGATACGCCTGAAAACGACGCTCAAGCGCGGCCAGTTGCACGCGATCATTCACGCCTTCGACTTCAAAATCATATTCAGGTTGCACGCTACCAATATGCAGTCCGTCTGCTACGGCCATTTCAACAATATCAGTGAGATAATATTCACCTTGTACATTGTTATTGGAAAGTGTTGGCAACCAGCGATGCAAACAGGCATTATCGACGCAATAAATGCCAGTATTAATTTCATTAATTTGGCGCTCATCTTCGCTTGCATCTTTGTGTTCAACAATACGCAGAATATTGCCATCTTGGCGCACAATCCGGCCATAGCCTGTTGGGTTATTAACCTTTAAGGTCATCATGGCAATACCACCAGTAGCGGCATCCTGTAGCTGCTTTAGCGTTTGCGCACGAATAAGCGGCACATCACCGTATAAAATCAGGCTTTGACCATTTTTAGGCAATACAGGCAGGGTCACTTGTACCGCATGGCCAGTGCCAAGTTGTTCGGTTTGCTCGACCCATTCGACGGTTTGCTCTACAAAGGCTTGCTTGACATGTGCGCTACCATGGCCAATCACACCGATAATACGCTCAGCCTGTAGCGTATTGGCCTGCTTGAATACATGCGCAAGCAAGGGTTGCCCTGCCAGTGGTTGCAATACTTTGGGCAAACGCGAGTTCATGCGCGTGCCTTTACCTGCCGCCAGAATAATGACTGATAAACTCATTCTTGTTGAAGTTCCTAATTTATTAATACGCTTTAAATAGACCTTTTCATGAGCTGATATAGCCTTGATTCAGTTTTTATAAAAATTAATTTTCATAAAAAAATTAAAGAAGTCTACCCACTAATGAAAGCCGTCTAATGTCCAGCTAGCATGGCATGGTTTAAACCGTAATCTGCATGCTCAAAATTAATGTGCCGTATAATACTACAGCCGCAATGATTCCCGCCAAAATATCATCCATCATAATGCCAAAGCCGCCATGTAACTGACGATCAGCATAGCCAATGGGCCATGGTTTCCAAATATCAAACAGGCGAAACAGGCCAAATGCCAATAAGACACCCCATAGATTAATTTGATTGAGCAGCAACAAAGGCAACAACACAATGCTTTGGCCAGCAAACTCGTCCCAGACAATACGACCATCATCATGCACTTGCAAGATCTGCGCGGTACGGCCACAAATCCAGATGCCCACCACGCTCATCATAAGCATTACCATCACACTGGCATAAAACCCTAACCACACCCATAGCGGCAGTAATATTAATACCGCTGCAGAGGCCACGGTGCCTGGTGCTTTTGTTACCAGCCCTGAGCCTAAACCCACCCCAAGCGTATATAAAATTTTATCGGCTACTTTAAGTTGCGAAAAAACCACCACAGGCAGTTGTTTAGCTGGCTGATCGGATGGCACAGGTTTAGTCAAAATGTTGGTATCCCTTTAAATTCATCGTATAGGGTGCGCCCTGCTGAAATAATTGTAAGCCATCACCGCTGGTTATTTTACCAATGATATGCAGGTTGAATTGTTGTTGCTGCGCGACTGACAAGCTGTTTTTAAACTGCTCAAACTGGCTCGGGGCAATGGTAAAGCATAGCTCGTAGTCATCACCACCCGTGAGTGCTAACTGCCAGGCTTGCTCAGCTGGTAGTTGCTGCAAGGGTGGTGACAGCGGCAATTGATCTAAATATAACACCGCACCAACCTGACTTGCCGTCAAGATATGGCTTAAATCTTGTGCTAACCCATCAGAAATATCGAGCATGCTATGGGCAAAGCCTGCCAATGCCATGCCTAGTTTATTTTGTGGCTGTGGATAATCCAGCCGTGACTGTAAGGCACTTTGTGGCTGCTGCAAGGCATAAGCTGCATCACCGAGCGTATTGGATACCACAATTAAATCATCAATCTGGGCACCATCACGGCGAATGGCTGTACCTGCTTCAACCCAGCCCAACGCGGTAACGGTAATACTTAGCACCTCACTTTTAGTGGTATCACCACCAATAAGCTGTACATTTTCGGGCGCACAACAATCAAAAAAGCCACGGCTAAATTGTGCTAACCAATCAGAATCTACTTGTGGCAAGCTAATGGCCATTAATACCGCATAAGGGGTTGCACCCATTGCAGCAATATCGGATAAATTAACTGCCGCTGCTTTCCAGCCAATGGCGTGCGGTGGGGTATCATGGGGAAAATGCCGACCCGCCACCAAAGTATCACTGGTGATGACCAGTTGCTGACCAAGTGGAGGCTGAATAATCGCAGCATCATCGCCAATAGCATAAATGGTGGCAGGTTGTGAATGTTCTGCACCGAGCTGATTAAAATATTTCTGGATCAGTGCAAATTCATTCATGGCCTGATTGAACTAATAAGGTAGCAACTAATAAATTCTTAACGGTTAAAATCTAAAAAAACCAAGCTAATTTAAAGGATTTAAACAGCTAAGAGTCACTTGGCGTTCTTATTATTTCATTAAGCAAACTCAAGCTGGTTTTCAAAGCTGCGTAGCTCATGTCGTGCCATGGCCAGATTGGCTTTGGAGCGATCAAGCACCACATATAAAAAGAAGGTTTGATTGCGCACCAGAGGACGAATTAAATGATACTGTTTGCGTAAGTTAATTAAAATATCTTCAATTTGATCATCCAGATCTAAGGAAGCAGCGACTTGACGCTTGGCCAATAATACTTCGGTGTTGCCTGCGGCAGCTATTTCCAGATTAATACCGCCACCTAAAGTCTGTACACACAGCCCGCTGCTAGAATCAACCAATGCTGCCGCCAAGAATCCATCAATATCGCTTAGGATTTCCAAGGAAACTTTCGTCATGTCTTACCTTTATTAAATTCGATAAAGTTAAATTATTAGCTTAAAAAATACTCAGCCACACCATAAAAAGTCTTTATTATGCCTATTTAGATGCTGTCGGCTGTAATTTTAGACAACTGGCATAGCTTAGCCGAAACATTTCACGCTTGAGCCTAAAAAAGCCTAGATTTAACAAAAACACCACAAGCTGATCAATGCATGTGTGAATAAGCCATGATAATACAAATTGCAATATCAATAAGCTTTAAAAAGACAGTACTTAATAATTAGCATACTGTCCATTTAATAGATACAAGCTATGGTTCTGCTATTCGTAGTGTTAGCCCTTTTGTTTCCCTTGCAAACAGTAAAGGTGTACAAGGGAGACGGATGCAAGCATTCTATGATTAAAAAATCTTTTCAATCAAGCGTTTCTTTCGCTTGCCCTAAAGTCTTGTGACAAGCGATCAAGCACGCCATTCACATATTTATGGCTATCGGTTGCGCCAAAATGCTTAGCCAGCTCAATGGCCTCGTCTAACACGACCTTATAAGGAATTTCCAGATGGTCGCGCAGCTCATAAGCCCCCAAACGCAAGGCCGCAAGTTCTACCCCATCTAATGCAGACAAATCACGGTCAATCAGCGGTTTAATGAGTTCATCAAGCGCAGGTTGCTGTGCAATCACCTGAGTGAGCAACTCATGGTAATAAGCAATGTCTACCTTGTGCATGGCGTTTTCCGCACGGGTACGCGCTTCAATTTCATGCACAGGGTTTTTGGTCATTTGCCACTCATACAACCCTTGCAAGGCAAAGCGTCTGGCTTTGCGCTTGGCCGCAAAGGTGGTGGGAAATTTAAACGAATTTTGCGATGCAGACATGACTTAAATTGCCTTTAGCAGGTTAACCATTTCAATGGCGGTCATGGCAGCTTCACTGCCTTTGTTACCCGCCTTGGTGCCAGAACGCTCAATGGCTTGCTCAATGCTGTCCGTGGTGATAATACCGTTAATCACAGGCAAGCTAAATTCCAGACTGACCACACCCAAGCCTTTGGCACTTTCCCCAGCCACAAAATCAAAATGCGGGGTACTGCCACGAATTACCGCGCCGAGTGCAATAATGGCATCATAATCGCCTTTAGCAGCCAGTTTTTTAGCAACCACAGGCAGCTCCCAGGCACCAGGTGCGCGCACGATGGTAATGTTAGATTCATTGATACCATGACGCTTTAGGGTATCGATGGCACCAGCCAACAGATGCTCCACCACAAAACTGTTAAAACGACCCACTAAAATCGCATAGCGATCTTCGGTGCCTTGATTCATTTGACCTTCAACGGTACGAATACTCATGTCTAACCTCAACAATAATCTAATTTATCAACTAAAATTCTTTCATACTAAAACGTTTGGCTTGAGCAGCGATTCTGCGTTTTATCCTCTTTGCTCAGGCATAGCGATGCTGCGCCTATCCTCGCCACTCGCAGCATCGCTGCTCATCTTGCGCTCGGGCAGAGCGATGCTCTGCTTTATCCTCGCTCAGGACTTAAATACTCAACCACCTCAAGGTCAAACCCCGACAGCGCGTTAAAACGTAATGGCGAACTCAGCAGGCGCATTTGTTGCACACCCACATCACGCAAAATCTGCGCGCCTACACCAATAGTACGGTATTGCTGCGACAGTGCTTTAGAAGACGGGGCAGCTTCCTGTTGTGTCAAACTGCCTAAAGCCGCCCCCAAATCATTGAGCATCGGTTGACCAATCCATACCAGCACACCACGTTCACTGGCAGCAATGGTTTTTAAAATATTATCCATATGCCACGCTGGCGCATTGCCTTGCTGTACATGCAGTAGATCCTTGACTGGATTAAAGCCATGCACGCGCACTGTGCTTACGCCCTCACTTGGGTTACCTTTAATTAACGCCACGTGAATATCGGGACTACCCATTTCGCGATAACGGCGCACTTTAAACTGGCCATAGTCAGTGTCGAGCGGTTGCTCATCCAGGCACTCAATGGTTTGTTCATGCGTCATACGGTAATGAATTAAATCGGCAATGGTGCCAATTTTAAGGCCATGCTTTTGGGCAAATAGCTCTAAATCTGGACGGCGTGCCATTTCGCCATCTTCTTTAATAATTTCACAAATGACTGATGCAGGCTCAAGGCCAGCCAAGCGCGATAAATCGCAACCTGCTTCTGTATGCCCTGCCCGATGCAGTACCCCGCCTGGCTGTGCCATCAGTGGGAAAATATGCCCTGGTTGTACAATATCAGTAGGCTTGGCATAGGGTGCAACTGCCGCCTGAACGGTACGGGCACGCTCGGCTGCTGAAATACCAGTGGATACGCCAGTGGCTGCTTCAATGGATAAGGTAAAATTGGTACTGTGCTGGGCACCATTACGCTCCACCATTAAGGGCAGACTAAGCTGCTCGCAACGCTCTTTACTTAAGGTGAGGCACACTAAACCACGCGCATGGGTAATCATGAAGTTAATATCTTCAGGGCGTACATGGCTGGCTGCCATGATTAAATCGCCTTCGTTTTCGCGGTCTTCGTCATCCATTAAAATGACCATACGACCCGCACGAATATCGGCGATTAGCTCTTCAACACTGTTGAGCTGCATGAAAATTTACCTTGTAAAAGACGATAGCATCCCTTGAGATTGCACTGGGCTGTATCAAATAAAACGGTTAGTCAATTATTCTAACGTTTTTTTAGGAGTTTTGCCCAACTTTAGCGCATGCAGCTTGTAACCATTCTGAACCTATACCGTGCGTACAGTGCTTCCTGCCACTTTGATAACTCGATAATTTTATTGTATAGTCTACTCATCATTGGGGAGTAGCCGCAGTTTTAAATCATTAAAACTGGCAGTCATCAACATACTTGCGCTGATTTTTTCAGGCATGGTGGCTGTAATCTTGCACAATAGGTGAGTCATTCAACCGCGCAAGACTGGCAAGACCTTTGATCTTATCTTTGCCTATTCATCATTTAAGCATTCAATGGTGAGGTAGCGTTTGGGCTGGCAAAAGATAAGGTCATTGGTTGATCAAGCCAGCCCCGAGTTTTCTTATGTACGCTTTTCTCATTTGCACTGGCCTCGTGGCGTTAGCAGAAATGGGTGATAAAACCCAATTGCTGGCATTGTTACTGGCTGCGCGCTATCGCAAACCCTTGCCTATTTTAATTGCCATTTTATTGGCTACTTTATTTAACCATGCATTGGCTGCGGCTTTAGGTGCGTGGCTGGCTGAGTTTTTAAATGCTCAGGTACTGCGCTGGATTCTTGCTGCCTCGTTTATTGCCATGGCGGGCTGGATGCTCATTCCTGACAAGCTAGATGATGAAAGCAACGCCATTGTCCGTTGGCAGAAATTTGGAGTTTTTGGGGCCACTTTTGTGTTATTTTTTCTGGCAGAAATAGGCGATAAAACCCAAATCGCAACCGTGGCACTGGCGGCGCGGTTCGACAACCTGCCCATCGTACTTGCTGGTACCACATTAGGCATGATGATTGCCAATGCACCAGCGGTGTTTATTGGTGATCAACTGGCTAACAAATTGCCTATTCGTTTAATTCATCGCTTTGCCGCAGTCATTTTCCTGCTGGTTGGCATTGGTGTCATTGTGCAGCCTTATTTTGCCTGATTGATTTTGCCCAAGGTGGACTTGTCTGTTGTAGCCATAAAAAAGCCAGCGACACTATGATTTCGCTGGCTTTTATCGCTCATTTAGCTCGTTATTGATCTAAAGTTTTATCAAGGCTAGCTTGCGCCTGATCTTTACTCCCAGCCTCTGCATTTCCCGCTAGAATACGCTCACGTGCCTGCCGAATAAATGCAGCTTCTTCTAGCTTCATGGCACTAATCACCACTGCTTCACGGGTTTGGGCATCGGTTGGATTATCCAGTGGGGACAGCTCAAAATGCAGCTGTAAGGCCAACACTTGCTCATCACTCACATGTACCGCCAACTGATTGGCTTCCATATGGCCAATCAAGCGTTCTGCCAGTACTTGTGCGCCTTGGTCTGCCTGTGGCTCGGCAATGGCTGCGCGGGTGTGCAGTGCAAAGCGTTTAATCTCACGGTGCCGCTGGTACACTACCTTGGTGAGTAAATTAAATAATTTGCCCAGTTGGGTTAAAAATAGCACGCTATTGGACTGGTTAACAGGCGCGCTAATCACAGCCCCCGTTTCATTAAAATTTTGAATGATTTGATAATCAATGGGTTGGGGCGCAAATTGCTGTTTATTTTGTGCAATCGCTTGTTCCAGCAGCGTTTGACATAAATTAAAATATGGCCGTGCCAAACCTGGGCTTAAGGTGCCCAAAAGTTGTTTAGGATCAACAAAATCAATGATTAAAATAAAATCTTCCTGACCAGGCACTGCGCTATTGTCCTGTGCTTTAACATCGGCTTTGGGCAAAACAGCAGGATTGGCCATGGCCTGTGCCATCATGGCATTTTTTTGTGCCTGCTCTGCATGCAGCTTTAAGGCCACCATTTGCTCTTGCAGCTGCTGCTCACGAGCCAGACTTTCTAAATATTCGCGTCGGGTTGGACGTGCCACCACACGATATAACAACCACAATAAGGCATGCACCAATAATGACAATAAAATCGGCGGCCATTGCATCCGAATCAGCTCACCAATGCTCGGCTTAATCAGTGTTAGCTCAACGGTGCCAATGGGTTGCTGATCCAGCTTGATTTTTTTATTAAATACTTCGCCAGAACGGGTCGGTGCTCTACCACTGGTGGTCAGTACACGGCCATCGGCTGCCATAATTTTTAAAGCCGACACATCAGGCCGACTGGCATAGCGATTTGACATGAGCGCCAGTGACACTGTATCCACAGGTGCCAGCATGGCCAAACTGTCATCAGCCAGTTGCCGCGTCATTAATTCGCCCTGAATCGCGCGCGTATTACTGAGCTGGTGATTGGTGGCATGGATCATTAACGTGACATGCACGGCAAAACTAATAATCAGCAGACTGGCAAATAGCCCTTGGCGTGGCGCGTTCAAGTGAATTTCCTAATGTGAAAACAGGCAAATAAATAACAAATCGATTATGATTCTACCCGACTTGCTTCTCAAGCCTGAGACGATTAATGCGTGAAATAATTCTTATCTCTTTTTTAGGCCCTGATCAGCCCAATCAATTTAACCGAATGATGCAGGTGTTGACTACCCATCAGTTAGATATTTTAGATGTTGGACAGGCCGTTATTCACAATCAACTAACATTGGGACTGGTGGTTGCCACTGATCAGCCCACCAATGCTGCGCTTGCCATGAAAGAAATACTCTTGTTGGCACACAATATCGGCCTGAGTGTTTACTTTAAACCCATTACATTTGATGAATATAAACAATGGGTTAAGGAAGGTGGTCGTACTAAATACATTGTAACCGTGCTGTCGCGTGAATTGACTGCGCAACATTTACAAGCAGTTACACAAATTATTTCGCAGCATGGCTTTAATATTGAAACCGTGAGCCGTTTATCAGGTCGTTTGGCGGTAGATGACGACGACAACGAACAACAGCGCAAAGCTTGTGTGGAATTTGGCTTGAGTGGCCAGTTATTAGATGCCCAAGCCCTGCGCGCTGCCTGCCTTAAGCTCAGTACCAATTTATCCATTGATATCGCCGTGCAAGAAGACAACGCCTACCGCCGCAACCGTCGTCTGGTGTGTTTTGATATGGATTCTACTTTAATTGAGCAGGAAGTGATTGATGAGCTGGCCATTGAAGCAGGTGTGGGCGATCTGGTAGCCGAGATTACCGAGCGTGCCATGTCAGGCGAGCTGGATTTTAAGCAAAGCTTTGCTGCACGGGTGGCACTGCTTAAAGGATTGGATGCTCAAGTATTAGAAAAGATTGCCCAGCGGCTAACCATCACTGAAGGTACGGAGCGTCTGATCTCCACCTTAAAAGCATTAGGTTATCGCACGGCCATTTTGTCGGGTGGTTTTGAGTATTTTGCCCAGATGTTGCAGCAAAAGCTGGGCATTGATGAAGTGTATGCCAACCAGCTGGATATTAAAGATGGCGTGGTGACAGGAGAAGTGATTGGCCAGGTGGTTGATGGTAGCCGTAAAGCCGAGTTGCTGCGCGAGCTGGCCGACAAACAAGGCATTAGCCTGCAACAAGTGATTGCGGTCGGTGATGGCGCCAATGACTTGCCTATGCTGTCTATTGCAGGTTTGGGGGTTGCTTTTAGAGCTAAACCCCTAGTACGTGAAAATGCCCGCCAAGCCATATCCAGCGTGGGTCTGGACGGTATTTTATATTTATTAGGCGTGCGTGATAAAGATTTATAAACGCATCAACCACACAGAATAGGTGCTTTTTACGTTCTGAAACTGATGGCTAAATTTTAAAGTTTGCATGAGTTTCAGAACAGTTACATTGCTTAAAAAATAACAGCTTAGCCACGCTGGCAAATGCTGCATTGCCAATAAAATAACCAAAAAAACCGCCCTATTAAAAATAGTTTTTTTATGTAGTTTTGGTAGGTATTTGAATGTAATGACAAGCAAAACCAGTTACACAACTGCTTTATTCCACTTTCTCCTTTCATAAAATGTAATGACATTTTGCTTACGCGTCATTTTATGACGCTGTGTTGATTTTATCCTCTTTCCATTAGGCCAACAACACGCATAATAGCGTCAAGGCATGTTGCGTTAGGCTCAACGTATAAACAAATAACCAAGAGTCAGATGGCATTCCCCAAAGGTGCGTTAATGAAAAATAGATCAACAAAACCTGACAACACAAGCAGTCGCCACCGCCTGTTAATCATTTGATGACGGCGTAGCGCAACAGAGTAACTTATGAATGACGCATGTGATGCATGCATATGAGGAGAGTCATCATGATGAATGGTGAAGTGAGTATGATGATAGGCATGGGGCTGGTTACGGTTGGGATAATTATTATTTTCTTTTCTCCGTATCGCCGCTGGTTGGGCTTTATGCTGGCAGGCATGGTATTTTGGTGTTTTTTAGAAATGGCGCGCGTCAGCAGTCAATATTTGTTTAATGTAGGTGACTTGCAGGGCTATATTATTGGTATTGGTGCAGCACTTGGCTTATTGGCCACCTGGCTTGCGGCTACCGAAGAAAGACCAGTGACTGCGCGTGGACAATGCATTGAACACACCCCTGTTTACGAAGACGATTTAACCAGCGTGTCAGGTCATTGAACCTGACCCGTTTTACTTCGGCCTTTATGGTTTCCAAAAAAATTTCTAAAAAAATACAACATAAATGAACTGCTTATTGCATCAATTCACAATTACTAAACTTAATAGCATGGCACAATAGCCCATCTCATGTTGAGTATGAGCAGCTTATGTCACATTGCACCTGTCATATTGCAAAAGCAGGCGGCTAACGCTAGCATGCTGAAAGTTAATTATCCTATTTATGCCCTAATTATTTTTTAAAATGAAGAGTTAACTATATGAACCTGTCCTCCTTGCCTGTGGTTAAATTGCCACTCATTAATGTTAGCACTGATCCCTTTGACTTATTACTGGTTGGCCTAGGGTTGCGTATGCAGCAACTCTCTAAAACCAACGCCAAATTTATTGAATTATTGCATGGTCGCAACTTTACCCTACAGCTTGAAAGCAAAAATGGTATTTCTCGCCATTTTATTATTGCCGATGAACAGGTCAAAATGGCTGCTGGAGAAGCGACCAAGCCAGACTTTACATTACGCTTTGAAGACAGCATGTTTGCCGTACAAACCTTGCTTAAAGGTGACCCCACTGCATTTATGACAGGCATGCAATCAGGCAAGATTCAAATGGAAGGTGATTTTTCTTTATTGATGTGGTTTAACCAGGCAGCAAAATTAATTGCACCGAATATTCCTAAACCTGTCATGAAAAAGATCAAGTTAGCCCAACGCTTTATTAACGATAAAAAGGCTGCTTTAAAAGGATAACGACTGATGCTACGCAATGACTGGAATCGTACAGAAATTAGTGAATTGTTTGACCGACCATTTAATGATTTGCTGTTTTTAGCACAAACCATTCATCGCCAGCATTTTGATCCTAACAGCATTCAGGTCAGCACCCTGTTATCGATTAAAACAGGGGCTTGTCCTGAAGATTGCGGCTATTGCTCGCAGTCCAATAGTTATGAAACACCGCTTACACCACAAAAAAAATTACAGCTGGCAGAAGTTTTAACAGCAGCCCAAGCTGCCAAAGACAGTGGCTCATCGCGGTTTTGCATGGGGGCTGCATGGCGTAACCCACATGAGCGCGATATGCCTTATGTGCTAGAACTGGTACGTGAAGTAAAATCAATGGGCCTAGAAACCTGCATGACATTGGGTATGCTGAGTGCCTCACAAGCTGAACGTTTGGCCGATGCTGGGCTTGATTATTACAACCATAATTTAGACACCTCGCGTGAACACTATAATAATGTGATCACCACCCGCACCTTTGATGATCGCCTTCTCACCTTAGAAAATGTGCGTAGTAGTGGCATGAAAGTATGCAGTGGCGGTATTTTAGGTTTGGGTGAGCAACGCCAGGATCGCGTGAGCTTATTGCATGAACTGGCCACGCAGCCAATTCATCCAGAATCGGTACCGATTAACATGTTAGTGCCCATTGCAGGCACACCGCTACAAGATGCGCCTAAAGTATCTGTCATTGAATGGGTGCGCACCATTGCGGTAGCACGTATTTTAATGCCCAAAAGCTATATCCGTTTATCTGCTGGACGTGAAAGCCTCACTGATGCTGAGCAGGCACTATGCTTTCAGGCGGGAGCCAATTCGTTTTTTTCTGGTGAACAATTGCTGACAACGCCCAATGCGGGTGAGAGTCGTGATGCTATCCTGTTTGCACAACTGGGCATTAGCAAGGAAAAAGCCAAAGTGGACGTTAAAGCCACTGCTGTCAATGCGATGGCAGTTTAATATCCACATCGAGTTTTCATTCTGATGAGCCTAGAGCAGTTTCAGCTTGCGCAAAAATATGCCAAACTGCAACATCAGCATTTAGATCGCCACACACAAATTATTGATCACGGTGTGACCCCGCTGGTTCAACGCGGTGGCCGTAGCCTGATTAACTTTTCTAGTAATGATTATTTGGGCTTAGCCAGCCATCCCGCTGTTAAACAAGCCGCTATTGATTACTTAAAGCAGCATGGCATTGGCGCAGGTGCTGCCCACTTGGTCACAGGCCATCATACCATTCATGATCAGTTAGAACAGCGATTGGCAGATATGACAGGCTACCCAAAAGCCATGCTATTTTCTACAGGCTATATGGCTAACATGGGTGTGATTGATGCCCTAATGGATGATCGTCACGGTATCATTTATCAGGATCGTTTAAATCATGCGTCCCTGCTGGACGGCGCACGGCTGGCTGGGGTAAAAATGCGTCGTTATCCGCATCGGGACACAGCACAGTTAAACCAATGGCTAAGCAACGAGCAACCATCGCAAAAATTAATCGTTACTGATCAAGTATTTAGCATGGATGGCACCGAAGCACCGCTAAATGAATTAATAAATATTGCTGAACAATATCAGGCCGCACTCATGATTGACGATGCGCATGGTTTTGGCTTGCGTATTGAACCACTGCCAAATATTGATATTTATATGGCGACCTTGGGTAAAGCCATAGGCACGTTTGGGGCGTTTGTGGCAGGCTCGGAACTACTCATTGATTACTTAAAAAGTCGCGCGCGCACGTTTATTTTTACTACTGCTACCCCGCCCCTGATTGCAGCCAGTACTTTGGCCGCGTTAGATGTGATTGAACAAGAACCGTGGCGACAAATTAAATTAAAGCAGCATATTCAACGTTTACGCAGTGCTTTAACTGAGCAAGGCTGGCAGCTTATGGATAGTCAATCTGCCATTCAGCCGATTATTATTGGCAAGGCAGAAGATGCTTTGGCATTATCCAAAAGTTTACTTGAGCAAGGCTTACTGGTCAGTGCCATACGCCCGCCTACTGTTCCACGTGGAACGTCACGGTTACGGATTACTTTGAGTGCTGCGCATAGTGATGAACATATTGAGCAACTCATTAAGGCTTTGACAGTTCATGCGCCTTGTCGCCCTCTGGTTTAACGACATCCTCATTAGGGTCATTACCTTTTCCTGCTCCATTTCCTTCATTAAAAAGAAATTTAGGCCTGTACGAATAATGACAATGGTGGCCAGTTTGCCAATTTTTCTCAACAGGGTGACACAGCATTGATAGAATATCAGCAGCCAGTTGAAACTTCAGACCTAAAGCCAAATAGTGGGCAAAGATTAGTCGAACTGCCATAAAATCATCGGATAGAGATAGACGAAAGCTCTTAAAAATCCGTAGAGTGCGGCAAAAATACCAAAGGCAATAATCAGCGTGCCAACGTTTTCTACCCTAAGACGTAACTAGCTAACAGCTTGAATAACAAAATTTTCGGTTTGGTGAAACGTCAATTAATAGTTCCTTCGTTTGAACGTTTAATCCTAATTATCTTTATCCTATTTTGGCTTTAGAGTTCAGTAATATTTGTGCTAAAAATAAAACTTACTTTTAATTTTGAGCAACTATATTACTTTCTAAAGAATCAATCCGAGCTTTAAAAAGGCGACTAAACTCTGTTTTTAACCAGAAAAGTGCGGTTGTATAATAATGCATATCAATATCAGTTACCTCAATATCATAATAACTTTTAGGATGAGTAAGTTTATTTCTGGCAGATTTAGCGGCTAGGAAATCCTGAAAGTCTTGAGTATCTGTAACAAGCTGAAATTTTTTAATTTCCCAAATTTTTGTTGCCAACTTAAAAGTTTTTTTAATATTAATTTCTAAAGATAAAAATTTGTCTTGCTTAGAATTAAAAATAAAGGTTGATCCTAAAACTTCTTTATCTTTTTCTGTAAGCTTAAGCTCATATTTTACTGTTCGAATTGTTGATCTTAACTCAACTTTTATAACTTCAATCATAGCTTCAATAAAAGAAAAGTTTGCTCGTACTACACATCTACGAAGATATTGAGACTGCTTATCATTTTCCAGCATTTGATAAGCTAAATTAATATCTTTAAACAATTCTTCAAGTAATTCATGTGATCGAATAAATCCTTCACCTAAATTCGGAATGCCCGACATAATTTTTACCTTAAGAGTTATTTTAAATAAAATTATAGTTAAATTATCAAGCCCAAATCACCAACACCGCCCCCAACATCACCAACCATAATCCTGCATGATCAGTTTTTACCAGTTTTTCTTTAAAGAAATACAATGAAATCAATAAAGTAAACAGCACCTCAATTTGACCCAGCGTTTTAACCAGTGGTACAGACTGCAAGCTCATTGCACTAAACCAGCCGAGTGAGCCCAAAAAACTGGCCATACTCACTTGAAGCGTTAAGCCTTTACGCTGCCACATGGCTTTTAAGGTATGCGGTCTTTTAATGCCTAACCAAGCCAACAACAGCAGCGTCTGCAAGCTAATCACACTGAGCAGCACCCATGCGGCACGATGCAAAAACGGTAAGTCAGACAATTGCAAACTAGCCTGCCGCACCATTAAGGAGGCTATAGCAAAACATAAACCACTGGCTAAGCCTGTCCATAATGTCGGCCATGACAAGGTACTCATGGAGCGCGCACCACTGAGTAAAAACACTGCTATAGAACCAATCAATACGCCCAGCCAGCCCAGTAAAGACAAATGCACGCCCAGCACACTCACACCAATAATGGCTGCCAAAATCGCCTCACTCTTGGCCAGTCCCACACCAATAGCATAGTTTTTTTGCTGAAATAGTTTAACCATGAGTACGGTTGCAGCAATTTGGCTAATGGCGACAATGACAATATAGCCCCAAAAACGTATGCCAAAGTTAGTGATTGGCACTGATTGAGCAACTGGCTGAAAATGATAGAGCAACATCAAATACAAGGCAGCCAAAGGAGAGGCACCAATAAAGCGTGCCAGTGTGACGCCATAAGCATCTACACTACTGCTAAGCTGCTTTTGAAAGGCATTACGCCAGGCTTGCATGAATGCAGCCATGACGGTAAATAAAATCCAGATCATCAGCAGGCCTTAAAGGGTGATTGGCATTAAAAGCACTTTATTCTATGTCCAGCATAAACGTCACAGGGCCATCATTCACTAGACTGACTTGCATATCTGCGCCAAACTCGCCCGTTTGCACATTGCTATACATGCTTTTGGCCTGTTCAACCATTTGGTCAAATAATTCTTTTGCGGCGTCAGGTGGCATGGCGGGGCCAAAATCGGGTCGCAAGCCTTTTTTGGTGTCGGCCATCAGGGTAAATTGCGATACCAACAAGATGCCACCGTCCACTTGTTGCACGTTATGGTTCATACGGCCCGTGTCATCACTAAATACCCGATATGCCAAAATTTTCTTAAGTAATTTTTCACTGCTTTGTAGGCTGTCGTTTTTACCAAGCCCTATCAACACCAGCAAGCCATGTTCAATTTGTCCCACCACTTGCTGGTTTACTTCTACTTTGGCGCATTTTACCCGCTGGATCAGTGCTCGCATGTATTCATCTCATGTTGTTTTACTCATGATAAATAAAACCCACGCAATTGGCCAAACACATGCGCTGGTTATTTGCTGCTGCTTCTTGTAAATTAAGCCCTACTGCCTATTTCGTTAAAGCCTTGTATGCCCTCACATGCCGCACCACCAATGGATTTAAGCAATGGTAATTTGCCTTTATTGTTAGAGGCTGAGCAATTATTGCCCCTTTTGGATCATCCATTGCTGCGGATTGTAGATTTAGGCAAAGCACGCGTGTATGAACAGGTTCACCTGCCCAATGCGGTATCACTGGCACCTAAGGCCTTGGTACGGCAAGAAGAACATGCGTCAGGCTTACTGCCTGATATGGAGCAATTACAGCAGCTTGTTCATCTGCTTGGCATCACGCAACAGCACCATATCGTGGTGTATGACGATGAAGGCGGTGCATGGGCAGGCAGGCTGATCTGGACACTTCATATGATGGGCTTTCATCAGGTTAGCTTGCTGAATGGCGGGATTCATTATTGGTTGGCCAAAGGCTTTCCTACCAGCAATGAACCAGCGGATGTGGCTAGTTTTGCCAAATTAACCAGCTTGCCCAACGGATCAGCGTACGTCATTGCACTCAATATGCAGTATCGCATTGGCTTTGAGCAGCTTAAAAATATTGTGCTGGAACAGCCTAATACCTATAGCCTGTGGGATTGCCGCAGCTTTGAAGAATATACGGGCGCGAGGTTGGCCGCGCGGCGTGGTGGTCATTTGCCTCATGCCATGCATTTAGAATGGGATAGTTTGTTTGATCGCCAGGATCATTTGCGCTTAAAACCACTGCCCATGATTCATCATTTGCTGGCAGCACGCGGTTTGGACTTTAATAAACCGCTCATTGTGTATTGCCAAAGCCATCATCGCTCAGGCTTGGCCTATGTGGTGGCGCGGCTATTCAACCTCAGTGTTCGCGCGTATGATGGCGCGTGGAGTGAATGGGGCAATCGACTTGATACCCCTATTGTGACAGGAGAGCATCCGCTTTGACCAATCAATCTCATCAGAATATGCCAGACCAACATATGACCCAGCAACCTCTTTTAAAACAAAAGCCTGCCATTCAAAAAAAAGGCTTTAAAGACAAAGCATTTATTCGCTTTCAACATCTCGCCCCACAACATGGCTTAAGTCGCTTGGTGGGCGCGTTGGCAGCCAGCAAAAATCCTTGGCTTAAACAAGCATTTATTAAGCTATTTCATGATCGTTATCAAATTGACATGAGCCTGGCAGAAATACAGGAACTCAAGCAATTTGGGTCATTTAATGAATTCTTTACCCGTGCCTTAAAACCAGGCGCACGGCCCATTGATGCCTCACCCACCAGTATTGTATCGCCTGCGGATGGTGCAATTTCTCAATTGGGCAAAATTGATGGCGATGAAATTTTTCAGGCCAAAGGACAGCAGTTCTCCTTAACTCAATTGGTTGGTGACACCAAGCTTGCGCAATCTTTTGTGGGCGGCGAATTTGCTACCGTGTATTTATCACCAAAAGATTATCACCGTGTGCATATGCCATTTGCTGGCCGTTTAACTGACACTATTTATGTGCCAGGTGAGCTGTTTTCAGTCAACACAGTCACCGCTGAAAACGTGCCTGCGCTCTTTGCCCGTAATGAACGTCTGGTATGCCTGTTTGACACCGAAGTTGGCCGTATGGCGGTGGTATTGGTGGGTGCCATGATTGTGGCAGGCATTGAATGCGTGGCCACAGGCAAAATTAAACCATCGGGCACACTGGAACATCGCAAGCATGATATGCAGCTGGATAAAGGCGCTGAACTTGGCCGTTTTTATCTGGGTTCTACTGCCATTGTGCTGTTTGAAAATAGCAAAATTAACTGGTTGGCTCCGTTTGAAGCAGGTAGTCAGGTCATGATGGGTCAAGCCATGGGAACCACCATTAACACCGAATAACGGCATGTGATTACGCCCTAGCGGATTGATCAGATGACTTAATTCATCAGTTAGGTACAACAATGCACTCATCTTGGAGTGCATTGTTGTTTATGGATGATCATTTCTTTGAGTAACAGTTAGTCAGCAAATACTTTAAAACGATCCTCGCGCTGCATATAGTTTTTATCGCCCGCAGGTGATTCAATAGAGCCAAACGGCATTTGCGCGCGCAATTTCCAGCTGTCTGGAATACCAAAACGGGCTTTGACGGCATCATCAATAATCGGATTATAATGCTGTAAACTGGCACCAATATTTTCAGCGGCCAAGGTCGTCCATACTGCAAACTGGGCAATGCCTGTTGAATGTTCTGACCACACAGGGAAATTATCCGCATACAGGTCAAATTGTTCCTGTAGGTTTTTGATAATGTCTTCATCTTCATAAAACAGGACGGTGCCAAAGCCTGCGGCAAACGAGGAAATCTTGTTATTGGTGGCTTCAAAAGCGGTTTCTGGCACTATTTTACGCAAGGTATCGCGCACGATTTCCCAAAAATCAGCACTGGCCTGATCAAACAAAATAACTGCACGTGAGCTTTGCGAATTAAATGATGATGGGCTTTGCTCGACTGCAGTTTGAATTAACGCTGTAATTTCTTGCTGTGACAAACTCACCTGTTTGCCAATGTGATAAATCGAACGACGTGTTGCAATGCTTTCTAAAAATGAATTAGTCATGTTCTGCCTCTATATTCTTGGTGAATGTCAATAATGTTAATCACTTAGTACTGAATCGCTTAGTACTGATGTATATGGGCTGCTATTTGACCAACGCTTCGGTAGTGATATTGACTTTAATTTCATCGCTTACCGCAGGTATATATTGTTTAATGCCAAAGTCCGAGCGCTTAAAGCTGGTGGTCGCATTAAAGCCAATGGCTTGTTTTTTGGCCATGGGATGCTCACCCATACCGTTTAAAGTGGCATCTAATACCACAGGCTTGGTCACGCCTTTTACAGTTAAATCACCCGTAATTTTAAAGTGCTTTTTATCTTTGGCTTGCACTTTGGTGCTTTTGAAGGTGATGTTGGGATACTTGGCTTCATTAAACCAGTCTTCAGTTAAAAATTCTTTGTCTAACGCCTCAACATGGCTATTAATGCTTTTTACGGGAATGGTCACACTAACACTGGATTTTTGCGGCTGCTTGTCATCAACTGTAATCGTGCCTTGCACATCATCAAAGTTGGCTGTTGGATTAGAAAAGCCAAAATGATTCCAGCTAAACAATGTGGCCGTATGCTGTGGATCAATCTGGTATTCAGTCGTGGCGGCCAAGGCGTAATTACTGCTTGCGGCAAGTAGGGTTGCTAAGGTTAATCCTTTCAAAACATTCATCTTTTTTCTCGCTAATTTTATCGTGTTTTTTATTCTATCTATTTAATCTTAAAAAAATAGGTGCTTTTCTAAAACGGTTTGTTGCATATTTGGAACAAGAGTTGGTTATAAAGCCTGCAAAAATTAAAAAAATAACAATATCTTCTTGAATTTCAGGAGGTATACCCTCAATCAGTGTGCATGGTTGCAGTTTTGCCGTGCAGCTTGAATTAAGCATATTTAAAATAGTGCCGAGCCAAGGACTGTACATGTTTCAATTTTTTAAACGGAGGTCATCCATGTCCACCCCTGACAACAACTTACCTGAAAACAACACGCCTGAAAGTCATGAACAAGTAGAAGTGACCCAGGACGCTGATTTTGTCCCTTCAGTCACGCCTGAAAGCAGTAACGACAGTCATGATCCAGCCGCGCTACAACAAAAAATTGCGGAACTTGAAGCAGAAATTACCGATGTCAAGGCACGCGCCAATGCGGACATGTATAACTTTCAAAAACGGGTTGAGCGTGAAACCGACAATGCCAAAAAATACGCACTAGAAAAATTCTCTACCAACTTGCTGGAGGTAGTAGACAATTTAGAGCGTGCGCTACAGGCCGCAGGCGATGAAAACAATCCAGTGATTGAAGGCGTACGTTTAACGCATAAAGTATTGCTTACTACCCTGGAAAAACACGGGGTAACGGTGGTTGATCCACTAGGCGATGCCTTTAATGCTGATCAACACGAAGCCGTTGGTATTGACCCAGAAACACCAGCTGGCCAAGTGGCCAATGTATTGCAAAAAGGCTATGTATTATCAGGACGTTTATTGCGACCTGCCATGGTGATTGTTGGCCAGTAAACGCTATTTGATGCCGTACGCAATGTAAGACCCGATGTAACACCTGTGACATTTTAATTAATTTTTTTGCGTTAATTGCTTGAAATCAGATAATTGATACCGATATTCATTAGCAAGCAGTTGTTATTGCAAATTCATGAGGAGAAACAAACATGGCCAAAATTATTGGCATTGACTTAGGTACTACCAACTCTTGTGTTGCTGTTTTAGAAGGCGACAAAGTAAAAGTGATTGATAACGCGGAAGGTACCCGCACGACCCCATCTATTATTGCCTA
Organism: Pseudomonadota bacterium; assembly: GCA_023393635.1. Taxonomy (GTDB): domain Bacteria; phylum Pseudomonadota; class Gammaproteobacteria; order Pseudomonadales; family Moraxellaceae; genus Alkanindiges. The sequence goes on from JAEWKT010000015.1 coordinate 22,720, forward strand.
TAAAGATGGTGAAGTATTGGTTGGCCAAAGCGCGAAGCGTCAAGCAGTGACCAACCCAAAAAATACTTTATTTGCCATTAAACGTCTTATTGGTCGTCGTTATCAAGACGACGTGGTACAAAAAGATATTGGCATGGTGCCGTACAAAATTGTACAGGCTGACAACGGTGATGCGTGGGTTAACGTCAACGACAAAAAATTGGCGCCACAACAGGTTTCTGCTGAAATCCTGAAAAAAATGAAAAAAACCGCCGAAGATTATCTTGGCGAAACAGTTACTGAAGCTGTAATTACTGTGCCTGCTTACTTTAATGATGCCCAGCGTCAAGCCACTAAAGATGCGGGTAAAATTACAGGTCTGGACGTTAAGCGTATTATTAACGAGCCAACTGCTGCTGCCCTAGCCTTTGGTATGGACAAAAAAGAAGGCGACCGCAAGATTGCCGTGTATGACCTTGGCGGTGGTACATTTGACGTGTCCATTATTGAAATTGCCGACGTTGATGGCGAACAGCAATTTGAAGTGCTGGCAACCAACGGTGACACGTTCCTAGGTGGTGAAGACTTTGACTTGGCACTGATTGACTTTTTGGTTGAACAGTTTAAAGCAGAGCAAGGCGTTAACCTGAAAAATGATCCATTGGCATTACAGCGCTTAAAAGAAGCTGCTGAAAAAGCCAAAATTGAGCTGTCTTCTGCAACCTCTACCGAAGTGAACTTGCCATACATCACTGCTGATGCCTCAGGCCCAAAACACTTGGTAGTGAACATTACCCGTAGCAAATTAGAAGGCTTGGTAGGCGATTTGGTTGCCCGCACCATGGAACCTTGCAAAATTGCGCTGAAAGATGCAGGTTTATCAGCGTCTGATATTCAGGACGTAATTTTGGTGGGTGGTCAAAGCCGCATGCCACTGGTTCAAGCCAAAGTAGAAGAATTCTTTGGTAAAGAGCCACGTAAAGACGTTAACCCTGATGAAGCCGTAGCAGTTGGTGCAGCCATTCAAGGTGCGGTATTGGGCGGCGACAAAAAAGACGTGCTGTTGCTAGACGTAACCCCATTAACGCTGGGTATTGAAACCATGGGCGGTGTACTCACACCAATCATTGAGAAAAACAGCATGATTCCGACCAAGAAATCACAAGTTTTCTCAACTGCTGATGACAACCAGCCTGCGGTGACCATTCAAGTGTTCCAGGGCGAGCGCAAAATGGCCGCGCAAAACAAATCACTGGGTCGTTTTGACTTAACTGACATTCCACCAGCACCACGTGGCATGCCACAAATTGAAGTGACCTTTGACATTAACGCGGATGGTATTTTAAACGTATCTGCCAAAGACAAAGGAACAGGCAAGGCGCAATCAATTCAGATTAAAGCCAACTCTGGTTTGTCTGATGCCGAAATTGAGCAAATGATTCGTGATGCGGAAGCCAACGCTGAAGAAGATAAAAAATTCGAGGACTTGGCCAAAGCACGTAACGAAGCTGATGGCTTGATTCACAGCACGCAAAAAGCAATCAAAGACTTGGGCGACAAAGCCACTGACGAAGAAAAAGCATCTATTGATTCAGCTATTTCTGAATTAGAGCTTGCCACCAAAGAAAATGACGTTGATGCGATTAAAGCCAAAATCGAAGCCTTGTCTACTGCGTCCCTGCCGTTAATGCAGCGTGTCTATGAGCAAAACCAGCCGCAAGGTGGTGATGCGGGTGCGCAAGGTTTTGATCCAAACAGCTTTGGTCAAGACGGTGCGAACCAACAGCAACAACCAAGCGACGATGGCGTGGTCGATGCTGAATTTACTGAAGTCAATGACGACAAAAAATAAGTTGTCGTATTAAATAAAAACCGCTTAGACAACCTAAGCGGTTTTTTATTGCAAAAATTTATGTATCTAATTCTTTATAAAAATTAATGGCTAGACAAAAATTGTAGTAAATCCTCTACCACACGATCAGTCTGGGTTGCAAAAATACCATGTGGCTCGCCCTCATATTCAATCAGGGTTGCGTGCGGCAAAGCCTGTTTGACTGCCCGTGCAGACACATCAATGGGTACGGTTTTATCCGCTGTGCCATGAATTACTAGTGTCGGTACATTGAAACTGGCCAAATCGGGCCTAAAATCGGTTTGAGAAAAAGCCACCACGCTATCCAGCGTTGCTTTTAGACTGGCTTGTAATGCCACCTGCGTACTGGCATCCAAAAATTCCTGACTGACAGGATGGCTTAGCACACCTACCCCATAGAATTCCTTAAAAAATTTGCTATAAAAATGCGGGCGGTCTTTTATTAAACCATCAATCATCTGATCAAACACATGTTTTGGTACACCATCCTGATGATCTGGCGTCTGGATTAAAAATGGAACCACCGACGATAATAGTGCCACCTGTTTAATTTTTTCGCCCTGATGGCGGCTTAAGTAACGGGCAATTTCACCACCACCCATTGAAAACCCAACCAAAGACACATTTTCAAGATTTTTTTGCCGAATCACTGCTTTTAGGTCATCGGCCAAGGTATCGTAATCATAGCCCTGCCACGGCTGATCAGAACGGCCAAAACCTCTACGATCGTAACTAATGACGTGATATCCCGCCTCTACCAGTCTAATGGCAATCAAATCCCATGAATCAGCAGATAACGGCCAGCCATGAATGAGGATGACAGGTGATCCTGTGCCCCAGTCTTTAATATACAGTGCTACGTCATCATTGGTTTGAATATATGCCATCTATTGATCCTCTATGTTTAATCAAAGTAATAAGAATCAAGCTACAGGCTGACGTAATTTTTTTCGATGCATTCTTGTACAAAAATATATAAAAGTGCGTGAGTATTGAACTAGGTTAAACAAGCATTTTTAACTTAATTCAATATTGGTTTGGCTTTAAATCTGGTTTTTAAAACTAGTCTTTAAAGCTGGCTTTCATATTTGGCCTGCTGTATTTATACTCACTAGCACACTGTTTATTATTTTATTCAAACAAGATGCGCTACTGGATTTTTGCTGCGCTGTTACTCCTATTTAGCATTGTATTTCGTGATTTTGGTCAGCCGCAGCAGCATTACGCGAGCTTAAGCCATCAATTACGCCACCCTTTTGACTCACGCATTCATTATCGTATTGGGCAAATTGACCCACAATTTAATGTATCAGAAACCGAGCTGATTGAACTTGCCGCCCAAGCCGCTCAAATCTGGCATCTAGGCACAGGCAAAGTACTGTTTGTGTATAACCCAGCCGCTTCATTAAGCATTAACCTGCGCTTTGATGAACGGCAACTTAAAGCCAATTTGCAGCGTAACCAGGAAAAAATACTGCAACAGCAATTAGATGCTCAACAAAATAATAATGAAAATTACCACCAGCAAAAAATGCAATTGGCGCAGCAGCGCGCACAACTTAATCGCCGTGAAGCCGATTTATTGCAGCAACTAGACAACTATAACCGTAGCGTTGACCACTGGAACACACTAGGCAATTTAGATGATTTTAACCGTCAGCAACTGCGGCAAAAAAAGCAATGGCTTGATGTTGAGCGTCAAGAAATCAGTAATGCCATTAAAATGTATAATGAACAAGTCAATGCGTTAAACCAGATTGCTGGTACGCTCAATCAAATGAATGAGCATTACAATCAGGCCGTGGATAGTTATAAAACTCAATTTACAGGACGACAGTTTGAAAAAGGGCGCTTTGATGGCAAGCAAATTACCATTTATGAGTTTAGTAGCCCCGCTGATTTGCGCCTGACCATTGCCCATGAACTTGGCCATGCATTAGGCTTGGCGCATAATAGCGACCCTTATGCGCTGATGTACCCTGTATTAAAACAACAAGACCTTGAGCATTTCCAGCTTAGAGCAGCCGATTTAGCCATGCTACCACGCTAACCACGTTTGTAATTTAACGCTTTTTTGGTGCTAATAATTTTTATAGCACCATTTATAGGTTAGATGTTTCACGTGGAACAATAGATACCCTATGGCATAATCGACTTCTTACATCTGTAGTTTTTCGCCCTTTAAACTCCTTTTTAAGGATGAGAACATACTGAGGTAAGAAATCTATAACTAAGCTATTGTGTATTTAAGCTATTGGGTTTACTGCAACATACGCTGGCCTGCCACATGTTTGGCAAACTGCATGGCCACACGGCCGGAACGATTGCCTTTTTGCATTGCCCACTGTAAGGCTAATTTTTCCTGCGCGGCAATGTCGTCATCATTCCAGCCAAAACGGCTCAGCCATGCATGAATCAGATTTAAATATTCTTGCTGATTAAAGCTATAGAATGTCACATGCAATCCAAAACGATCGGCTAGCGATACTTTTTCTTCAATGCTGTCACCAGGGTGAATTTCACCATCCGCACTTTGATGATATTCCAGATTATCGCGGTTTTTCTCAACCATTAAATGTTTGCGGTTAGATGTGGCATAAATCAAAACATTGTTTGATGGCCCCGCAAGCGAACCATCCAGCACTGTTTTTAAGCCCGCATAACTGGTGTCGCCTTCTTCAAACGATAAGTCATCACAAAAGATAATAAATTTTTCAGCACGCTGATTAATGGCAGCCACAATACGCGGCAGATCATTTAAATGCTTTTTTTCCACTTCAACAATACGCAGCCCTAAAGCATGAAACTCATTTAAACAGGCTTTAATTAAAGATGATTTCCCCGTGCCACGTGCGCCTGTTAATAGCACGTTATTGGCAAAATAACCTTTTACAAACTGTTCCGTATTTTGCTTAATTTTATTCTTTTGCACCTCTATATTGCATAGGGCATCAAAGCCAATCAACTGTGGTTGCGGCAGTGCAATAAACCCTGACGCTTGCAGTAAACCATCTGTTTTTTCCCAGCGAAACGCAATGGCATTGTCTAGTACACTGGTATCAGGCACAACTGAAGGATTAATCTGGCCAAACATTTGCGTCAGCAGGTTTAATTTTTCTGTGAGCTGATCGATAGATATTGCCAGTTGTTGCGTTGTCACATCATTCATAAAAACCTCATTACACCACTATTCATCATTGATGCCAGCCTGAACTGACAGTAATTCATTATTAAAAGCATATAGTTTAAAACTATAAAAATTTCTGCAATATAAAATTTAAGTAAAATAGTTCAAAGTTATTTTAAGATTTTGATCAATGCTAAACCCTGACTGCAAGATATTTTAATGTAACGTGCAGCCAGGGTGAACATATCAATAATGTTCCACGTGGAACATAATTCAACAGCTAACCATATAAATCCTTAAAACGGCTCACCTTGCATATTTTTTGGTGTAGCACGAATCGTGGTTTCAATGCTTAATGTGCCATTGTCTGTGCTGCCCAATGAAGGTTCTTTCATCACAGGGGCAATTAAGGGCTGATTAGCGGGCTTGCTTTGGCTTGGATAAATTGGCGTTGGCTGGTCAGCATCACGGCGTAATGCCTGCAGAATTTTTTGCCCACCCCTGCCGTTTTGCACATAGCCTAAACGTGCCTGTTCTTGCCGAATCGCTTGACGGCTTTTATCACCAATTAAGCCATCTGCTTCACCGATATCATAACCTTTGGCCAACAAGTAGTTTTGAATCTCGCGACGTTCAGCACGCGATGTACCAGGGTCATCGGTTGGCCACGATGCCACAAACGGCTGGCCGCCACGCATGCGATCTGCCAAATGGGCAATGGCTAGTGCATAACTTTCTGCGGCGTTATAACTGTAAAACGCATCAAAGTTTTTAAAGACTAAAAACATTGGGCCGCTTGCGCCAGCAGGCGCCAATAAACCAGCCATGCTGCCGCTGCTTAAATTGCCTTGCAGAATGGGCGAACCATCAATGCGTGTCACACCCCGTGCTTGCCAGGTTGACAACGCCCGTTTGTTACGACGTCCTTCATCATCAGTACTGGTGCCTGCGGGTAGCTTTACTTCAAAACCCCACGGCATTCCTGTTTGCCACCCTGCTTTTTTGAGGAAATTTGCAGTGGATGCCAAAGCATCTGGCACGCTATCCACAATATCACGGCGGCCATCGCCATCAAAATCCACGGCCAAGCGTTCAAAGGTAGACGGCATAAACTGGGTGTGACCAAACGCACCCGCCCATGAGCCTTTTAGTTTTGGCTCGGCAATATGGCCAGCCTGTAAAATGCGCAAGGTGGCATATAACTCGGTGCGAAAATACACCTGACGACGCCCATAGCAACTCAAGGTACCCAATGCCTGCACCAACGGATACTTACCTGAAATATCACCAAAATTACTTTCTACGCCCCACACTGCCACCACTGATGCTGCATCAACACCGTACTGCGCTTCCACCCGCTTTAATATATCGCCATACTGCTGCAATTTGGTTTTGCCCAAATCAACTCGCTCTTGATCGACCAAGCCCGATAAATAATCCCAAATCGGGGTACTAAATTCTGGCTGATAGTTTAATTTTTCAATCACACTCATGTCTGGGTCAAGATTGGCAGTGTATTGGTCAAATGTCTGCCCTGATACACCAGCCGATATGGCAGCCCCACGCAAATTGCCTAAACAGTTTTGAAACTCGGCATCATAGGCAAAACTACTCATTGACACACCCATAGTGCCTAGCCCAACTAGCATGACTGCCAAGCCAGATAATTTTTTTAAACTGCGTTTTTTCATTACTGCCCCTTGCTTGCATTCAAATCAATTTATCCATCGTACCTTAACATGCGCTATTTAAGCTGCCAGCCTTGCATGGTTTTATTATGTATAAATCCAGCACACTACAGCTTCTATGTGAAAGGTAGAAAGGCACTTACTCCTTATTAGGCTTTTTGCAACAATTTTATCTTGCGTGCCCTCGGCTTTAAGAGGGAGTAGTAAGAAAAAATTATTAATTCATAAATACCATTTAAAAGTTAAGAAACTCTTTTGGCACTTGGTCATGATTAAAAATCACTTTTTCGCTGATCACTTTAAATTTAAATCCCAATATTATGAATTCAAAGTTTGTTCTAAATTTTCACCCCATGCTTTAAATTCAAACTATTTATCAGATAAGCATCTTTAAATTTAAAGTCTATCGTTTGAATTTAAACTTCTCAAAATGAATTTAAAGACGTTGACCGCTCAACACTTTAAATTCAAAAACCTAAACTATCAATTATCCTTGTTATCCACAGGCACAGGGCTTAATTTCATCTTTTTAACCCATCAGGAATTTGAATTTAAAATGCAGGTTTTAAATTCAAAGTCTATCGCCGCAGCTTCCCAAGCACTTGTGAATAAGTTGATAGCGCAAACTTTGAATTCATTCTTGGAAGACAAATGCCAAATATTTTTCCATTTTTATAGGTTTTAAATTTAAACGTTATTTTACAGCTAAAGTAGTTAAGCGATTTGATGGTGATTTATCAATTCAGCCCTCACGCTGATGAATATTCAGGTTCATGCATAGAAATTCAGCACTAGGATGGGCAGATTAATAAATTTTAGGCAAAAAAAAGATGGCAGGCGCCATCTTTTTAAAATCGTTCTGGTCGATGTTCCCCATCGAAGGGGTGTAACAAGCGAAAAACTCACTGTTCACGCCAATATTATAAATTTTAACGCTGAAAAATTTAGCAATCTTGTCTAACAAAGCCAGAAATTTGTGCCTTATTTCTCAGTTGGAATCACCATGTCAGTGCTTAATGCCAAGGGTTGTGGCAGCACATGCGCCAATTGCTGGCATAAGCTGCTTAACTGGCTACTATCGTTTGGCATCAAGGTAATATGCCCGAGCTTGCGGCCAACACGCTCTGTTTTGCCATACAGATGTAAGTGTGCGCCTTCTAACGCCAAAATATCAGCCGTTTTAGGATGCTGGCCAATAATATTAACCATCACTGTGGGCTTGATCACTTCAGTTGACCCTAAAGGCAAACCAGCAACAGCACGCATATGGTTTTCAAACTGCGAACACACCGCCCCCTCTATGCTCCAATGGCCAGAGTTGTGGACGCGTGGTGCCATTTCATTGGCATATAAGCCTTGCGGGGTGACAAATAACTCTAGCGTCAGCACACCCACATAATTTAAATGATTGAGCAAGCGCGTCATATAATCAGTGGCCAGCGACTGCAAATCGGCACTATTGGGCGCTGGTACAATGGAATGCGACAAAATGCCGTTATGATGATGGTTTTCAGCCAATGGCCAGGTTTTAATGCTGCCATCCTGGCCACGCACGGCAATAATTGATACTTCGCGCTCAAAATGCACAAAGCTTTCTGCAATTAATGGTGCCGCTTTACCTAATTCCTGCCAAGCTTGCTCGATATCGTGGCTTTCACGCAGCACATATTGTCCTTTGCCATCATAGCCGCCAGTTGCGGTTTTAAGGACTAAAGGTAAGCCTTGCGCTTGCGCGGCCTGCTGCAAGTCAGCCAATGAATAAATGGCCGAATATGGCGCTACTGGAATATCCAGCTGATCAAATAAAGCTTTTTCAGACAAGCGATTTTGCGCCACCGCCAAAGCCTGACGTGGAGGATGCAAAGTTTTAGTTTGGGTTAAGACATCTGCATCGGCAAGCAAGGTGTTTTCAAACTCAAGGCTAAACACATCCGCACTATCGGCAAAAGCTTGTAGGGCATTATCTTTAGTATTATCAATTACCTGCCCTAATGCTGCGGCTGGGCAATTGCTACCTGCTTCAAAAAAAGTACAGTGTAAGCCTAAGGGCAGCGCAGCTTGTGCCAGCATCCGACCCAGCTGGCCACCACCAAAAATACCAATTGTTTTAATTGCTGCCATATCACTTGTTACCTTATACCTGTTACTTAAACGCCAGTTTCACCAGGAATATTATTGCTGCTTACTTTTTGGGTTTGCTGCTCTCTAAACTGTGCTACTGCTCTGGCTATTTCTGGGCTGTTTAAACCCAAAATTTGCGCTGCCAGAATAGCTGCATTTATCGCGCCTGCTTTGCCAATGGCCAATGTTCCTACGGCTATACCTGCTGGCATTTGCACAATCGATAATAAAGAATCAACGCCATTTAAAATAGACGATTGTACGGGCACACCCAGTACAGGGAGGTCGGTCTTGGCGGCACACATGCCAGGTAAATGCGCCGCGCCACCTGCCCCTGCAATAATCACTTGAATGCCACGCGCACGTGCAGTTTCGGCATACTCAAACAAACGATCTGGGGTGCGATGTGCTGATACCACTTCGGCTTCAAACGGCACATTCAGGTCGTTCAGCATGTTGGCTGTGTGTTCAAGCGTTGCCCAGTCAGACTGAGAGCCCATGATAATTCCAACCAGTGGTTGAGTGGCAGGATTGGTCGGATTCATAAGCAAGGCTATCCAGAACGTTTGTTGGAAAAAAGACCGCATATTTTGCCTGAAAAATCAGCAGCAGCCAAGGAAATTATAGCTTGCGCTAACATTTAACCCAATTCCTTCAAGCAATAGCGCATATGTGCGCTGCATTACTGATTTAAAAGCTGATTCGTTTGTTTTAATTTTTGTTGAATTGGGCAGGTATTATAGATAAAAACTAGTCGACGCGGAGAAATAATGATTTGTATTTCAGCAGATTACATAAATGACTCATCCATGGCCTTAATTAGGTTTTTCTTTCACGGTTGGCTCAAACTGTTTTAATCCATAGGCGTTATGATGCCCTTGTCATTTAAACGGATGGAAATAAATATGAATGCTTTAATTAAAACGTTATTGGTTAGCACATTAGGCTTTGGTGTTGCATTTACTGCATTTGCAAACACGCCAGCGGATAGCAAAAATACCCAGCGCACTGAAAGAATGGCTAAAATGCAGGCTGAACACGCCGCGTTATTTCAACAAGCAGATGCCAACAAAGACGGTAAGCTATCGGCAGCAGAATTTGCCAAATTTAATGAACTAAAAAAAGCAGCGTGGGAAACCCGTAAACAGGAATTTGAAAAGAACCGTTTTGCCCGTCTTGATACCAATAAAGATGGCGCGCTAAGTCTGGATGAATTAAAAGCCGATCATGGCAAAAAAGGCGGTTTTAAACATCGTAAAGGTGGAACTCAACAGGCACAAAAACCAGCGGTTTAATTCAGGCTGGTTGCCACTCTCCTAAAATTACGCGCGTCTGTCTTTATGGCTGACGCGCTTTTTTTGCATCAGTGTTTTATTTTAAAAAATGCCCTATAAACAACAGGAAAGCCTACCAGATGAGGTAACCCAGACTGTAACCAATAATGGCATACAGCGTCATGATAAAAAATACAAAGCTGGTTTTATTTTTCTCTTTTAAAGATTTCATGATCAAACTCACTTGTCAGCCATCGTGCCGTTATATTACCTCATTTGCTTAAGAAAAGGGGCTAATAATAACTTTGAGCTTAACAATCTTGTGTGGTTCTGGCTAAAATTTAATATTTATAAGGTGAACAAGAGATCATCGCCCGTTTGTGTGGGATTACGGTTAAAACTAGCCACACCGCCCAATATAAACTATCCACCTAACAGTATCTTTTCTCGCTCAGCCTTGCTATCGTTCTTGGCAAATTTTGGCTGGCAAACCGTGGCATGTAGAGCCTGGTTTTATTGCCTTGCATCATCCAATTAGGCATGGAGAAATACAACAATGCATCTGCATATTTTGGGAATTTGTGGCACGTTTATGGGTTCGCTGGCATTACTTGCGCGCGAGCTTGGCCATACCGTCACAGGTTCTGACCAAAATGTTTATCCGCCCATGTCAACCCAGCTCGAAGCCGCAGGCATTGAATTAATGCAGGGTTATAGTGCCAGTCATTTGCAGCCGCATCCCGATTTAGTCATTGTTGGCAATGCCATGAAGCGTGGCATTGACGCAGTAGAATACATGCTCAACGCTGGCCTGCCTTATACCTCAGGGCCACAGTTTTTATCTGATTATGTGCTGCGCGAACGACATGTGTTGGCGGTAGCAGGAACCCATGGCAAAACCACCACCACCACCATGCTAGCCTGGGTATTAGACCAAGCTGGGTTAAACCCAGGCTTTTTAATTGGTGGTGTGCCGCTGTGTTTTAGCCATAGTGCGCGGCTAGGCGGTCATGTAGAACGCGGCAATCCAGTAGGTGAGAAAAACTACTTTGTGGTCGAAGCAGACGAATACGATTCGGCCTTTTTTGATAAACGCTCCAAGTTTGTGCATTATCAGCCGCGCACCGCGATTTTAAATAACCTTGAATTTGATCATGCCGATATTTTTGAAGATCTGGCAGCCATTCAAAAGCAGTTTCATCATCTAGTGCGCACTATTCCAGGTCAAGGCCAGATTATTGCCCCGATTACTGAGACGCATATTGATGAGGTGCTAGAGATGGGCAACTGGTCGCCCGTCCAGCGCATAGCCATTGGTAGCGGCTCAGCAGCAGACTGGCAGGCTGAGCTACTTGAGCAAGATGGCAGTCAATTTAAGGTGATGTATCAGGGCAACGCAGTCGGCAGCGTTCACTGGAACATGACTGGTCAGCATAGTGTGTCGAATGGCTTGGCTGCAATTGCCGCCGCGCATCATGTGGGCGTTGATCCGCAGGTTGCCTGTAATGCCTTGTCCAATTTTGCAGGCATTAAACGCCGTATGGAGCTGCTAGCAACGGTGAATGATATTGAAGTATATGATGATTTTGCCCACCATCCGACTGCGATTGAAACCACACTGGATGGCGCACGCAAAAAAATTGGCCAGCGCAAACTATGGGCCATTATTGAACCGCGCTCTAATACCATGCGCATGGGTAGCCATAAAGACAACCTGGCGCATTCTGCCCGTATGGCCGATGAGGTCATGTGGTATCAGCCCGAAGGCATGGATTGGGATTTATCTGCCGTGGTGAATCATGCGCCAAATTCAGCCAGCATTGTGCAGCAGTTGGATGACATTATTGCACGGATTCAAAACGAAGCAGCATCAGGCGATGTGGTGGTGGTGATGTCTAATGGTGGTTTTGGTGGTTTACATCAAAAAATTATTACTGCCTTATCGGCTAAACATGGCCAGCCAACATAAGCATTGCTCAAGGAATGGTTAAGAAAAAATATTAAAACACGAGGCAAGCCGTAGCCTTATACGGCTGAGCGCTAAAATAGGCGATGAGGCGATTAATTTTATTTGAGATTACGCCCTAAAACACCGCATACTTTAGCTTGCCAACATGTTTTAGGATTTGATCATGCCTCAAGCGGCCATGCCCACCACTGCCAAACGTGCCATTCGTGGCCGATTTATTGATATTGCGCAGCCAGTTAGTCAAGTCAGCGACATTGCAGCACAGGTGCGTCATATTGAAGACGGCCTGCTGCTGATTAACAATGGTAAGATTGAGTGGTTTGGCAACTGGCAAGATGGCCAAGAATTATTAGAAGCGCAAACGCCCCTGACCCATTACACCCAGCAATGGATTGTGCCAGGCTTTATTGATACCCATATTCATTACCCACAAACCGAAATGGTAGGCGCTTATGGCGAGCAGCTCCTCAGCTGGCTTGAAAAACATACCTTTCCAACCGAAAAGCGCTTTGCAGACATCGAACATGCCCGCAGCATGTCAGCGTTTTTTATCAATCAATTGCTACAAAATGGCACCACGACTGCCTTGGTATTTGGCAGCGTACATCCGCAATCGGTGGATGCCTTGTTTGAACAAGCCAGTAAAATTGATATGCGCCTGATTGCAGGCAAGGTGATGATGGATCGCAATGCACCTGATTATTTATGCGATACCGCTGAAAGCAGTTATAGTGACAGCAAAGCCTTAATTGAAAAATGGCATGGTAAAGGCCGCTTGCTGTATGCTATTACGCCACGTTTTGCCCCAACCTCCAGTCCAGCGCAGTTAAATGCCGCCCAACGCCTACGTGAAGAATTTCCCGATACCTATTTGCACACCCATTTAAGTGAAAACAAGGCTGAGATTGAATGGGTCAAAGCATTGTATCCCGAGCAAGACGGTTATTTGGATGTCTACCATCATTATGGCTTAACGGGCGCGCGCAGTATGTTTGCGCATAGTATTCACTTAGAAGACAGTGAGTGGCAATGTTTGCATGATACCCAGTCTGCGGTGGCATTTTGCCCTACTTCCAACCTGTTTTTAGGCAGTGGTTTGTTTAAGCTGGCTGATGCGTGGAAACATCAGGTGAGTGTTGGTATGGGCACAGATATTGGCGCAGGGACGTCCTTTAATATGCTCCAAACCTTAAATGAAGCGTATAAAGTGATGCAGTTGCAGGATTACAGCCTGTCTGCTTTTGAAGCGTTTTATCTGGCCACCCTGGGTAGTGCCAAAGCCTTAATGCTGGATGACAAAATTGGTAACTTTAATTTAGGTAAAGAAGCTGATTTTGTGGTGCTTGACCCCTGTGCCACCGCGTTGCAAAAGCTGCGGCACCATAATGCCAGCACGTTGGATGAACAATTGTTTGTATTGCTGACTTTAGGTGATGACCGCAATATTTATCATACCTATGTAAATGGTGAATTAGTTTATCAACGCGATGCATCAAACAATGTGTTAAGTGACTTAGCAAGCAGACCTTCTTAATTGGCAATAAATCGCTTATTTTGCACTTTTATCGACTGGCACTGTAAAGAGAAACGCCAATGACTCCTCCCCATTCTACACCGCCCCACTCTACGGGCGCGCTTGATCGTTTTTTTGAAATTAATGCCCGTGGCAGCAGTATTCGGCAAGAAGTGATTGCTGGCCTGACCACATTTTTGGCCATGGTCTATTCGGTCATTGTGGTGCCTGCCATGCTGGCCAAAGCAGGTTTTCCACCTGATTTAGTCTTTGTGGCCACCTGCCTTGTGGCTGGCTTTGGCTCACTGTTAATTGGTTTATGGGCTAATTTGCCTATGGCCATTGGCTGTGCCATTTCTTTAACCGCATTTACCGCCTTTAGCTTGGTACTCACCCAACAAATTAGTATTCCTGTGGCACTGGGTGCGGTGTTTTTAATGGGGGTATTATTTACGCTCATTTCAGTCACGGGCATTCGCGGCTGGATTTTAAGAAACCTGCCCATGGATTTGGCACATGGCATTGGCGTGGGTATTGGCTTGTTTTTGTTTTTAATTGCGGCCAGTGGTGTGGGCTTGGTGATTAAAAACCCAAATGACGGCTTGCCAGTGGCATTAGGTGCAATCACGTCCTTGCCTGTGGTGATGGCTTTGCTGGGCTTAGCTGCCATTATTGGTTTAGAGCGTTTAAGAATTCCTGGGGCGATTTTGCTGGTTATCATAGCCATTTCAATATTTGGCTTAGCATTTGACCCAAAAGTAACGTATCAAGGCTTATTTGCCATGCCGCGCCTCACCGATGACACAGGGCATTCACTGGTCTTTAGCCTGGATATTTTAGGTGCATTAAAACCTGAGGTATTGCCCACTGTGTTTGCACTAGTGATGACGGCTGTATTTGATGCCACAGGCACCATTCGCGCGGTGGCAGGTCAGGCCAACCTGATTGATAAAGACGGCCAAATTATTAATGGCAAACGCGCGCTGACCTCAGATTCTGTTAGTAGTATATTTTCAGGTGTCGTGGGTACTGCCCCTGCGGCCGTGTATATTGAATCGGCGGCTGGCACTGCGGCTGGCGGCAAAACAGGTTTAACGGCAGTGCTTGTGGGTGTGCTGTTTTTACTGATGCTGTTTTTATCGCCACTGGCTTATTTAATTCCAGAATATGCCACTGCACCTGCGCTAATGTATGTGGGTTTGCTGATGCTGGGCAATGTCACCAAGCTCAACTTTAATGATACCGTTGGTGCGATGTCAGGCCTGGTATGCGCGGTATTTATTGTGCTGACTTGTAATATCGTCACGGGTATTATGCTGGGCTTTTGCGCACTGGTGATTGGCCGTATCTTTGCAGGTGAATGGCGCATGCTTAATATTGGCACGGTAATCATTGCACTTATTCTGGCGGCGTTTTATGCGGGTGGCTGGGCTATTTAACCCATTGTGATATTTCCGCGCGGTGGCTTGGTATTATTGCCCTGCTTAAATGGACTATAGTTACATTGCACTGCTTAGATTAGTAAGCAGCTTTGGCCAAAACCCGTTAAAATAGTGTTGCATTTTTTAACGGGGATATCCTTTTGCAACGTCATGCCATGCAGCATCATGTTGATGTAATGATTTCAACGCAGGATATTGAGCGACGTATCCTTGAGCTGGCCCAACACATTAATCAGGACTACCAGCACGCTGCGCACAATCTGGTGCTAGTAGGCTTATTACGTGGCTCATTTATTTTTATGGCCGATCTGTGCCGTCAAATTACTGTGCCACACGAAGTTGATTTCTTAACAGCGTCGAGCTATGGCAATGCCATGAGCAGCTCACGTGATGTCAAAATCATCAAGGAACTGGATGAAGATATCCGTGGTCGTCATGTTCTTATCGTTGAAGATATCATTGATTCGGGCAACACTTTAAGCAAAGTGCGTGAGCTTTTTTTACTGCGTGAACCTGCCTCTATTGAAATCTGCACACTGATTGATAAACCCATGCGCCGCGAAGTAGATGTGCCCGTAAAGTACGTGGGCTTTGCCATTGCTGATGAGTTTATTGTAGGTTTTGGTATTGATTATGCGCAGCATTATCGTCATCTGCCTTATATCGGCAAAGTCGTCGCTGACTAGCCTATCCCTTGAATGATCATGTATTTCATCTTCCAATACAGGTAACAGAGTTAACAATTCGTTCACTGATACTCACCAAAGCACGTCAGGTTCTTTTAAAGCTTTATGGTATTTATTTCATTAAGCAACATTAATAATTTGGCATAACTTAGGGAGAAATATCATGTTTTCATTAATTGGTGCGATTATTATTGGTTTTTTTGCTGGCTTAATTGCCCGAGCCATTCATCCTGGTGAAGATAAAGCTGGTTTCATTGTTACCACTATACTGGGGATCGTTGGTGCATTATTAGCCACTTATTTAGGCCGTGGACTGGGCTGGTACGCTGATGGTGAAGCAGCAGGCTTTATTATGTCGGTTGTGGGTGCGGTGATTGTACTGTTTCTTTATAACCTGTTTATGCGCAAAAAAAACACCATGTAAATGCTAATCTTAAAATAAATCTGCCTTAATGCGATGAGCTAAAATAAATAGCTGCAATCAATTAAGGCATTTTTATCGTCACCTGCTAAAAATAGTCTGCTTATACATCCAAGAAAATTACCTAGCTGCTTAATGATACATATATAAACATCCATCAATTTTAAAAATCCAACTTAAATACTTAAAAAGCTTACAAAATATGCAAAATTTTTCGCTTAGTCTGAATCTCTAAAACTTATTTAAATGATTGAGGTTGATTATGAAAATTCTTGCAGCGGGTGCCTTGGTAGGTGTTTTGGCAGCAGTAACAGGCTGTAGTAGCATGATGGATAAAACTGAATCTGTGATGTCGCATATGCATAAGGCAACATTAAGTGATGCCGAAATCATGTCAGTGCTAAATACTGCCAATATGGGCGAAATTAGTCAGGGCCAAATTGCATTACAAAAAGCGCAAAATGCACAGGTTAGAAACTTTGCCCAGAAAATGGTGACCGACCACACCAATAACTATCAAAAAGGACAGGCTTTAGGGGCGCGTTTAGGCGTTACGCCACAAAACAATGATGTCAGCATGAAGCTGAAAAAAGACAGTGATGATGTGGTCATGAAGCTGAACAAGGCTGATATGAAAAACTTTGATAAAGAATACATGGACAGTCAGGTTAAGGTACACAAAATGGTGCTGAAAACTATTGATGACAAATTATTGCCCAATGCACAAAATGCTGAGCTACGTAATTTGTTAACTCAAACCCGTCCAGCGATTGCCATGCATTTGCAAATGGCTGAACAATTACAAAAAATGGTGAAATAAGCCATTCATTGTTATACTAGGCATAAGCGGTGCTGGGATTAACAGTACCGCTTTTTATTTGGCTTATGTCTTTCTAATACATCACTTTCTAATGCATTTACTTCCCAATGCAAAAACTGCCAAAAATCTTGCCCAGCAAATCATCAGCACTAAATTCACCTGTAATTTCACTTAACGCATCTTGTGCCAGTCGTAATGCTTCCGCCATGAGTTCCCCTGCCTGATACTCAACCAGTTGTGCCCTTGCATCACTTAAATACTGCTGGCAGCGCACCATTGCGTCTAAATGCCGTGTTCGGGCAATAAAGGTACTTTCCTCGGGCTGATAGCCTGCAAGCGCGCTAATCGCCGCACAGAGCGCGTCAATGCCTTGTCCTTGCTGTGCCGACAAGATGACCTGTTTTACGCTGTGTAACTCATCTTGCCCTGCTGCTTGCCCCACCAAATCGCATTTGTTGGCAATCAATAGCAAGCGTTGCTTGTCCAGCTGATGCTTAAAAAACTGATCGGCCAATGCTAATGGGTCATGATCCGTGCTTAGGTCATACACCAAAAGCAGCAAATCGGCCTGCTCAATTTCTTTATAAGCACGTTTAATGCCTTCAATTTCAACGATATCACCCGTTTCACGCAGGCCAGCAGTATCGGTTAAGGTAATGGGCAGACCGTTTAAGGTAATTTTTTCATGCAATACATCACGTGTGGTGCCCGCAATATCGGTCACAATGGCGCGATCGACGCCTGCCAAGGCATTGAGCAAGCTCGATTTACCCGCATTGGGTTTGCCTGCAATCACCACCTGCAAGCCTTCACGCAGCAATTGCCCTTGCTTGGCCGATTTTTGCACCTCAGCCACTGCTTGTTGTACTCGTGTCAGTAAAGCCAGGATTTTACCATCCGCCAAAAAATCAATTTCTTCTTCTGGAAAATCAATGGCCGCTTCCACATGCAAGCGCAAATGAATCAATTGTTCTAATACGTCATTGACACGACCAGAAAACGCCCCTTGTAGCGAGCGCACCGCAGAACGTGCCGCCGCTTCACTGCTGGCTTCAATCAAATCACTAATGGCTTCGGCCTGTACCAAGTCCATCTTGCCGTTTTCAAAGGCCCGTAAGGAAAACTCACCTGCTTTGGCAGCAACCGCGCCTAAGCTTAATAGGCGCGCCAGTAGCGTGTTTTGTACCACCACGCCACCATGACCCTGCACTTCCACCACATTCTCGCCAGTAAAGGAATGCGGCGCAGGAAAACATAAGATTAAGCCTTCATCAATGACTTCACCTTGAGCATCCAAAAACGCCCTAAAGCCTGCCATGCGTAATTTAGGCAGTGGTTTTTGCGTTAACTGCTGCGCAATATCAAATGCCGCTGGCCCAGACAAACGGATAATGCCAACGCCACCACGGCCTTGTGGCGTAGCAATGGCAGCAATGGTCGTGGATGTAGACATAACTATTCTCTATTTTTGGATCAGTGCGCTACTCAACATAGCGCAATAAAAAACCGCCCAAGATTATCACTCTTAGGCGGCTTTAAAAACCACATCTCAGGACAACCTAGCCCAATTAGCTGGGATTGGCGGCCTTTGCTGCAGCCTGGTTTTGAATACTACGATTGACCATCCATTGCTGCAAAATAGTCAACAGGTTGTTGACAATCCAGTACAGCACGAGGCCAGCAGGGAAGAATAGCAAAAACACCGTAAAGACAATCGGCATCAAGCGCATGATCTTGGCCTGCATGGGATCAGTGGGCTGCGGGTTTAACGACTGCTGAATAAACATGGTTACACCCATGATTAATGGCAGAATAAACAGTGGATCCATGGCAGATAAATCCTGAATCCAGCCTAACCACGGCGCATGACGTAGCTCCACACTTTCCATCAGCACCCAATACAAGGCTAAGAAAATTGGCATTTGTAGCAATAAAGGCAAACAACCCGACAGCGGATTAACCTGCTCTTTTTTATACAACGCCATCATTTCTTGTGAAAACTTCATGCGGTCTTCGCCATGCTCTTCTTTTAAACGCTGCATTTCAGGTGCAATCAGGCGCATTTTGGCCATTGAGCGATAGCTTTTGGCTGATAGCGGGAACAAGATCAGCTTGACCACACAGGTGAGCAAAATAATTGCCCAGCCCCAGTTGCCTACCAGACCATGAAAGAATTTCAAGCCAATAAACAACACCTGCGCAATCGGCCACAACCAGCCATAATCAACTGTCTGGTTTAAACCCGCGGCCAGATCTTTTAATTCAGACTGGATTTTAGGGCCCGTGTATAGCGTGGCCCCTACATCGTATTGCATGCCCGCTGGGATATTAATGGTTGGCGATCTAAAGCCAATCACATTATTCTCACCCACTTTGCGGGTTTCTAACGTGGCATTGTATTTGGCATCAGGAATCCAGGCAGTCACAAAGTAATGCTGAACCACACCAATCCAACCGCCTTTGGCATGCTGGTTTAACGCGTCGCTCTGGAAGTTATCAAATTTCAGCTTGTTGTAATGCTCATCTGGTGTGCCCCAGGCACCACCCAAATAAGTCCCTAACTGAAAAATACCCTGATTACTTTTGCTCGGATCATTGGTGTTATCGCGTTTAATCTGGCCAAACATCTGACCCTGCCAAGGCTGGCTACTGCGGTTAATAATGCGATAATTGACATGAATTGGATATTCACCTGCTTTAAAACTAAAGCTTTTAATGACTTCAACGCCATTGGGGTCTTTATAAACCAGCGGAATAACCAGCTCTTTTTGACCTGCTGCCAAACGATACTGTTTGCTTTCAGATTCATAGGTTGGACGGCCACTGCTGCTGGCATCCACACCATTGCTGCCTACCAAACCAGACTGTGCAATATACACGCGGTTGGCATCATTTTCTAAAATAACAAATGGCTTGTTATCCTGATTTTTGCTCAAGTCATGCTGTAATAATTCAGCACGTACCACGTCACCACCTTTAGGATCAATCCATAAGTGATACACGTCAGTCATGACTTCAATCAAATGACTGGCTTGAGGCGCACTGCTTGCAGGCACTGTGGTCGATTTGGCAGTAGCAGTACTGGGAATATCAGTTGCGCCAGCACTCACCACCCCTGATGGTATATCAGCACTGGTTGATGTGCTTGGTGCAACAGCGGCGGGTGCCTGTTTTACCTGAGCGTCTGGGCCATAGTCTTTTTGCCACGCCAGAATCAATAGATACGCGGTCACAAACATGGCTGCCAGAAGCGCGATTCTGCCCCATTGTTGCATAATGCTTACCCCAGAAAGTAAAGCGGATTAACGTATTGAACGACCTTTAAAAGGCACGCAATCGTTTACCTGCGTTGAATCAATAAGTTGAAACGATTTAAATTGTACGGGCCTGGGTACGGGGTCGTAACCATAACCACTCCACGGATGACAGCGACATATCCGCTTGCCAGCCAGCCAGCTACCATAGCCTGCGCCATGCAGGCGAACAGCTTCTAGTGCATACTGGGAACAGCTTGGAATATAACGACATCGCGGCCCAAGTAACGGGCTAATGGCAATTTGATAAAATCGAATCAACCAATGTAAAAAACGAGCCATTGGCCTGACCTTTACATGGTATTTTGAGAAAGGGGCTGCCTGATCAGGTGTTGTTTTGCCACCCGATGCTGCAACATACGCCAGGCCGTTTGCAATTCCTGGTGCATATCCGGATTTTGTATATGATCTGCGCCCTGCTTAGCCATAATTACAATGTCAAGTGCAGGTAACTGTTGTTGATGCAGCCTAAAACTCTCTCGCGTTAACCGTTTAAAACGATTTCGCTCATGTGCGCGTTTGATTTTTCGTTTTGCCACTACAATGCCGATACGGCTTTGAGAAGATTCAGCACTGCGCCTAATTGCCAGCAGCAAAAAACCAGGTTGGTGGACTTTATACATGGCATGATCAAACACTGCCTTAAACTCAGCAGCTTTTAATAATCTACATTCGGGCGGGAATGCAAAAGATGTCATGTGTCCGACGCGCACGCGTCTATGATCGTTTAACCGCTTATACCGCTAAACGATGACGACCTTTGGCACGACGACGAGCTAACACTTGACGGCCACTTTTGGTAGCCATGCGCGCGCGAAAACCGTGTACACGCTTACGTTTAATCATACTGGGTTGGAAAGTACGTTTCATAATGAAAACTCAAAGCTAATCAAAAGAACGCGATTTTATTGGGCAATGCCTGCGCTGTCAAACAAAAGCACTTGTTTCATCCTATTTTTTTATGATAAGTCAAAGAAATATTTATTTCAGCACGCTGCAGCTTCAACTGTATCTTAATGATATTTTTAAATATTTATTTAATAAATACCTTATTTATCCTCAGCATTGTAATTATCCCCACATTTATTCACAGGTATTTTAAATAAAAATGAACTTTATATTCATGAGCTTACTTGGTAATTAGTAATAATTATTGAAACTTATCCACAAAACCCCTATTCTTTTGTCAAATAGCAAACAATAACCGCAACACAGGAAGTCACTGCGATGAATTTAAATTTAAAATATAATTGCGGTTATCCCCACCAAAAGCAAACAGCAATATAAATTTAAATTTATTAAATTCATGGTTATTATTATTAGGGAGCCTTTTTTCTGTGGAAATAGCTATTTTACTATTATAAAACATAAGCTTGGCTTGAGGATAAAAATGACTAAGATATGTGTATGAATTGTGGATAAGTTTGGGTATTATTTTATCCACAAGCTTTTCCAAAAGTTGTCCACAGGCTAATTATTTAAATTTAAATTCATTATTTTAAATTTAAAGCTGATTAAAGCAGCAAACTGTCCACAGGTGTCATGACACTGATCATGAAGTTGGTTAGAATGAGCCGCGCATCCTCATCAGGCAGTGAGCTTTTATAAATTACCCATTCTGGGAACTGCAATGCGCGTATTGAATGACGCGGTTTTGTGTTTAATCGAATTTTCAATTTTTGTATGGGGGTATCATGGTCTGGGCAGAATGTCTGAATACACTACGGCATGAGTTGTCTGATAATGTGTTCACCATGTGGATTCGTCCATTACATGCTGAAGAACGTGATAATGCCTTGGTGTTATTGGCGC
Source organism: Pseudomonadota bacterium (assembly GCA_023393635.1). Lineage (GTDB taxonomy): Bacteria > Pseudomonadota > Gammaproteobacteria > Pseudomonadales > Moraxellaceae > Alkanindiges. The sequence continues at coordinate 44,759 of JAEWKT010000015.1, forward strand.
CGAATCATTATTGGACGCGCTATATTCAAGAGCATCATTTAGAGCAAATTCGCTATTTAGTGAACAAAGCCAGTGCTGGCCGTATTTGTGAAGTGCAAATACAGGTAGATTCGCGTCCTGGTGAAGTCATTTCACAAAGCCAGACGCCTGTGATGAGTAGTGCGGAACAAAGTTCATCTAATGCCAGTGTTGTGACGTCAATAAAAGAAAAAAAATCAAGCGAAGAGGCGGCCAGTAAAAACACCAGCTTACAAAAGAAACGTCAGCTTAATCCGTTATTTACCTTTGCATTGTTTGTAGAAGGCCGTTCTAATCAAATGGCGGCGGAAACTTGTCGGCGTGTATTAACCCAGTTGGGCGAATCGCAACATAATCCGCTGTTTTTATATGGGCCAACGGGGTTGGGTAAAACCCACTTGATGCATGCAGTGGGCAATGCTTTATTACAAGCCAAGCCTAATGCGCGGGTTATTTATATGACCTCAGAAAACTTTGTGCAGGATTTTGTCAGTGCCTTGCAGCGCGGTAAAATTGATGAGTTTAAGCAAAACTGCCGTTCCCTGGACTTGTTATTGGTGGATGATATTCATTTATTAACGGGCAAAGCCAGTCTGGTCGAGTTCTTCCATACATTCAATGCCTTACTCGATGAGTCCAAGCAGATTATTTTAACCTCTGATCGCTATCCCAAAGAGTTAACCGAGCTTGATCCACGTCTGGTATCGCGCTTTTCCTGGGGGCTGTCAGTTGGGGTAGAGCCACCTGATTTAGAAACCCGTATTGAAATCTTGCTAAAAAAAGCTGAAAGCAACGGGATTGAGTTGCCGCGTAACTGTGCCTTGTTTATTGCCCAGCAAGTGGTGGCTAACGTGCGTGAATTAGAAGGCGCACTCAATAAAGTGGTGGCGATTTCGCGCTTTAAGGGCAGTGGCATTGATCTGGAAGTGGTGCGGGAATCTTTAAAGGATGTGCTGGCCATTCGCGCGCGCACTATGAGCATTGAAAATATTCAGCGCGTGGTGAGTGAATATTTCCGTATTCCTTTAAAAGAGTTAACAGGCCCTAAACGTACCCGCATTTATGCCAGGCCACGGCAAATTGCCATGGGATTGTCGCGCGAGCTGACCAATGACAGCTTTCCTGATATTGGTGAAGCCTTTGGTGGGCGTGATCACAGTACTGTGATGCATGCCTGTGATAAGGTGCGTGAGCTGTGTCAGACAGATGTGGCATTTAATGAAGATTATCAAAATTTATTGCGCTTACTGCAAAGTTAAAGGCACAATAACTGACATTTTATATTGAATTGCCCTAGCAATTAATATTATCAATTTTCTGATCGTTTTTATGAGTTATTTAAAACCAGCACGACGTTAAATGTCTGTGCTGGCTTGATATTTATTGTATTTAAGAGGATAGCAACGTGCGTCTGAAAATCAGCAAAGACTTGCTACTAAATGTGTTGTCTCATGTGGTGGGTGCAGTAGAGCGTCGCCATACATTAAGTATTTTATCGAATATTAAATTACAGGTCACCGAACAGCAATTAACCGTAACGGGTTCTGACCTTGAAGTTGAGCTGGTGGCCAGTGCGCAATTAAATAGTGGTGCCTGCTTACAAGCAGGGGAGACCACGGTGCCTGCGCGTAAGTTAGTGGATATCTGTAAATCTTTACCCAGTGCTGCATTAATTGACTTACAGGTCACTGATGACCAACGCTGCATTTTAAAATCGGGCAATAGTCGTTTTGTATTAGGAACCTTGCCAGCAGAAGATTATCCATTGCTGGCCGTTGATGGCTTGGTGGCTGGTGAGTCAGTTCAGGTGGCGCAATCTGAGCTGAAAAAATTACTGGATAAAACTGCCTTTGCCATGGCAGTGCAGGATGTACGGTTTTATTTAACGGGAACTTTAATTGAAGTAGAAGCAGGGCAGTTGCGTGCCGTAACCACCGATGGCCACCGTTTGGCGCTGTCTGAAACGTCTGCGGTGTTTGAAGGTAGCAATACGCTACAGGCCATTGTGCCGCGTAAAGCCGTGGGTGAGCTGCAACGCTTATTGACGGTAGACGAGCAGCTACTCACCTTGATTATTGGCCGTGAGCTGATGAACGTCAGTATTACCTTGTCTGGGCGCGATAAAGAAAAAGAAGGCAATGATATTGAGGTGCGCTTTACCACCAAACTTATTGATGGCAAGTTTCCTGATTATCGCCGTGTATTGCCGCGACATGGCACCAAAATTGTTTTAATTAATCATGATTTATTTCGTCAATCGCTGCAACGTGTGTCCATTTTAAGTAATGAAAAACTGCGTGGTGTGTTTTTGGTATTTAAAAACAACGAATTGCAATTAAAAGCCAATAACCCAGAACAGGATGAAGCCGTCGAGGATCTGGCTATTTCCTATGAGGGCGATAGCCTAGAGATGTCATTTAACGCGCAATACCTGCTGGATGTGATGGGCGTATTGACTGGTGACCAGGTGCAATTAACGTTATCAGAAGCCAATGCATCAGCACTGGTACAAGATCCGACCACCAACAGCAGCTTATATGTGGTGATGCCAATGCGGGTATAAGCTGCCTAGGTATAGTTAAGATCATGCATCTTAAGCGTTTGCATATTGAGCGTATCCGTAACTTGACAAGGGTTGAGCTAACACAGCTACAACCCTTTAATATTTTTTATGGCGATAATGGTAGTGGCAAATCGTCAGTTTTAGAATCCATTCATCTATTGGCTACGGGTCGTTCTTTTCGCACCAATTTAGTCAAGCAATATATTCAGCGCGGTGCCGCCGATGGGCTGGTGTATGCTGAGTCCAAGCATTATCGGCTGGGTCTACAAAAACTCAGCAGTGGCGAACAAATCATTCGTTTAAATGGCGATAGTGTGGCGACTCAAAGCGAGTTGGCGCGGCTGTTGCCTGTGCAGTTAATTGACCCCGATAGCGTCAGTTTGTTAGACACAGGTTCTAAACCCAGACGGCAATTACTGGACTGGTTAATGTTCCACGTGGAACCTAAGTTTCATGGTTTATGGTTACGTTATCAGCGCGCCTTAAAACAACGCAATAATTTACTCAAATACCATTATGGTGATCAGGTGCTGTGGCAGCAAAATATTCAAAGCTGGGAACATGCATTGGCTGAATATGGCGAACTCATTCATGGCTTGCGTAACAAGGTGATGCAGCAATGGCAGCCTTTATTTGTGCAGTATTGTGGGTTGCTGCTGCCTGATCTGGTGATCAGTCTGAACTATATGGCAGGCTTTGATGTAGTGCAGGGTTTAGCAGAAGGTCTGGTTCAGCATCGGGCCCGAGATATCGAACGTACTACCACCCAGCATGGCCCGCACCGTGCTGATTTACGTCTTAAAACCCCGTTGGGTCTGGCAGATGAAGTGTTATCGCGTGGGCAGAAAAAACTGTTGATTGTGGCACTAAAATTATCGCAAATACACATGTTGCAAGACTTGGACAAGGAAACTGTGGTATTATTAGACGATTTTAGTGCCGAGCTGGATGACCATGCACAAGGACGATTATTGACCACCTTGGCCAGCCTAAACAGTCAGGTATTTATGACCATACTGGATGGAAATGCTGTAAAAAACATGCACGATAAACTCAATTTTTCTGCTGTTGCGGTCTTTGAAGTGAGCAACGGTCAACTACAAGCCCAGATTTTTTAGCATTTCGTGTTTGGCTTAACCCAAGCGCCTATTATTCAATTTTATTTTAGATATGAACCGTCAGGGAGATATCATGAGTTCTGATTCCCAATCCCAAACTGTGGCAGCAACCGACAATATATCCGATAACGCCGCTGATAATTTATCCGAACAGGTGGCAGCGCCCGATGCGCCAAAAAGCTATGATTCTTCTAGTATTAAAGTATTGCGCGGGCTAGATGCCGTGCGTAAGCGTCCTGGTATGTACATTGGTGATACCGATGATGGCACAGGCCTGCACCATATGGTGTTTGAGGTAGTCGATAACGCTATTGATGAAGCACTGGCTGGTCATTGTGATGAAATTCGCGTGACCATTCATACCGATGAATCCGTTAGTGTGAGTGATAATGGCCGTGGTATTCCAGTCGATATTCATCCTGAAGAAGGGGTGTCGGCTGCTGAAGTGATCATGACAATTTTACATGCTGGCGGCAAGTTTGATGATAACAGCTATAAAGTTTCTGGCGGCCTGCATGGTGTGGGTGTGTCCGTGGTCAATGCCTTGTCCAGCAAGCTAACCCTAACCATTAAACGCAATGGTCATGTCTATGAGCAATCCTATAGCCATGGGGTGCCAGATTATCCGCTGCGTGCCACAGGTGATACCACGCTCACAGGCACCACGGTTCGCTTTTGGCCCAGTAAAGAAACCTTTACCCAATCAGTGTATTCGGTTGATATTTTAGCGCGTCGTTTGCGTGAACTGTCGTTTTTAAATGCAGGTGTGCGCATTGTACTCAAAGATGAACGCGCTGATATTGAGCATGTATTTGACTATGAAGGCGGTTTGTCTGAGTTTGTAAAATATATTAATCAGGGCAAACATCCTTTAAATGAAATTTTTCACTTTACCGTCATGGCCGATAATGGCATTGGGGTAGAGGTAGCCTTGCAGTGGAATGATTCTTATCAGGAAAGCGTGTATTGCTTTACCAATAATATTCCACAAAAAGATGGTGGTAGCCATTTGGCTGGGTTTAGGGCAGCATTAACCCGTTGCCTAAATACCTATATGGAAAGTGAAAATTTACTGAAAAAAGAAAAAGTCAGTGTAACGGGTGATGATGCGCGTGAAGGCTTGACTGCCATTGTGTCAGTCAAAGTACCTGATCCCAAGTTTTCTAGCCAAACCAAAGAAAAACTGGTGTCCAGTGAAGTAAAACCTGCGGTGGAATCCTCCATGAGCCGTGAGTTTTCTACCTTTTTGCTCGAAAAACCAGGCGTGGCCAAAACCATTGTGGGCAAAATTTTAGATGCTGCCCGTGCGCGTGATGCTGCGCGTAAAGCCCGTGAAATGACACGGCGTAAAAGTGCGCTGGATATTGCAGGCTTGCCAGGTAAGCTGGCCGATTGCCAGGAAAAAGACCCTGCGTTGTCTGAGCTATATATTGTGGAAGGAGACTCTGCGGGTGGTAGTGCCAAGCAAGGGCGCAACCGCAAAATGCAGGCGATTTTGCCTTTAAAAGGTAAAATTTTGAACGTCGAGCGTGCGCGTTTTGATCGCATGATCTCAAGTCAGGAAGTGGGCACGCTGATTACTGCTTTAGGTTGTGGTATTGGCCGTGAAGAGTACAATCCTGACAAATTACGTTATCATAAAATCATTTTAATGACCGATGCGGACGTGGATGGTTCACATATTCGCACCTTGCTACTGACGTTCTTTTTCCGTCAAATGCCTGAATTGCTAGAGCGTGGCTATATTTATATTGCGCAGCCACCGCTGTATAAAATCAAAAAGGGCAAGCAAGAGCAGTACTTAAAAGATAACGAAGCCTTAGAGCAGTATTTAATTTCCAGTGCACTGGATGAATTAAAGCTGCATGTTAGTCCTGATACACCAGCCATTAGTGGTGCTGCCTTAGAGAAATTAATTGCTGATTATCAGGTCACGCAAAAAACCATGCAGCGGTTGGGACAGCGTTATCCTGCCAGCTTGCTCGAAGCCATGCTACATGTGCCGATGTTCCACGTGGAACAAGCCGCCGATCAGGCTTATGTAGAGCATTGGGCCAAGCAACTGATAGAAGAAATTAACCGTATTCAACCGCATTTATTGCCAGAATATAGTTTAGAGACTTTTAGCGTTGCGCCTGAAGATGAGAGCCAGCCCAGTAAAACCTTGTACTGGCCACGCTTAACCATTTACGTGCATAACCTGCCACAGCATTATTTGCTGGAAACTGCCTTACTGCAATCAACCGAGTATGCGCGTTTGGTGAATAGCAGCCAAAGCTGGTTGCATTTACTGGAAGAAGGTGCGTTTTTACAGCGCGGTGAAAAGCAAATCCCATTGGTTAATTTTCATGGTTTGTGGAATCAAATCATGCAGGATTCACGCCGTGGCTTGATGATTCAACGCTATAAAGGTTTGGGCGAGATGAACGCGGAACAATTGTGGGAAACCACCATGGATCCTGAAAATCGTCGGATGTTGCAAGTGACCATTGATGATGCCATCAATGCAGACCATATGTTTAGTTGCCTGATGGGGGATGATGTGGAGCCACGTCGTGCCTTTATTGAAGACAATGCTTTAATGGTGACTAATTTAGACATTTAATGTCTGATTGATTAGCACACGATTTAAATTGAACCATACAAAAAGCCGCATATTAAATGCGGTTTTTTGTTGCCTGATATTTTTTAAGTCATTAATAAAAAACAACAATAAGAATTTATATTGGTTTTAATCTAGCTCACTGATGTCAGAGGGATTAAATAAGGCCAGCAGCTGATCGCGACACCAGACCAATTGGGCATCATTGTTATGGTCTTCATGCCAATATAAATGCAATGCAATCCCCTCTATGACTATAGGAAGTTGTTGAATATATGTATTTAAATGCGCATTGATTTGATAAGCCAAATGCTTGGGCATGGTGACCAGTAAATCACTGTCTAATACCATACGGCAAGCAGTTTCATATTGCTGGCAGCGAATTTTAATATCACGCTCCAGTCCCTGACGACTTAAATATAAATCCTCAACCGCGCGTCCTTTACGCCGTGCTGACACTGCAATATGCTGGGCAGCCATATAATCTTGCGCATTTAATGGTCGCTGTGTTAATTGTGTCCGTGTGGCTGACTTGCCACTGACCACCACAAACTCATCTTGCAGCAAACACTGGTGTTTAATGCCTTGTTCAGTGGGCTGGGCAATATCAATGGCGAAGTTAATTCGGCCAGCACTTAAATCAGCGCGCAAGTTGGCGCGTTCAATACGCACACTATTTAATTGCGCGTTGGCTGCTTGCTCATGCAGCCAGCTTATCATTTTAGGTAAAAATAACGGCTCAATTTCATCATTCATGGCAACGGTGAGTTGTTTTAAATCCCGTTTGGGATCAAATGCACTAGACCGCTGTACCACTTGTTGCAGTAAATCCAGTGCCTGTTCAATATCTGGCCATAAACGTCTGGCTAATGGGGTAGGGCATACACCTTGGCCCTCACGTATAAACAGCGCATCATCCAGTTGTTCACGCATTCTGGCTAAGGCATGGCTGACTGCCGATTGACTTAAAAACAACTGTTCTGCAGCGCGCGTTAAGTTACGTTCACGGTAGATCACCGCAAAGATCCGAAATAAGTTGAGATCAATCCGATTCAGGGTAGTGGCAGTATGCGGCTTATTCATAATGCAGTATTAAAATAATTCATTTTATTCATTGTAGTAAAGCGGTTAAGTTAAAACCAGTGTTTACAGCCATATTATAAACAGGACTATTAAATATGAACTTTGAGTTAAGTGAGCGCGGGCAGGATTACCTAAAAAGAACCAAACAGTTTATTGCTGAACATATTGAACCCGTCGAAGCTGATTTTTGGCAACAAGTGCATCAAACCAATCATGGTGGCGATTGGACCACCTGGCAATGGCCCAGTATTATTGATGAATTAAAAGCCAAGGCCAAAGCAGCAGGCTTGTGGAATATGTTTTTGCCCGATGACACGCTAGGTGCAGGTTTAAGCATTGAAGAATATGCCCATATTGCAGAGCAAACAGGGCGCAGTTTAATTGCCCCCATTGTGTTTAACTGTAATGCGCCAGACACAGGCAATATGGAAGTACTGTGGCGTTATGGCACTGAGGCACAAAAACAACAATGGCTGATGCCGCTATTGGCAGGTGACATTCGTTCGGTTTTTTGCATGACAGAACCTGAGGTTGCTTCTAGTGATGCCACCAACATGCAAGCCACTGCAGTGGTTGAAGGCGATGAGATTGTATTAAATGGCCGCAAGTGGTGGTCATCAGGCTTGGGTGATCCCAATGCCAAACTGATTATTTTTATGGCACATACGCCTGATGCCAGCAAGGATCGCCATCATCAGCACTCCATGGTGTTAGTACCTATAGAAACCTCAGGCATTAAAATTGAGCGCATGTTGCCTGTATTTGGGGATTATGATGCACCGCATGGTCATGGTGAGGTGAGCTTTGACAACGTGCGCGTGCCTGTGGCTAATTTTATTGGTGGGCCAGGCGAAGGCTTTGCCATTGCACAAGGTCGTTTAGGGCCAGGCCGCATTCATCATTGTATGCGTTGTATTGGTGCGGCTGAAAAGTCCTTGGAGCTCATGATTGACCGTGGCATGAATCGTGTGGCTTTTGGCAAGCCCATTTTAAATCTAGGTGGTAACCGTGAAAAAGTGGCCGAAGCACGCATTGCTATTGATCAGGCACGCTTGCTCACTTTATACGCTGCATGGAAAATGGACAATTTTGGCAACATGGCGGCCATGACTGAAATTTCAGCCATTAAAGTGGTTGCGCCCAATGTCCTAGAAAAAGTAGTGGATATGGCCATACAAATTCATGGTGGCGCAGGCATGTCACGTGATACCCCACTCACAGGATTTTTTGCCCAAGCCCGTAGCTTGCGACTGGCAGATGGCCCTGATGAAGTGCATAAAGGTGTAATTGCACGCATTGAGCTGGCCAAACGTGGTTATAGCAAACGCGCCAAACCATCTGAAAGTAAAACAACCAACATTTAAGGATAATAAAATGTCAGTGATTGATGTGGGTGGCCAAGTGCGAAACGGTGAAGAGTTAGACATTGCGGCTGTTGAACGCTGGTTAAAAGCGCAAGGCATTGCGTTACAAGGTAGAGCAGTGGTCACGCAGTATGCAGGCGGTGCGTCCAACTGGACCTATCGGATTGAATATGACAATCAGGATTTAATATTGCGCCGCCCTCCTGCAGGTACTAAAGCCAAGTCTGCCCATGATATGGTGCGCGAATATACGGTGCAAAAAGCACTCAAGCCAAATTATCCTTTGGTGCCAGAGATGCTGGCGCTGTGTACCGATCAATCAGTTCTGGGCTGTGATTTTTATGTCATGCAGCGTGTGGAAGGCATTATTCCACGGGCTAATTTACCCAAAGAAATTCACTTATCGCCCGAAGAGGTAACTCGGCTGTGTACCAATGTGCTGGATGGCTTAATTGACTTGCATCAGGTGGATTATCACGGTACTGAACTGGAAAGCCTAGGCAAAGGGGAAGGTTATTGCCAGCGTCAGGTAGAGGGCTGGGATAAACGCTATGAAAAAGCACGTACCTTAAATGTACCCAGTTTTAAATTAGTGCGCCGCTGGTTAAAAAAACACATTCCTGCCGACAGTAAAATTTGTGTGATTCACAATGACTGGCGTTTTGATAATGTAGTACTTGATCCTAATGACCCAACACATGTAATTGGTGTGTTAGATTGGGAAATGGCGACTTTAGGTGATCCCTTGATGGATTTGGGTAGTGCATTGGCCTACTGGGTGCAAGCTGATGACAACATGATTTTGCGTGCCATGCGCCGTCAACCTACCCATTTAAAAGGCATGCTGAGTCGTCAGGAAGTGGTGCAGTATTATTTAGACAAAACAGGCATGCAGACCAGCAACTGGACGTTTTATGAGGTGTTTGGCATGTTCAGGCTGGCTGTCATTGCCCAGCAAATTTATTACCGTTATTACCATAAACAAACCACCAATCCTGCCTTTAAAAACTTTTGGTTAGTGATTCATGCGCTGCATGTACGCTGTTTAACGCTGATAGCACAGTATCAAATTGAGCAATTTAAGGGCAAATAAATGAGTACTAAAGCACAAAGCAAGCAATTGAAAATCAGTGAGGACATCAGTTTATTATGGCTTTAATCACCTTAATTCGGCATGGACAAGCATCCTTTGGGGCTGCCAATTATGATCAGCTCTCAAAAACAGGTTATGTACAGGGAAGACACTTGGGTGAATTGTTTGCGCAGCAACAGCAGCACTTCGACCATGTCTGGATGGGAGAAATGGCGCGACACCGCCAAACTGCCGAGTCTTGCTTAGCGGCGGGCAGTTTTAGCTTAAGTCCAGTTGTGCATGCAGGCTTAAACGAGTTTGACCATGAAGAAGTACTGATGAAGCTAGATACCGCGCGTTACCCTGACAAACAGGCATTAATGCAAGCCATTGCTAGCAGCGAAAATCCGAAACAAACTCTGGGTAAGTTTTTTGGTGAGGCCATGCAACGTTGGCAATGTGGCGAATATAACGCTGATTACACCGAAACGTGGCAACAATTTCAAAGTCGTAGCTTAAGTGCTTTACATGACATTGCCGCAAAAAGTATGGGCGAGCATAGTGTGGTGTTTAGTTCGGGTGGTGTGATTTCAGTGATTGTGCAGGCTTTCATGGGCTTAAGTGATGCGGCCACGTTTCAGCTCAATTGGGCATTAGTCAATTGTGGCATGACTCAAATTCGCACTGATGGTAACAAACACACGGTACTTAGCATCAATGAGCACAATCATTTTCGTGGTCAAGCCAGTGAGCTACTGACGTGGCACTGATGCGTGCGCATGGTTTTTAGCGATAACACACATTCAGTATTCAATTGATTTTAATATAAGGAAGGCTTAAATCATGGCAACGCCAAATGGAAAAGTTATTTTAATTACGGGTGCAAGTTCTGGACTTGGCGCAGGCATGGCACGTGAGTTTGCAGCATTAGGTTATCACCTTGCATTATGTGCGCGCAGGCAAGAGCGTTTAGAACAATTAAAAACCGAGCTTGAGCAAAAGCATGGTATTGAAGTGGTCATCAAAACGCTGGATGTCAATGATTATGATCAGGTGTTTAGCGTATTTCGTGAGTTTGCCACGCATTTTGGCAAGCTAGATCGCATTATTGTCAACGCAGGTGTGGGAGAGGGGCGCCGCATCGGTAAAGGACACTTTGAAATTAACCGTAAAACTGCCGAAACCAATTTTATTGCTGCCTTGGCACAATGTGAGGCCGCAGTTGAAATTTTCCGCAAGCAAAATTACGGTCATTTGGTCACCATGTCATCAATGTCAGCCATGCGCGGTTTACCCAAGCACCTCTCTACCTATGCTGCCAGTAAAGCCGCGCTTGCCCATTTAAGCGAAGGTATTCGTGCTGAATTAATTGATACGCCTATTAAAGTGTCTACTATTTTTCCAGGCTATATTCGCACTGAACTTAATGAAGGCGCGCCAAAATTACCATTTGAAGTCAGTGAAAAAGTGGGCAGTAAAGCACTGGTCAATGCCATTGAAAAACAGCCTGTCAAAGCCTATGTACCGAACTGGCCATGGAAACCATTGGGCTTTTTAATGCGTACGCTGCCATTACGTTTAGTCAATAAACTGGGCTAAGTGGGGAGTATTTTAACAACAGGACTAAGCCATTCAACAAGGAATGTAAAATGCGCCAAGCCAATAGTGTTAAGTTAAATTTTCCCATTGTTGATCCGCATATTCATCAATGGGATTCTTGTCCTGAGCATAATATTTATGCCTCTAATTTTCCTATGGATAAGTTCAATAATAGCTTAAGGTAGTGAATAGATGTTGGGGTTCAAATCACTCGTCCTTATGGTGTGCTGATTTTGCAGCTTATTTTTAGTGACAATGCTAGCCGCTTTAATTGCTTAGCATTGTAGTGTACGGCAACTTAAAGTAATTAACGGTTAGCAACAGGGTAAAAAACGCACCAAAATATAACGTAGCAAGTTTTGCCATATGCTACTTTCTTCTAAAAGGAAGGTTTAATATGGCATCTCAACACGTAGCTGAATGTGTGCAGTTATTGGTAAAAAACAAGCTAACATTTGCGTTTGTAGAAAGCGCTACGGCAGGTCGACTGGCTTCAGAATTTGCCATGACGCAAGATACCAATGATTGCTTGTTAGGTGGAATCGTGTGCTATCACCCTTGCATTAAGCAAAGTTTACTAAAAGTACCACAAGCATTAATTGAGCAATTTACGCCTGAATCGGCTGAAGTTACCGAAGCGATTACCAAAAGCTTAAAAAATTACTTTGATGCCGACGTCCTGGTTGGTGTCACAGGTTTGGCTTGGGAAGGTGGCAGCGAAACCGTACAAAAACCAGTTGGCAGTATGTTTTTTCATTTTATTATTCAAGGCCAGTCTTATCGGCATCAACAAGTATTTACAGGCACGGCAGAAGAAATAATTTCTCAAGCCATCACGCGTGTTGCACAATTAATCATGCAATATTTAAAGCAAAGAGAAGCACAACACTAAACCTAGCCCTATCATTATATAAAACTTAACCAGTAGGGATGTTGTTCCACGTGAAACATCCCTACTTTATTTAAAGTTTAACTAGGCTGCCTAAAGTACTTCAAAGCTTTGCTCTAACTCTTCTAAAGCCAACATTAGCTCAAGGGTTTGGATTTCACTGTGTTCCAATTGCCCTTTTAATGTTGTTTGCTCATTCATTAACGTTAGTAAAGCGGTTTTTTGTTCAGGCACATAAAGCTGTTCATCTGCCAGCAACTGTTCAATTTGCACCAAGCGGGTCTGAAGTTTGTGCTGCTGTTTTTCCTGTTGTTCAATCTTATCCCGCAAAGGACGTGTTGTTTCACGGCGGCGCGCAATTTCTTTACGCGTTTGCTCTTTTGTTAAAGCAGGCGTTACCTTGTTATGGGTAGGGGACGCAGTAATACTGGCTGGAGTAGTTACTGGCCGCTCTGTTGGTACAGCTTTTACGGCATTATCGGACTTTTGTTTAGCCGCTTTTTGCTTTTTTTCCAGATCAATACGGGCTTGGCGTAACCAAACCGCATAATCATTCAAATCGCCATCGAAGGGTTCACAGCTGCCGTCATTCACAATGAGTAGCTCATCACATACGCTGCTAATCAATTGGCGCTCATGCGATACCAACACCACTGCACCTTCAAAATCTTGCAGAGCCATGGTCAGTGCATGACGCATATCCAGATCCAAATGGTTGGTCGGTTCGTCCAAAATCAGGACATTGGGCTTTTGCCAGACAATGAGTGCCAGTGCCAGTCTCGCCCGCTCACCACCTGAAAAGCTGCCGCTTGGCGTGTCAATGCGCTCGCCACTAAAACCAAAACTGCCTAAAAACGCACGCAAGGTCGCATCAGAGATTTTCTTGCCTGCCAAGCGCTGGAGTTGCAGCATTGGTGTGGCTTCACCGTCCAGGGCATCCATTTGGTGCTGGGCAAAATAACCTAAATTTAATAGTTCACTTTGAATGCGTTCGCCCTGAAGTGGTGCCAAATGGCCTGTCAGGGTTTTAATCAGCGTTGATTTACCTGCGCCATTCATACCCAGTAAGCCAATACGGCTATCAGGCGTAATTTGCAGATTGACGTTATTAATGATGATTTTATCACCATAGCCAGCATTGACATGGTCAAGCCGAAGCAACGGTGAACTCATACGGGTGGGTTCCCTAAAGCTGAACGTAAACGGCGTATCGACGTGTGCTGCTGATAATTCCTGCATACGCTCAAGCTGTTTAATTCGGCTTTGAGCCTGACGTGCTTTGGTGGCCTGCGCCTTAAAGCGGTCAATATACTTTTGCAAATGTGCCTTGGTGGCTTCCTGCTTTTCAAATGCTTGCTGTTGTTGCGACAAGCGTTCGGCGCGGGTTTGCTCAAAGGTTGAATAATTGCCCGTATATAAGGTGACCTGCGCATTTTCAATATGAATAATATGATCCACAATCGCATCTAAAAAATCACGATCATGCGAAATTAGTACCAGTGTGCCTTCATAGGCTTTTAACCAGTCTTCCAGCCACAGTACGGCATCTAAGTCTAAATGGTTGGTTGGCTCATCAAGCAACAATAAATCCGAGCGGCTCATCAAGGTGCGCGCCAGATTCAGGCGCATGCGCCAGCCACCCGAAAAGCTTGATACAGGAAGTCTAAGCTGGCTTTCATTAAAGCCAAGGCCTGCCATCATTTGTGCGGCTTTGGCTGTGGCTGAGTAGCCGTCAATTTCACCAAACCGTCCATGCAAATGCATGAGTTCTTCAACATCAATGCTATCAGCGTGGTTTTCTATTTTGTCATTAATTAACCACCACTCTTCATCACCTGATAGTACAAAATCAATGGCTTGGGTTTCTTGAGACTCTACTTCTTGTGCCATATGAGCCACTGTCCAGGTACTAGGACGGGTGAGACTCCCCATATCTGCACTAATGCCACCCAAAAATGCCGAGAATAATGTGGACTTACCTGCGCCGTTCACTCCTGTCAGACCAATTTTCCAGCCTGGATGCAACTGCATGGTGGCATTTTCAAATAACAGACGACCACCACGGCGAATGGCAAAGTTTTGCAGCTGAATCATGGATACCCTAAAAAGACAATAATTAAAATTTGGTTATAATTATAAAGGAATTGCTGCTGAATAAATGAAAACGGCATATTAAAATAAAAAAATGCTTCAAGTCACAGGCTTGCAATTCTAAAATTAACAAATAATATAAAAGCTACCTAAAAAAACAGAAAATGATGGAGATAATTGGAGTAATTGCTCTATTGTTTCACACAATTGTTCGTTAGAATAAGGACAATTTGGAATAGACCCAAGATTTACCAACACTCACAGCTAGGAAGTTTAATATGAAAAAAATTGCATTAGCCGCGGCGGCTGCCTCTGTATTTACGCTCAGTAATACTGCCCAAGCACAAACCATGTGTGTATTTGATTTACTTGGCACAGCAGGTGACACTTATACATTAATGAAAGACTATGCTTTGGCTGCCAAAGGCTGGGGTGCAGATGTTCAATTAAAAGCTTATACCGATGAGCGCGTTGCTGCTGAGGATTTTAAAGCAGGCAAGTGTGATGGCGTGAGTTTAACAGGTATGCGTGGCCGTCAATTTAACTCATTTACAGGTTCTATTGATGCCATTGGTGCTATTCCAACTGCTAAAGTGGCACAAAGTGTAATGCAGCTTATGGCCAGTCCAAAACTAGCCAGCAACATGGTTAGCGGCAAATACGAAATTGGTGGTGTTGTTCCATTGGGTGCAGCTTACCTGTTTGTTAATGACCGTAGTCTAAATACCATTGCTAAAGCAGCAGGCAAAAAAGTAGCCGTACTGGATTACGACAAAGCGCAGGCCAAAATGGTTCAACAAATTGGCGCGCAACCTGTGTCAAGTGACGTGACCAACTTTGGTAGTAAATTTAATAACGGGCAGGTAGATATCATTGGTGCCCCAGCAATGGCGTTCAAACCACTTGAGTTGCATAAAGGCTTGGGTTCCAAAGGGGCTATTGTTCGTTTTCCAGTGCTGCAAGTGACTGGCAATATTGTTATCAGTAAAGATAAATTCCCAGCAGGTTATGGCCAAAAATCTCGTACTTGGGTGGCTTCTCAACTGCCGCGAATGAACTCCTTGCTGGCCAAGCAAGAAGCTGCAATTCCTGCCAAATACTGGATGGATATTCCTGCTAATGACAAAGTTGGCTATGTAAAACTCATGCGTGAATCACGGGTTGCATTAACCAAAGAAGGTTTATACAACAAGAGCATGATGAGTTTACTGAAGCGTGCACGTTGTCAAGCAGAGCCATCTAGCTTTGAATGTGCTTTAAAAGACGAATAAACCCAGGAAGACGAATAAGTAAGATAACTAAGTAATCAGTGATTAAATGATTGCTTCAATAAAAAACCCGAACATTTGTTTCGGGTTTTTTTATTGGCTCTACTGACAGTAAAAACTGCGCAAAGGTCGATTGTACTAACCTGGAGAAGCCGTTATAACTGTATAAAGGACACACTGTAGCGGAACTTACAGTGCCTAAATATATTAAAATGAGGCCATAACAACATGCTAGTAAAAGCAACGAAAGGATTGATTGCAGGGTTAGCCATTAGCGCTGCAAGTCAGGCACAAGCAGCACAAACCATATGCGTATTTGACCTGATCGGCACGGCAGGTGATGTCTATACCATGATGAAAGATTACGCCTTGGCTGCCAAAGGCTGGGGTGCAGATGTTCAATTAAAAGCTTATACCGATGAGCGCGTTGCTGCTGAGGATTTTAAAGCAGGCAAGTGTGATGGTGCTGCATTAAGTGGTATGCGTGGTCGCCAGTTTAACTCATTTACAGGTTCTATTGATGCCATTGGTGCATTACCAGATTTAAAGCTAACCGTCAGTGTGATGCAATTATTGGCTAAACCACAGCTTGCCAAGGACATGGTGAATGGCCCGTACGAAGTAGCAGGCATTATTCCAGTAGGTGCCGCTTATTTATTTGTGAATGATCGAAACTTAAACACACTGGCCAAGGCCGCAGGCAAAAAAGTAGCCGTATTGGATTACGACAAAGCGCAGGCCAAAATGGTTCAACAAATTGGTGCGCAACCTGTGTCAAGTGACGTGACCAACTTTGGTAGCAAGTTTAACAATGGACAGGTGGATATCATTGGTGCCCCAGCTGTTGCGTTCAAGCCTTTAGAGCTGTACAAAGGCTTAGGCACTAAAGGGGCTATTGTGCGCTTTCCACTGCTGCAAGTCACTGGTAACGTCATTATTCGTAAAGATAAATTCCCAGCAGGTTATGGACAAAAATCACGTACATGGATTGCCACTCAATTGCCACGTGCTTTTAGTATGTTAGGTAAAATGGAAGCAGATATTCCTGCCAAATACTGGATGGATATTCCCGCTAACGACAAGATTGGTTATGTCAAAATGATGCGTGAATCGCGTATTGCGCTGACCAAAGAAGGCATCTATGATAAAAAAATGATGTCATTTTTAAAACGGGCGCGCTGTCAGGCCGAGCCATCCAGCTTTGAATGTGCCCTAAAGGACGAATAAACCTAGGAAGACGAATATAATCCAGCTCTGCTAAAGCAATGCGCTTGAAAAATATGCAGCATACCACTATTAATAAACAGGGCTGTGCTACATTAGCAGCCCACAAATGACTTATAATAAGTCACAGGTTTATTTTATGAGGAGGGCAGCATGGGCGCACCTGCTTTAGTATTAACAGACCGAGCAGCCAGTAAGGTTCGTCAACTGCGTGATGGTGAAGGTAGTGATGACTTAATGCTACGTGTGTATGTCACAGGCGGCGGCTGTTCAGGCTTTTCCTACGGTTTTAGTTTTAGTGATGCTGCCAACGATGATGACGCCAAATTTGAAAATGGCGATGTGGCCATGCTGGTTGATTCATTAAGCTATCAGTATTTAGTCGGTTCAGAGGTTGATTATGTAGAAGGCCTGGAAGGCTCGCGGTTTATTATTAATAACCCCAATGCCACCACCACTTGTGGTTGTGGGTCTTCATTTTCAGTTTAAAATACCTCATCCAATCAGCGCTCAATTTGAGCGCTTTTTTGTGCCCTGTAAACAATCCCGCCAACTCAACCAGTATAATTATCATTAAAGGTCAGTGCGCCTAAACAATGTCCTCAATAGCTATGGCAGGGCATTATCATAATTTTTATAGTAAAAACAGTTCATATTGCCACTAAGCCAGTGGAGCATAGGCCATGAAAACACCAAAGCATCAGTTAAAAGCCCGTAAAGTTCAGTTTGATTTTTCGGCAGTGCCCAAACACTGGATTCCAGACGATGCGTTTTCTACACATTTTTTAAATGTGGCACACTTGGTTTTGCCCGCTGGAGAGTTCTGGTTTTGCAGGGTGTATAACAAAGCCTTGCCCTATGTTCAGGATGCGCAGTTAAAACAGGACGTACAAGGCTTTATTCGACAAGAAGCAGTACATGGGCGCACGCATCAGATGGCTTTAAAATACTTCGACAATCATGGTATTGAAGTTGATGAGTATATTAAGCGGATGCATTATTTGTTTGAAACACTGCTTGGTGAAGCACCTGCGGGCATGAAGATGCTGCAATTTAAGTCACTGGAAAAATTATGGCTGATGACCCGACTTGGCATTATCGCAGCTATTGAGCACTTTACTGGGGTCGCAGGCCAATGGTCACTGGATAATACCAGTCTGGATAGAGCAGATCCCGTGATGGCCGATTTATTTCGCTGGCATCTGGCTGAAGAGGTAGAGCATCGTTCCGTGGCTTTTGACTTGTTTGCCCATTTGTTTAATAGCGAATTTGGCTTTTACTTAAGTCGTCAGGCATTGATGGCTATAGTATTGCCACTCTTGGTTAAAGTCTGGGTAGATGGGCTTAAAACCATTTGCAAGACTGATGCAGACGCTAAAAAATATACGCAATACAGCTTATTACAGATACTCTGGAAAATGGAAAAAACAGGACGAGCCACAGATCATGTGCCACCGTTTAGCTATTTGTTAAAGGCTTTCTTACGCTGGTTACCACCAGGGTTTCATCCAATCCATGAAGGCAATACCCAGCAAGCACTTCAATATCTGGCACGCTCTCCAGCAGCACTAGCGGCTGGCTAAAAAGCAACCATTATTTTTTTCAAAGCATGAGTAAGCTATAAATGACCGCAGATGCCAAAGTTAAATTGGCGCTTTTGCGGGCTTTAATACGGTAGCGTTCATATAGTGACATCACTACTGTCAACATAATGGCAATGCCAAGCAAGCGGTTGTCTTGTTGTTGGTAATGAAAGTATAAGCCCACAAAAGCCATGCCCATGGCCACACCTGATAACCCCATATACCAGCTAGAAAACTTTGGTAACTCATCGCTAATATCAATTTGTTGCAAAAACCATTTCCACATAAGGATTAACCAGTCACCGTGCCTAAAATTCGTAAGCCGCTTGCACCCGTTACCGCAGGTAAGTTGGCAGGGAGTTGTTCAATGCGCTGTTTTGCAAGCCAAGCAAAAGCTGTCGCCTCTACCCAAGTGGGTGCCAGACCAAGCGCACTGGTACTTTCAATTGTCCAGTGATGTTTGGCCAAACGCCAGCGCAGTTGCTCAATTAAGGTGCTGTTAAACGCGCCACCACCACACACATATAGCTCACCACCCTGTAGGCCGCAGCGTGCCACCGCTTTTTTAATGGGTCGGACGGTAAATTTTAATAACGTGGCCTGAATATTTTCTGGTAAATCCGTATTGCAATCATAATCGGGCTGACTGCGCCATTCATCTAACTGGCTGTCTAACCACTCCAGATTAAAATCTTCTCGTCCCGTACTTTTTGGTGGCCTTTTGCCAAAATAATCATGCCGCTGCATAATCTCAATTAAGGGCGCAATGGCATTGCCATTGGCTGCCCAGGCGCCATTTTCATCATAGTGATGTCCTGTATGCCGCTTACACCATGCATCCATAAGTACATTGGCAGGGCCAGTATCATAACCATATACTTTGGTTGGCGCGCCAGCAGGCAGTACACTGATATTAGCAATTCCACCCAGATTTAAAATAATTCGGTTAATGGTAGGATGCTGAAATAAAGCCTGATGAAAGGCAGGAACCAGTGGCGCACCTTGTCCACCTGCTGCCAGATCACGACGCCTAAAATCAGACACCACAGGAATTCCCGTTATTTCTGCAATTAAGTTTGGGTCACCAATTTGCAGACTAAAACCCAAGTGCGGCCGATGCCGAATGGTCTGCCCATGATTGCCAATAGCGACGATATCTTTCTTATTTAAGCGATTTTCTTCAATAAGCTGCAATACACCTTGGCCTATTAAACGCGCAAAAGCCACATCTGCGCTGCCCATGCGTTCAATTTCATTGTCATCAGGTTGGCTTAAGGCCAATAACTCGTCACGCAGTTCATTGGGCAATGGCACGGTTAAGGTCGCATGCAACATTAATGGGTCAAATGTAGCCGCCACCAGATCAATACCGTCCATGCTGGTGCCAGACATAATCCCTATATACATTGCTGCCATATCAAAGCCTGCATTTCGCCTAAAAAAAAGTTAGTATATCGCGCAATCCCAACTTTATTGTTTTTGATTTGCCATGACAACGTTTTTACCAGCCCAGCAGCAACTTGAATTAATAGAACGCGGCACTGCCGATATCATTTCGCGTGACGATTTGCTTAAAAAATTAAAAGAAAATCGTCCATTGCGTATTAAAGCAGGTTTTGATCCCACTGCGCCCGACCTACATTTGGGCCATACCGTCCTCATTAACAAGCTCAAAACTTTTCAGGACTTAGGTCATGAGGTTTATTTTCTGATTGGTGATTACACGGGCATGATTGGTGATCCTACTGGCAAAAGCACCACGCGTCCACCACTCACCCGTGAAGACGTACTAGCCAATGCCAAAACTTATCAGGAACAAGTATTTAAAATTCTGGATCCTGCCAAAACCAAAGTAGTGTTTAACAGCGAATGGTTCAACCAGATGACCGCTGCCGACATGATTCGTCTGGCCAGTCAACAAACCGTATCGCGCATGATGGAACGCAATGACTTCTCCAAACGCTTTCAGGATGAACAACCCATTGCCATTCATGAATTTTTATACCCTCTGGTGCAAGGTTATGACTCCATTGCGCTCAAAGCCGATGTCGAGCTGGGCGGTACCGATCAAACCTTTAACCTGCTGATGGGGCGTACCCTGCAAAGCCGTTATGATCAAGAACCACAGGTCTGCATTACCGTGCCTATTTTAGAAGGACTGGATGGCGTACAGAAAATGTCTAAATCCCTAGGCAACTATATTGGCGTGTTTGATAGCCCAGGCACGATTTATCAAAAAACCCTGTCCATCCCAGATAGCCTCATTGAGCGCTATTTTGAATTACTGAGCTTTAAACCCATGTCTGAGGTCAAGCAATACTTGCAAGAAATGGCCGATGGTCGTAACCCACAGGAAATCAAGCGTATCATTGCCCTGGAATTGGTAGAACGTTTTCATGATAGTGATGCTGCTGCCAACGCGCACAAAAGCGCAGGCAACCGTATTATGGACGGGGAAATTCCTGAAGACATCAATGAAGTCGAAGTGTCACTGGAAGGACAGGAACAACTGTTTATTACCAGCGTACTGTCACGCGCAGGTCTGACCAAAAATGCTGCGCAAGCCAAAGATGCGTTGGGTCGCGGTGCTGTTAAAGTGGATCAGCAAGTCGTCGATGCCAGCTTTACCTTAAAAGTAGGCGATAGTGTCATTATTCAAGCAGGTAAAAAAGCCATTGCTCGGGTAAGTGTGGTTGCTTGATTAAAGTCAGTATAAGAGGCAAAAAGGCAGTAGCAGTTCAATATTTAGCCATGAAACTGACTGTTATTGCCATTTTGTTTAATAAATCATCGAACGTTAAAACAATTGAAATTAACGCTTGCAAAGGCTGTTAAATCACGTAGAATGCGCACCACGGAGATGATGAGGCTAAACAATAAGTTGTTTTTAAACAACTAATTAGCTAAAAACATGGCCATATTGACTGGTAAATGTTTAAATAGTTTGAGTAGAGTAAATCGAAAAAATATTTAAAAAACCAGTTGACAGAACGCCAAATTGATATACAATACGCGCTCTGATTTACCAATACTGACGAAGCATTGGAAACTTTGATGACGATTTAGTGCTTACTAAAGAGATTAAAGTTTAATTCATTAAGAATTGAGTAAAGAACAACTTGTGTGGATTTTTGTTGATCGAGCAATGATAAATTATCATTGATTTAGATTGGCAAGAATTCTCTTGAAGTTTATTTGAGCGAATATTGTTAGTTTCGATTAATGAGCCAGATTTGTGTCTTAGATTAAAGGCATATAGATATTAAACTGAAGAGTTTGATCATGGCTCAGATTGAACGCTGGCGGCAGGCTTAACACATGCAAGTCGAACGGATGATCTCAGCTTGCTGAGATCATTAGTGGCGA
>JAEWKT010000054.1 GCA_023393635.1 Pseudomonadota bacterium
CCTTTACCCGTACTGAAGAACCGCCATTGCCGATCCGGCGCTCTACAATATAAGTTTTTGCGCTAGTGACCCTAAGGGCAAAGCCGGTTAATTCACTATCACGATAGAAAACCTGTTTGCCTGGGGAGAGTGGAACAGAATCAACAAAAGTTTTTGTGAGTTTTACTCTTTGCAGTGACTTGGACATATTGTATGATGCGCTCTCGCAATAATTCGCAATAATTATTTAGCGCCTACATAGTGCCTACACAGTACCAATGTTTGCAATAATTTAATTATTGTTATAGAATGCTTTTAAACTAAGTTGTTGAATTAGTTTGAAATAAAGTTATTGGGCCTATAGCTCAGTTGGTTAGAGCAGCGGACTCATAATCCGTTGGTCGACAGTTCAAGTCTGTCTGGGCCCACCATATAAAACAACCACTTACGTGCATTAATCGTAAGAGGTTTTTTTGTTTTTGCATTCTGGTAAGCAAATGGTAAGCGGAATGAATCAACATTATTCTGTAAGCATCCGCTAAACCCCATAGCTATTTTTAAATTTGAGTTGGGTTTCCATCGGTGTGGCAGTAATTCTTCAATCTGAGTCACTTTATGTGTCGTCAACCTTAACCAAGGGGATCAGTTTTTAAATGCCGTTAGGGGGTCATTTTGACACTGCCGGTGACAGCAGTTGGGGAGAGAAGATTGTTTTATCTTCCAAGATGAATTTGGTCAAATTTTTTCATCTCGTTTTATTAGTGCTAAAACAAAGGAAATTTTTGATACTTTATTTAATAATCCACACGATTACTCCTTTCATAGTTTTAGACACTGATCCTAGCCAAAATAATGGACAGTACTTCCCTCTAAAGATAACGTAACGTTAACTTTGGAGATCCAAGAAATGGCTATCTTGCGCAGCAATGTTGCTCAAGTCCTGAATTTAAACAGCAAGCAATTGATTATGCACTTTCAAACTCCCACGAACTTATAGCTGCAATCGCCCAGAAATTAGGTGTGGGTTATTTAACATTAGATAAATGGATTCGTGAAACCAATCTGGCAGGTTCAAGCAAACGTCAACTTTCATTAGAACAACAGCGGATCTTGGAATTAGAAAAAGAAGTCAAACAGCTCAGGGAAGCCATTGAGATTTATTACAATCCAATCAGAAGACATTCTGCAAACGGCTGGTTAAGCCCAGAAGCCTTTGAACAGAAATATTTCAAGAATTTAGAGGGATTTGTTGTCCACGATACTGTTTAGGATCACTTTCAGGAAGAAGTTGTATAGTGATTTGGAATCATTGCAGAATGATCTGGACGAATAGCTGGTATTTTATAATAATAGTCGAACCCATCAGGGCAGGGTGTGCAATGGCAGAACGCCAATGATAACTTTGCTGGATGTAAAACAGATTTAGGCGAACAAAAATTTAGCTCAAATTTAAACTGACAGACTCCCGAAATAACGGGTAACTGTCTGATCAGATTTGAGCTACTACACCTCATTTTAGAAGTTTTCTAGTACAATTTTGCCTTTTGACTTGCCTGATTCAAGCAACTTATGCGCCTTCTCCAAGTTTGCAGCGTTAATTTTGCCTAGATTTTGGTTGAGGGTACTTCTAATTTTTTGCTGGTCAACTAATTGGGCAACCTGTTGCAACAGATCACCTTGCTTTTCAATATCATCGGTTTCATACATTGAACGAGTGAACATCAACTCCCAATGGATAGAAATAGATTTGGTCTTAAACGGCATAATATCAAATGTTTGTGGATCATCGATCAATCCAAGCTTGCCTTGTGGTGCAATCAGAGAAACTATTTGCTTGATATATGTTTCTGTATGATTTGTAGAGAATACGTATTTTGGTTTTGCAATGCCTAGTGTCTCGATTTGTGCATTTAAATCTTTGCTATGATCAATGACATGGTCGGCACCAAGTGATTCCACCCAAGATTTCGTTTCTTCACGTGAAGCTGTTGCTATAACGGTCAGATTTGTTTTTGCTTTTAGGAGTTGGATAGCGATTGATCCTACACCGCCTGCACCACCAATAATTAGAATACTGCCAACTTCTGTTTCTGAAATTTGAAACCGATCAAACAGCATTTCCCATGCCGTTATTGCAGTTAATGGCAATGCTGCGGCTTCTGCATTAGATACTGTAATTGGTTTAAGGCTGATGATGCGCTCATCGACTGCTTGAAACTCAGCATTACTACCATCTCGGGTTAAATCGCCAGCATACCAAACAGAATCTCCTGCTTTAAACGAGGTAACTTTTGAGCCAACTTCAATAATTTCCCCAACGGCATCCCAACCTAAAATACGATTATTTGCTTCAGACGAATTTTTTCTCACTTTGGTATCAACTGGATTCACAGAGATTGCCTGAACTTTTACCAGTACATCACGCTCCTTAAGCGTAGGCTTCGCTTTTTCAATATCTACCAATGAATTTTTAAAATCATCATGGTTATTTATAACATACGATACGGCTTTCATGGATTTGTCCTTAACTTTAAAAAATATAGTAAAAATGGGAGCGAGGTGCTCCCATTTTTTTGTTATTCAATAATTAAAACTCTTGGCTCGTTGGGCGCAAAACAATTTCATTAATATCTACATCCGCAGGCTGTTCAATTGCATAAGCAATTGCTCGAGCGACTGAGTCAGCTGGTATGGCTTGTTTGTAGAAATCAGTAACAAACTCTGAACTTTCTTTATGAGAAGAACCGAATTTTAGTTCTGACTCAACTGCACCAGGCTCAATAGTCGTCGTTCTAATTGTTCCCCCAACTTCATGACGAAGTCCTTCAGAGATGGCTCTTACAGCAAACTTAGTACCGCTATAAACAGTACCTCCTGGACTAAATACTTTTATCCCTGCAACAGATGCGAGATTAATAAAGTGTCCAAAGTTTTGTTTTTGGAAAACAGGTAGGGTAGCTGCTATACCATAAAGAACACCTTTAATATTAATGTCGATCATACGATCCCATTCATCAACTTTTAGCTCACTTAATGGTGCAATAGACATTAATCCAGCATTGTTTACCAATACATCGATTTGACCAAATGCGCTTAATGCCTTTTCAATAAGTGCTTGTACTTCATGTGGTTTGGTTATATCCATACCAATAAATTCAGCTTGACCACCTTCAGCACGAATGTCGTGAACAATAGCCTGTAATTTTTCAGTACGTCTAGCACCAAGTACAACCTTTGCACCTTTTTTAGCAAGTAAGCGAGCAGTAGCTTCACCTAAACCACTACTTGCACCAGTGATAACAACAACTTTATTTTCTATATTATTCATACAAGTAACCTTCAACCTATCTGTCAATCATATTTGATGGGTTAAGTATTACAGCCTTGTTAGGTATAATAAATGAATAATATTATCTTTCAGAATTCCTATTTACGGAATAATTACCATAACACAGGATTGGACATGCAGAACAAATTGGAAATGATGCGTATCTTTTGTGTCGCAGCAGAGTCTCGCAATTTTAAAGAGGCAGCAACTCAGTTGGGTATTTCCCCACAGGTAGTGACACGGGCAATAAAAGAGCTAGAAGAGCAGCGCGGAGAGATTCTGTTCTACAGGAGTACTCGACAAATTAAAATTACCGCTGATGGTGAGCGTTTGGCAAAGCAAGCACGTTTTGCGGTGGGATCGATCGATGCTTTGCTTGTAAAAGACACCAAGGAAAAACGAGATGAAATGCGTGGGACTGTCCGTCTTACTGTGTCGTCTGTGTTAGGGCGTAAATTGGTAGTACCTGCACTAGCAGAATTTGCCACACGTTATCCAGATATTGTCGTGGATTGTGTGCTAACAGATTCACACTCGGATGTGATCGATGAGCGGATAGATATCGGGATCAGATTTGGATTTTTGCCGGACAATCGATATGTGGCAAGGGAATTGGCTAAAGTGAACTTTTATTCTGTGGGTACGCCAGAGTTAATTGATAAGGTTGGAATGCCCAAAAAAATTATTGACCTTGATAAATACCCTTTAACAGCACTAGTCGATTATAAAACAGGGCGTTACTGGCCATGGACATTCACCGAAAGTCGAAGCTTTACGCCATCAAAGCCCCGTTTTATTACAGATGATCTAGAAGCTGAATTTCAAGCTATTCTCGCTGGAGTTGGATTCGGACACATGCCTGGATTTCTAGTTTTGCCGTGGCTTAGGAGTGGTAAGCTCATTCATATACTTCATGAGGAAACCTCTCCCGTTTGGCGCCTGTATTTATATCGTCCACAGCGGGGCCCGACACCTTTGCGAATCCGGGCATTGTTTGATTACTTAGCGGAAGTGCTGGGCCGTATAGAAACCTGAATCAGATGGAACTAACCTTTTTTCTAGAAAGTAGAAATCCGATAAGACCATCATGTATTCAGAGTAACTACAATTTTTCCTATTTGCTGATTTGATTCAAGATAGCGCTGAGCGTCATGCATGTCCTCAAAGTTAAAGCAACAGTCGATCACTGGACGAAGGTATCCTGCACCTATACTGCTAAGAATAAATCGTCTGGCTTGCTCCCTTAGAACAGGGTCATGGAGAACCTCAAGGAACAAAAAACCTCGCATGGTTAAGCTCTTGCGTAATGCAACTTTAAGGGGAAATGGTGTGATCTCCGGGCTAAGTGCACCATGCATAACCATAGTTCCTCCCACAGACATCGCTTTTGCAATCTGTTCAATATGTGGCCCTCCTACAGCATCAAAGGCGACATCAAGATATTCTCCACCCAAACGTGAAACAAGCGCCTCATACAAATCTGGTTCATCTTCACTGGCTATAACATTTTTAACACCGAGATCCAGTAAACGTTGCTTTTTCTCTATCGTTTGTGTACTTGCAATGACCTTAGCACCCGCTGCTTCAGCGATCTGTATCGCAGCTAGTCCTACACTACTTGAAGCTGCTGTGATCAAGATCGTTTTTCCTTTCGAAACTCCACCAGCATGGATTACACCACCCCAAGCCGTCAAATACTGCATCCAGATTGAAGAAGCTTCTTCCCAGCTTAAACTATCGGGTTTGTGAACTAAAAAAGTTTCTGGAATCAGGAGCTTGTCCGCATATGTCCCATATTTGGCTAGATTGTCAGTCGGAAGAATCGATACTGCATCTCCTGGAGAAAATTGGCGTACACCTTCACCTATCGCAAGAACTATGCCTGCTCCCTCATATCCCAGACGAGAAGGAAATACTGCCTTTTGAATATAAGTACCACGCCGAAACATTACATCAGCCCGGTTGAGTCCGATCGTTTTCATCTGTATTAGAACTTCTCCTGCGGCTGGTAAAGCCACAGGAAGTGTTTCTAATGTCAGAACATCTGTATCTCCAATACAATTGAAGCGCCAAGTCTTGGCCTGAAGTGCGTTAAATGACATCAATAACGACCTTAATATTGGCAGAGCGATCTTGAACAGCATCATGAGCTTCAATCGCTTGGTCTAGAGTAAAATGACGAGGATCAACAATAGGACGCAGTTTACCTTCCTCAACGAGACGAGTCGCGATCTTAAGGACATCGCCATGATGAGAACGGCGATTGCCTGTTAACATCGGCATTAGGACGAATACGCCAGACAGTGTGGCACACCGTAGAGATGAACTCGCTAAATTATGATTACCAAATGCAGCACAGCTGGTAATGTGGCCATAGTGAGTTGTCATGGAAAGTGAAGCTTCGAGTACTGGACCACCCACAGTGTCGTAAACAATGTTAAAACCTTGACCCTCAGGGCTTGCAGCAATAATGTCATCGGAAGATGCTGTTGTGTAATCGAGAGGTGTTGCACCGAGTTCTGAAATCAGTGATTGATCAGCTGTACGACCAGTCGCCCAAACATTTGCATCAAGTGCTTTTGCAAGCTGAACCACCATATAACCAACGCCACCAGCACCACCTTGAACCAGTACAGTTTGCCCTGGTTGGACCTTAGCATTATCCACTAAACCTTCCCAAGCGGTGAGGAACGTCAATGGTAGTACTGCTGCCTCGCGCATAGAGATATTCCGTGGCTTTAATGCGATCAGATCAGCATCTGCTACAACATATTCTGCTAAAGATCCTTGAAGACCACGAACGCCACCAATCAGACCGTAAACTTCATCTCCGACGTTGAAGTGAGTGACACCTTCACCAACAGCAGTTACAACCCCAGCCATATCCGTTCCCAACACGGCAGGAAGCTCTGGCATAGCATATGGTGCTTCACCAAGACGAATTTTATAATCAATAGGGTTTACACCACTGGCATGAATACGTACTAGAACTTGCCCAGCCTCTGGTTGAGGTATAGGGAGTTCTGTACGTGTAAACTCATGATCACCAAAATTTTCTAAGATAAGAGCATTCATCATCTTATTCATAGTTGTTCCTTATTCTTAACTGGGGGATGATATGCACAGTACCAAACTAAATTAATCCAATAAATGATATTTATAGGATTTAATAATTCCTAAATAATGAATAATAAATATCATCCGCTCACAAAAAATATTCTAGTACAGTCTGTAAAGGCAGTTTAATCTAAAC
>JAEWKT010000001.1 GCA_023393635.1 Pseudomonadota bacterium
CCTTCGGCGCAGGGCATCGATGCGCAGCCTGTCGCTGGCGCGCAGGCTGCGGCCGCGCCCGCTGGCCAGGCCATTGGTGACGTGAGCAACGGAGCAGCAACGAAGTTGGTCGAGGGCATGAAGGTGCTGGTGCTGTCCACCGCTTCGGCACCGAAGAAGGCTCCCTTCATCGGCAAACAGGGCGAGTTGCGCTACCTGGTGGGCCAGAGCCGCACTAACTGGCGCGTAGCTTTTCCCGAAATCGTGAAGCGCGGCATGTCCGTTGTTGAGACGTTCAGCGCAACCGAGTTGGAGGTGATCCATGGATGACCAGGTCATCACGCCAGCCATTGAGTGGCATGCGGCCGACTCTGGCTACCAGGCCCACCACAACCGCTGCGCGCACTGCATCGCCGCAGGCGCCACCCAGGGCGAGCGCGGCCGCTGCACTGTAGGCCAGGCCCTTTGGTCCACCTACGTCGACGCCGGCCTGCCGACTTTCTTCAACCCCGCCATCACCAAAGGAACGAGCGCATGCGCCTCTACGTCTCCGGCCCAATGACGGGCCTGCCTGATCTGAACTACCCCGCATTCAACCGGGCAGCGCAGGACCTGCTCGCGGCCGGCTACCAGGTCACCAACCCGGTGGACAAGGACGTACCCACGTCCGAGCCATGGCTGGTGCACATGCGCGCCGACATCAAGATGATGATGGACTGCGACGGCCTGGCCATCCTACCCGGGTGGGAAGCATCGAAGGGCGCGAACATCGAAATTCACCTCGCCCACGGCCTCGGCATGCCAGTGCATGGCCTGGTGGCCTGGCTGGCCCTGGCCAAGCCCGCGAAGGTGGCGGCATGAAGCGCACCATCCAGATTGTCCTGCAGGCCTTCCAGGCCCTGCGCCAAGGCGTGGCCACGGAGCTGCAATGGCACCAGGTCGTGACGGCCATGCGTGTGGCAGATGCGGTGGCCATCGGCCGAGGTTCGAAGGCAGAACGCGCCCACATCGCCCATGCCATTCAGTCGCTCGGCGGAATACGTGCCCGCGCAATGCAGTCCGGCGAATGGTTGCCCGTGGAGATCCACTTCGCCGAGATCGACGCCGTCGACGTCGGCGTGGAGATCTTCGCCGACCAGGTCAGCGAGGCCCCACCCCATAGCGCCCATTACTTCGTACACGTGTGCACCATCAGCGCCCGTAACGCTGTCACCGACTGGAGGCCCAGTCAGTGCCCGACCGTCTCACGCCCACCCACCAACGCGGCCAGATCGGCCTGATTGGAAACAACGAATGACAGCGACAGAAGCACAGCTCGTCGACCAGGTCAGCAAGCTGACCAGTGCAGTGAAATTTATGGCCTCAATGTTGGGATCTCGCTTAGATCGAGGCCAGCTTGCAGAGCGTATGGGCGTGCACCGCAACACACTTGCAAAGCGTTTATCTACAGATAAATCCTTTCCCCGGCCTGGGAAAGATGGGAAATGGCTACTAAGCGAAGTTATCGACTGGGAAAATCGTCAATCTTCACTTCCTCAATCATAGTAATTTCTCCAGTTTGGCCGAAATAATACCCAAGACAATAGACATTAATGCACCGGAAATGGCCATAATTATTTTACCAACCTTCTGCACGCCAAACCTTTCAATAAGCCTCTCATCTCCCTTATTGAGCTTCAAATAGGATAATGTGGGATATGTATCAACCGCCTCCTCAATCAAATCCCCAGCCATGGAGGCAATTTTCAGCACGACAAACGAGGCAGCAAGATAAATAACGGAGAATCTCGCCCACTTATCCACTGTCGAATCAGCAGAAAAGTATTCAGGAATAGAATGCAGTGCGAAGTAGGCTATCAGCACCACCATGATGAGTTGCAAAGCCTTAGGGATAAAGTTAGAGAAAGCACGCAGTCGGTTAAGCCAAACAGTTTTCGGTATGGACTTGCACCCGCGCAACCACTCATCGAACGCTTCAACAAATCCCCGAGCAACAACATAGTCAGTGTAATCTACTGTTATCTCAGCAGTGTGATCCAAAATAAAAGACCATAAATGCCCACGCATAAACGGAGGGGCATCTTCCTCGGCTTGCGCCATCAAACCGACCCTTGAAGTGAGTCGAATGGCAACTACATATTCCTGGGGGTGGGGGCGCTGCAGACCACCTGGAATGATAGAAAAATTATACTTAAAAACGACATTAACACATGGGTTGGTCGCGTTAGCGTTGTACGCCCGAAACCGATCAAAAGATGTAAACTGCTCTTTTCTGTCTTTATTATGAAATACAGAAATAGTCTCATTACTAGCCACAACATTGTGCACATCACATAACTGACAGATTTTATGGTGCAATTGCTCCAAATCAGTCATATCGAGCAAAACGTTGTCTGTATAACGCTTTTTTATTTGCTCAGTTCTTCCGGTTATTTGATGATAGATAGCCTGATATTCCTTTATGGAGAATGCAGGGCTATTATTTGCCGAAGGAATCGGGCGTGCGTTGCCTGAGTCCCCGTGCTCAACAATTTCACTCACAATCGATCCTTCAGTGCTTTGAGATGTTACACAATATCACATCTCGCATAGCTAGACTAGCGGGTAATTTAGCGCCAGAAAGTAGTGTGTGCGGATACCCTACCTGCCATCCGCAATTCTTCTAGCAATAGCACCAGCGCTTGGGTTGTAATAAACCATTGCCCGTTTTGGATTGGTCCACCCGAACATCTTGCAAAGGTCCAGCACATGGATGCGCTGGGCAAGTCGTGTTGCAGCGGTGTGCCGGCTGTCGTGGAACGTGAATCCTGATAGTTCAGCGCGCTCCCGATACTTGCGAAACATTGCATCGAGACTTTGTGGCTTCATCCCAAAGACCAGCTCATCGTCAAACCCGCGCATGGCTTCCAGTGTGCGCAGAGTCGTAGCCACTGCCGGCACCTCCCGCCGGCCAGTCTTTCCGTCGACCACAACGAAGTGATCCGCCCTCACATCGGACCAGCGAAGCCCACATATCTCTCCGGCGCGGGCACCCGTCTGCAGCGCCAGCAGAAACGCATTGGCAACCGCTGCCGATACGCTCCGGACTGGTTGGCCAGGTGCCCAGCGCAATGCGCGCAGCATCCTACGAATCTCGCGACCAGAGATAACACGCTCACGGTGGTCCGGCTCCTGGGGCCGCGTGACATCCTTCATGGGGTTGACGGCGATCCACTGCCACTCCCGCCTAGCTATCTCGAGCACGTGCGACAGCAGCGTCATGTCACGCAACACCGAGCTGCGAGAGTTAACCTTCAAACGGGAGTCGCGCCAAGCGGCCAGGTGCGCTGTCGTCAGCTCTGACAACCTCAACTTGGAAGGAAAGCTGTCGTGCTTCAAAAATGCATTGAGGCGCACCAGCTCTTTGACCTCACCCTTTTTCTGAGGTGAGACTTTCTCGCCGTACTCGCGCAGTGCGTCTGCTACCGTTTTGATCGTGCCAGCCTGACCGGTGGCCATGGCCCGCATTTCAGTGGAGCGACGCGCTGCCCACTCCGTGGCCTCACGTTTTGTCGGGAACGTGCCGCTGTCACGCTGACCTCGAACCTCGATCTGAATTCGCCACGTACCTGTAGCTGTCTTGAGAGGCGTTGCCATTGGGGGAAACAGTGGGGGAAATTTGGGGGCGCCGTGTGTGCAAACCTGTGCAACGGGCGCACTCTAACATTTCCTAGACCACGCTAGACCGTTGATTTGTCTAGCTTTGTGCAATTGCTGCACAGTACATAACAAGATGATGGTGCCCCGAGCCGGGGTCGAACCGGCACGCCCCTTTTCAGGAAGCGGCGGATTTTAAGTCCGCAGTGTCTACCAATTTCACCATCGGGGCGCCGTTCACAAGCAATGTGAACCACAAGGCAGGCGTTAAGCTTGCCCGGAAGCCTGCGCACTGCATGCCACAGGCAGTGCGACACATCACTACCGACCTGCAGAGCGAAAAAAAAGGGAAGCTGAAAGCTTCCCTTTTTACAAAAATGGAGCGGGAAAAGAGTCTCGAACTCTCGACCTCAACCTTGGCAAGGTTGCGCTCTACCAACTGAGCTATTCCCGCATTTACCAAAGTGCGTTACGCGCTTCAGCAAGACTTAAATTATAGCACCGTTTTTGCCGTGTCTTTCAACATTCGCGACCAGTGCTTACCGACCTTCTTAACCCGTCCCACTACGTCGCGAGTGAGACCCATCTGGAGGCGCGGGCCGGAGTCGAACCGACCTACACGGATTTGCAATCCGGTGCATAACCGCTTTGCTACCGCGCCCTACCGAAACCCTTAACAAAAAGGGGAAGCGAAAGCCTCCCCTTTTAGAAACTGGAGCGGGAAAAGAGTCTCGAACTCTCGACCTCAACCTTGGCAAGGTTGCGCTCTACCAACTGAGCTATTCCCGCATTTATCGAAGCCTCAGATTATACATCGTTTGCATCGATGGGATGAATTGTAGCGCAACTTTTGCGCGTTACCAACCATCCCTGCCAATTTTTCAGTGCTTGACCGAGCCGCTGCGTGCGGAGGTCTTCTGCGCCTCCGGTGCAGGAGTCGGCACTGCTGCGATCTCTTCGTCCGTCAGCGCCACAGGCATACGCTCCAGCGCCACTTCGAGCACCTTGTCGATCCACTTCACCGGAACGATCTCCAGCCCGCTTTTCACATTGTCCGGAATCTCCTGAAGGTCCTTCACGTTCTCTTCAGGGATCAGCACGGTCTTGATCCCGCCGCGCAGCGCGGCAAGCAGTTTCTCCTTGAGCCCACCGATGGCGGTGACTTCGCCGCGCAGTGTGATCTCACCCGTCATCGCCACGTCGCCGCGCACCGGAATGCCTGTCAGCGCAGAGACGAACGCAGTCGTCATTGCCGCACCGGCACTAGGACCGTCCTTGGGTGTGGCGCCATCGGGCACGTGGACGTGCACATCGCGCTTCTCGAAAGCCTCGTCCTTGATACCCAGCATGCGAGCGCGGCTGCGCACCACAGTGCGTGCGGCCTCCACGGATTCCTTCATCACATCGCCGAGGGACCCGGTGCGCGTGATCACGCCCTTGCCCGGCATGGTCGCAGCTTCGATGGTCAGAAGATCGCCGCCGACTTCCGTCCATGCCAGCCCCACCACCTGCCCCACCTGGTTTTGCTGCTCGGCTCTTCCGTAGGTGTACTTGCGCACACCAAGATAGTCGGGCAGGTTGTCTGCCGTCACCACCACCTGCGGCTCCATCTTCTTGAGCTGCAGGCCCTTGACCACCTTGCGGCAGATCTTGGAGAGTTCTCGCTCGAGCGAGCGCACGCCGGCTTCGCGGGTGTAGTAACGGACGACATCACGGACGGCAGCTTCGGTGACCTGCAGCTCTTCGTCCTTCACGCCGTTGTTCGTCATCTGCTTGGGAAGCAGATACTTCATGGCGATGTTGGTCTTCTCGTCTTCCGTGTAGCCCGACAGCCGAATCACTTCCATCCGGTCCAGCAACGCGGGAGGAATGTTCATCGAATTGGAAGTCGCGACGAACATCACGTCCGACAGGTCGAAATCCACCTCGACATAGTGGTCGCCGAACTTGTGGTTCTGTTCCGGGTCGAGAACTTCCAGCAGCGCGCTGGAAGGATCTCCGCGAAAGTCCGTTCCCAGCTTGTCGATTTCGTCCAGCAGGAACAGCGGATTCCGCGTGCCCACCTTGTTCAGGCTCTGCAACACCTTCCCAGGCATGGCGCCGATATACGTTCGGCGATGCCCGCGAATTTCGGCCTCGTCGCGCATGCCGCCCAGTGCCATCCGCACGTATTTCCGGCCGGTCGCCTTGGCGATCGACTGTCCCAGCGAGGTCTTGCCCACGCCCGGAGGACCCACCAGACACAGGATGGGCGCCTTGACCTTGTCCACGCGTTGTTGCACCGCGAGGTATTCAAGGATGCGGTCTTTAACCTTGTCCAAACCGTAATGGTCTTCGTTCAGCACGCCTTCCGCATTCGCCAGGTCGTGCTTGATCTTCGTGCGCTTGGCCCAGGGCAGGCCGGTCAGCACGTCGATGTAGTTGCGCACCACCGTCGCCTCGGCGGACATCGGCGACATCAGCTTGAGCTTCTTGAGTTCCGCATCAGCTTTCTTGCGGGCGTCCGCCGGCATCTTGGCGGCCTTGATCTTCTTCTCGATCTCCTCGATGTCAGCGCCCTCTTCGCCTTCGCCCAGCTCCTTCTGGATGGCCTTCACCTGCTCGTTGAGGTAGAAGTCGCGCTGGTTCTTCTCCATCTGCCGCTTCACGCGTCCACGGATCTTCTTGTCGACATTCAGGATGTCGACTTCGCGGTCCAGTTGCTCGAACAGATTCTCGAGGCGAAGCTTCACGTCCGACAGGTCTAGGACGAGCTGCTTGTTCTCCAGCTTGAGCGGGAGATGCGCTGCGATCGTGTCGGCGAGGCGGCCCGGATCGTCGATGCTGGAAATGGACGTGAGGATCTCTGGCGGGATCTTCTTGTTCAGCTTGACGTACTGGTCGAACTGCTGCATCACGGCGCGGCGCAGAGCCTCGATCTCGCTCGGCTTCTGACCTTCTTCGCTCGCCTCGACAGGGTTGACCGTCGCAGTGAAATGCGTCTCGCCATCGTCGATCGTTGCGACCAGAGCGCGCTGCTGACCCTCTACCAGCACCTTCACGGTGCCATCGGGCAGCTTGAGCA
The DNA here is from genome assembly GCA_023393635.1 of Pseudomonadota bacterium. GTDB lineage: Bacteria > Pseudomonadota > Gammaproteobacteria > Pseudomonadales > Moraxellaceae > Alkanindiges. Next base: position 6,680 of record JAEWKT010000001.1, read on the forward strand.
TCTGCAGGATGGTCGAGATGCAGCCGACATCGAACATGTCAGCAACCTGCGGCTCATCCTTGGCGGCCGTCTTCTGGGCGACCAGCATGATCCTGCGGTCGGACTCCATCGCAAGTTCGAGCGCCTTGATGCTCTTGGGACGTCCCACGAACAGCGGGATGACCATGTGCGGGAACACCACCACGTCGCGCAGCGGCAGCAGAGGCAGGTCGATGGGGGTGGGTGGCAGGGGGGTATGTCCGGACATGGTGATCCTCATGAAACTCAGTGGAATATGGTCCGCAAACACATTTTTTCAACCCGTGGCAGCGCGGGGGCGCTGACACCAGATGGGCTCGGCCCGGCTTGTTCCGGCGCGAGCGCCCATCGGCGCGGCAGGGCGGCCGTCAGGCCTTCTTGGCCGCTTCCCGGTACACCAGCAATGGGGCCTTGTTCTCTTCGATGGTGGACTCGTCGACCACGACCTTTTCGACGTTCGTGGCATTGGGCAGATCGAACATCGTGCCGATGAGCGACTGCTCAAGGATGGAGCGCAGACCCCGAGCGCCGGTCTTGCGTGCCAGGGCCTTGCGAGCGATGGCCTTGAGCGCCGCAGGGCGGATTTCCAGGTCCACGCCTTCCATGGAAAGCAACTTGCTGTATTGCTTGACGAGGGCGTTCTTCGGCTCGGTAAGGATTTGCACGAGGGCATCTTCGCTCAGTTCAGCCAGCGCAGTGACCACCGGCATGCGGCCAACCAGTTCGGGGATCAGCCCGAACTTGATGAGGTCTTCCGGCTCGATCTCGGTGAACACCTCGGTCAGCGACCGCTGCTTCTTGCTCTTGACGGACGCCCCGAAGCCAATGCCCGATGCCTCGGTACGGTTCTCGATCACCTTCTCCAGACCGGCAAATGCACCGCCGCAAATGAACAGGATGTTGGTCGTGTCGATCTGCAGGAAGTCCTGGTTGGGATGCTTGCGTCCGCCTTGAGGCGGCACGCTGGCCATGGTGCCTTCGATCAACTTGAGCAACGCCTGCTGCACGCCTTCGCCCGATACGTCGCGCGTGATGCTGGGGTTGTCGGACTTGCGGGAAATCTTGTCGATCTCGTCGATATAGACGATGCCGCGCTGCGCACGCTCCACCTCGTAGTTGCAGCTTTGCAGCAGCTTTTGAACGATGTTCTCGACGTCTTCGCCGACATAACCTGCTTCCGTCAAGGTGGTGGCGTCCGCCATGACGAATGGCACGTCCAGCATGCGCGCCAGAGTCTGCGCGAGCAGCGTCTTGCCGGAGCCGGTCGGTCCGATCAGCAAGATGTTGCTCTTGGCGAGCTCGACATCGTCCTTGCCGGCCTTGTCCTTGTGGCGCAGGCGCTTGTAATGGTTGTACACCGCGACCGCCAGGGTGCGCTTGGCGACGTCCTGGCCGATGACGTAGTTGTCCAGGTTGGTCTTGATCTCTGCCGGAGTGGGCAAGTCGCTGCGTGCCTCGCGGGCCGCGTCACCGGCGGGCAACTCATCGCGGATGATCTCGTTGCACAGGTCAATGCACTCGTCGCAGATAAAGACAGATGGACCGGCGATCAGTTTCTTCACTTCATGCTGGCTTTTGCCGCAGAAAGAGCAGTAAAGGGTTTTTTCGCTGGAAGAGCCTTTTTTATCGGCCATGGGGGCAATGCCTTATGACAAGGGAAGTTGTCAAGATGATAACGAAATAGAAAGCGGCGCTTTCCCTGGGGGAAAG